>CAUUEZ010000001.1:0-115265 GCA_963544405.1 uncultured Acholeplasmataceae bacterium
ATTAACAGCTCCACTTACTACCGGTAATAACAATACTGTTGTCCGCCAGTATTATAAATTAAGAGAAACTACTGTTGAATTTAAGGAAACCGACGTTATTAAGCGCTTCAAATCAGCTAACACCATTAAAGTCAAAAAAACTAGAAGTATTTCTTTACCTGAATATGAATTAAAAGATACACACAAGTTTATCGGCTGGGCTTTATCGGCAACTGGTGCAACACAAAGTGAATTTATTGCTAGTGGAAATTTTATGCAAATATACGCAAAAACAGACTTTCAAAACAGAAACATAACTTACACAATCAAAACTCAAAAAACAGACGGTAGTTACACAGAAAGTACTGAGATTAAGAGCGGAAAAATTGGTTCAATTCATGCAGTTACTTATTTAAATCCTAATAGTACTGTGTATCAAAACCCACAATACAGCACAGAAAATTTAACGGTAAATGCAGATGAAACCCAAAACAAAGTAACCATTATTATTAACCGAAAAACCTACACTGTTCAATACGAAGTTAAGGGAACCACCACAGGTATCGCTGACAAAACATTTTTACATGGCGCCGAACACGGCGAAATCGATGAGATAAACTTCCAAAAAGAAGGTCTTGAAATTAGTAGAATTGAATTAGATGGAGATGTAAAAACCAAAGAAGAAATTAAGAATTTAAAGATTGAAAAAAACCACAAAATAACAGTTTATGTCGATGAACCTAGTAGGAAAATAGGAAAATATCCACAAACTAAAGTAGATAACCCTGTTGGAATAAGGCATATTGAAACCTCTCAGAGGGAACTTAAATTTAAAGTATTTAAAAAAGACTACACTAAATACTTCAACCGTGAATACTATGAAGACACTGCCGGCAATAAATACGAAAAATATAACGGTCAGTACTATAAATTTGAAGACGTTGAATTTATTAAAATTCCTTTTAAAAACACTTGGTTTACTAAACGCATTATTGACTATTCTCCATTTAACGTTTATTACGGCGATTACACAATACCTAACGAACCAAAACACAGTATTTTAAAAGCAATGGTTGACGATATCGGCAAAGTTATTGGAGAACCAACCTACATGCCTTCCAGAGATGGCAACAATGACTTTTCTGTCTTTCAGGCTATACAAAATGGGTTATACAAAAAAACGCAAAAAGAGCCTACAGATTATGCAAAAGCGGTTTTATTACAATACACAAACACAGATGCTAGATACTACCGCAACATTGATTTCCTTTCATTTCTTAAAAGGGACATTCAATTACCACATTATAGATTTTCTAGCACTTCAAAATGGTGGCTCGGCACCTCTTATAGGGCTAATCAAGCATACTCTGTTAACGGTGCTGGAAACATTGAAGAAGACCATTACATGCATAATGTGTTTGGTGTTGTAGTTTGCATTAGATAATTTTTATTTACTTTTTGTAATTTTTCAATCAACTTTTGTCTATTGTTGTGTCTTAAAAATAAACCATTTGTTTCAAATATGTTTAATTTTAGACTAATCAATCGGTTTGTTCTAAATTCTAGAACAACACAATTAACCTAAAATAAAACGAACTCATTAAAAAAGCGATAAAGATTAAATGTTTATCGCTTTTAGTTCAACAATAAAATAAAAGCGGAATTACAAGTCTATTCAAGACTGCAATTCCGCTTTTTTATTTAGTTTTAAGCAAAACCTTCAACAACTACACACTAGTTTAGCTAACTAAATACCTAGTGCTTTTGCCTTGTTTGCGAATTACGATAAAGTTTTCTTTAACTAACTTCGCCAAAGTTCGCTCAATCGTGATTTTAGAAAAGTAAGGACACTCTTTCATAATTTCTCGCTTGGCGAAAACTTTGAACTTATCTTTAATTTGTTTTCTGACAACATCAACTGCTTTTTTACCTGCTTCAATTGCCGAGATTTGCACTCTAAAGTCGGCGTAAGTTTTGGCCAAAATTTCGGTAAAGAACTTAATAAAGTCAATAGTTGAGTCGTTACCATTGTTTAATTTTTTTTGAACATCTATCAAAGTTGTCTCTAATTTAGTTTTATTGCGGTTTAAAAACTCATCTAGCTTACCAACTCTAGAAATCGCGTAGCCTTCTTTTAACAAGCAGGTGTGGATCAGTAAAATCGCAATGATGTAGTTGAAACGCACAAACGGAGAAACATAGATAAACTGGGCAATAAAACGCGGAATGATAAATAATTTTAAGTCAGGGTTAGCTGCTAACTCTGCGTTGTACTCCGCGCAAATTTCTCTTAATTTGTTTTTAATTTCATTAGCCTTTACGCCTTCATAACGGTCGCCTTTTTTACTAGATATATTAAAGTAATTTGTAAATCTAGTCTTGCGGTAAGCCTTTAGCAAACTATTAGTTTTTAAGCCTTCGCTGATTTTGTTGTAAAAAAACTCAATTGTACTGATGTCAATAGTGATATCTTTGTAATTTAAAAACACTGTTTTAATTAACTTAGCGTAGTTAAGCAGAGCAGACTCAGTTGAGTTTACAGGTTTAATGACACCATTAAAAAGTTTGTCATAACGGGAACGCGTAATATTAGTGCCGTAAAGTTGCGAAATTTCAAAGATATTGTTTTGAATAGAAGATGGCACGAAAAATTTTGCCTTCTTAACATTTTGCTTAAATAAAAGCGAAATGTATTCAGTAGACTGATTTACATGAACTACATTTTTAATCAGTTTGTTGGCATCAGAGAGCAACATAAAAATTTCTTTGTCTTGCATACACCTATATTTTACAACTTTTGATATATAAAAACACAATTAAAATAAAATTTTTTAATTTTTTCGGCAAACTTAAAAAATTTAAATAAAATATCGCGACAAAATAAAATGGTTTACTGCTATAATTTAAGTAAGCAAAGCGAGGAAAATATGGCAGAAAATACAACAATCTATCACGTATCTCAAAACAAAGAACCTAAGACTGAAAACTACAAAATGTGGAGAGTCAGAAAAGAAGGTTCAGATAAAACTATTAAGTTCTTTGAAACTCAAAAAGAAGCAGTTGCTTATGCAGAGGCCTTAATTGAGAAAAACGGTGGTAGTTTAGTAATTCATAAACTAGATGGCAAAATTCGCAGACAAAAATACTAATTTTTCTGTTTATTTTAAAAAGAGATTTAATTTATGAAACTAATTGTTGCAATCATTACTAACGACGACGCAAATAAAGTTCAACGCGCTTTAAACCAAAATAAGTTTCAAACTACTAGACTAGTAACTACTGGTGGCTTTCTTCGTTCTAAAAACGCGACATTTTTAATTGGTGTCAATGATGAGTTAGTCCCGCAAGTTCTAGACATTATTGACGATAACTCCAAAAAACGCAGAAAAGATGTGCCAAGCACTATTTTAAATGAGTTTGGTGGCTTTTCTTCAATTCCGGTTTCAGTAGAAGTTGGTGGCGCTGTGGTTTTTGTTTTAGACGCAGAACAATTTTTGCGCTTCTAAGTCCATTACTTTTTAAGCAATTTAAAAAGGTCTGGTTATTTACCAGACCTTTTTTATTTTTGGTTATTGTGACTTATTTTTTTGCTTCACCTTGGTTAGCAGCGTTCATCTGAGCGACAATTTGTTTAACTTGTTTTTCAGAAAAAGTACGACCCATTTGACGACCCATTGCGCGAATCGCGGCTTCGTTGATTGGCGGGTTTTTAGCCAGATAGCGTTTAACGTAGAAACGCGCTAAATAAAAGCCGAAAAACACACCAACAATAAACAGAACAATTGGCGCAACAATCGCTACCCAAAGCGGAGCGGTTGCTGCCATGATAACTAAATTATACATATTTTTAAACTCCTTTTTAAAAGGTATACCCCTAGTTTTCCTTTTGGAAAATTAGTAGTTTTTTATTTGAGTAAACTGTGGATTTCTCTAGCGTGTAGCCAGCAACTGAAAAATCTTCAAAATCAGCCTTACACTCAATTGCAACCTTACCACTCGGTTTAAGTATGTCTTTTACAGTATGCAAGATATTTTTGTAGTAGTTGGTGTTAAAGGGTGGATCTAAAAAGATATAGTCAAAAAACACTCCTTTGGTAGAAATGTGTCCAAGGTAATCAAGATAATCTAGACGTTTAACTTCATAAGTGTTTTTGTCTGCCTTGCATAGCGCTAAGTTTTCCTGCACAGTTTGTTCAGACTTTAAAAAACGGTCGTTAAAGTAAACTAGTTTAGCGCCGCGAGAAAGTGCCTCGATGCCGATTTGTCCGCAACCTGCAAATAAATCTAGAAAAACTTTATCTTCTAAGTCAAAAAGCGAGTTAAAAACTGCTTGTTTTAAGATTTCTGAAGTTTCTCTAGTTTCATCTGAAAAAACACGTTTTAAAGTTTGTCCTTTAAATTTACCTGTTAGTACTCGCATCCTATCACTTCCTGTTTAGTTCGTAGTATTTACGAATTTTATCGGCAT
This sequence comes from uncultured Acholeplasmataceae bacterium, assembly GCA_963544405.1. Classification (GTDB taxonomy): domain Bacteria; phylum Bacillota_I; class Bacilli_A; order Acholeplasmatales; family Acholeplasmataceae; genus CALISC01. Next base: position 4,448 of record CAUUEZ010000001.1, read on the forward strand.
TTTTGTTTTGTTTTAGTTTCTTTAAGGCCTTGTTTTCAATTTGGCGAATACGTTCACGAGTCACTGAAAAAATATTGCCAACTTCTTCTAAAGTCCTAGTTTGTCCGTCGTATAGTCCGAATCTTAGTCTAAGCACACGCTCTTCACGGTCAGTCAAACCTTGCAAAACCTCGTTTAAAACATCTAAAAGCAGTTGTTTGTTGTCATACTCTTCTGGAGTAATTGCGTTTGGATCTGAAATAAAGTCAGCCAAAATTGAGTCTTCCTCTTCACCAACTGGCTGCTCTAAGGATACAGGGTCTTTAGCGATGCGTCTGACATGATTTAACTTCTCTTCAGTTAAACCAGGCATACGCGCACAAATCTCTTCATCTGTCGGAGTTCTACCAAGTTCTTGAGTTAGTTGAGACTGGGTTTTAGTGATTTTCGAAATCGTTTCGTTCATATGAACAGGAATACGAATAGTTTTTCCCTGATCTGCAATGGCTCTGGCAATTGCTTGGCGAATCCACCAAGTAGCGTAAGTTGAAAACTTATAGCCTTTTTTATAGTCAAACTTATCGGCCGCTCGAGCCAGTCCCATTGAACCTTCTTGACATAGGTCTAAGAAAGACATGTGCCCGCGGTCGTATTTTTTGGCAATTGAAATAACTAGACGGTAGTTAGCGTCAATTAAACTATGTTTTGCTTTCATACCCTTGTATTCAACTTTTCTTAAATCCAGGATTTTAGGGTCGTACTGGTCAACTCCATTAGCAAGCATTTCGTTAATTTGTTCAGTCGCAGCTTTTCCGTCTTCCATTTGAATAGCCAACTCTTGTTCTTCGTCAAAAGTTAGTAGTTTAATTTTAGTAACATCGGCGTAGTATAGACTAATTAAGTCAGTTGAGGGTATGTTTGTGCCAGTATTTTTAAAAAGATTAGAACGATTGATTTCGTTTTCTAAGTCTTCTGCATCTTTAAGTTCTTCTACGTCTATTTCAGTCTCGTCAACCAGACCAGTCACTTCATAGCCTTCGTTTTTCAGGCGTTCAATGATGGTATCTAGTCCATCTGCAGAAGTGTTAATCTTATTTAACTCCTCTAAAGAAATAGTTTGCTCGTCGCCGATTTTTTTAACTATTCTTTTATAGACGTTGTCAATTTTTTTCAAAGAATCTGTGTTCGTTTTAGTCGCTTTAGCCATTTTTTTAGGCTCATTTTTTTTAGCAGCTTTAACAACTTCCTTTTTTGTCGCCTTTGTAACTTTAGCCGATTTTTTTAAATCAGTTGCTGCTTTAGTTTTCTTAGCCATTTTTTTAGGCTCACTTTTTTTAGCAACTTTTACAACTTCTTTTTTTGCAGTCTTGGTTGCTTTTTTAGCAGATTCTTTGACTTTTTTTACAGTTTTTTCTGTAGCTTTTGTTTCTTTTAGCATCTACAGTTATTTCGCTAACGCTTTTTTAGCCTTATCGCAAAGTTCGCTAAACGCTTTTTGGTCTGAGTTTGCAAGTTCTGCTAAAACTTTTCTGTTAATTTCAATTTTAGCAAGTTCAAGACCATGGATGAATTTTGAGTATTTTAAATCATTAAGAGCGCACGCTGCGTTGATTCTAGTAATCCAAAGTTTACGGAATTCTCTTTTTCTTTGTTTACGGTCTCTAAATTGATAGCGAAGTGAACGCATCACTTGTTCGTGTGCTGTTTTGTATAGTGCGTGTTTTGAACCAAAGTAGCCTTTTGCTAGTTTTAATACTTTATTGCGGCGTGCTTTGGTAGTTTTTGAATTTTTAACTCTTGCCATGTTTGTATTCTCCTTAAATAATAATTGATAATTTGTTTACAAGTAAGTTAGTTTTTAAAAACTAACGAAGTCCTGCCACAAGTTGTTTAATTCTTCTTTCGTCTGATTTAGAAACTTGTGCACCTTTTCTCAAATGAACTGTTTGTTTGTGAGTTTTGTGTGCAGATAAGTGACTGCGGAATGCACAACCTCTTAAGATTTTTCCTGTTTTAGAAATTTTTACTCTTTTTTTAAGACCAGAGTGGTTTTTTTGTTTTGGCATAATTTAAACTCCTTTATTTATTTTCTTTTTTTGCCGGGGCGATTGTTGCAATTAAACTGCGTTTATCCATTTTTGGTTGAGCCTCAACCACGCATTCTTCGCCCAATTCTTGAATGAACTTTTGCATTACTTCCATGCCGAGTTCAATTCGCTGAATCATTCTACCGCGGAAACGCATTGAAATTTTGACTTTATTGCCTGCTTTAAAGAAGCGTCTGGCGTGTTTTAACTTGGTGTTAATGTCGTTAACGTCAATAACAGGCGATAGTCTAATTTCTTTAATTTCAATGATAGTTTGATTTTTTTTCTGTTCTTTTTCCCGTTTTAGTTTGTCGTATTTGTATTTTGAGTAGTTCATGATTTTACAAACTAATTTTTCAGCCTTGACATCTGAAACTAAAACTAAGTCAAGTTCAGCCTCAACTGCTTTTTTCAAAGCATCTTTTTTACTCATTACACCTAAGTTTTGGCCAGTTTCAGAGATTAGCAAAATAGTTCTGTCTGGCACAAACTCATTGACATACTCAACAGGTTTTTGAACTCTAACTCTTTGGTTGCGATAAAAATTATTGATAAATTTACTCCTTTCTGGAAAGCATAAATTAAAAAAAGAGTGCAAAGCGAGCACTCTTTTAAAAAAATTACAAAATATTTTAATAAATTTATTAGTAACTTTTTGCCTATCACTAAGATGCAATCAGGCGAGAGCGTTGCGTTTTTTACAAACTGCTGCTGCTTTCTACGTCTTTAATTTTAACACACTGCTTTACTTTTTAAAACAAATAAGAAATACTGCCAAAAAAACACAGAAATTAAGCGATTTTTATGAGTTAAAAGCGTGGAAAAAACTGGCGCGATTTGTTAAAATTAAAGTATTCATGGAGGAAAAAAATGTTAGAAAAAGAATATTTATCTAAATTAGAAAAATCAATTAAAGCAGACAACAGCAAAACTGTGCTTCGTCGTGCTTTAACTAAAGGAAATCTACAAGATGTTGCCTACATACTTGAAGAAGAGCAAAACACTCAGTTTAACTTCTCTGTAAACATTGAGACTTTACCTGTTGCCAATCAAATGCGCTCAGGTCGTTGCTGGATTTTTTCAGGTCTAAACTTTCTTCGCGAAATTACTGCGAAAAACCTTAAATTAACCGAATTTGAGTTTTCACAAAACTACATCGCTTTTTACGATAAACTTGAAAAAATCAACTTCTTTTTTGAGTCAGTTCTAGATTTTCTAGACTCAGAAGTTGATGACCGCACACTTCAGTTTTTACTAAACCAAGGTATCCAAGACGGTGGCCAATGGGCAATGCTGCAAAACCTAATTGAAAAATATGGACTTGTGCCAAAATCTGCAATGCCAGAGACTACTTCTAGTTCAAACACTGGTTTGATGAACGAAATCATTAATGTTCGCCTGCGTAAGTTTGCTGCAGACGTACGCCGTGCGCACAGCGAAGGCAAGGATACAGACATTCAAAAAATCCGTGAAGTCGCAACTCAAGAACTTTATAACTTCTTAGTTACAAACTTCGGAATGCCACCACAAAAGTTCAACTTTGAATATACAGACAAAAACAAAAAATATCACCTAGTTCAAAATCTAACTCCACAAAAATTTTATGACAAGTTTGTTGCTCTTGACTTAAACCAATATGTCTCTGTTATCAACTCACCAACTAAAGACAAACCTTTTTTAAAAACTTACACTATCTCTTACCTTGGAAATGTTGTAGAAGGTAAAAAAGTTGTTCACTTAAACTTACCAATTGAACGTCTAAAAGAAGTAACTATCTCTCAACTTAAAGACAAAGAACCGGTTTGGTTTGGTTCAGACGTTTCGCTGTTTGGTGACCGCACACACGGGGTTTGGGACGATCGTTTATTTGACTTTGAACAAATTTTTGACATTAACGTAACTTTAGATAAAGAAACTCAACTTGACTATCGCGCTTCTGCGATGAACCACGCTATGCTTTTAACTGGTGTCAACTTAGTAGAAGGAAAGCCAAACAAGTGGAAAATTGAAAACTCTTGGGGCGACAAAGTTGGTTCAAAAGGTTACTATCTATGTACAGATTCTTGGTTCGACCGCTATACTTATCAAGTTTTGATTAACAAGAAATACTTATCTGACGCTGAACTAAAAGCCCTTGAAGCCGAACCTACTGTGTTAAAACCATGGGACCCAATGGGGACTTTGGCCTAAGTTGTATTTTTGAGTTAATTTTTTAAAATAAAAATAATTTTTAATTTAAATACTAAAAGACTTATTTTTTTAAAAAAGACGGTTTTAAATCAAGCGGTGGAGATTGTTTTAAAATAAGTCTTTTTTATTTTTTTAAAAAAGTAATTAAAAGAAAGAGTGTCTATGATTAAAACTAAACTTTTTTCAATTTTAACTAAAGCAGAAAAACTTAATTTAGTTATCATATCTATTTTTAAGTCACTTGGATTTCTTGCGTTGACTATCTCGTTGTATCTGCTTTCTAAACTATTTTTAAAGCAAAACGGACTAGATACTTTTAGTCTGGTTGCTTTGTACACCGCTATGTCTACTTTTGCCTTAATTCAAATGGCTACGACTTTTTTTGTACAAACTACAGCAAGTGCTGTGAAAACCAGGATTAGACTGGATTTTTTTGCCAGGATTGTTGATTTTAAAAATCCAAAAATTGCAGAAAACCCTACTAAATACACTCAACTTTTAACAGAAGGAGTTGACCACTTAGAGATATACTTCACTAAGTTTGTGCCTTCTTTCGCGGTAGCGTTTTTCTCTATTTTTTTATTGTCTTGGTTTTATTTTTTCAACGGTAATTATGTTGCTGGCGGAATTTTTTTGTTTTTTATTCCCTTAATTCCAGTTGCCATGGCTCTTAGCCACCGAAAAGCCCGCAAAACTTTTAAGAAAAATTGGCAAGTGTATTTAAATCTTGGCGAAAAATACACAGATAATTTAAGAGGTTTGCGTGAACTTAGACTTGCGAATTGTGAAGACATTGCCGAGACTAAGTTAAAACAAAACGCAAAAGACTTTAAAGTTCAGACTATGAAAGTTTTAAAAATGCAGTTAAAGTCTTTGTTTATTATGGACTTTGTTACTTATTTTTCAGCTGCATTGGTACTATTTTTAGAAATAATTTTACCGCTATTTTTAAGAAAACAAGGAATTTACTTCTATAAATATGAACTACTTAACTCAAAAACCTTATTTTTATGTTTAACAGCTCCCGCGTTTTTTGTGCCACTCCGCCAACTTGGCTCGGCTTTCCACGCTGCGATGGCTGGAGTTTCAGCATACGAAAACTTAAACCAAGTTTATATGCAGACAAATAAATTAAGCGAAGTTAAATATAGAGAGTTTTTAGAACCAGTTAATACACTTGAGTTTAACAAAGTAAGTTTTGCGCACGACAGCGCAAAAGTCTTAACTGAGTTTTCATATAAGTTTGTAAAACCTAACTTCTATTTAATTAAAGGAAAGTCTGGTTGTGGTAAAACAACTTTTGCTGAACTTGCTGCCAAAATCCAAAAACCACAAGCAGGTGAGATTTATTTAAACCAAACAAATATCGCGCAAATTAAAGATGCTGATTTTTATCAAAAACTAATGTATATTTCGGCTGAACAGCCGATATACGGCGAAAGTATTTTGGAGTTTTTTAAAAACCATGGAGTTTTTGATTCCACCTTGATTAAAAATGCCTTAACTGAGTTTGATTTACCTGAACTTAGTGCAAACCTTGACTACTTAGTTAACGCAGGCGAGGCTAATTTATCTGGTGGCGAAAAACAAAGACTTTATTTAGCGTTAATTTCCTTAATTGAAAAAGATGTCTATATACTTGACGAAATTACTGCTAACCTAGATAAAGAAAATGAAGCTAAGGCTTTATGTATGCTTAAAAACAAAGCCAAATCAGCAATAGTTATCTTAATTTCGCACCGCACAACCGCTGAAGTTGAAAACTCTTTAGTTTTAGATTTTGAAAAAAAAGAGGTTAAGCAAAATGCATAAGCGAGTTTTTCTAAAAAACAATTTACTGGCAATGACCACAGCTGTTGTTTTTGGTGTACTTTCTCAATTAAGTGTACTTTTAATTTCCTCACTTCCCTTATTTATTTTATTTAAATACAGTACACTTTCTTTTACTACCTTAGTAGTTTTAGGCGTATTAGTGCCAGTAGTTGGACTACTTAGACCATTTTTTCGGTTTTTAGAGCAATACTTTAACCACCTAGTGGCTTTTCGTATTTTGGAAAACTACCGGCTAGTTTTATTTAAAGAACTTAAAAATACAAGCCTGGATTTACTTACCGAGACTTACAAGAGTGATTTTTTGACAGTCTTGACCAAAGACATTGAAACTCTTGAGTTGTTTTTTGCTCACACTATCTCGCCTTTCTTTATTTCAGTTATTTTAGAAGTATTTGTTTTAGCCACTGCTTGCTTTATTTCACCGCTTTTAGTTTTAATAATTTTTTCAACGCATTTACTAATTTTACTGCTTTACTTTATGTTCTTTAAGTTAAGTCAAAGTAAGTTTACGCAAACCAAGTCTTTATTTAAAACTTTAACTAAAGTAATATTTGTAAAAACTTCGGCCCTTAGAAGCATCTATATGTTTGGCCAAACTAAAAAAGCAAGTGCTGAAATTAAAGAACATTCTACTAAGTTAAATCAAAAAAATGTATTTCTTAACTTGTTAATTGAAGGCAAAATGACTTTTGTTACTACTTTTACAACTTTACTCGCAGTAATTCTTACTTATTTTGCTAAATATTTATTTAAAGTTGAGTTTGCCAGTTATTTTGCTCCTATTTTATTTTACTTAACCTTATTTTTAATCTTTAGTTTATCTACTTTATTTGAACAATACGCCTTAGTTCAGTCTGCAGATAATAGAGTAAAAAAAGTTTATGTAATGCGGAAAGAAAACCAAATAGCGGGACAAACCGACATTACATTTGAAAGCGTTTGTTTCAAGTCAGTAAATTTTGGCTATAAACCAGAACAACTAGTAATCAAAGATTTATCTTTTGAAATTAAAGTAGGTGAAATCTTTGGCGTATCGGGCCGCTCTGGTGTTGGAAAATCAACGCTAGTTAAGTTAATTTCTGGGCTGGTTAAACCAGTTAGTGGCGAAATTGTTTTCAACAATAGACATGAAATCAGCACTATTAACACCAAGTCTCTTAATCAAAATGTCTCCGTTTTATTTCAAGACGAACACATTTTTAAAGACACCCTTAGGTATAACTTTACTTTAGGAAATGCAAGTATTCAAGATAAGGAAATAATTCAGGCAATTGAGCAAACAGGGCTGGGTGATTTTTTTAAAAACCACAGCCAAAATCTAGACCTTGAACTCACCCCTGAACACCTGAATATTTCAACCGGTGAGAAGTTTAGAATAGGGCTTTGCAGAGCAATTTTGAAAAACTCTCGGTTAATAGTATTGGACGAACCAACTAGATTTTTAGATCCTGAAAACGAAGAAAATGTTTTAAGTATTGTTGCTAACTTAAAACAAAACCACGCTTTTTTAATCATTACTCACAAACCAAGGCCTTTTTTAATTTGTGACAAAATAATTAAATTAAATTAAAATATAAACATAGAGGTAATATTATGGAAAAAAACAACAATTTTGGAAAACCAGGCAGAAGTTTCTATACTCTTTTGCCAAAAGCCGAGGGTTTTCTTGGTTTCACATTAGCAGACTTTATTTTTATTGGTATCTCTGCCGCTATTATGCTCGCAATCGGTGGTCTGCTTTTTCCTTTACACGCAGTTAAAATTTTTGGAGCCAAGGCAATTGGCTTTGCTTTTCCTTATGGCTTTTTAATCTACATCGTGCTTTACAAAGTCCGAAAACCTGGTACTCTTCTTTTGCTTAGTTTAATGCTTGGCATTCCTTTGGCTTTTCGCCCAGTAATGCTGTTTTCATTTATAATCCCTGCGTTGATTTTAGAAATAATTTGTTTAATTATTTTTAAAAACTACCGCAAAATCGCCCCTAAACTATTGGCCAGCGCTTTGTTTGTACCACTGCAAACTCCTGCGCAATGGTTCTACATGCGCTTAATTTCTGGAAAGGCTAATAACACCATTATTGTTGGCAGTACTTTAAACATCAGTTTAATAATTTCTTTTACTGTAGTTTTAGCAATTATTGGCGCGGGACTTGGATTTATAATCGCTAAAGAGTTTAAAAACCACAAATTACTTAAACTCAATGACTTCGTTGAGTAAACTAAATCCATTCGTTTTACTTTTAAACTCTATTTTAATTTTTAGCCTTGGCTTGGTTTTAGCCGAAACCAAGGCTAAAACTTTTTTTATTTTAGTAAGTTTGATAATTCTAACGGCCTTTGGATTTGCAGATGCTTTGGCCACAAAATTACCAAGTTTTTTGGTGTTTACCACGATAGTTTTGGCGATATTTTGGCTGCAGACTAAAAGCGCAGAGCAAACATATTCTGTATTTGTGCGTTTTTTTGCAGCATTTTTGGCATACATTTTAATGAGCGGTCTTGACCTTAGTTATTTAACTGAACTTTTAATTAAATTAAAAGTCTCTCGTAAATTTATTTTAGGTATTTGCGTGATGTTTACTTTCTTGCCAGTTTTTATGCATGAGTTTAGACACAACATGCAAGTCAAGAGATATGTTGGCAACACTAAAAAAACACTTTACCAAAAGTTTAGAGGTCAAGTTGTGCCAGTTTTAGTCAGAGCCTTTGAGATTACTGAAATGTTGACTTTGGCAGCAACCTTGAAAAACTTTAATTTAAGTAAATCAAGACAACTAGTATTGCCAACATACTTTAAGTCTTTAGTTAAAAACTTATCTTTTATTTTTGTTAGTTTTGCAAGTTTTACAGGAGTAGCCTTGTATGCTTTTGTCTTTTAAAAATTATACGCTTACTTTAAAAGAAAACAACAGAGTAATTTTAAAAGACATCAACATTGATTTTTTGCCAGGCGAAATTTACTGTATATTTGGCCACTCTGGTTCTGGCAAAACAACCATGTTAAACGCAATTTTAAAAAATATCGGAAAAACTCATGAATTTGCGCAAAAAGGTGAAATTACTTTAAACCACACTGACATTCAAGCGATTAGCACAGATAACTACTTTAAAGTGGTTTCTGCAGTTATGCAAAATCCACAAGATCAGTTTTTCTTTCCAAAAACTATATATGAGTACTCTTTTCCTTTATTAAACAAAGGACTTTCGGCCACAAAAACTCAAGAAAGTTTTGAAAGTTTTACAAACCATTTTAACTTAAAAAACCCAGATGTTTTTACTCTGTCTGCAGGTGAAAAGCAGATTTTAGAGATTTACGCTAACTTAGATACTGATAAACAAATCTATATTTACGACGAACCTTTGGCTAATTTAGACAGAACAAAAGTCCTTGAGTTTTTCACAAAATTAAACCATTTAAAAAAAGCAGGCAAAACTATAATTATTTTTGAACACCGTAGTTGTTTACTTAGATACTTAACTGCAAACAACTTTGTGTTAAAAAACGGAGAACTAAAAAAGTTTGATTTTTCGTGTTTCTCAAAAATTAAACCACTTGTCTTAAATAATCCTTCAAATGACATTGCGCTAAGTGTTAAAAACTTATCCGTTAATTTAGGTTCTTACTTTATTTTTTTACTTAAAGAACTTAACTTAAACAAAGGCGAACTTAAACTAATAACTGGGGAAAATGGAAGTGGTAAAACCACAGTTTTTAATTTACTACTTGGTAATTTAAAAATTGGCAAGCCTGGCAAAATTGAAGTTTATTTAAATAAACACAAATACAAAAACCTAAAAAAAATTAAAAAATACGTCAGTTATCTACCACACGATGTTCGCTATATGTTTTCTGAAAACAAAGTGGTAAAGGAACTTACTAAAGTTAAAAACCAAGCTTTAGTTAACAAACTAATTTTTGAATTCGGTCTAAACGATAAGTTAGAACAACACCCTTTTACTCTTTCACACGGTGAGCAGCAAAGACTAGGTTTGCTTTTAGCATTAGCCAAAGAACCTAAATTTCTACTTTTAGACGAACCTACTTCTGGACTTGACGATGAACTGTGTTTTACAATTTGCAATGCAGTTGCTAACTATGTGAATACTTACCGTACATCAACTTTAATAATTACGCATGACCCTAGAGTCAAGGCTTATTTTAAAGTTGAAGAAGTTGTTATTGGCAAGCAAACACAAGATAATAAATAGACGATATTGATTTTTCTAAAACTATGCTTAGCTCATTCTATAAATTATGGGATGATCATCAATATTTTGATTATTGGCGGGTAGCCACAAATATAAACAACAATAATGTACATTCATTCAAATGTATCGGCATAGTGCTTGCGTGCGAGTAACTTAAAAATATAATAACATTTTAGCGCTCTTTTTTATTAAGTGCTAAATAAAAAACGGCTATATAAAGCCGTTTTTTTATTATGCAAAATACAATTTTAAAAAAATATTAAAAAATAGCACTTTACTATTGACAGTGCTAAATTAAATATGCTACAATACATACGAACCAAAAAGGAGGTATTAAAAAATGCTAACAGGTAGAGAAAAATTAGTCTTAAAAGCCCTGGTTTCTGAATACATCAAAACTGGCCGCCCCCAAGGCTCTAAATACTTATCTGAAGAAATTCCTTATCTTAAAAAATACGCACCCGCCACGATTAGAGCAGACATGTGTAACTTAGAAAACCTAAACTTCCTTGAAAAAACCCACACATCATCTGGCCGAGTGCCGAGTACTAAGGCTCTTCGCTACTACATTGAAAACTTACTTACTCCTTCAAAAGAATGCGAAAACTTGTTTCCCGTAGTAGATAAAATCGCCGATAAAGCAATTTTTTCAAAATCCGGTGTAGTTGAGGCTTTAACTTCCTTGCTTTCTTCTGTTAAAAACTCTTGCATAGTTTCCTACGAAAGCTACACGATTTCACAAAAAGTCAAATCAATCCAACTAATTGCTCTAAATGAACTGCAAGCAGTACTCTTAATAGTTTTAGAAAATGGGCGAGTTAGCAACTATAAAATCGACATCCCTAAATACTTTAAGTTAAGTGTGCTAACTGATTGGCTAAATGCCCTGACTTCAACCCTGGTAAACAAAGAACTAACTGAAGTTATCGATCTACTTGCCTTTCAACTACAACCAGTTTTAGCAGATGACCCAAAAACCAAGTTTATTCGGTTTTTAATTAAAGTTTTAAGAAAAGAAATAGTTAATCTCCACAGTGATAAATACACGCTAATCGGCTTTGAAAATTTCCAAGATAATCTATTTTTTCAATCTAGCTCAGAAATGCATGCCTTTAAATCCCTGCTTTCTGTAAAAAACTTAAAAAATCTAATTAACGAAGACACAGGTCTGGCTATTCGCTTTACTAAAGAAATTGAGTTTATTCAAAAATACCCAGCAGTACTCTTTACCCTTCCTTACCGCACTGGAAACTCACTTTCTTGCCTGGCCTTAATGGCGCCAGATACCGTTGACTATAACACAATTATTCCTTTACTTAAATACATTGAAATTAAATTGCTAGATCTTTTTAAAAAGGAGGTGACGGATGAATAAAGAAGAAAAGGATATTCCTGAAAACCCGGAATACAGTCAAACAAGCGCGGAAAACTCAAAAGATTTCAAAACTAAGTACAAAAAATCTTTTCGCATTAAAGAACTTGAGGCTGAGTTGACAGAGGCAAATTCAAAGATGCTAAGAATTGCCGCTGAATTTGAAAATTACAAAAAACGCATCAAAACTGAACAAGAAACTGTCTTTAAATACGCCAATATGGATTTAATTGACAAACTTATTCAGCCACTTGACCAACTAAGGACAGTTGCTGAAATGCCGACTGAAAACGAACTACTTAAAAATTTCTTAGTTGGCTTCAAAATGCTTTCAGACCAAATATTTTCACTACTTGAATCTGAAGGAATCTCTAAAATCACGCCAAGCATTGGCGATGACTACGACCCAATGGTGCACTCTGCACTTGAGAAAGTTGAGTCTGCACAACCTGAAAACACAATTACTAAAATTATTCAAAACGGCTACACATATAAAGACCGTTTACTTAGACCTGCCTTGGTCGAAGTTTCAAAAGGAGGAAACTAATTATGGCAAAAACAAATAAAATTATTGGTATCGATTTAGGTACAACTAACTCATGTGTTTCTGTAATGGAAGCAGGTGAAGCAAAAGTTATTCAAAACGCAGAAGGTGGCAGAACTACCCCTTCCGTAGTGGCATTCAAAAACAACGGTGGCAATATTGAAATTATTGTCGGAGAGGCTGCCAAAAGAATGGCAATGACAAACCCTGATACAGTCACTTCAATTAAGAGACATATGGGTGAAACTAACTTTAAAACCAAAACTATCAAGGGTGAATACAAACCAGAAGAAATTTCTGCAATGATCCTGCAGTCTTTAAAAAAGACAGCAGAGGCTTACCTTGGCGCAGAAGTCACTGAAGCGGTTATCACTGTACCTGCTTACTTTAACGACGCACAAAGACAAGCAACTAAAGACGCCGGTAAAATCGCTGGTTTAAACGTGCGCCGAATTATCAATGAACCAACTGCTGCAGCTTTGGCGTATGGTTTTGACAAACAAGACAAAGAACACACAGTCTTGGTATTTGACTTAGGAGGAGGTACTTTTGACGTATCTATCCTACACCTTGCCGACGGCACATTTGAAGTAGTTTCAACAGCCGGTGACAACAAATTAGGTGGCGATGACTTTGACCAAAAAATTGTTGACTATTTAATTGAAAAGTTCAGACGAGAAACTGCAGTTGACTTATCTCGCGATCGCTCTGCACTGCAACGCCTAAAAGACGCTGCTGAAAAAGCCAAAAAAGACTTATCTGGTTTAATTCAAACTCAAATTTCACTACCTTTTATTTCTATGGGTCAAGCTGGACCTGTACACTTAGAAGAAACTTTGACTCGCGCTAAGTTTGATGAGTTGACAGCAGACTTAGTAGAACGTGCTAAACTACCTGTACAACGCGCACTTCAAGACGCTAAAATGACTAGCGCCGACATTAATCAAGTACTGCTTGTAGGTGGGTCTACTCGTATTCCTGCAGTTCAAGAAATGGTTAAAAAAGAACTTGGCAAAGAACCAAACAAGTCAGTTAACCCAGATGAAGTTGTAGCAATGGGTGCCGCTATTCAAGGTGGTGTGCTTGCGGGTGATGTTAAAGACGTGCTACTGCTAGACGTAACTCCGCTTTCTTTAGGAATTGAAACCCTAGGTGGTCTATTTGAAAAAATCATTGAAAGAAATACCACTATTCCAACTTCTAAATCAAAAGTTTTCTCAACTGCTCAAGACAACCAACCTGGTGTGCTTATCCATGTACTTCAAGGTGAACGCAAACTAGTTCACGACAACAAATCACTTGGTAGTTTTGCCCTAGACGGAATTCCACCAGCACCACGCGGCGTTCCGCAAATTGAAGTTACCTTTGATATTGACGCCAATGGTATAGTTTCAGTTAAAGCCAAAGACCTTGGCACAAACAAGGAACAGGCAATTACCATTACTGGCGGCTCTGGACTTTCTGAATCAGAAATTGAGCGCATGGTTAATGAGGCTAAAGAAAACGAAGAAGCAGACCGTAAACGAAAAGAGCTAATTGACCTTAAAAACGAATCAGACTCAATGATTTACCAAACCGAGAAAGCCATTAAAGACCTTGGCGAAAAAGTTGACGAAAAAGAAAAAGCAGAAATAGAGACTGCTAAAAAAGACCTTGAAGACGTGCTTAAAACTGAAAACTATGCAGTTATAAAAGAAAAGAAAGAAGCCTTTGAAAAACTAGCACAAGGAATTGCCATGAAGGCATATCAGGCTAAACAAGGCGCACAATCTGCAGATCAAGCAAAACCTTCAGACGACAAAAACTCAGCAGAAGACGTAAAGGAAGCTACTTTTAGCGACAAGAACTAATGGCTGCTAAACGCGATTACTACGAGATTTTAGGAGTTTCTAAAACCGCTAGTGACGAAGAAATAAAAAAAGCCTACCGCACTTTAGCCAAGAAATATCACCCAGATATTTCTAAAGAAAAGGACGCTGAGACTAAGTTTAAAGAAGTTCAAGAAGCCTATCAGGTGCTTTCTGACCAAAGTAAACGACAAAACTACGATAAATACGGCACAGAAGACCCAATGTCAGGGTTTTCTGGCCAAGACTTTTCTGGTTTTCAGGGTTTTACCAGCGGGTTTTCTGACTTTTTTGGCGACATTAAAGATTTTTTTCAATCCTTTACCGGAGGTGGTTCTAGCCGCCAGTCAACTAGTTCTGCAGGCTCTGACATTCACACAACCCATCGGCTAAGTTTTGAAGAAGCAGCACTCGGTACTCAAATTAAAATCAAAATACAGCGCTTAAAAAAATGTTCAGAATGCGCTGGAACTGGTAGTTTTGACAAATCTGAACCAACAACCTGTTCGGCTTGCCAAGGGCACGGTAGAACTTATCAAATCAGAAACTCTATATTTGGCCAAATTCAAGAAGAAAAGGTATGTTCAAAATGTAGTGGAACTGGAACTACTGTTTCAAACCCTTGTAGGGTATGTGCAGGTCAGTCTAGAGTAAAGGCATCTGAAACCATTACTATCAACGTGCCAAGTGGTGTTGAAACAGGAGACGTGCTTTCGGTTAAAGGAAGTGGCAATGAAGGTGCTTTCAATTCACGAAGTGGCGACCTTTTAATTGAATTTATCGTTGCTGAGTCTAAATTCTTTAAACGAAAAAACCTAGACATCTACACGACCTTGACCTTGACTTTCGCAGAAGCAGCAATGGGCGCCAACATTAACGTGCAGACAATCCACGGTAACATTGATTTAGTGGTGCCTGCGGGCATTCAGTCAGGTGCTTACCTGAAGTTGTCTGGCAGAGGTGTGAAAAGATCTGGTCGTCAAGGCGACCACTTAATTGAAATTAAAGTACAAACTCCAGCAAGTCTAAGCGCTGAGCAAAAAGAACTCTTTAAACGATTGGCTGAGCTTGAGTCAAAACAAAAAAAGTCTTTTCAAGACAGAGTTAAAAACTAGTCAAGGATATCGAAGCCAAAACTAGTGCTTATTTGGTTGTTTTCAACAACAACTACCCCACCGTTTTGAAATTTAGCGGTGTAGCATTTTTCTTTATTTAAAATCCAGACGATAGTTTTTATAAAATGTGAGTGGCACACAACAAAAAGTGTGTCACTTTTTATTTGGCTTGTTTTATTTAAAAAACTTTTAGCTCTTTTAAAAAGCATTTCATCGTCTTCAAAATTACGTCCAGCTTTTAAACTTGGAATTAAGGATGTTGGCATTCCGTCAAACTCTCCAAACTCACGCTCAACTATGTCGCCATCGGCAATTAGCGGTAATGTTAACTTCAGTTCATTTTTTAAAAAAACAGCAGTCTCAAATGCCCTTGAAAAAGGCGACACCAGTACTTTGTCTGGAACTAACTTGTTCTGATTTAAAAACTGAGCAGTATTTTTAAGTTCAAAATACCAAACAGGGTCAAGGTGAGTATCAACATGTCCCTGGATTTTTTTTAAGGCGTTAGTTTTAGTTTTGCCGTGTCTGATAAATACAATTTTCATGAATTTTAGCCTCTTTGATTTACCTTAAAATCATAACAAAATGCACGCTAATTTGTTAATTTTTAAGTAATTCAAAAATAAGCGCTAACTATATTTGCGAACAAAAGTAGCGGATAACTTAAAAATAAGAGTAGATAAATTATGAAAATGACAAAAAAAGAAGAACTTAAACTAATTAAAACCATTCAAATTTTGCTTGCAAAAGACGAAGAAGACCTAAAAGATAATTTTGCTGTTGCCAATAAAATTGCCAAAACCATTGATATCAACCAACAAAATTACAATCTTGACAATCTAAAAATTGATAATTTCTTAAAACTAAAACTCAAAATTACAAAAGATTTTCTTGTGCTCACAGCCAAGAAATCAATAGATAAATCAAAACCACTTGAAACCTCAGCAGATTTTCAAAAAAGATTTGCTTGGCTTTTTTTCGCCAAAAAAACTGAACGTCTGCTTTGTATATTTTTAGACAGTAAACTAAGAGTATTGGGTGAAAAAATATTTACAGACAATAGTACAAATAAGTTAAAAATTCCGCTTAAAGAAATTGTTTTACTCGCAAATCACTTTAAATCAAACCATGTAGTTTTGATACACAATCACCCAAGTCAAGATCCAGAACCTAGTGAAATTGACATTAAAACTACTGAAATTTGCTTAGAAATTCTACGACATTTAGACATTAAACTCCTTGACCATTTAGTGTTTACAAACACAGAATACCGCTCTGTTTTTTCGTATTTTTGACAATATTTTTTTGTATTGGAATACTATTTTTCAATTGCAAAACTAAGGCTTAAATGTTAAAATATTTGCGTATCTGCGTGCATTTTTTATTCCCCTAATTTCACGCATTTTATAAAAAAATACGCATATAAAGAGGATATTGATGGCAAATTTAAAGAATTACGACGAAAAATCCATACAAGTTTTAAAAGGTCTTGAAGCTGTTCGTAAACGCCCTGGGATGTACATTGGCTCAACTGATTCAAGAGGACTGCACCACTTAGTTTGGGAAATTTTTGACAACGCAGTTGATGAGGCTTTATCTGGATTTGGAAACACCATTACTTTAACCGTTCGTAAAGACAACTCAATTTGTGTGGAAGACGAAGGCCGTGGTATTCCTTATAAAAAACACGAGTCTGGTGTCTCTACACTGCAACTTATTTTTACAACTCTACACGCCGGTGGTAAATTCTCAGACTCAGGCTACAAGGTATCTGGCGGTCTGCATGGTCTTGGTGGTGCTGTTGTAAACGCACTTTCTTCTAAGTTCACAGTAACTTCTGCCAGAGACGGCAAAATTTGTCAGCAAACTTACTCAGATGGTGGCTCTAAAATTCAAAAAGACCAAATAATCGGAGATACCCGCAGAACTGGGACTAAAATTGAGTTTTGGCCAGATCCTAAAATTTTTCAAACTACTACTTTTGTCTACGAAACAATTCGTGAACGCATTCGTGAGGCTGCCTTTTTAATCAAAGGTCTAAAAGTAGTTTTAATTGACGAACGCTCAAAAAAACGCGAAGAGTTTGAATACGAAAACGGAATTAAAGAGTATGTTCAATTGTTGGCTGGCTCTAAAAAACCGCTTGGCCAAATCAAAACTTTTGCTGGTGAACATTTTTCTGATAACTGCAATCTGCCAATTGAAATAGATTGCGCTTTTATGTATTTTGAAACTTATTCAGAAAACATCATTTCTTTTGTCAACAATATCCGCACTAAAGATGGTGGAACTCACGAAATTGGATTTAAAACTGCCTTCACGCGCGCTTTTAACGAATATGCTCGTAAATACAACTTCTTAAAAGAAAAAGACGAAAACCTAGATGGAGTTGACTTAAGAGAGGGTTTGATTGCCGTTATTTCTTTAAAAGTCCCAGAAAAACTTCTGCAATTTGAAGGACAAACCAAGGCAAAACTTGGAACTCCTGAGGCCAGAGCTGCAGTTGACCAAGTAGTTTACGAAAAATTAAGTTTCTTTTTAGAAGAAAACAAAAAACTTTCAGAAACTCTGCTTAACAAAGCACTACTTGCAAAAAAAGCCCGAATTGCTGCAAGAAAAGCAAGAGAACAAGCCAGACAAGGCAAAACTTCTGCCAAAAAAGACTATGTACTTTCAGGAAAACTAACCCCTGCACTTTCTAAAAAAGCCGAAGAACGCGAACTTTTCTTAGTGGAAGGAGACTCAGCAGGAGGTTCTGCAAAACAAGGTCGCAACCGTCAGTTTCAGGCTATTTTGCCACTGCGTGGTAAAGTTTTAAATACTGAGAAAGCCAATGTTGACCAAATTCTTAAAAACGAAGAAATTTTAAATATTATTCACGCAATTGGCGCTGATTTTGGTAATAAGTTTGACTTAAAAAAATCAAACTACCGCAAAGTTATTATCATGACCGACGCTGATACAGACGGTGCACACATCCAAATATTGCTTCTAACTTTCTTCTTTAGATTCATGAAACCGTTAATTGAGCACGGATATCTTTATATCGCAAACCCTCCTCTTTATAAACTTTCAAATAAAACCAAAAAAATCTACTGCTGGTCTGACGAAGAGTTAATTAAAGCACAAAGTGAAGGTAAGTTTCAAATCCAGCGTTTCAAAGGTTTGGGTGAAATGAACTTTGACCAACTTTGGGAAACTACAATGAATCCAAACACCAGAAACATAATTCGCGTCAATGTCGCTGATTTTGAAGAGTCTGATCACCATGTGTCTGTCTTAATGGGTGACGAAGTTGCGCCGCGTCGTGACTGGATTGAGCAAAACGTAGACTTTAATGCTAACGATAACTTCTTGTCACTTAAAGAAAAAGGCATGCCAGAAGAACAGGCAGCAGACGAGGAATAGGTAAAACATTATGCAAAAGCTTAAACAAAAAATAGATGAGTTTATCGACAAAAACATTACCGACTCTGCTTTAAGTGAAATTTTTTCTGACCGTTTTGCCAGATACGCTAAATACATCATTCAAGACCGCGCAATTCCAGATGTCAGAGATGGACTAAAACCTGTTCAAAGAAGAATACTTTACGCGATGTATAAAATGGGTGTGTTTTCAGAGAAACCTTACAGAAAATCTGCGCGTATCACTGGGGAAGTTATGGGTAAATACCACCCACATGGAGACTCTTCCATATACGAAGCAATGGTTAGAATGTCTCAAGAATTTAAGATGAACATTCCACTGATAGACATGCACGGAAACAACGGTTCCATAGACGGAGACAGCCCAGCGGCTATGCGTTATACCGAGGCAAGATTAGCATTTGCCGCGGAAACCATGCTAATTGACTTAGATAAAAAAACTGTGGTGTTTGTTCCAAACTTTGACGACGAAGAAATAGAACCTGTGGTTCTACCTGCTCGTTTTCCAAACTTACTGGTAAACGGTTCTAGCGGAATTTCGGCAGGATATGCCACTAAAATCCCTCCGCACAATATTGGCGAAATAATTGATGCCACAATTCACCTGCTTAACCACCCTAAGGCTAGTCTTGAAAAAATTCTTGAGTTTGTCAAAGGTCCCGATTTTCCAACTGGCGGTATTGTTGAAGGCAAAGACTCAATTGTCCAAGCTCTTGCCACTGGAACTGGGCGTATACTTTTAAAATCCAAAATAGAAATTGAGGAAATCAACTCAACAACTAAACGTATCGTTGTTACAGAAATACCTTTTGAAGTTTCTAAAGCAGATTTAGTTAGAGAAATTGACACAACTCGCATTGAAAAAGGTATTGATATCCAAGAAGTTAGAGACGAGTCTGACAAAGATGGTCTTAGAATTGCAATTGACTTAAAACCAAACACCGAACCGACTGCTATTCTGGCCTACCTGTTTAAAAACACACAACTTCAAGTTTACTTTAACTACAATATGGTTTCAATTGCTGACAGCCGACCAGTTTGCATGGGCATTATTGACATTTTACTTGCCTATATCAACCACTACAAAGAATGCTACACAGCGCGCACTCAGTATCTTTGCGATAAAGACAAAGAACGCCTTCATATCGTTGAAGGTCTGGAAAAGATGCTTTCAGTACTAGACGAAATTATTAGAATAATTCGTGCATCTCACGACAAGAAGTCTTCAATTGAAAATATCGTCGCTGGTTTTAATGGTATATTTACCGTGAAGCAAGCAACCGCGATTGTTAACATGCGACTATATCGTTTATCTAATACTGACATAGTGCTTTTACTTAAAGAAAAAGAAGATTTAATTGAGCGAATTAAGGAATACGAAAAAATTCTGGCAGACCCTGAGTATTTAACTAAAAAAGTCGGAAATGAACTAAAAGAAACTAAAAAACAGTTGTTTGTTCCTAGAAGAACTGAAATTAAAGAAGAAATCACTAACTTAAAAATTGACGAAAAAGCCTTAATTTCAAACGACACCTACCACTTTGGTGTTTCGGCAAACGGATATATTTACAAATCTTCGCTAAAATCATTTGCACAAAGCAAGCAAACTCAGTTTAAAACAGGCGACAGTTTAGTGTTAGAACAGGAAGTTTCTAACCACTCAACGCTTTTGATGTTTACAAATCAAGGTAACTTTATCGCGGTACCAATTTACAAAATTACCGAAAAGAAATGGTCTGAACTAGGAATTCACATTGGCCAAATTGTGGAACTGGCCGACCAAGAGCGAGTAATTTATCCGTTTATTGTTAAAAACTTTGCCAAAAACTTAAAGTTTTTACTTGCTACCAAACAAGGTTTTGCTAAACAAGTTCTGCTCCAAGATCTTACTACTACTCGCTATACAAAACCACAACGCGCAATTAAGTTGGCCACTAAAGATGAGCTAGTTTCAGTTTCAGCTGGCCCGCTTAAATCAATTTTGTGCTTAACTAAAAAAGGCTATGGTCTTTGCTTCTCAGAATCTGAAGTTCCGGAATACGGACTATACGCATCTGGCGTTAGAGTAATTAAACTAGAAGACAAAGATGAACTAGTGTCTGCTTTGTTTGTTAACGAAGAAAGCCAGATTTTAATGCTGACTAACAAAGCAACTGTTTTTCTAAGAAATTACTTTGAACTTCCTCAAATGCAGCGCTACCGTAAAGGAAGTTTGATGTATCAGCGTCAAAAAACCCAACCTGCTGAACTCGTTTCTTGTGTTGCGGTAAACTCAAGTCAAAATAACTTAGAGGCAAATATTTTCTTTAAAGAAGTAGTTTTAACTAAAAAAATTACAGACCTTAAAAACTCAAATAAGTTTGGACTTACTTTAGATGGAGTAAGCAAAGAAAGTCTGCCTTGGTTGATTGTAATCAAAAAAGACTTACTTGAAGAGTTAAAACCTGTTGAGCAAAAACAAGCAATTGAAATTACTAAAATTAAGAAAAAAGCAACTAAGATCTCAGAACAAGCCTTTTCAGCCTTTACCGCTGAATTTGGCTTAGATAACCCAGTTCAAGATGAAGAGCAAAAAGATGAACCTACTTACTCATCGCCTTTCTTTGACGATCTTGAATTTTAACAGTTAAAATATTTATTTTTAAAAAAGGAGTAATAAATATGAAAATTAAAGTACTTAACACTAACCAAACTTATGAATTTCCAAACGGCGCTTGTGCTTTAGATGTGTTAAAAGAAGTAAAGTTAGACTTTACACCTTTTGCCGTGAAAGCCAACCGCCGACTTCGTGAACTTACTTATCAACTACACGCAGACTGCGAAATTGAGTTTTTGTCGCATTCCGTGCGCTCTGCTAACCGAATTTATGAAGCCTCACTGCGCTTTGTTGTAGCGATGGCCTACAATCGTTTGTTTAAAAGCCAAGTTAAGTTCAACTACAACGTTTCTATGTCTATTTTGGCAATTCCTAAAAAACTTGGTCGTAAACTAACTGAAAAAGACATTGAAGCGTTAGATAAAGAAATTAAGAAAATAATTAAAGCAGACTTGCCTTTTGAAAAAGTCTTAATTCCGCTTGAACAGGCTGAAAACATCTACGCAAAACAAGGTGATTTAGATAAATTAGCTGTCTTAAACGTACGAGAACAAGAATACGTAAACGCCTACAAAGTTGGCGATTACTACAACTATATGTATTCAAAAATGGTGCCAAGCACTGGTTATTTGAAAGACTACAAAATTTTTCTTTACGACGCTGGCTTTATTTTACAATACCCACGCGGCGAGGCAAATGGCCGTATTCCTGAGTTTTCAGAATCTTTAACCTACGCAAATACACTAAGAGAAGCCGCTGCTTGGTCTAAGTCAGTTGGAGTCGGCACAATTGCTGAACTTAACGAAAAAGCGTTTGACCGCAAAAAAATTAGTGAGTTTATCAATATGTGTGAAATCAGACACACCAATAACTTCTTTAAAGTAGCCTCAGAAATTTTGAACTATGGCTCAAAAAAACGCTTAATTTGCGTAGCTGGTCCTTCTTCTTCTGGCAAAACTACATTCGCAACTAGACTAAGATATACTCTTGCTTCGCTTGGCGTCAAAACTTTAATGATTTCAATTGACGACTACTACGTTGAGCGTTCTAAAACTCCACTAGACGAAGACGGCAACCTAGACTTTGAAAGCCTATACGCCCTTGACATTGACCTGTTTAATCAAAACTTATCTGACTTAATTCAAGGCAAGCCAACTAGTCTGCCAGTTTACGACTTTAAAACTTCTTCTCGTAGTTTTAAGGAACCACTGACTATTGACGCCACAACTCCTATCATCATTGAAGGCATCCACGCTCTTAACGAGAAGTTAACTAAGTCAATTAAGCGAGACTTGAAATACAAAATCTTTATCGGACCACAAACTCAGGCGCACATTGACTTTCACAACCCTATATCTTTCACAGACCTGCGTTTACTTCGCCGTATCGTTAGAGACTCTAAATACAGAAACGCCAAAGCCACCGAAACTCTTTCTATGTGGCCGTCTGTTAGAAAAGGTGAGTTTAAGTGGATTTATCCAAACCAAGAAGGTGTGGACTTTGTTTTCAACACTGAACTTTCATATGAATATGCAGTTCTTAAAAAACACGCGCTTCCACAACTACAAGCCATCCCTCGTTCATCTGAATACTTTATTACTGCAAACAGGTTAGTTAAATTCTTAAAATACTACGTAGACATTGACGACCAACTTGTTCCTTGCAACTCACTACTTCGCGAGTTTATCGGTGGTGCCTGCGTTTAGGCAACTGATTTATTTAAATGTTTTTACTTAAAAACATTGACCGCTTTACACTGGATTTTTCTCAAATCAACAAACTAACCGCGCTTTACGCTAAACGTGGTCAAGAAACTTACTTTGCTGAGTTTTTCAAAAAATTCAAACAAGCGCTCATCCCCGGCCTAGTTTCTGAAAACTCATACTATTTTTCTTGCATGTTTTCAGAACTAGATAAAGACAAATTAAAAAAGTTTACTTCAAACGACTACAAGCCAAATAATCTAAAAGAAAAGTTTGTGCAAAACTCAAGAAAAATAATTTCTAGTATTCAACAGACCGCCGAAAAAGGTCTGCACAACTCAGATATCTATGCGTATGCCTCTGCGCTTGGCGATGGAATTCATGCAGTTTCTTTAAACCGAGCGCAGTCGAACCAAACTAGTTTCTTAGATGCAAGCGGAAAACCACTTGGAATTGAGGCAAAACTTAGTGAAGTTTGCACACTTTATAATACTTTGTGTGTCAAAGAAATTGAAAAAGTTACGTTAATTTCTAATTTCTTAATTGACTACTATATGCTGGAGCCTTATCTTTTAAACCAGAAAGCGTTG
The DNA here is from genome assembly GCA_963544405.1 of uncultured Acholeplasmataceae bacterium. Lineage (GTDB taxonomy): Bacteria > Bacillota_I > Bacilli_A > Acholeplasmatales > Acholeplasmataceae > CALISC01. Next base: position 27,938 of record CAUUEZ010000001.1, read on the forward strand.
TTTTGTTTGCTTGCCTTTAGACTACTTACTGCTGAGTTTAAGGTTTTTTCATATGTTTCTTTTTTTAAATTCTTAGCACCACTTAGCACTCAACTTGACCAAGCCCTGGCGGTGGCTAGCACTAACTGGCTACATGGACACTCTGATACTTCTTTGCTTTTTGAGATTTTAACCTCAGTGTGTTTCCAGGCTTATCAAGAATTTGAAACAAAGGCTCACCAACATCAGTTTGAAGCAACTATCAATCGCAAAAACGACATCATTGGTCAAATTAGGAACTTTCAAGATACCTTTACCGTTGCTGATTTAAAAAAAGCCAACCCACACATTTCACTTTCCACAATTAACCGAACACTAAAAACCTTGAAAGATTCGGGTGAAATTATTTTAGTTGGCAAAGGCAAAAGTTCCTTTTGGCAAAAAACTCACACCACGACTAACTTACTCCAGTCTTCTTTTTTTACGCAAGACTGATATTGGTTTTGTTAAAGTATAATTAACTTACCCTACATAAATTCAAAAATAAAGGAGAAAATCATGAATTTACTGAATTTTTTAACTAAAACTAACTCTGGTTTTAACTACTATGAACTAGTTGGAATTGCTGCTGGTATAGTAATTTTTATTTCGTTTACCTTCAGAAAAGACTTAATTATTCGCTCAGTTAACTCAGTTGGCTGTCTACTTTTTGTAACTTACGGTATTTTAATTGGTGCACACTCAGTTTGGGCCATCAATGGTGCTCTTTTCTTATTTAACTTAGGTAATGTAATTTACGCTTTAGTCAAAGTCCATAAACAAAAAGGTTTACCACAAACAGAGACTATAACTATTGACAAAGCAGAATACGACCGCTTAAAAGCACTAGAAGCCGCTTAATCTAAATAAATCTTAAACTTTCTTACCTAAATGAGTTTAGCAATTAAAGTCGGCGAAAAATACAGAGAAACAATTCTATTTAAAGAAGCCGACATTGCCGCTTTTGCAGAAGTTTCAAAAGACAAAAACCCACTACACATAGACCCTAGCTACGCTAAAAATACTAGATTTGGCAAACCTATCGTACATGGTGCTTTGCTGTTTTCGCATTTTTCTCGTGTTTTTGGCACAATTTGGCCAGGCGAAGGCTCGGTTTACTTAAAGCAAACCATTGAATTTCTAAGGCCAATTTTTGTAGGAGACCAAGCAACTTTAGAAATTGAATGCAAAGACATCGACTCAGTTAAAAAAAGAGTAACTTTTTTGTGTACTTTCTTTAATTTAGAAAATAAGGCAGCGTGTCGCGGTGAAGCCGAGATATATCTACCTAATTTAGAAAAATAAAATGGATAAAACTGAAATTATTCAAAGTAAAATTCAACAGTACATTGACTTAAATGTCTTGCCTTTTGTAAAAGAAATTGAAACAAATGGCACTTTTCCTGTGGATTTAGTTAAAGACATGCAAGCAAACTCTTTGTTTGGTTTAACCATTCCAGCTGCCTACTCTGGTTCTGGGCTAGACTTTGGCCTGTATATTGACACTGTTTTAAGATTGTCTCAAGCAGATGCCGCAATTGGCGTAATTTTAGCCGCACACTCGTCACTTTGCGTAGCTCCTATTTTAAAATTTGGAACAGAGGCACAAAAAGCCAAATATCTACCGCAACTTACTAAAACCAAACTAGGTGCGTTTGCTTTAACTGAAACCAACGCAGGCTCAAACCCTGCTATTTTAGACACTTCCTTTGAAGAGCATTCAGACCACTTTTTGCTAAATGGCTCAAAATTATTTATTACTAATGCTCCACACGCCGACATTTATTTAGTATTTGCAAGAAATAAACACGCTGATAACACCAGCCGAGAAATGGCTTGTTTTATTGTAGAAAAAGAAATGCCTGGCGTTTCTTTTGGAGAACCAGACAGTAAACTTGGCATTCGCCCTTCTTCTTCTTGTGAAGTTATACTTACAAATGTTAAAGTTCCAAAAGAAAACCTACTTGGACAACTTGGTCTAGGCTACAAAATTGCTTTAACTACGCTAACCGGCGGCAGAATTTCGATTGCCGCACAAGCCCTTGGAATTGCCAAGGCTGCTTTAAAAGAAATTGAGACTTATTCAAATCAACGCCGCCAATTTGGCCAAACTTTGGCCGAGTTTCAACACACTCAATTTTGCTATGCTGAACTTAAAACCAAAATAAAAGCAGCAACACTACTGCTTAATCAAGCTGTTTCTACCTACCAAACACCTGATAACATCCAAGATTCTGCGATGGCCAAACTGTATTGTGCAAAAGTAGCGGTTGAGGCCGCTGATTTTGCTGTACAAATTCACGGAGGATATGGCTACATGACTTCGTTTATTGTAGAACGACTATACAGAGACGCAAAAATTACCGAAATTTATGAAGGAACTTCTGAAGTTCAAAAAATAATCATTGGCCAAACCTTATTAAAGAAATGAAAGTTGCAGTTTTAGTAAAAGTGGTTCCCAACACCACTAAGTTTGAGTTCAATAAGAAAACTAACACTTTAGTGCGTTCAGGTGAACAAATAATTAACCCAGACGACTTAAAAGCAATAGCACTTGCACAAAAATTAAACCTGGACATTGAAGTAATTTCAATGGCCCCACTTTTCCATAAACCTGTGTTGTCTTCAGTGTTTGCCTATAAAAATGTTAAAAAACTAATAATCTTAAGCGATCCTGCATTTTCAGGTTCAGACACTGCAGCAACTGCAAAGGTTTTAGCTGAGTTTTTAAAAACCCAAAACTACGCCTACATTTTTGCAGGCTATCAAGCCCTAGACGGAGACACCGCTCAGGTCGGACCTTCAGTTTCTACACTGTTAGGTGAAACTTTGATATCTTGTGTATATGACATAACTAAACAAGCAAGTTCTCTAAACGCTTATGTAAACTCAGATTTTGGTGATTTAGAGGTAAAAATTCCTAAAAAAGCGCTAATTACCGTGACTTCTAAACAAACAACATCGCCGGTTTTAGACCTTACTAATTTAAATAATTTAAATGATGAAAACATCCGAACTTACACTAATCAAGACCTAAAGATAGAAATTACTAAACTAGGCTTAAAAGGCTCACCTACTAGAGTTAAAAAAACTTTTTTAAAAACTTTTCCCAAAAAATCTACAGAAGTCTTTAAAACTAACGCAGAGTCTGCTGCCGCTGTTTTAGCCAAAGAATTCAAAGAGTTTTTAAAATAAGGATATACATGCACATGAAAAATATTTTTATTTTAGGTTTTTTAAATCAACACAAGCAAATAGTTTCTGGAACTTTTGAGCTGATTTCTGAAATCAATCAAAAAAACTTAGACTCAGTTATAGTCAACGCCTTGATTTTAACAGACTCAGATTTACCTAGCCAAGAAAATGAAAAACTAAAAAACTTTGGTTTTCATCAAACTTATGTCTTGGTTTTGCCAAAAGACTACTTTTTAAATGTGCAGTCAACTGGCAAAACTATCTTTGACTTATTTAAAAAATTACCAACTCCAGATATATTTTTATTTCCATCTGGGATTTTTACCCGCAGCTTAGCCCCTGTTTTAGCAACTCATTTCAAAGCTGGGTTAACCGCAGATACCACAGGACTAGAAATTGAAGCGGCTGCTGATTCACTTAAACTAACAGCTGTCAGACCTGCTTTTTCTGGAAATATTTACGCAGAAATTATCTATCCCAATTCTTTGGTGCAAATGGCTACAGTTAGACAAGGGTTATTTGAGTTAAAAGAAAAGCCAAACCCTGCGATGAAACTTACAAAAATCGAGGCAAGTCAAGTAAAAGAACTTAACTTTAAACAGATTTTAAATAAAACTAAAGAAAACTTTTCATTTCAAGGTAAAGAAATTATTTTTGACTTAGGTCGCGGTGCTGAAAGTGCAGTTAAATACTTCGATGATTTTTTAAATCGGTCAAAAGTTGCAGTTGGTGCAACTAGAGGATTGGTGCAAAAATCTGTGTTTAGCAAAAAAAGACAAATCGGTCAAACCGGCTCCACAGTTGCTCCTAACTTACTAATTTGTTTTGGAGTTTCAGGGTCAAGTCAACATCTTGCTGGTATTCAAAAGGCTAAAAAAATTATTTCGATTAACATAGATGAAAGCGCTCCACTTAACCAACATGCGGATTTAGTGATAGTTGGCGATGCAAACGAAATAATTCCTAAGTTTATTAAACTAATTTCTAAAAAGGAGATTTAAATGCAAAACAAAGTCTACATTGTTGCCAAAGGGCGCAGTGCAATCGGTAATTTCGGTCAAACCTTAGCTGGCCAAAGCATTACTAAAATCAGTGCGCAAGTATTATCTGGTTTACTTGAAAAATACAAAATCAATAAGGCCGAAATTCAAAAACTAGTCTTTGGTCAAGTTATGCAAAGCGCGTGCGGTCAAAACACAGCCAGACAAATTGCGTTGGAAACCGGACTTAGTCCAAAAACCACCGCCTTTACTGTAAACATGGTCTGTGGCTCTGGTATGCAGGCAATTGTTTCTGCTTATCTTGATATACTTTCTGGCAAAACTGACTTAATTGTAGCCGGAGGCGGTGAGTTTATGTCAAATGTGCCACACGCTATTTTAAACTCAAGGACAGGCTGTAAATACGGACCTCTTAAAGCTCTTGATTTAATTGAGTCAGACGGACTGACCGACTCTTTCTTAAAAGAACCAATGGGGCTTTTAATGGACAAAGTAGCCGCTAACTTGAATATTACTAAAGAAGAGGCAGCTGCTTACTCAGATAGTTCACACAAAAAGGCTTACCTAGCCCAAAATAATGTATTTAAATCAGAAATTATTCCAGTTACTGTCAAACAGAAAAAAACAGAAATTAATTTCACAAAGGACGAACACATCAGACCAGAGACCACAGCAGACGCTATCTTAAAACTACCATCTATTTTTTCAAAAGATGGTATTACTAACGCTGGAAACGCATCTGGGATAAACGACGGAGTTGCCTTTGTTTGTTTGGCCTCAAGTGCTTATCTAGATAAACACCCAGAAGTAGAACCACTTGCAGAAATCGTAGACTTTGCTGAAGTTGGCGTAGAGCCAGAAAGTTTCTCACTTGCGCCGTTTTTTGCAATGCAAAAACTAATTGACACCAACAAACTTAAGCTAAAAGACCTTGATTTATTTGAAATCAACGAGGCGTTTGCGCATACCGTGGTTGCAAACTTAAAGTTGTTATCTGAAAAATACAATATTTCGTATAGTGCTTTAAGTAAAAAAACCAATGTATGTGGTGGTGCTGTGGCACTTGGTCATCCACTTGGCATGTCTGGTGCTAGGGTTGTAGTATCTCTTGTCACTCAGTTTGAGCATTTTAATTTAAACTCAGGAATAGCTTCACTTTGTATAGGTGGTGGTCAAGGAATTGCACTTTACTTAAGAAAAGGAGCACACAAATGACTAGATTCAAAGGCAAATTAGTTTTAATTACTGGCGCAGGACGTGGAATTGGCAAGGAATGTGCACTTCAGTTTTTAGCAGAAGGAGCAACCGTTATTGGCTTTGCCCTGCATCCTTTAACCTACAGTCATCCTAATTTATTTGGCTATTGCTTAGATGTTTCTGACCGCATGCAAATTCAGTCAATTTTGCCAGAAATTATTGCTAAACACGGAATCCCGGAAATTCTTGTAAATAACGCTGGAATTACTAAAGACAGTCTAACTCAAAAAATGGCAGATGAAGACTGGGACAAAGTAATTTCTGTGAACTTAACCGGAATTTATAATCTAACTAAACCACTAATTCCTGAATTCATAAAAACGGGTAAGGCTCAAGTCATTAACATTACTTCAATTGTTGGGCAATACGGCAACATCGGCCAGGCTAACTATGCTGCTGCTAAAGCCGGAGTAATTGGCTTAACTAAGACCTGGGCAAAAGAGTTTGCACGAAATGGTGCAAACATTCGCGTCAACGCAGTCGCACCTGGTTTTATCTTAACTGACATGATGAAAACCGTGCCAGAAATTCTACTTGAAAAGTTTAAAGGACAAACCATGTTAAACCGATTAGGAGAACCTAGAGAAGTTGCAAATGTGGTGCTGTTTTTAGCATCCGACGACTCTAGTTACATAACCGGTGCAACAATTGACGTCAACGGTGGAATGCGTCTTTAAAAAACGTTTTTCCACTCATTTATACTTTAAATTAAACTTAAATTTTGTTATACTATTTATTAGTGAAAAAGGAGAATTTAAATGGCAAAAAAATATGTTTATGCATTTAGTGAAACTAACGAATCAATGCGTAATCTTTGCGGTGGTAAAGGTGCTAACCTTGGCCAAATGACCCAACTTGGATTACCAATTCCACAAGGTTTCACAGTTACAACTGAGGCTTGTACAAAATACTACAAAGACGGCGAACAAATTTCTACATCAATTCAAAAAGAAATTCTAGACGCAGTTAAAGCCTTGGAAAAATTAACAGGTAAAAAATTCGGAGATCCAAAAAATCCGCTTTTAGTCTCTGTAAGAAGTGGTGCCAGAGTATCAATGCCAGGTATGATGGACACAATTTTAAACTTAGGTCTAAATCCAAATGTAGTTGATGGACTTAGCCAAATTACTGGTAACCGTCGTTTTGCCAACGACTCATACCGTCGTTTCATCCAAATGTATTCAGACGTGGTAATGGGTGTTGAAAAACGTAATTTTGAAAACATTATTGACGAACTTAAAGCCCAAAAAGGCGTAGCACAAGACTCAGACTTCACAGCAGAAGACTTAGATGAAATGATCGCTCGCTTTAAAGAACTTTACAAAAAAGAAATCGGCGAGGAATTCCCAACCGATCCATTTGTGCAACTATTTGGTGCAATTGGTGCAGTTTTTAAATCTTGGAACAACCCACGCGCCGACTACTACCGTAAAATGAACAACATTCCTTCATCTTGGGGAACTGCTGTTAACGTTCAATCAATGGTGTTTGGTAACTTTTCTGACAAATCAGGTACAGGTGTTGCCTTTACTCGCCACCCTTCAACAGGTGAGGCTAAAGTATTTGGTGAATACTTAATTAACGCTCAAGGTGAAGACGTAGTTGCTGGTATCCGCACTCCACAAGCCCTTGACACTTTAAAAGACGTAATGCCTGCTTGCCACGCTGAGTTTATGCGCTTGGCTTCCTTGCTTGAAGAACACTTCCGTGATATGCAAGACATTGAGTTTACTATTGAAAACGAAAAACTATACTTCCTTCAAACTAGAAACGGAAAAAGAACAGCACCTGCTGCTTTAAAAATCGCGGTTGACTTAGTTAATGAAGGTAAAATCACTAAAGAACAAGCAATCACTCGTGTTGAGCCTGCTCAACTTGAAAATCTCCTTCACCCACATTTCTCAGCATCTGCTTTAAAAACAGCTAAGCTTGCCGGCAAAGGTCTGCCTGCATCTCCTGGTGCTGCAACTGGACAAGTTGCCTTCTCTGTGGCCGAAGTTCTTCGCCTTAAATCAGAAGGTAAAAAATCAGTACTAGTTCGTCTTGAAACTTCACCTGAAGACATCGAAGGTATGCACGTTGCCGAAGGTTTCTTAACTGCTCGTGGTGGTATGACTTCACACGCAGCCGTAGTTGCTCGTGGTATGGGTAAAACTTGTGTTGCTGGTTGCCATGACCTTCAATTTTTATCTGACGGAACTTGCCGACTTGGTGACGCTGAAGTTAAAGAAGGCGACTACATTAGTATTGACGGTTCAACTGGTTCTGTTTATTTACAAAAAATTGAAACTGTACCTGCAGAAATTTCTGGAAACTTTGAAACTTTCATGGGCTGGGTTGACGAAGTTCGCACCCTTGGAGTGCGTGCTAACGCCGAAACTCCAAAAGATGCGCGTCAGGCTATCTTATTTGGCGCGGAAGGTATTGGTTTAATTCGTACAGAACATATGTTTTTTGACTCAACTCGTATCAAAGCGATTCGTGAGTTTATCGTGTCTGCTACTGCTGAACAAAGAAAAGTAGCGCTTGAACGTATTTTGCCATATCAACAAAAAGACTTTGAAGATTTAATTGAAACTGTAGAAGGTCGTGCGATGACTATTCGTTATCTAGATCCACCTCTACATGAGTTTATTCCAAAAGAGGCCAAAGAAATTGAAGAGCTTGCGCGTGAACTTAAAGTTGAATTAAAAGAACTTTACAGCGTAATTGCTTCTCTTCACGAGGAAAACCCAATGATGGGTAACCGTGGTTGTCGTTTAGCGGTTCGCTACCCTGAACTTGCTGAAATGCAAACTAAAGCAGTAATTACTGCCTATATTGCTCAAACTAAAAAACATCCTGAGTGGAAACTAGTTCCAGAGATTATGATTCCACTAGTTGGTGAACTTCGCGAATTCCAATTCGTTAAACAAACTGTTTGCAAAGTTGCAGATCAGCTAATTAAAGAATCAGGAGTTGATCTTGAATACAAGGTTGGTACAATGATAGAAATCCCTCGTGCTGCAATTTTGGCCGACAAAATCGCCAAAGAGGCTGACTTCTTCTCATTTGGTACAAACGACTTAACTCAGTTAACTTTTGGTTTCTCAAGAGATGACGCTGCTAACTTCTTACCTGCTTACTACGATAACAAGATTTATGAGTTTGACCCTTTCCAACAAATTGACCCAGAAGGTGTAGGTGAACTTGTAAAACTTGCAACTAAACTTGGCAAGAAAGGCAACAAAACTCTGAAACTTGGAGTTTGTGGTGAACACGGTGGAAACCCATTTTCAGTTGAGTTCTTCCACAACGCAGGCATTACCTACGTTTCTTGTTCTCCATTTAGAGTTCCAGTTGCAAGACTTGCGGCTGCTCAAGCAGAACTTAAAAACCCTCGTAAAAAATAGGTATCTAATTTGATTAAAAAAGTAGTCTTAACTTAAAAAAAGACTACTTTTTTATACTAAAAATTAAATAAAATTACATTTTAATTTGATTATTCAAGGAGTTTTATATGACTAAAAAAAATTATTCAGTTGTTAATTTAGTAGCAATTGTCGTGGCTGTCGGGCTGGCTGCTTTCGCGATTTTTGCAGAAATCCATGCCTTAATTGGTGCAATTAACAAATACAGAAACAACACCCTTACAATTAGTGAACTAATGATCAGTTGGGTGCGCTTTGTTACTTTAATCTTTCTTTTAACTGCAGTACTACTTTCTTCATTTTCAGATAAAGTTTTTGCAGGACTAGTTATTTTATTTCTAGACTTTTACTTAATTAAAGTAGCTGCTTTCTTTAACTTAGTGATGCGCGGACAGTTTTCATTCAAACAACACTATCCTATGTTTATATCTGTATTCTTAGCAATTCTGTTGGCTGTGTTAATCGCACTAGTATTTATGTTGAAACGCCCTGTGCTTTATCGTCTACACTTTGTGCATTATCTGCCAATTATCGGCACATCTATTTTCTTTTTGGCCTACAGTGGAGCAGAGCACGCACTTTACCTGTCACTTGCCATGCTAGTGGCTGTACTAACCGGTCAAAAAATAGTGTCTGGCATAATTTTTGTATCTCGTTTTACTTTCCCAATCATTGAGCTAATCGGTGGACTTCACAAAGACCAAGGAACTCGCATTTACTATATAGTTCGTTGGGTAATTGCCTTTGCTCTGTTAGCCGCGGCTATTTCTTATCTTTCATATGTTATTACTACTTACTTTCAAACTAGAGCAAAACAAAGAAAAGGTCGTCAAACTAAAGTAGAAGTTCAGACCACAAAAGCCTAGGCAAAATTGAAAGAACTCACATTAATAGTTGGTGCAATGTGTGCGGAGCTGACTTACTTTAAAAATAAGTTAGGCAACCCCAAACGTTTTTTTTCAGATGTTGAGATGTACATAGGCACTTTAAACGAAAAACTTGTTGCACTACTTTACACAGGAATTGGTAAAACTAATGCAGCCTTTGCTTTAACTGAAGCGCTATCTGTGCTTGAACAAAATCAAGTCAACGTAAAAAAAATTATTAACATTGGCCTAGCTGGTGGTTTTGGCCTAAAATTAGGTGAAATTATTCAAGTTAAACACGCTACTTTTTCTGACTTTGACTTATCGGTTTTCAATGACCCTGTTCCGAGTTTTGACTTAAAGTTAGCAAATACGTCAGAACTCAAAAAAGTTGTTTGCTTTTCAGCAGACCGTTTTGTAACTAGTCCGCTAGACAACAAAGAAAGCGCTTATGTTTGCGACATGGAACTAACCTCTTTAGCGCAAATTGCCGAAATTAAGAAACTTGAGTTGTCAGCCTTTAAAATTGTCTCTGATTTACTTGATTCAAAGTCTAGTCAAATAAACGACTACTTTGGTTCCAAAAGACCAGAGACTATGGCTAAACTAGAAACTGTTTTGTTTACTTCTCTGGAGGCTTAAAGTGAAAAAAGGAATAATTTTAATCGGCGATTTATTTGAAGAAACCGAAGCCTTGGTTACCAGAAACATTTTACTCAGAGCAGGTATGGAAGTTAGTTTAGTCTCAACTTCCGATAAATCTGCATGTGTAAGTTCAAATGGTCTAAAAGTTGAGGCTAATTACTTAATTTCTGAAGTCAACGCTAAAGACTTTGACTTTGTTGCAATTGCTGGTGGTGCTTGGGTGTCTGAACTAATTAAAAAACCGAGCGGAGAGCAGTTTAAAGTAATAATTCATTTAATTCAAGACTTTGCTGAACTTAAAAAAACAATTGCTGCAATTTGTGCGGCCCCGGTATTTTTAGCCTATGCTGGCTTACTTGACAACATAGAATTTACTTGTTTTCCTGGATTTGAGAAATACATGCAAGGTACATACTTAAATGTGCCAGCAGTTCATTCAAACAACATAGTTACCGGGCATTCAAGCGGCTATTCACATGAGTTTGCCTTGTTGCTACTAGAAATTCTTTACAATTTGGAGAACCGCGAGAAAGTAGAAAACCAACTAGGTCTTATTGAATAAATTAAAAATAAATTAGAGGTGTATTTTGAATAGACTAAAACAATATAATTACCGAACTGCAAAAAAATTTATCATCGCAGCAATTGTTATGTATTTTATTATCATTGCATTATTTGCTGCAGTCTTGATTACCACCAGTTTTTTAGATAGAGGTCCAAGTATTGATCCAAAAACAGGCATGGTTAATAATAAATCTATTATTAGTTTGTATTTGCCAGTATATGTTTCGCTATTTGTTGCATCCGGAATTTCTGGGCTATTGCTTTTGATTTTCTACATTTTGTCTATTATTCAAGCGTTTAAAGCACAAGTTCACGATATTTTGCTTTTAGTTGGTTTATTTATGCCTGTATTTGGACTAATTGCTCTATTTATTAAACTAGTTTATATAAACAGAAAAATCGCTGAACTTAAGTTTAACTAAGTTAAACCTTTGGAAGTTGAAAAATAGTTTTAAGAACTATTTTGAGTTTTTGAAAAAAATGTATAATGATTTTGAGGTGTTAAATGGATTCAACAAAACTTTCTAGTTATATTAGTGCTAAAAAAGCGCTTAAAACAACAATTATTCTTTACTTGATTTTAATTGCTCTTGCTATTTTAATCCCAGTTCTACTAGTTACTTTAACAGGACTTACTGCAGGCTCTATTGCTGGCGGTCTTGGTTTAAATGTATCCGCTAGTTCAATGCAAGGTTCTTCTTCATCTGGTATTACTGCTATTTTTGGTTCTTATCTAATTTTATTTCTAGCTCTATTTATAGCAGCTGGTGTTATTGGTTTACTAACATTTATATTTTATATTATCTCAATCGCTAAAGCATTTGAAGGCAAAGCAGGCGAGATTTTGCTAATCTTGGGATTCTTTTTTGGCATTCTTGGCTTTATTGGTTTGTTTGTTAAACTGAGCTATGTTAATAGCCAAATTAGACAACTTCAATCTTACGATTTTCAATACTAATTTCTGCCAATAAAATTATTTAGCAAACTAATGCAAAAAGCACAAATTATCCTGGATATTGGGTAATTTGTGCTTTTTAATTTGAAAAATAATTCTTTTAGATTAGTTTTCTAAGCTAGTGCTTAGTGCTGATTTGATTTTTTCTTCAAAACTCAAAGGTGCTTCTTTTGAGCCAAATCTTTGAATAACATCTCCATGTCTGTTTACTAAAAACTTAGTGAAGTTCCACTTAATTCGGCCTCCCGGTAGCACTTCTTTTAAGTATTTGTAAAGTTCAATTGCGTCTTTCCCGTTAACCTTGATTTTAGAAAATTGCGGGAAAGTTGTGTTGAAATTCATCACACAAAAATTGCGAATTTCAGAATCTGTGCCAGGTGCTTGCATCAAAAACTGATTACAAGGAAAATCTAAAATCACAAATCCTTGGTCTTTGTACTTTAAGTAAAGTTCTTCAAGTTCTGTGTATTGTTTTGTAAAACCGCATCTAGTTGCGGTGTTGACTATCAACAAGACTTTTCCTTTATAGATTTCTAGTTTTAGGTCTTTGTTGTCTTGTGTTTTTACGACAAAATCATATACGTTCATAAATCACTCCTTTTCGCTTAACTGCAGTTTAGCAATTTCTTCTTTTTGTTCAATAATTCTTTTAATTAAAGTAGAATTGCGTTGTTGCTCATCTACAGTGCACATTTTAAGTTGACTAGGTTCGCCAATTATAAACATTTTCTCTTTAGCACGAGATACCGCTGTGTAAAGAAGTTCGTTGGTAAGCATTATATAAAAACGACTTAGTAAAATAACAACTGCTAACTTATATTCAGAACCTTGAGATTTATGGATAGTTGAAGCATAGGCAAGTTCTGTATCTTCTTTAATATCAACAGGTAGCGATACTAAATTATCACCAATTTTTAAGACAAATGTTTTTGCCTGAATATCAACGACCTTACCGATATCTCCGTTCATCACACCGTGGTCTGGGTAATTTTTAGTAATCATTAGTTTGTCGTTAATATAAAAACGCGAGTCTTTTCTAATCTCTAAAAAGCGGTCTCTGTTTTCATAGGGAATAAAGTAGTTTTGACAAATCTTGTTGATATCGTGAACTCCACACTCCCCTTCTTTCATTGGGATTAAAATTTGAAAGTCTTGGTAGATATCAATGTTTTGTTTTTCACAAAGTTGCAGAAAGTTAATGATGTTATTGCGGATATATTCAACTGAACATTCGCCCATACTCAAATCTTTGCTTATATAATTTTTGAAATTAGTCTCGTTAACTTCTTTGTTTTTAAGCGCAGAAATTAAAGGGACAATCCCAGAGTCTTTGCTTTGTCTACAAATTTGATTTAAAGTAGTCACTGGAAAACATTTTGAGTTAATTGAATCGTTTAAAAATAGACCTGGTTGGATACTTGGCAACTGGTGGCCATCTCCAATAAAAACGACCTTGGTGTTCTTGTCAATTGCTCTAAGTAATGCGTCTGCTAGGCGAATATCTAACATCGAGGCTTCGTCTACAATGATTAGCCCAACATTTGTAAAAGGCTGATTTTCGTTTCTTTTAAAGCAATACGAACGCTCATCATCTATAGCCGGAATCCACTCTAGGGCTGAGTGGATAGTCGCAGTTAAGTCACCTGTACTTTCATGGATTCTGCGAGCAGCACGACCAGTTGGCGCTAAAAGTAAGTTTGCAGTTTTAAAAAGATTAGTTTCGTCGTTTTTTGCATATTCAAGGTAAATATCGTTAACTGCCTTTAAAATAGTGGTCTTACCAGTACCAGGTCCACCTGTGATAAAGGAAAGCGAGTTAGATAAAGCCATTTTGATGGCCTTATTTTGGTCTTCTGTGTAAGAAATTCCGGTTTCTTTTTCTTTTATTTTAATTTGTGCGTCAATAAACTCAAGTGGTAGTGAGTTTGTGTTGTTTGCAAATATATTGTTAAGCATTTTAGCAACATTAACTTCTGCTTTGTAGATCTCTGGTAAATACACAAAACCATCTTTAAAAAATAAACGATTGGCAAAAATCAAGTTATCAATCGCGGTTTTCAAGGGATACTCACTAATTTTGTATTCATCAATTTTCTTTAAAAAAGTTTTGGTTTCTTGAATTAGTGCGTCTTTTGTGTAGTAACTGTGTCCATCAATTGAATAGGTACTAATCACGTGGAAAATTGCTTCTTCTGCCCGTTTTAAGTCAGTTTTTTTAATACCTAGTGCTAAGGCTACTGAATCTGCTTTAGTAAAACCAAAACGGTTAATTTTTTTTGCCAAGACATACGGATTTTTCTTAATTTCAGTGATTGGATTTGGCAGTTTTTTAAAAATTTGAGCAGAAAAACGAGCAGAAATTCCTACCGAAGTTAAGAAATTTAAAATCACGACCTCTTGGAAGTTCTCTTGAACTTTTTTGATGATTTCTAGAATTATACTGTTTGAAAAACCAAGGTTATTTAGACAACTTGGGTCTTCGTTAATTTTTTTAACAGCATCACTGCCCAGTGCTTCCCAGATTTTAGTTGCTTTAACTCTACCAACTCCTTGGATGTTAAGGGCTTTAAAAAGATTTACCAATTGCTCTTCAGTGGTGCCATGCGGAATTGAAAAAGAAATTAGTTTAAAAGTTTTAAAAACAGGGTGTGGGACTTTGGTGTGAGTAACTTCATAAGCAGCCCCTGCACGCAGTGGTTTTCCATTTGAAAACGCTTGGAAATTACCAATAATTCTAACGCCTTCGTTCACGCCTTCTGCTTTAAACAAGCATATCATGTACTCAAGGCCAGTCTTTAAGGTTTTTAGAAAAATAAGTTGGCGAGTTGTGGTGTTTTCAGTTTTTTCCATCACCTTAATACCTCCTTAAATCAGTGTCCATATACACATCTTTAATGCGGCCGGCACCAAGACAAACATCGCCTTGATACAACACTAAAAACTGACCAGGTGTTACTGCTTTAGTTGGTTTAAAGTAAACTTTAGCAGAGTTGTTTTCTAAAAACTCAACTTCAACTTCAATGTCTTCTTGTCTGTAGCGGAATTTAGCAAAGTACTTACCATTTTGTTTCGGTGCTCTGAAAACCAAATTATCAATAAAACAGTTATTTGAGTGCAAGTACTCTAAATTGCTCTCGGGTGACACTAAAAGAGTGTTTTCTTCAGGGATTTTACCAACTACGTAAAAAGGTCCGTCAAACTCGTAGGTTTTGCCTAAACCTATACCTTTTCTTTGCCCGATTGTATAGTTAATTAGTCCAGTGTGTGTACCTGCTGTGCGGCCATCTAAAAATTTAATTGGACCTGCAGAAGTTTTTAAATAGTTAGCCAAAAAATTTTGAAAATTACGCTCGCCGATAAAACAAATTCCGGTTGAATCTTTTTTTGCACGGTTTGCCAAACCAGCGGCCTCAGCAATTGCTCTGACTTCTTGTTTAGTTAAATTGCCAACCGGAAAAATAGCTTTTTTGAGTTGTTTATCGGTAAGTTGCGACAAAAAATAAGTCTGGTCCTTGTTTTTGTCAATTCCTTTTAAAAGCATTTTTTTGCCGTCTATTATTTTAGTTCTAGCGTAGTGACCCATTGCAATCAAGTCAGCACCTAAGCTTTCGGCGTACTCTAAAAAGGCTTTAAACTTAATTTCGTTGTTGCAAAGAACATCTGGATTGGGTGTGCGGTTAGCCTGAAATTCGGCTAAAAAATACTGAAATACACGGTCCCAGTATTCTTTTGAAAAATCCACTCTAATTAACTCGACACCAAGTTGCCTGCAAACAGCCTCTGCGTCTTTGGCGTCTTTTTCTTGTGGGCAGACATCGTCATTCAAATTAGGGTTCCCAAGGACATCAAAATTAGTAGTGCTGTCCCAGTTTTTCATGTAAACAGGGATGCATTTGTAGCCTTGGTCTAAAAGTAGTTTTAAGGAAACTGCGGAATCTACACCTCCAGACATTCCAAGTACTACTGTTTTGTATTGATTTTTCCGCATACCCGCTCCTTTCGTTTTTTTACTTATTTAAAATATTCGTTATCTGGTTCTATGAAAAAGTCTGTAAGTTTTCTTTCAAAAAATTCAATATGCAGTGGAAAAGCAGAGCGCTTAAATGCATTTCTAAAAACTCTTGTTTCAACTGTATTTAAGATTTTTTGTTTTTCTGTCTTGCTTAACTTATCGCCAAAAAGTTCATCAGTTAACTCAATGCTAAACTCTTTACCTTGAAAACAAAAAGCATTTAAAACTTGATCAAGATACGCATAGTTGCCTAAAATCTCTTCCGTGTTTTGATTTGGTAACAATTCTGGTGAAATTGGTGCGGCCAAGATTTCCTGAATTACTTTTCGTTGGTCATAAAACTGATTTTTAGCAAGGTATGCTAAAACTGCTTTAATTTCTGACTTAAATAGTGTTGCATTTGTTGCAAACAAACCAAAAAGATCTGCACCAACTGTTCCGAAACCCAAAAGAATTTCCGAAAGGTCAGAAGTATTTAAAACAACAGCATTTACTTTATTTGCTGCGTTTAGTAAAAGAAGAGTTCTAACTCTAGCCTGTGTATTTTCGTAAATCACATCTTTTTTAAAGTGGTTAGTTTTGTTAAATATACTTTGACAAATTTCGTCAATCTCAATGATTTTTGGTGTCAAACCTAAACTTTTGCATAGTGTAGTAGCACGCTTAAGACTGGCTTTGTTGTTAACACTTGGCAAAATTAGCGGAAAAATATGGTTTTGTGGGTCAACATTTAGTCGTCTGCAAGCAAGATGAGCAAACAATAAAGTGATGGCTGAATCTAGACCACCTGAAATTCCTATTACAAATTTATTTGGAGTAAGTTGGGTTAATTTATCTGCCAACTGTTTTTCGGCTGTCGAGATAATATAGTTAACTTTATTGTCGGAAAGAGCTAAGGTTTTATTTTTATTTTCTATTTTTAGCTGAGTAATTTTGTCTTTTAAAAACTGTCGATAGTCAATAAAAACTGAGTGTTCAACAAAAGAAAGTGTGCGGTCTGAGTAATTTAAAATATGGTTATTAACCAAAAAAACTACTGTATCTAGTTCTTTAATTTTGTCTAGTTTTTCCTTTAGATAAGAAAGGGCTTTGATGTTAAACTCACTGTAGAAAATTAAGTCAGACTTTGAGTTTAAAATAATGTCTTTTCTGCTTATAAAGCGATTTAAACCAGTTTTAACTAAAGCATTTAAAACCTCGTAAATCTGGTCAATATTTTTTTTAGGATTTAAAACATAAGGTCTGTCAATTTGAAAGTTAGTAAGTTCTGTTAAGTCAAAAATCCCAGTTTCACAGCCGTTTTTTAAATAGTTATTTTGAAAAATTTCTTTAGCAGCCTTTGGGACAAAGTCCAAAAACTTATCTGGGTTGTTGCGAATCATGCTAGCCGAAACATTCATTTCAAACTCAATGTATTCAGCCTTGATAGCTTCCGTTAACTTAACTTGGTATCCTGGTCTTTTAAAGATTAAAAACTCATATGTAGACAGTAGTTCTTTGTAGTTAATCCATCTACCAATATTCATAGCATTGTCTGCACCCATTACAAAAACTGGCTTTGTTTTGTATTTTTCGGTCAAACGTTTTAATGTGCTAAGAGTTCCTAGATACTCAAAGTCATTTAATTCAATTTCATCAATTATAACTCGTTCATTGTCTTTAAAAACAGCCTTTAACATAGACAGTCTTAAAGTATTTGGCATCAAACCTGATTTTTTGTAGTTAATAGAACATGGAACTACAATTACTTTTGACTCAGGATAAGTCGCAAGAATTTTTTCAATAATCCCAACGTGAGCAACAGTAACTGGGTTAAAAGACCCGCCGTAGATAAAATACTTCATAATTTTTCAATCACCCTTAATTTAGCCGAATGTGCACGCGGATTTAAAGCGCACTCATCAGCTTTTGGTATTATAACTTTTTTAGTAATTAGTGTAAATTTTTTTTTCTTTTCAAGTAAAACCGGCAGACCAAGCGGAGTCTTTTCTTCTGTTAAACTTCTAAATTGTTCTTTAACAATTTTGTCTTCAAGAGAATGAAAAGAAATCACGCAAAGTCTGGCATTTTTTGCAAGTAAAGCAAAGGATTGTTCAAGTGCAGACTTTAACACATTTAGCTCGTCATTTACTTCTACTCTAAGTGCTTGAAACACACGTTTAGCTGAGTGTCCCTTTGTTTTAAAGTTAACGCTGTCGCAAATTGACACTAAATGTTCAACTGTTTGAATTGGTCTTTGCTCAATTATTTTTTTAGCCAAAATATTGCCGTTTTTCTCTTCTCCGTATTTAAAAAAGATATCGGCAAGTTCTTTTTGAGTGTAGTTATTTAAAATATACTCAGCCGTTAAACTTTGTTCTGTGTTCATTCGCATATCTAGGTTTTTTGAATTGATATACGAAAAGCCTCTTTCTGGAGTATCTATTTGCATACTGCTAAGCCCAAGGTCAAACAGCACACCGTTTACTTTATTTACACCAACTGAATTTAGTTTGTCTGTAATTTCTGAAAAATTTGCATTAAAAATTGTGTAGTTTGAAAAACTTTTTAGTCTTTTTTCAATTAAGGCACAAGCAGTTTTATCGGTGTCAAATATATAAAGGCGACCGGTTCCATTTAACTTAGTTAAAATAGCCTCAGAATGCCCACCAGCACCACCTGTTGCATCAACATAAACCCCACCTGGCAAAATATTTAAATTATCTATACATTCTTGTTTTAAAACTGAGATATGTGGTGTTTCCATACGACAATTATACCCTTAAAAAATCAATTTATTTGCCAAATTAGTATTTAGTTTGGCTAAATTATAATAAAAAAAGTGGCGAACCACTTTTTTTATTTTCTTAAGCCTAATTTGGCAACGATTGCACGATAACGTGGAACATCGCTGTTAAGTAGATAGTTTAACAGACTACGACGTTTACCGATTTTCATGTAAAGACCGCGTTTTGAGTGTAAATCTTTTTTGTGCACTGCTAAGTGTTGAGTAAGCTGTTTAATTTCCTCAGTTAGTAGAGCGATTTGCACTTCAGGTGAACCTGCGTCTTTATCATTGATGCGGTTATCGCGAATAATTTGTGCTTTTAATTCTTTAGTTAAAGCCATAATTATTTCTCCTGTCTCAGTTGCTAAAGAAAGAGGTAAAAAATCCTAAATCCTTGCAAAAGTCTATAAAATTATACCATATTGACGACTAGAATTGTCAAAATAATAACTAGATTAAAATACGAATGATGCAACCAAAAGGTATATTGAAACAGCTAAAAAGTCGTTTAGTGTAGTTAAAGCAGGACCCGTTACATCATTTGGCGAAATTTTAACTTTTTTGGCAAGTAGTGGAATAACTGTACCAATTACTGCCGCTATTACCATTGATAAAAACATGGAAATTCCGACACAAAACGCCATGTTTAGCGCTAAATGAGGATGTTTATCAAAACCTTGAAAGTGTCCGTATTTAGTACCGATTGCTACAAACGAAAAGACAATAGCAAACGCGAAAATTGCTGAAATCACTGAGTTTAGTAAAGCAATCGTTATTTCTTTTAAAATATGCTTATAAATTGCCCTTCGCTTATTTAACTTATCTTTAGATATCAAAATAATCGTGAAGCCCATTGACTGACTGCCAATGTTTCCGGCCATGTCTAAAAGCAAGGCTTGAAATAAAATTAAAATTGAGACTTTTTGGATAGTTGAATCAAACACTAAAATAAATCTGGCGATCAGCAGTGCTAGCACTATTGAGACAACCAACCACGGAAATCTATATAAAAACTTTTTAAAAGGTGGCGTGTCTATATCCATTTTTTGGAAACTTTGTAGTTTCAAATACTCTTTTTCGGTCTGCTCAACAATTTCGTCAAGAATATCGTCGGCGGTGATTATGCCAAGCATGTTTTGTCTTTCGTCAATTACAGGCATTGCCAGTAAGTCGTATTGGCGAAATACACCAATTGCTTCTTTGATTGTCATTGTGTCTTTTAAGAAGTGATATTCATAAATAATGATGTCTTTAAGTGAGTCTTGACTACGAGCTTTAATTAAGTCTTTTAAGTCAATTACTCCCTTTAACTTGTTTTTAGCGTCAACCACATAAACAAAATCAATAAAGTCGGTTTCCTTGGTGTGTCTAAGCACGTAGTCAGTTGCAGCTTTAATGTCCATTTCTTCATTTACGCAGACATATGCAAAGTTCATGATAGACGCACATTTTTCTTTGTCGTAAACTAAAAGTTTTTTAATGTCAAGGTATTTAGAAGATGTCAGTAAATTTAGAATTTTACTTTGTTTTTCTAAACTAAACTCGCCGATATATTCACGAAGATCATCTATTTCTAAGTTATCTAAAATCTGTCTTTGTTCGTGTTCTTTAAGTTGTGAGAAAAACTCACTTCGCACATCTTTTTCTAAATACACAAAAACTTTAGCAGCCTTTGGTTGAGTTAAATAACTCAAGACTAATTTTTGTTTCTCAAATTCAAGTTCCCCAAAGTTTTCGGCAATTTCGTAGGCCTCAAAACTTTTTAAGTATTGTTTGGTTTTAAGAGACTTACCAATTTGTTTAAAATCAAATTCTTTATTTTCACTAAACATAATAAGTAACCTCTTTTTTAACCCAAAGTAGGCAGCGGTAATTTAAAGGCAGCCACTAACGCTAAAGTTAAAGTAAAGTGTGCAACTAGCGCCAAAGTATCGCAAACTGTGGTAATAATTGGACCTGCGGCTGATGCTGGGTTAATTTTAATTTTTTTAAAGAATATCGGAATTAACATCGCAATTAGTGGCGACAGAATTAACACAACTAGTAAAGTTAGTGAGTTAATAAAGGCGTAGATTGCAGAAACTCGGTAGATTGAGACAGTTTTAGGAATTGCGTTTTTGTAGCTTAAAATAAATAAGAAAGAAAAGGCAAAAACCAAGGTAGATACAGTTAAAGCAGTATACATTCCTGCTTTAAACTCTTCTAAAAACGACTCTTTGTCAATTTTGCCAAAACGAGAAAGTCTAACTAAAGAACTAGAAAGAATTTGTGAAGAAACGTTGCCAGGACACCCTAAAATCAAGGGTTGGATGGCCGTAATTATTGCAATATATGCGTATTTAGAAACTTTTGGCTCAAATACTGAAGTTACAAAAGAAAGTGGAATTGAAAGCAGTATTAAAAGAATTAACCAAGGTAGGCGAGTGATGGCTTGTGCAAAAATTTTTCTGCGATTCAAGGCTTTTGAGGAAAGCAAAGAAAGTTGTGCAATGTCTTTGTCTGCCTCAGTTCTAACAACATCTAAAATATCGTCTAGGTTTAAAACTCCTAGAAATATACCACCTTTGGAAACTACCGGAATTTGAAACTTACCTGTGTTGTTCAAAGTAGCGGCAGACTCCTCAATATTGTCGATGTCATAAACAACTTCAGTTGGTTCAATTAACTCGCTTACCTGTTTAGGTGAGCGAGTTTTAACCAAAGTTTTTAAAGAAAGTACACCTTTGAAAACTCCGTTTTCAGAAGTAACTATTAAGGTAGAAATACTTTCTGCGTCTTGCGCATGTTCAATTACCTGTCTAGTTGCTATTTTGACGTCCATAGTGTCATAAACAACAAGGGCGTCTTTAGACATATAAGACCCTGTTTTGTCTTCGCGATATTGCAGCAAATTAGAAATTTCTTTATAGTTAGTTAACTTAGTGATAATTTCGTTGTATTCATCTTCTTTTTCTTTTTGGAGAAACTTAATAAAGTCAACTAAATCATCTAAACTTTGTTCGTTTAAGACTTCTATTTTTTTTAAGTTAGTTAGTTCATTTAGTACGAATAAAGCGTTTTCGTTAGTCAGGTATGCAAAAAACACAGCAATGGTTTTGCTGTCAATTAGTTTAAGAACTTGCCTGCGCTCCGTCTCTTTTAATTCAGTAAACAAAACAGATAAGTCAAAACCGTGCATTTCTGTAAGTTCTTCAAGAATTTGCGCTTTATTAACTTTTTTATAAAGTAAGTCTTTAAACATTGTTAAACTCCGTAAATTGTTTAGAAAGCAACTTAGTTATTAAACATATTTTAAATTATTTTTATGCTTTATGCTACATAAAAGGGGTAAACAAAACTGGTTAGTTTATTTGTAAAAATATTGATTGCTAATTTAGAAATTTATTAAAATCTAGCACAAACAACAACACCTAAAACTGCGTGAACATTGTTCCAGTCAAGATCGCCACCGTTCACGATACTTTGCGCGCTTGGGTTAGGACGAGAAAATTCTGTACCAAGCCACCACCATTGGTCGCGAGCAGCGTCGAAATAAGGCATTTGATGATCTGTTTCAACAAAAGAACTCAAGTCAACACTGCGATAATACTTACCATTTCCAGTGTAATTACCTAAAACTGCTCTGGCAAAATCCGTAGGTTCTTTTTTAAGCTCTGGTTGTTTGCCTTTGTCTAAAGCAGGTTTAACTGAAAAATCTCCGTCATCGTAAGTAGGCATGTGAACTTCACTGTCAAGAACTTTTCCAATATCATTTACCAATGCTTTAAAAATGGAGCGATCTGGTTTTGAGTTATCTTGATATCCAGTGTAAAAAATGTTGAATGGAGAAAAATCTAAGATTTTTTCGGTAAACCAAGTGTTTTGCTCAGGAATTTTAAAAAACCAAACAGTTTCAAGTTGAAAATACTTACCATTGTATTTTTCGTATTTAACGCCATTAGCGTCTTGCCAGTAACTCCGAGTAAACTCCATGTTGTAGTCTTTGCCTTTTGAATTAAACTTAAGGCTATGAGTTTTGTCTTCAATTTTGTGAATTCCAACAGGATGTTCTACTTTTGTTTGCGGATATTTGCCTAGTTTATTTGCAGGTTTGCCAAAATATACAGTAACTTTGTGCTCTTTTACAATAACAAACTTTTCAATGTCTGCTTTTGGCATTTCTTTACCATCAAGATGTATTTCTCTAATTATTAAACCCTGATCATTTATGAAGTCGTAGTCAATTTTGCCAATTATACCGCCATGTATGATGATTCTACCTGTCAAAGCTGTTGGATAGTTTCTGGCCTCAAAAGTCACTTCATAATGTTTTCTAAGAATAGTTACAGTCACCTTATTTTTTGTTTTATCTGAGTTTACTGTAAGTTTTTCAACACTATAAGTGGGTTCTTGATAAACTGTGGTGTCTGGATTTTGATAACTAACTGTATGAGTTGACGCAATTTTTCCGGTTTTCTTTTCTTCGGTTTCTAAAAAAGTACCATCTGTATTTTCTTTGCGGACGGTGTATGTAATTTCTCTATCTTGATAATCAGTAACAGCGTAAATAGTTTGAGTTTCACCAGTTGCAATAAATTTAGTTTGAATTGCTCCATTTTGCGAATTACTCCAACCTAAAAAATTGTGAGTATCTTTAACTGCGAAATTTGGCAAGCCAATTAATCTTGTTCTTTTGACTAGCGCTGATGTTGGAGAAATTGATTGAATACCTGAATCTGCAACAAAATTTACTCTAGTAGTTTTTAGTCTATAGTATCTATAAACTTTAGTGTCAGTAGAACCCGGAACTAAATCTGCGACTAACTTAGCAGGTTTTGTGTCGTCAATTTCATAAAGATCCTTATCTGGGCCTGAGTAAGGAGTGTAGTTAGCCTTATCTTTGACTAACTGATTGGCCTTATTTTCAATAATTTCGTCGTATTGACCATCTAAAGTACTAGATTCCCCTTGTTTTTCAAGGTAGTGGATAACTTGGTAATCTGCACGCTCTTCTGGCGCTAATACAGCAAAAACTTCTTTAGTTTGACGAGTTATTAAAATATTTTTAACAGAGCCGCCTTCTTTGTCTGTCCAACCTAAAAACTTGTATTCATATTTGATGTTTGTGTTTGGTCTGAAGTTAAAAACTTCTCCTACTTTGGCATTTTGAATTGGCCAAGCAGGCGAATCAGTTTTTCCAAGGTCTGCGTTTTGTACGCGTGGAGTTATAGAAACAAAAACATCTTTTTCTTTAAAAACAGGTTTGATAGTAATATTTGCGTTGTAATCAGTATTTGGATTAAACTCATTGCCAGATTCTTCGACAATCAGCTTTTCTAGCACAAAATCTTTAGTTGCAGTACTTAATTTCTTGATAGTTAGTAGTTTTTCGTAAATATCTTGGCTTAAATTATTGGTATATTTAAGCGTAATTGCTTGTTTTAAATAGGGGCGATTGTGTTTTGGTCTAAACCATCTTCAGTTAACTTAAAACGAATAGTGTAGGTTCTTGCTTTAAAGTACAGTTTAATTGTTTGCTTTACGCTGTTGGCTTCAACATGTAAACTTGAAACTGATTTTGCTTGGTCAAAACTAATTTTATGAAAAGGATGTGGATGACTTAAAAGAAAATCAGCAATTGCCGTTTTAATATCTTGGTCATTTGCTGAAACTAAAGTACCGATTTTCTTTTGATTTGGCAATTCAATTTCGTTTTCAGAATCAACTGAGTTTTTTAAGCCTTCATAAACCAAGTTTAAATAAACTTTTTTAGTGATATCAGTTTCTTCCCACTTAGCGACTAAGTGAATATCTGCTTCAACTAAGTTATCTTTAGTAAAGTCAACTAGTTGACTGGTCGCTTGATTTAACCAGCCTTGGAAAGTGTATTTCTTTACACCAGTTGGATCTGTTTTGGTAGGATATGCTATGTCTCTTAAGTTTTGTCCAAACTTGTAATTTACTTCTTTTTTAGTTTGTCCATCTAACATACCACCATTAAAGTCAAAAGTAACTTTATAGGTTTTTCTTTTGAAATATAGATTAAAAACAGTTGAGCCATCAGCAGCAACAATTTGTTTAGTAACTGAGTTTGCAAGATCTAACTCAAAGCCATTTGGAGCACTAAGTTTATCTGAAGATAGTAGAACTTCTTTACCAGGTTGAACACCAGAAACGATTTTGCTTTCTGTATCAAAACCACTCTCATCAACTTTTTCAAAGTGGCGTTTAATTTCGTATTTAGTAGTATTTGGTGATTTAAGGCGATAAACTGGATATAATTTGTGATTTTTTAAACTTGCTTTAAGGTCAGAAATCAGAGTTCCAGATAAAGAGTTTGTCCAACCTATAAACTCTTCATTTTTTGCAAGTTCAAGCTCGGAATCAGAAAATGATATGTTAATTTTTTCGTTTAATTTAAATTTTCTTTTAGCAATTTCTTTGCCTATTTTCGAGTGAAAAGCAACTTCTATATTTTGACTAATTTTGCTATTTTTCTTTTTAACTCCATAAATAGTTCCCAAAATTATTGCCAAAATAGCAATTATAGTAACTAAGATACTTAAATAAAAATATACTTTGTGTTGACTAATTTTTTTCATATTTACCTCTTGCGGCACATTTTAAATTACCTAATGCAAACTACTACACCGAAAACGTGGTACACATCATGCCAGTCCAGGCTACCATTGCTGGTGATGCTGTGCGTGTATGGGTCAGAGTCTAGATACTGTGTGCCAAGCCACCAGTACTGATGAAACTGACTGTGGTAAAAAGGCATACGATGACCAGATTCTACAAAAGGAATTAAGTTTACACCACGATATTTTCCAATATATTGATTAGAGTAACTGCCTAAAATTGCTTTCGAGTAATCAGTAGATTCTTTTTTTAACTCAGAATATAAACGAGCATTTAAAGCAGGTTTGACGCCAAAATCACCAGTATCATAAGTTGGCATGTTAACCTCACCTCCAAGCACTTTTCCAATATCTTCAATCAAGGCTTTAAAAATAGAACGCTCTGGTTTTCCGTTGTCAGGATAACCACTGTAATAGATGTTGAATGGCGAAAAGTCTATGATTTTTTCGGTAAACCAAGTATTTAGTTTAGGAATTTTAACAAAATCAACGGGTTCTATTTTAAAGTATTGGCCGTTGTATTTTTCGTATTGATTGCCAGCACTATCTTGCCAGTATGAGCGAGTAAACTGCATAGTGTGGTCTTTTGCTTTTGAGTTAAACTTAAGTTCATGTGTTTCGTCATTTAACATTTGAATGCCGGCAGGATTGTCAACTTTAGTTTGTGGGTATTTACCAAACTTCTTAGTAAGTTTGCCAATATACAAAGTTACTTTATGGTTTTTTTGAACTAAGTAATTTTCAATTTCTTTCTTAGTTTTTTCTTGACCATCTAGTTCTGCTTTTCTAATACCAAGACCTGATGCCGCAAACTGACTTTCGTCAATCGCGCCAATTGCAGCACCGTGTCTAATTGTTCTTTCAGCAAAAGAACTTATAAGGTTTTTAACCTCAAAGGTAATTTTGTAAACTCTTCTAAGTATAGTAACAGTTACTTTATTTTGAGTTTTATCTGCGTTAACTGTAAATTTTTCAACACTAAAAACGGGTTTTTGATAAATAGATGCGTCAGGGTTCGCGTATTCAACCATATGAGTAGATGCAATTTTACCACTCTTACTTATCATTTTTTCCACAAAAGTACCATCAGTATTCTCTTTTTTTACAGTGTATGTGATTTCTCTTTCTTGATATTCAGTTCTAGCATGTAATTCTAAACTTTCTGTGTCTTTTGTGACAACAAACTCAGTTTGCACATCACCATCTGGTGAATAAGCCCAACCAAGGAAATTGTGAGTGTCTTTAAGGGTGTAGTTAGGTAAAGTGATACTTCTGGTTTTTTTAACTTTTAGTGTTTCAAAAGTTAAGGCAGCAATACCTTCGCTTTTCTTAAAATTGACTGTGACTTCTTTTAATTTATAGTATTGACGAACCTCTGTTGAGTTGTCGCCAGCAGTAAGTTTTGCTGTTAATTTATTGTCAGGATGAGTAGTGTCTTTTTCATAAAGTTGAGTGTCAAGGTTAGTATAATCTTGGTAAACAGCACCATCTTTGGCAAATTTGTTAGTTTTGATTTCTTCAATTTTTTCGTAAGTATTGTCAAGTGAACTTTCTTTTCCTTGCTTTTCAAGTAAATGAACTACCTTGTAGCTGACTAAAGAATTTTCTTCATTGTTTTTAATAACTGGATACAGTTTAGTGTATTCTTTTTTGGCTTTAAGTTCAGTTATATATGTATTGCTGTTTTGGATATTTGACCAACCGAGAAATTCTTCTTTTTCAGAAAGTTCAAGTTCTTTGTTTGAAAAAGATACAGTAATTTTTTCATCTAATTTGAACTTTCTTTTAGCTATTTCCTTTCCTGTTTTTGAGTGAAAAGTAATTTCAACATCAACTGCAGCTCTGGCATTTTTACTTTTTATGCCAAAAACTGTTCCTAAAATAATTGCCAAAATGGCAACTATAATGACTAAAATACTAAAATATAAATATAATTTATTTTGACTAATTTTTTTCATTATTACCCCTGCGATTAGTTAATTCTAATCTAAATTTGTTAGTTTCAAATTCTTTTAAGTTAATTTAAAGACATCAGCTAAACACTTAGCAACTCCGTCTTCTTTGTTAGTGTGCCTAGTAAATAACTTAGCGTGCGGATACAGCACTTCGCGACTATTTCGCATAGCAACGCCATATTTTACCAAATCAAGCATCTCGACATCGTTAACATTGTCGCCAAAAGCAATCGTGTGGTTTAAATCAACATCTTTTGATTTTGCGAGTTCCGAAATTGAAATTGCTTTGCTTTGTCCTTTGATGTGAACTTCATAAAGTGGGAAATTACCGTTTTCTGTAAAAACATCAAAGTAATATCTAAATCCAAGGCTAGCAAAGTTTTTGGAAATGTTTTCTTCAAAAATCTTGGCAGTGTCTGGTTTTAAAAGCACCAGCGCTCCTGGAAAATCTGGTAAAGAACCGCTAACTTCCTTGGTAATTTCAATAATTTTAACTTCAGACTGACCAGCAAAAAAAGAAAATCTTGCCAGTCGGTCGTCATAATTGTAGACAAAACATAAATTGTCTACATTAAATAAGTAACTTTCAACTATATTTGCGTTTCTATCAACTAAACTCAAAAAAAGTTCAGGCTTAATGTAGTTTCTAAACACAGTTATGCCTGTATGCATATCAATTAAAGTAGCCCCGTTGTCAGCGATTACATATTTTGACTTAAGCGCTAAGTTTTTATAAATATAGTCAACACCAACTTTTGGTCTACCTGATGCTAAAATCACCGTATGTCCGTTTTTTTCAACTTTGTGCAAAGTCTCTTTCGTAAATTCAGAGTAATCTGAACGTTTTTCAAGTAGCGTACCATCTAAGTCTATAAAAATAGTGTACTTAGTTTTAGGGTCAAAATGTTTTAAAAGTGTTTCTGCTCTCTTGTTTGTCTCACTAATTTTTGTAAGTAAAACATCACTTTGTTCACCACTGCCAGTCAAAAGATAGCCAGTGTCTTTACTTTCATTTACTTTGTTGGTGTTTTTAATTAGTTTTTTATAATTTTTATTTGGGTTAGCTTTTGCTTTTTTAACTGAATAAACAATTAAATAAACAACTAACGCTAAAAAACCAATACTAATAAAAATATCGGCGACATTACAGTTAAACGCCAGCTTGCCTTGAATGAAGGGAAAAACTATAAAGTCAGTAACTCCTTCTGGCAAAAAAATACGTTCAAACGCATTACCAAGTGCTCCACCTGTGAGCATCGGCAAGATAAAGGCGGCCATTATTTTATTTTTTTTGTAAATAAAATAAGACTGAGCAACCAGTAAAGTAGCTAAGCCAAGTAGAGTAATTATCACTAAAAAAACTCTGCTTTGACTAAATGAACCGTAGGCAGCACCTCTGTTTTTGATGTGCGAAAACTCAAGTAAATAAGGAATGATAGTTTTACTTTCGCCAAGTGGTAAGTTAGCTGCAACTATGGCTTTAGAAATTAAGTCAAAAGCCACAACACTTAACAAAAAACCAAGTGAAACTAAAGGAATGGTTAAGTTGCTAAGTATCTTACTTTTCTTCATTTAACACAAAATGTTGAACTTCAATGCCAACAGCTTCCGCCATTTTTTTAGAAGCAGCGGTTTGCGGAGAGTCCGGCATATACATCTGTTCGTAAATTACTTTTTTAATTCCGGCTTGAACTAGATGCTTCATGCACTCAGAGCACGGAAAGTAGTTAACATAAACTACGCAGTCTTTAACTGCGGTAATTGAGTTAAAAATTGCATTCATCTCAGCGTGCACAACATAAGGATACTTAGTGTTTTCATAAGAACCTGAGCGTTCCCACGGAAAATTATCATCAGAAATTCCACGCGGGAAACCGTTGTAGCCAATTCCCACAATTCGTTTATCTGCATTAACTATGCAAGCACCAACTTGAGTATTGGGATCTTTTGAGCGTTTTGCCGACAGTTTGGCAATCCCCATAAAATACTCATCCCAAGAAATAAAGTTTTCTCTTTTCATTATTCTTGCTCCTTAACAGCAATTCCAAGTTCTTCCAGTTGCGTGTCCCAAACTGAATTTGGCGAGTCGTTCATTAAGTCGCGAGCAGACTGAGTTTTCGGAAACGCCACAATGTCTTTTATATTTGTGGTATTACACATAATCATGACAATCCTATCTAGACCAAGGCCTATTCCGCCGTGCGGAGGAGTTCCATATTGGAAAGCCTCAATTAGGAAACCAAACTTTTGTTTGATGTCTTCTTCACTCAGCCCAATTGTTTTAAAGATTTCAGCCTGCAAGTTAGAGTCGTATATACGAATTGAACCAGAACCAAGTTCGTAGCCGTTTAAAACCAAGTCATAGTGGCGGGCCAAACATTTTTTAGGGTTTTTCTTAAGCATCTCAGGATTTTTAGGCTGAGTAAAAGCGTGGTGCATTGACTCAAGGGCTTTGGTCTCTGAATTAACTTCAAATAAAGGAAAGTCAGTTACCCAAAGAACTTTAAAGTCATTCGGTTTAACTAACTCAAGTAAGTTAGCAACTTGCACACGCACAGCTCCTAAACCTTTTGAAACTTTTTCGTATTCTCCAAGTCCAAGGAAAACAATTTCTCCAGGTTGTAAGTTCAGTTTAGTGATTTCTTTGTCAGTAAGTTCTTTTGCTAATGAACCGCTTAATTTACCGTCTGTAACTTTTAAAAATGCGGTTTTTGCAAGTGAGTTTTTTAAAGCCAGAGCACTAAGTTCATCTAAAACTTTGCGTGTAAACTTATCGTTTGCTTGAAAACGAATACCACGAATAGATTTAAATGAGTTAATAAATGATGAACCTGCTGCTTTTAGCCAAGCAAAGTCAGTAATTTCTAAGTCGTATCTTAAGTCTGGTTTATCTGAACCATACTTAGCAATTGCATCTTTAAACTTTAAAACTGGGAATTTGCGTGGTAAAACAAAGTTTAAGACATCCTTAAAGAGTTTTTTAAACATCTTTTCTACCATTTGCATAATTTGTTTTTCGTCAACAAAAGAAGCCTCAATGTCAATTTGGGTAAACTCAGGTTGACGGTCTGCACGCAAGTCTTCATCGCGGAAGCATTTGGCAATTTGGTAGTATTTTTCAAAACCTGCAACCATTAGAAGTTGTTTATAGATTTGCGGAGATTGAGGAAGTGCAAAAAACTGACCGTGATACAGTCTGCTTGGCACTAAATAGTCGCGTGCACCTTCTGGGGTAGATTTAGCTAAAATAGGCGTGTCAATTTCCACAAAATCCATAGCCTCTAAAGATTTTCTAACTGAACGCACGATTTCTGCTCTTTTTAAAATATATGATTTTTGTACAGGCCTGCGTAGGTCTAAATAACGGTATTTTAAACGCACGTCTTCCAAAGCATCGGTTTTATCTGCCACGATTAGCGGTGGGGTTTTAGCAGTACTCAAAATTTTTAAAGTAGAAACTTCTAGTTCAAAACGTCCAGTTTCTAGATTTATATTTTCAGACTCTCGCACAGCTAAAGTTCCACTTACTTCAATTACAAATTCATTTCTAAGGGTCTCGGCAACTTCGTAAATTGGGTTTTCTGGTCTGACAATCAATTGAAGCAAACCATAGCGGTCGCGAAGGTCAATGAAAATTAGGCCACCTAAATTACGTTTTTTAGCAACCCAACCTGCGACGCTAAGTGATTTTCCAATTAGTTTTTCTTGAATTTGGTTAGTTTTTACTTTCATGCATATTCTCCTTTGCAAACTTAGTAAGTTTGTTTAAATCAAAGATAATAGTTTCTTTAGTTTCAGCGTTTTGACAAAAAATAGTTTGAGTATCTAGCTCATGTTCGCCAATTGTCAAAATATATTTAGGGTTAGTTAAATAAGCTTGTTTTAAAAGTGCAGAGATTTTTTTATTTTCATAGCTAATTTGCCCGCTGTAGCCCAAAGACCTTAATTCTTTTAAGATACTTAAAGCATAAAAAGAACCAGCGCACGCATTGATAATAAAGAAATCAGGACCAGTTTCTTCTGGCAAAAAGCCAGATAGTGTAGCAACTTCTAAAAGTCTTTCAAAACCAAACGCAAAGCCAAGAGCGCCGGTTTGAGGACCACCTAGTTCATCAACTAAGTTATCATATCTACCGCCTCCACAAATAGTTGCTGCATTACCAAGGTTTGGAAACTCAGCCTTAACTTCAAAAACAAGACCTGTATAGTAGTCAATTCCTCTGACTAACTTGTGATTAACTTCGGCGTTAATTTTAAGCTTACTTAAGTTTTCAACTATTTGGTCAAAGTATTTTTTTTCATCTTCTGGCAAAATATCGTAAACTTTAGGAGTTTTTAGAAACAAATCAGAGTTAGCGCAAACCTTGCAGTCAAGTACTCTTAAGGTATTCTCGTGAACTCTGGTTTGACAGTCTGTACAAAGTTTATCTAAATTTGGAGAAAAATACGCTTTGAGAGCATCAGCGTAAGTTTTTTTAGTTTTCTCACCACCCAAACAGTTTAAATGAATTTTGTAGTTCTTAATTTTTAAATCCGACAAAATTTGGGAAATTAAGATAAAAATTTCGGTGTCCGCAACAACTGATTTTGGTGTGAAGTTTTCAACTCCAAACTGAAAAAACTCACGAAAACGTCCCTTTTGTGGGCGCTCATAACGGTAGGCTTTACCAAAATAGTAGTATTTAGTTTGCTTAGTTGCGTATAGTTTATTTTCAATGTAGGCACGAGCAGCTGGCGCTGTCATTTCAGGGCGAAGAGTGATTGGACGCCCACCTTTGTCTTCAAAGTCATAAGTTTCTTTTTTGACCATGTCAGCAGTTTCGTTTGCGCGGTGAAAAAGTTTAGAGTCTTCAAAAACTGGGGTTTCTAAATAAGTGCAACCCAAAGCCTCGGCGTTTTTCTTTAACACCAAAAATATGGCCTGGTGTAGTTTAGCGGCCTCGCCAAATAAATCATAAGTTCCTTTAGGTTTATTCATATTTTTTCCTTTCTAGTTTTCAAGCAAGAGAGTAAATGGACCTGAGTTTGTCAAAGTTATTTGCATATCAGCGCCAAAACTACCTGCTTTGGTGTTAAAATCTTGGCTTAAAATATTAAGCGTTTCCTGATAAAGTTTCTCAGCATCTGCAAAGTCAAGAGCATTAGTAAACGAAGGTCTGTTGGAATTGTTTGCATCTGCGTATAGCGTAAACTGAGAAATTACCATCAGTTCAGCGCCAACATCTTTTAAACTTAAATTAGTTTTACCGAAACTGTCTTCAAAAATGCGTAGTTTTCTTAACTTACTGCACATTTTTGAAACATTTTCTTTAGTATCGGTTTGACAAAAACCAACAAAAATAAGTAAGCCTTTGCTGATTTTAGAAATAACCTGACCTTCAACCGCACATTCAGCAGATTTTACCCTTTGAATTAGTGCGCGCATTATTTAACAAACCTTTCAACTTGAAAAACTCCGCTTAGTTTCTTTAAGTTTAAAATTATTAAACTAAGTTCATGGGCGTCTTTAACCCCAATTTTAATTTTGTAAACTTGAGTTAAAGAGTTTGCTTGCACTGTTTGAAACTCAGCAATAGAGGTTGAGGTTGAGTTAATTAACGACACGATTTCCGACATGATAGTTGCGGTATTTTGAACCTTTAGTCTCAGCCATGCCGCAAAACGACGATTCGGAGATTTGCCCCAAAATACAGGAATTTCTCTGTTTTGGTCTAAAGTCTTTAAGTTTACGCAGTCTTTTAAATGTACAACTATGCCTGAGTTTTTAGAAACATAACCTTTAATTTCATCGTCATATACAGGACTGCAGCAAAGCGCTAACTTAACTTGCGGTTTGTTTAAGCCCTCAACAATTACACCAGTGCTGGAAGCGGCTTCAAGGCCTCTGGCGGCTTTTTTAAGTTGAGCTTCCAGGGCACCTTCTTTAGTTAGTTCGGTTCCGTTAATTTTGGCAATTACTGTTTTTGGAGAAAGTAAGTTCTTGCCAATTTCAAAGTAAAAGTCATCTAAAGTTTGGAAACTTTGTTTTTCAAAATTCTTTTCAACAAAGTCCATATCTAGCGCAAAGTCAGTAATTTTGGCTTTAACGAGTTCTCGTTCTAGTTCTTCTTTGCCAGATTTTATTAGTTCATCTCGGTAATAGGTGTTTAAGAAGTTTTTAATTTTGGTTCTAGCGCGAGAAGATTTGGCAATTTTTAGCCAGTCAATTGACGGAATTGCGTTTTTCGCGGTTTTAATAGACACAATATCGCCAGTTTTTAACTTAGTATCTATCGGCGACATTTTGTTGTTAATAGTCGCGCCTACCATAGTAGTGCCAACCTGGGTGTGGATTGCGTAGGCAAAGTCAATTGGGGTTGAGCCGTTTGGCAGTTCAATTACCTTGCGGTCAGGCGTAAAGACGTAAACATTGGCGTTTAAAATGTCTTGTTTGATGTTTTCAACAAACTCAGCTGCTTCTTTTTTGGTTTCATCTGAGTCTTTAGAAATTTTAAGTAGATCCGCGTACCATTTAAGTTTTTCGGCTAACTCAAATTGCTCGCGTTCCTTTGAGTAGACCTTGTTTTCTTTGTATGCCCAATGGGCAGCGATTCCAAGTTCAGCGACTTCATCCATTTCAAAAGTTCTAATTTGCACTTCAAAAAGTTGACCCATTGAAAAAAGCACGGTTGTGTGTAGAGACTGATATAAGTTGGGTTTAGGCATAGCAATGTAGTCTTTAAAACGCTTTGGAATTGGAGTGAAGTTTGCGTGAATTAAACCTAGAACCGAATAACAATCGGCAACAGTTGGCACAATTATACGAACCGCCAAAAGGTCGTAGATGTCTTCAAAGTCCTTTTTTAAGATAACTAGTTTTTTATAAATACTGTAAATATTTTTAATGCGGCCTTTGATTTCAAACTTAATATCGGTGTTCTTAGTTAAAACTTCGGTAGTCGCAGCAATTATTTGATTTATTTCCTTTTCGCGTTGATCTTTGGTGTTGTTAAGAAGCGATGAGATGTACTTATATGTGTCGTTGTCGGTGTATTTAAGGGCGATGTCTTCAAGTTCTGCCTTAATTCTAAACATACCAAGGCGATGGGCAAGCGGGGCGTAGATATCTAGCGTTTCTTTGGCAATCGCAGCCTGACGGTCTGGTTTTTGAAACTTAAGCGTACGCATGTTGTGCAGACGATCGGCAATTTTGATGATAACTACCCTGATGTCTGTAGCCATTGCGATTAGCATTTTTTGCTGATACTCAACTTGGGTGGTGTCAGTTTTAAACTCAACTTTAGAGATTTTAGTCACACCTTCAACAAGATTAGCGATTTCTGTTCCAAACATTTCGCCAAGTTCTGATTTTGGCAAATCTGTGTCTTCAAGGGTGTCGTGAAGCAGGCCTGCTGCTAAAGTCTCTGGACCTGCGTGCATGTCTGCTAAAATCTGCGTAACTGCAATTGGATGTGTAAAATACGGGTCTCCGTTTTTTCTAAACTGATTGTCGTGATATTTTTCGCCGACTAAAAAAGCCCTTTCAATTAATTTTAAACTCTCTGGGTTTTTTATGTATGTGTCAATTGTGTTAATTAAGTTTTGATATAGTTCGGCGAACTTTGTTTCAATCATTTTAAAAAAGTTATATATTAGTATTCAAGTAAAGTAAAGGTTTTGTAGTTTTTAAGAAGTTCACGGCCTTTTAAGTCTTTAAGTTCAATTAAGAAGCAGCAGCCGACTACTTGGCCACCTAGTTTTTCAATCATGTCAATTGTGCATTTAACAGTGCCACCAGTCGCCAAAAGGTCGTCAACTATTACCACTTTGTCGCCTGGTTTAATGGCATCTGCGTGAATTGACAAGGTATTAGTGCCGTATTCCAGTGAGTAGGCCATGTCTAGCGTTTTTCTTGGTAGTTTTCCTGGTTTTCTAACTGGGACAAACCCAATGTTTAACTTATAGGCAACAGGGCAACCAAAAATAAAACCTCTGGCCTCAGGTCCACAAATTATAGTAGCACCGTTTGCTTTGGCAAACTCATACATTTTGTCAATTGCAGTTGAAAAAGCATCACCATTTTGCATTAAAGGAGTGATGTCTTTAAAGTCAATCCCTGGCTTTGGAAAATCTTTTACAGGAGCTATAAAATTGGCTAATTTTTTAATTTCCATGGTTTGAACCTCACTATATAATTATATATTATATAAAAGCATAAAGGCATAGGCTAACTATCTGAAGAACCAAAGCCGCCAGTTCTTAGTTTGAAGTTAGCATTTTCTTTGGTTTTTTGGTAGCAGATAAATATACCTTGTGCGATTTTTTCACCTTTTTTTAGTAAAATATCGGTTTTACCGAAGTTATAAAGGAGCACTAAGATGTGGCCTTCGTTGATTTCGTTGCCGTAGTAGTCTGCGTCAATTATTCCAACACCATTTGGTAGCATCAAAGTTTTTTTAATTGGCAGTGAAGAACGGGCAACTAACATCAGAAACTCATCTTTAGGAAAACAGGCTTTGATGCCAGTTGGTACTTTTGTGATTTCACCTGCTTTAATTAAAGTGTCTTTTGCCACGGCAAAATCATACCCAGCAGAAGCCTTAGTTGCCCGAACTGGTATTTCGATGTTTTGGTTTTCATATTCAGTTACGACTTCGAATCTTCGCATATTTTGCCTTCCTTTCTAGCATTAGCCTTTTGAAATTGTTCAAAGACTAGTTTGTCAGAAACCGCTGTGTAAATTTCGGTGGTTTTAACATTTTTGTGCCCTAAAAGTTCTTGCACAGTTCTAATATCTGCTCCGTTTTCAAGCATAATAGTGGCAAATGTATGCCTAAGTAAGTGGGGGTGGACATTAAAAGTTTCGCCTGCTTTGTCAGCTAAGGTATTTAGAATTTTTCTAACACCGCGAGCAGTAAGTTCTCCGCCTTTGTAGTTAATAAAAACGCGTTTAGTTTCAACGATATTACCTTTGTTTTGTAAAACCGGTCTGGTGTAAGCAAGATAAGTTTTAATGTCAACAGCTAACTCTTCAGATAAAAAGATTAGTCTTTCTTTGTTGCCTTTTCCGGTAATTTTAATTTGGAGCTGTGCAAAATCCAGGTCTTGAACAGAAATATTTATCAACTCAGAAACACGCAAACCAGTTTCAAAAAGCAATCTAAGCAAAATAGAATTTCTAACGCCAAGTGGTTTGGTTTGGTCTATTACTTGAAACAAAACCGAAACCTCTTCGCTAGTTAAAGTTTTTGGCAGTTTTTTTGGAACTTTTGGCGGTCTGATGTTTTTAGTGATATTTGTCGTGATCCTACCACTTTCGTGTAAAAATCTGTAGAAAGACTTAAGTGCAGAAATTTTTCTAGCGATGGTTTTCGGAGTTTTTTCAATGTCTGCAAGATGGGAAATGAAATATCTAAAGATGCGTTCATTGGAAACATCTGAGAATGTTTCGGCAAGTTCGTTTGCTTGCAAATAAAATAAAAAATCTTCCAAATCTTTTTTGTAGGCTATCTTTGAGTTTTCTGAGTAGCCTTTACTTTTTATTTCTTCAAGAAATTCAGTTAATTCATTCATTGTTGTAACCAATTGATTTCAGATAAGTTATTTTTCTTTAAATACTCATTGGCTTTTTTACAAACATTGGAGCCATAAAAACCTTTATTGAAAGAAAAGAAACTAGGGTGGCTGGTTTGCAAAACTAAATGTTTTTCTTGGTCAATTAGACTTA
The DNA here is from genome assembly GCA_963544405.1 of uncultured Acholeplasmataceae bacterium. Classification (GTDB taxonomy): domain Bacteria; phylum Bacillota_I; class Bacilli_A; order Acholeplasmatales; family Acholeplasmataceae; genus CALISC01. The sequence goes on from CAUUEZ010000001.1 coordinate 64,909, forward strand.
AAAAATTGGTTTTAGCAAACTCACCAAACAACATAAAAACTATTTTTTTTCTATATTTGTTTAAATAAGAAATTGCATTTTTAGTAAAAATATCCCAACCAATATTTTTGTGAAAAAGTGGTTCTCCAACTTTAGTTGTTAAAAATGCATTAAGTAGAAAAACGCCTTGTTGGGCTAAATAAGTTAGTTTTGGAGAGGTATTTTTATAACCATATTCAAACTCAATTTCCTTAAAAATATTTCTTAAAGAAACAGGAATTTTTGGGCCATTTGCAGAAAATGCAAGACCGTCTGCTACTCTTTTTTGAGGGTATGGGTCTTGGCCAATAATCACTACTTTAATGTCTTTTAAAGGGGTACTAAACGCAGCGTAAATATCTGATTTTAAAGGAGTAATTTCTAAATTTAGATAGTCTTTATCTAGTCTTTCTTGAAGTTTATAAAAATATGGTTTCTGTTTTTCGCTTAAAAAAAAGTTTGACCAATTCTGTTCTTGCATAAAAATCACCTCCTTTGTTGTTTAAAAAAAGGCGAGTCGTGCTCGCCTTTTTAATAATGTGTTATTTTAAATAAACTTGAGTTTAACTTATTTAGTTAATAGTGCAAGTTTTTTAAGAGTACGAACAAGTTGCGAAACGTAGCTGTTTTCGTTGTCATACCAAGACATTACTTTAACTAATTGTTTGCCGTCAACATCAAGAATTTGAGTTGTATGAGCATCATATATAGAACCGTAAGTTGTACCAATTACGTCAGATGAAACAATTGGATCTGGTTGGTAGCAAAGTGTCTCAGAGTGAGCAGCTTTGAAAGCAGCGTCGATTTGTTCAAGAGTAACAGATTTTTTAAGTTCAACAGTTAAATCAACAACTGAACCAGTAACAGTTGGAACACGTAAAGCAGTTCCGTCTAATTTACCTTTTAGTTGAGGTAGCACTAAAGAAATTGCTTTAGCAGCACCAGTTGAAGAAGGAACGATGTTTTGAGCAGCACAACGTCCGCGACGAGAATAAATACCTTTTTTGTGTGGTGAGTCCATTAATGATTGGTCAGCAGTAAAAGCATGAACAGTAGTCATGAAACCCTTAACGATACCGAATTTATCATCAAGAACTTTTGCAATTGGAGCAAGACAGTTAGTTGTGCAGCTTGCGCCTGAAACGATTTCTTCGCTTCCGTCTAGTGTATTGTCGTTAACATTGTAAACGATAGTTTTAACATCACCAGTTGCAGGAGCTGAAATTAAGACTTTTCTTGCGCCTGCTTCAATGTGCCAATGTGCTTTTTCTTGAGAAGTGAAAAGACCTGTACATTCAAGAACGATATCAACACCTAATTTTTTCCAAGGTAAGTTTTTTGGATCACGTTCAGCGATAACTGGTATTGTAACTCCGTCAACAATTAAATTATTTTCTTTAAAAGAAACTTTGTCTTGTAAGAAACCACCTTGAGCAGTGTCATATTTTAAAAGGTAAGCAAGAGATTCTGCGTCAGTTAAGTCGTTAATAGCGACAACTTTAAAATCTTTGCTTTGAGAAATTTGGCGGAACGCAAGACGTCCGATTCTACCAAATCCGTTAATTGCAACTTTAATAGCCATATTTTTCCTCCATATCTATTACCTAATAATTTTAGCACAACGAAAGCATAAAGAGCATAAAAAATGCTGTTTTTCCATATTTAAATTTACAGTATCAGATTAAAATAAAATAAAAATATTGATAAAATAAACATAGAGGCAAAAAATGACTGAAAACTTAGAAATTGAATTTAAAACTGAATTAAGCAAGCAAAAATATACTGAATTGTTGGCAAAATATGCAAATTTAGCTGAGCAATTTTCACAAATCAATTACTATTTTGACGATTTTGCGATGAAACTAACTAAAAATAAACAAACTGCCAGAATTAGACATATTTTAGATAAAAATATTTATGAACTTACAGTTAAGTTTCCAGATAAAAACGGAACTTTAGAGAAAACAGAAATTTTAAACGAAGAACAAGCAAAGAAGTTTATTAAAAAAGGTTTTAAGTTCAAATTTGATACTATAGTTTTCTTAAGTAATAAAGGTAAACTAAAGACTAAAAGAGTTGAGTTTAAATATAAAACTGGAACTGGTTTTTTGGATTTTTCAACCTGGGGTTTTCTAAATTTAAACAAAGTATATGAATTTGAGTTTGAAGCAATTAGCCTAAAAAAAGGCAAGACTGAGTTTGATGAGTTTTTAAAAGAAAATGAAATCGAATATAAAAAATCTCAATCAAAGGCTAGTCGTATACTTAAATTAAATGAAAACAATAAATAATATAAAGGCTTTATTAAGCCTTTTTATTCTATTTTTTAAAGTAGGCTTAATCACCTTTGGTGGTGGTTATGTCATGCTTGGGATTCTTGAGCATGAACTTTGTGAACGCAAAAAAATCTTATCAAAAGACGAAATGATTACACTTTTAGCGGTATCAGAAACTACACCCGGTCCGTTTGCCATTAACGCAGCAACTTATATAGGACATAAGAAACTCGGATTTTGGGGAGCAGTGTTTGCAACAATCGGTGTAGTTCTTCCGTCTTTTATAATTATCATTTCATTAGCATTTGTGTTAAAGAAATACAACACAAATGTTTATCTAAAAGGATTTTTAACTGGAATTAAAGCAGGGGTTATTTTACTGATTTTCAAAGCAGGTATTAAACTTCAAAAAGGGATTTTAAATAACTTAACTAATATTTCTATCTTTTTAGTGTGTTTGTTTTTAACCTTATTTACAGAACTTTCTTTAATCTACATAATGGTTTCACTAATTTTAATTTCAATAGCAACCCATAAATTAAACGAAGAACTAAATAAATTCAAAGGTGGTGTATTTTGAAAATACTGACCTTATTTTTTCTTTTCTTAAAAATATCTGCGTTTACTTTTGGTGGTGGATACGCCATGATTCCACTTTTGAACTTTGAACTTACAAAACGCGGATACATAGACAGCGATGAACTTTATACTTTTATCGGGATTTCTGAAAGTACGCCTGGTGCTTTTGCTGTCAACATAGCGACCTACATTGGCTTCGAACAATACGGAATTCTTGGTGCTGCTTTGCTTAACTTAGCAATAGTCTTGCCATCATTTTTAATAATTTTATACATTTCTAGTAGCAACATGTTAAATCAAAATCTTTACATTAAAATAGCAATTTCTTTTTTAAAACCAGCTGCGATTGCCTTTATTTTTACAGCAGCGATTAAAATTTCTTTAAAAGTTTTCTTTGAACTCAATAGTTTACTTATTTTAACCTTCAAAGCGAATGCTTTTACAATTTTGATATTCTTGTTTGTCTTTTTAATAAGTCTACTTTGGGAGAATTTCAGCCGTAAAAAAAGACCACTGCACCCAGTTTTAGTAATTTTGCTTTCTGGTTTTAGTGGCCTATTGTTAACGATATTAAATTTAAATTGAAACTTCGCTAAAGTCAGCGACTTCTAGTTTAATAGTAGGAATTTCTTGAGTTTTCGCTTCAGGAACTTCTTTAATACTGATTTCTTTTATGTAGTCATCGCATTCAAAATCAGGACTTTCCATAATTTTTGCGCGAATGTCTTTAGGAATAAAAATTCTTATTTCTTCGTCGTTGTAGCCAACTTGCATTTTTTCGTTTTCAATAATAATTGGGCGTTTTAAAATTGCAGGGTTAGCCAAAATCCAACGTTTAAGTTCGTGAGTAGTAAACGAGTCTACATCAAAAAAATCATTTCTAGCGGTTTTTGAGCGAGTTGAAATAATTGAATCAAAACCATCGTCTGCTAAACTAAGCATTAATTCTAGGTCAGACATTTGTACTTCTCCTGCCAAAATATTGACCTCATCGTATTTAATTCCGAAACTATCTAGCCATTTTTTGGCTTTTCGGCAAGATGAGCAAGACGGAGTTGTGTAAATCTTTAATTCAGTTTTTTTGCTTTTTTTCTCGTTTTTCATGTCTATGTAAGTATAACAAAAAAGTTTTTAAATTCAATACCAAAAACGAAAAAACCATGTTTTTTTGAAATTAAACTATCGTAAAAGTTTTATAAACTTCATTATTTAAAGTAGAATAAATTTTTAAAATAATTGAAGAATTTTCGGTATTTTGCTTAGTTATTTTAAGTTCAGGAATATTTTTTAGCATGTTTTGAAGAGTTTCAAAAACCTTTTGTGAGTTATTATTGGAATCAGAAACTGACCTGAAGAGTTCAGAAATTCGCTCTTTTGTTATTTCTTTACTTACTCTGCATTTACTTATCTTAGCAGAACGTTTCAAGTAAACTATTTGTTTCTCGCGAAAATTATTCAAATAAATAAAATAACTATTGTCTTGATTTTTCTCAATTTTAGCAATGTTTTTACCAAAAATATTTATGAAAATAGCCTGTAGTTCTTGCTTAGTGTAATCCGAATCTTTATTTAAATAAAGCATATAAGTGTTTAAATTAGTTTGCATAGCAAAGTAGTCTTTTTTAAAAAAGTTATAAGCGACTTTAAAAGTTTTGTTTAATTCACTTAGCACAAAGTTTTCGCTTTCCTTGTCGAACCATTGTCTTAGATATTGATTAGCTGTTTTTAAGTCATACCAACTAAACAAATCTGCCACAACATTTGCAAACGCTAAGTTTGAAGACAGAAAGAATCTAGTGTATTTTACATCTAAAAAACTATTTAAAACTTTTAAAGGTACTGAACTGCCGTATCTAATTTCTCCAAAAAAGTAAACAGAATATACATTTGAATACTTATCCTTTAGTACTAGTTTTAACTTTCTATAAACGTATGGATTTGCTTTTAACTTGTTTATTTCTACGTTTAGTTCAATGTAATTTTGAATTTCTAAGTTCAGATTTTTAAAAATATCGGTTTTTGAGTTAAAGTAATTTAGTATTTCGCGCATATTGTGTTCAGTTTCATAGTAATTAAACATAAATAGTTTGTTTAATTCATAAAAATCAGCATCACGACTTATTCTTCTAACTTTTACCCTAAAAACTCTGACTTCTTTAGTATCAAGTTTTTGAATTGAAAATAAAAAGTTACCGTTTTTGTCATCTGTACTGTAAATTTCGTATTCCTTTTTATTTAAAGCATTCTTAAGTTGCTCTTTAATGGTTGTTATAACTTCTTTTATATCTGTTTCAAAACCAGTATATAGCGTTGTTTCAAAACTGCTTAAGGTGGTTATTGAGTCTGAAAAAGTTTTATTTTTAAGCACTTCTGAAGAAAGTGATGCTGTCTTTTTGTTGTCTGTAATAAAGTAATTATTGTTTGTTTTGAATGTTAGGTCTAGTTTTTCAATTTCTTTAGCTGGTTTAAACTTTAATTTTAAAGTTTTTAAAATTGTTTTTACCTGGTTATTTTTAGTATAGAAATTTAGGGATATTGTTTCATTGTGTGTTTTTAATTTAGATATTTGATTTAAAACTTCTAACTCATCAATTTCAAAATCAGTACTAAATTCTTCAAAGGCTTTTTTAATTTGTGTTAAAGTAAAGTCAATTTTGTCTTTTTTAAATAAGTCAATTTCTTCTGAGTAAGTCAGCTCAACTAGTTTCAAAAAATTTTCAAAGTATTTATTTGAAGAACTGTGTTCTAGTTGCACAATTTTGAAAATATCTCCATACGAAACAAGTAAAAATTCCTTATCATCTCTCTTAAATCTTTTTAAGATTGCTTTATCAAAATCAATTTGTTTTTCGTTGATTTCTGATAGTAGCGAAAAAGTCGCTATATATTTTTCATAGTTTGTCTTTATTTTATTATTTTCAGGATCAAATGCAACATCGCTTAAACTAATTTTGCTTAATTTGCTGCTATTGAATGTATTTGTATCTAACCTGAAGAAGAAAAATAAATATTTGTTGTCTTTTTTAAAGGAAATAAACTTACCTTGTCGGACATCTTTATCAGTTTCTTTGTAAAAGTCATTACTTGAATCTGAGAATTTCTGGCCGAAAAAACTTGAGTTGTCGTAGTCAATCTTCCAATCAGATAGATCAAAATTTTTTTGTTTTAGAATTTCTTTTTTTATGTCGTGTGAGTTTAAGTTTTCAACCTTAATTTTAGAGTTGCTGTAAATAGATTCGTAAGTTTCGTTTTCTTGTATTTTGATAAATTCACTTTTTCTATAAATTAGTTTATTGTAGTCATTTCTAATTTCATTGTTTTTTATGTTCACTTTTAAGTACAGTTTGAAACTTCCAATAAATTCAGGAGACACAGTTGTATTTTCAGGTTTTAGTTTTTCGCCTTCTTTTTTAACTTCTGAATAACTGGAGTGAAGGTGAAGAAACGACTCTTTTCTCAAAATATAACCATTTTCAATTAAAGCATCCTTGTTTACTAATTGGTCACCTTTCATGATTGGTACACCTTCAAAAAATATATAGTTTAGTCTTCTTTTTTGAGGTGGTTTTTTAGGATTTTTTGGAATTCTTAAATTGATTGATTTTTCAATTGTTTGTGTTTTTTCAAAAGTGCATGGCAAAAGCATACCTAGTGTAAAAAATAAAAATATAACTATTAAAAATAGCTTAACTTTTCTTTCCATTTTTTCTTTTCCTCCAAACAAAAATTGAAATTACCGAAATTAAAACTAGTGTAAAACTGGTTAATAAGGCTGTTATAATAGGTATCTTATATTTTAAAAATATGCTGCTGTTGCTTTTTTTATTTTCTTGTTCTTGCTTTTCTGATTCATGAGTATTGCCATTATTTAATTGTGAACTTTTGAAAAATAGAGTTTTCATTACTTTTACATCTGGTCTTTTTATGTTAAAAAACTCACAAACGAAATAACCTTGCGCTGAATTTTTAGAAATAATTTTAGCATCAATAGTGTTATTAGAAAAATGTTTAAGGACAGCCTTTTTAAGTTCATCTAAAGCAAGTGTGCCATCAAACTTAGTCTCACTTAGTTTAGCGGTTTGTTTTTCTAAGTCAGTTTTATAGTCTATAGTTTCTTTTGATGCTTTGTTAATTAAATTAGTTTTTTTAATAGTTAGGCTATTTAGGTCATCAGTTAAAGTGATTTCTTGTTTAAACTCTTTATCAAGTGAGAAATTACTAAGTTTTAAATGTTTTAGCAACTTCTCAATGCTTACATTGCTTTCGTTTTCCTTTACCATAATCAACTCTTTCTGTTTATTTATCTTGATATAAAGAAAAGAGACGTCAAAATTGTGCAATTCAAAATACACTTCTTTACTTGAGTTAAGACTAAGTTTTTGCTCGTTTATAATTTTTGTATTTACCGGTAAATTGTTTTTGTCTAAGATAAAATTAAACTTAAACTTATTTAGCGTTAAATCGCCATTTAAGGCTATTTTAAAGTATTCAAAATCAATAAAATAATAGCCAATTTTAAAGATATTTTCTTTGTCTTGAACTGGCATAACATTAATGTTATATTCTCTTTTTTCTCCAAACAAATTAGTCAAATAGAATTTAAGCAAAACCCTATTAAAAAGTTTATCTTTAAAGTGTGGTACTTTATTTTTCTCAATTTCTAAATTAAAATTATTTGAAATTTGATAATGTTTGCGAATCAAGTATTTAAGTTGATTTACATCAAAATAGGTAAAGTAAATTAGTTCGGTTTCTTGCATAGAAATTTCTGGAAAAGCATCTATGATTTGCAAAAACAGCATTAGTTTTCGAACGATATTTTTAGATACAAAAACTAATTCTACTGAGTTATCATACTTAATTGTCTGAAGACTGACATCTGCTGTATCTGAGTTAATTTTAATAAACTCTAATTTGCTTATGTCGTTTTGACTTGCAGTCTTCTCGATAAAACTTTGTAGAAACTCTGCAGATTTAAAGTAAACATAGAGAAGTTCCGGGTTTAAAAACTCTGAATTTGCCACTCTGTCTTTATCAAAAAAGCGATAGGAAGTGTCTGATTTATTTATAACTTTAAGTGCAAAATCAGGTTTAGGATTTTCCACCACTCCCTTATTTGCCGAAAGCATTAACAGAGAAAATAAGGCCAAAATTGTTATTAAAATTGTTTTTATGAATATTTGTTTTTTTATCATCAAAATATATTTATTTACCTTAAATAAAATTACTTAAAACAAATAAAAAAAGAGGCCAAGGCCTCTTTTTTAAAAGATAAGATTTTATTTCTTTTCTTGAATTGTGTATTCGTATTTGTTGACGTCTTTAACCAGTGGTTTGACAGTTTTTTCAACAGTTATCGTGCTAATTACTCCGTTTTGACTGTAGCCTTTGTGGTTTAGTCCTTCTGCGATATTTAACTTATAGACGTTTGGAGTTAGTCCATTTCCGTTGTAAATCAGTTTGCCTTTAACTTTCACGTTGTTAAATTGATTGATAGGAGATGAGTCTGCAGAAATTCCAGAAAGAGAGTGGTTAACGTGGTTTGCACTCAGTGTATAGATCTTGTGGTCCTTAAACATAGTAAGTTCAGTGGTGTATTCACCTTGTTCAGTTGCTTTAAATAAATGGTAAGTGTCAGCTGAATACTGCTCAGTATCACCCCTCATTTCGGTGGTTCTAAAACCAACAATGTGGGTGTTAAAACGATTTTTCTTTAAAGTTAATTTAACTTTAGCGCCATACGGAAACAAATAGTAGTTTGAGTTGTCTTGAAGTGGTTTAGTTGGGTTGTCTTTAGCCAGTTCATACATTGAGTTGTTTTTATACAAACGCACACCTTTGTCGAATTGAGTGCCTTCTTTTGAGATATCAAAGGCCATGTGACCCTTAATGTCTTTATCTAATACTAAGAACTTAGCGTAACTTTTTTGATAAATTCCGGTGATTTCGCGAGAAGCCTCGCCATTTGGCAAGTCAAATAAGTCTTTAGACTCTAGTTTACCTGGTTCTACGAAGTTAAGTGAAGTTTTAGCCTTTTCAACTGAGTTTAACCAAAAATGGTCTAAAGACATTTTTTCTTTTTCTGAGTAATTTTTGAAAGCCAACACATAGCGAGCGTTTGGATCCTTGACGTGGTATGTGTTTTTGCGAAGTCTTTCAACTGTGTAGTTTTTGTTGATTTTATAAAGGTGAACTTGCTCTTCACCAGCATTTCCTGTGTAAAAAACATAGTCTTGGTTTTCAGGAACGGGTACATTGTTTGAGTTTATGTTAATTTTTCCAACAAAATCTAGGTCAACGTTTTCAATGGCTTGATCGGTTTGAGCAATAGAATGAGCAAGTCCGTCTACATAGAAATTATAGTCGTTAGCCGGTGAAACATCACCACGCGCAAAGTAAGTTGAGTTAATTGTGTATTTAGCGTTTTTAACCGCAATGTCGCTCACTTTTGCGTTAACTCCGATTTGGTATGCCAAAGTTGAAACCGAAAGTCTTGGGAAAAAGTCGTAAACCGCGGTAATGTCTACATTTAACTCAAAGTTAATATCTTCGGCTTTAATGTGGCTGATGGTGCCTTCTGATTTGTAGGCAACCAGTGAGATGTTGTAGCTTCTTTGAATTGAAGAAGAGCGTTTAAACTTATCTGAAAAAGAGATGTTTTTAAAAGAAATATGGTCAATTTGAGCACCCGGGGCAACATGGAAAGTAAGTAGAGAGATCCCGACGTTTTCCGCAGTTGTCAGCTCTTTTTCTTTAATTTTAATTTCAACATTTTCAAAGTTTAAATGATGAACGCGTGCGTATCTGTCAAGATTTCCAAAAATAGAAGTTCCTTGGTTGTTGTAAAGATTGGTGTCGCGTGGTGATCTTTTTGAGTAATCGCTACCTTTTAGTAGACTTTCGTCTTTTTGAATAATAAACTTAAAGTTGTGAATTGTTTTGTTGTTGCCATCAAAATCAAAAGCACGGTTTTTGCCAAACAAAGCAGGAAGTTCACGACCCTTTAAGTCAAGGTCTTGCATTAGTTTAAAGTTGCCTTCTTGTTTTTCTGATTTTATTTTCAAAAGGTCTTCATATGAATAAATTGCGTAAGTTTTTAATTGAGATACCGCAATTGTTTGAAAAATCATACCTTCAAGCGGATGTTTTTTAGTGACATGCCAGTTTTTAAGTAGATAAACTTTTTCGTTATCGTAAGTGAAGTACACAAGTGCAACATATTTTTTTTCTGGTTTTAAGTTTCTAATTTCAAAGGCTAAGGAAACTTTGCCTTTTTTTGCGTCTTTTTCAAAAGAAAACTCATAGTAAGGTTTTGAGGATGCTTTTAAGTCGCTAGTTGCTTTTGGAATAGACACCCCAAGTTCATCGCGGCCATCGCCTGCTTTATGTTCGTTTACCTGAATTTGTACGTTAGCGTCGGCTCCTTGTGATAAAAACGCCTGGCGGTCGCGGTGGCGGTTTAATCTAAAGGTAAAAAAAGCGGATTCCGCTTTAATGTCTTGATTAACCGAAACTCTGTAAAGACTGCAGGCAGTTAAAGCCAGTGCTGAAATTAGCGTTAAAAAACCAACTAGTAAGTATTTAATTTGTTTTACCATATTTTGACGCGCTCCTCTGGTTTTGTGTACATTTTGTCACCTTCTTTGATGCCGTAATGTTTAATAAACTCATCTAAATTAGCAAGTTGACGGTTCGCTCTAAGTTCACCAGTTGCGTGCACGTCAACATTGGCAAGCGTTTGGTAGTACTCAACTCTGGCTTTGTTAAACCAGTTGGTAGCCCATGATTTAAAGAAAGCATCTAGGTCTACTGTCTTGTCCATTTTTAAAGCAGAAAGTGCACAACTTAAGCCTCCACAGTCTGCAATATTTTCAGAAACTGTCAAGGTGCCGTTGCATTTAACACCAAGTAAATTACTGTGTCCGTCAAATAGTTTAATCATTTGTTTTTTCTTTTCTTCAAAGGCGGCTAAATCTTCTTTTGTCCACCAGTTATTAAGGCGGCCATGTTCGTCAAACTTAGCCCCATTGTTGTCAAAAGCATGAGAAATTTCGTGAGCAATAACTGTTCCAATTCCGCCGTAGTTAGCAGAGTTTGAGTTTTCTTTTGAGTAAAAAGGAGGTTGAAGAATACCTGCTGGAAACACTATTTGATTAAAAAGTGGATGGAAATAAGCGTTTACTTCATACGCAGCCATTCCCCAGTATTTAGTGCTAACCGGTTCTTTGTATTGAGCGTATTCATAGGCGGTCATCAGGCGTTTTAACGAGATTGTGGCTGAAACTAAAGTCTCACCTTCTGCTTTAGTTTTGATTTTAAAGTCTTGATAATAAGGCGGAATTTCGTCAGGATATCCAACAAATGGTTTGATTTTTGACAGTTTTAAAATCGCTTTTTCGCGAGTTTCTTTACTTAACCAGGTGTTTTTAGAAAGACGGTCTGTATAAACTGTGATAAATCGGCGAATCATTTCCAAAACATCGGCTTTTCCTTGTTCACCGAAATACTTTTTGCCAAAATAAATACCAACTGGTTCATCAAAAAACGCCAAAGTGGTGTACAGTGCTTTTTTGGCTCTTGGCTGAGGCTGTTTTTGGCCAACTAATTTACGTCTCAAGGCTCCAGCGACATCGGCAAGTTCTTCAGAGAAGTAACGAGCATTGCCAAGGGCAGTTTTAACTATCATCCAAGATTTAATGATTTCAAAGTTTTCTTTAGAAAACACGGTATTTAGATTTTCAAAGAAACGAGGATAGGCGATATTAACAATTTCTGCGTCTACTTTAGTTAAAGTTTTAAAAATTTGACTAAACTTTAAATATTTAGATTTAGCGTCAATTTCTTTTAGTGGGGTTGGATTAAATTTTTTGTCGTATTCAGCGTCTTCTAATCTAGATGAAGTAAAAGGTGCTAAAAATTTATCAAACTCAAGAGTTTCTTTAACGTATTTGTCTACTAAAGCATCAGCTAGTCCTGCACTTTTTAACACAGTTTTCGCCGAATCTGCAAAAACTGTTAAGTTTTCTTCAAGTTGCTCTAGATTTTTTTCGTAGTACTCACGATCTGGCATGATAATGCTTGCGTGGTCAACTGCCAAGATATGCTTAGTTGGATCTGCAAAACTTTGAGAAATGCCAATAGTTACGGGCAGTGGAATGCTACTTAGCTCAAGTTCAGGATATGATTCAGCTAACTCTTCAATTGAGTTAAGTCTTTGAATTTTTTCAATCAGCGGTAAAATAGGTTTTGCACCCATTTCATTGCGGTATTCAAAATCTGTAACTAATTTATGGTATTTAATTGCTTCGTGAATTAGTTTATCTTCAGGTATGTTTTTACCTTCAGACCAGTCTTCAAAAAGTTTTAAAAGAATTTCTTCGTTTTGATCATGAATTTTAGAAAACGTTCCAACACTAGGTTTGTCTGCTGGAATTTCTGTTTCTTCAATTAATTGTTTGTTTACATGTAAATAAAAGTTGTCTTTCAAAGTTTCCATATTTCGGTCTCCTAATGCATTTATTATAGCATTCAGCCCTTTATATAATATTAAATAAACACACAAAGTAGAAATGCGAATAGTTTGCAATTGCAAAATTATTAAGTTAAAATGATTAACGAGGTAAAATATGAAGAAAATCTTAAGCGTTCTTTTAACTTTATTTGCTACATTTGCTTTTTTTTCATGCCAAAAAAACAAGGTTAACGTGGTAACAAGTTCTTATTTAACATATTCAATTGTTGAGCAATTGGCTAAAAATACCAAAATTACTGTCAGCACTGCCAGAGCACCGTATTTAAACATTCACAATTCTGAGTTAACTTTGGCAGATAAAAGCAAAATTATTGAAAGTGATTTGTTAATTTATTTTTCTGAAAATGTTGACTTGCAAATCAAAAAAGCACGCGGTAGCCTGGATTCACTTAACTTAGAAAAAGCACTTGGTGTTAACGAAAAAACTTTTTTAAAAACTGGCGAGCAAATTTTAGAATCTGAAAAAAATATCCGCAGACACGCCTCTTCACACTATTGGTCAAGTTTGGAATATACAGTAAAAATAATTGAAAAAATTGCCGAAAAGCTTACTCAAAAATTTGAAAACAAATCAATCATTGCTACAAATAAAACTACACTGATAAACGAAATTAGCACACTTAAAAATGGCTTTACTAGTTTTCTAAATACTAATTTTAAAACTGGTTTAAACGATGAAAAAATCCTTTTTTGTGGTCATGATTCAATAGGTGCGTTTATGGTTGAAATGGGCTTGTTAAAAGGTTATACACCAATTGACACAACCATACAAGACCGAAATGAGGACACTATAAAAGCGATAGATGAGTTCGTTGAACTAATTAAAAAAGGCACTAAAAATCCTAATAAAATCTTAACTGTGTTCGTTCAAGAAACAGGTAAAGAACAGGTTTTAGAAAAACTTAAATCAAGTGTGAAAGCACACAACATTTCAAATGTTTCTTTTAAAACTTTTCATACTTTTCACGCAGTTTCTAAAGAAGAATACAGTCAAAAAATACCATTTCAGGCGAAAATTTCTGAAAATATCTCCAATCTAAAATTAGCACTTTTAGGTAAATAAAGATGATTGAATTTAAAGAAGTTACATTTAAATACGAAGACACAGCCGTCTTTGAAAATCTAAATTTAAAGATTAACAAAGGCGACTTTATGTATATTTTGGGACCAAACGGTGGTGGGAAAAGCACACTGGTTAAACTGATTTCCAAAACTTTGAAACCAAATAGTGGAAAGGTTTTAAATAGTGCAAAAAAAATTGGCTACATGCCACAATTTTTACGATTTAAATCAAACTTTCCGGCTTCGGTTTTTGAAATTATTTACTCAGGTTTTGAAAAACAATACTTGTTTGCCAAGAAAGAACAAAAAGCGAGAATTGATAAACTACTTTCTGAAATGAACATCTTGGACTTGAAAAATAAATTAATTTCTGAACTTTCTGGTGGACAACTGCAACGCGTACTTTTTTTAAGAAGCATAGTAGACGAACCTGACCTTTTAATACTAGACGAGCCAGCATCTGCACTAGACCCTAAATTTAGACACGAGTTTTATCAGTATTTATATACACTTTCTCAATCTGGCACTACTGTTTTAATAATCACTCATGACCTTTCTGGAATTGATGTGTTTGAATGTAAAGACCGCGTAATTTACGTAGAAAAAGCTATAGTTTACGACGGTATATTTTGTGATTTCCACAAGCAAATTTTAAATAGAGAAAAGCATGCAATATTTAGTTAATTTAGGGGTGTTTTCAAACACCTACATTTTTATCGCCGCCGGACTAATTGCAGTAACTGCTGCTCTGCTTAGCCCTTTTATCGTACTTAAAAACCAAGCGTTGATCGCTGACGGACTTGCGCACACTGCATTTTTTGGAATAGCCTTAGGTGTGCTTTTGTCTAACTACCCTGTCTACGTTTCAATGTTAGTTACAGTTTTCTTTTCAATTGTGATACAGTTGATTATTGAAAACACCAAAATCGACTCAGACAGTGCAATAGGGGTTATTGAGGCCCTTGGATACAGTTTGGGAATCTTAATTATTTCACTTTGGGGTGCTAACTTTAAAAGCGACCTTGGCAATATTATCAACGGTAGTCTGGCAACTATGGAATGGTTGGATTTCTTTAATGCACTAATTATTTTCACTGCTACTTTAGGCTTTATTTTATGGCAATACAGACGTTTGGTTTCTCAAACTTTTGACCCAAGTTATGCTAGATTTAACCGCACCAACAAGATAATTACTAACTACGGCTTGTCAATTTTAGTCGCAGTACTAATTTCAGTTGGTATGCGTATGATGGGTACCTTGTTAATTTCTGCGCTAATTTTATTCCCAGTCTTAATCTCTGTTCAATTCAGAAGAAACTTTATTCAAACTATGTTAATTGGAGTAGTTGCTGCGATTTTAACCGTGGCTATTGCTGCACCAATTCAACTAAACACAAATGTCGCTCCTTCTCCTGTCATAGTGCTTGTATATTTTGCATTTTTAGTATTCGCACTAATTTTTGCTAAAGTTAGAAAAATCTGGAAAATAAATAAGCAAAAAAACGCAAAAAAAGTCTAAAATAACGCTTTTTTTGAAGAAAAATGCAGTTAAACTGCGTTTTGATGTGGTATACTAATTTAAAGAAAGTTGCTAATTAAGGAGAAATATGACTAAAAATATTTTAAATTCTGCAACGTCTGCAAACCCTCCGCTCACGGGCATCTTAGTTGCAGTATTCGTTGCACTAATCGTTGTTTTAATCGTAATATCCGGTTTTACTTCGATGACCGAGGCTGCATTTATGTCTGTAAACCACATTAGAATTGATGAACTTACAGATTCGGATAACCCAAAACTAAAGAAAAAAGCTAAAAAAACTTTAAACTTAATTAAAAATCCTAACTATGTTTTGGCAACCATCCAGGTTTTAAATACTTTAATTGCATTTATTAACGGTATTATTGGCTCTAAACTGTCACAAGACGCCTTAATTCGTATTTTTAATGTTGAAGCAAATTCAAATAACTATGTGCTTTATTCCGTGTTAGTTACAATCGTACTAACTATATTTTTACTTTACTTTCAAATTATTTTTGGTGAACTAGTAGCGAAAAGAATTGGGATGAAATGGAGTGAAAAAATCTCTTTAAATTGCACTCCAATCATCAGAGTACTTATGTTTATACTGTTCCCGTTTGTTTGGCTACTCATGGTTTCAACTACCTTTTTTGCTCGTATTTTTGGTGTTAAAAAAGGCGACGAAATTAAAGAAGTTACAGAAGATGACATCATTTTAATGGCATCAAATGCTACAGAAAGCGGAGAGATTGATGTTGAAGAAAACAAACTAATTGAAAATATTTTTGAGTTTGACGACACTAAGGTTTCTGAAATCATGACTCACCGTACTGAAATTGATGCGATTGAAATTACTGCAACTTACTCAGAAATCTTAACTAAAATTAATGAATCTCAATACACCAGATATCCTGTGTACAAAGAAACCATTGACAATATTATTGGTACAATTCACATCAAAGATATCTTAAAATACGCAATTGAGCCAAGCGAGTTTAATTTAGGTAAGTCTGTTAGAAAACCATTTTTTGTCTCATCCACCTCTAAAATTAACGATATTTTTGTGCATATGAAAAAAAATAAAGTCCATATCGCCGTGGTGCTAGATGAATACGGCGGAGTTGCTGGTCTTCTTACAATTGAGGACTTAATTGAAGAAATAGTTGGCGAAATTAACGATGAGTTTGACAGTCCAGAGGCTGAGTTTAAAGAAATTAACTCAACTACTTTTGAAGTAGATGGGTTCTTTGAACTAGATATTTTGTCTGAAAAACTAGACATTCAGTTTGAAACGGAGTCTAACACCGTAAACGGTTTTATTACCGAGCAAATCGGACACCTGCCTAAAGTTGGTGAAAAAATTTGCGTGACTTATAAAAACTTTGAGTTCCGTCCACTATATATTGAAAAAAACGTCATTAAAAGGGTCTTAATTAAAAAGGTTTTAAATCTAGATGAACAAAATTCGTAACTTTTCCATAATTGCGCACATTGACCACGGTAAGTCTACATTGGCTGACCGTATTTTGGAGTTGACAAACGCTGTTTCTAACCGTGAAATGAAGGCGCAATACCTAGATAGTATGGAACTTGAGCGCGAACGTGGAATTACTATTAAGTTAAACGCTGTGCAAATTCACTATCAAGCCGAAGACGGAAAAGTTTATAAAATGCACTTAATTGACACCCCTGGCCACGTTGACTTTACCTACGAAGTTTCTCGTTCTCTGCAGGCCTGCGAAGGCGCAATTTTAGTAATAGACGCGCAACAAGGCATTCAGGCACAAACTCTTGCAAACTTATACATAGCCCTTGACAATGACCTAGAAATTATTCCGGTTATCAACAAAATAGACCTACCAACGGCAGATGTTGAAAAAGTTTTAAAAGAAATTGAAGAAATTATTGGTATTGATAGAAGCGAAGTTGTATTGTGTTCTGCTAAAAACGGTATTGGTATTAAAGAAATTCTGGAAGCGGTTGTAAAAAAAGTACCAGCTCCAAGTCCAAAAAAAGAAGAAGATACTTTGAGAGCCTTAGTTTTTGATTCATATTACGACGCCTACAAGGGAGTAATTCCTTTAATTCGGGTAGTTGAAGGGACTGTTAAAAAAGGAGACACCATTTACTTTATGCAGTCTAAATATAAAGCAGAAGTAGTTAGCGTGGGTGTCTACACGCCAGAAATGCGAGAAACTGAGATACTTACAGCCGGAGAAGTTGGATTTATCTACGCCCAAATTAAGTCAATTCAAGACATTCAAGTCGGAGATACCATTACTTTTTTTGAAAATCAAGCAACCGAACCCTTACCTGGATATAAGAAACTGAACCCTGTGGTTTTCTCAGGTATTTATCCAGTTGAAAATAAAAATTACGCTCAATTAAAAGAAGCACTTGAGAAATTAAAACTAAATGATGCGGCTTTAACTTACGAAATGGAGACTTCTAAAGCACTTGGTTTTGGTTTTAGAACAGGTTTCCTAGGACTGCTTCACTTAGAAATTATTCAAGAGCGAATTCGCCGCGAGTTTAATATTGACATTATTGCCACTGCTCCATCAGTTATTTACACAGTTCATTTAACAAATGGCAATGTAATTCAAATTCAAAACCCGTGTGAACTGCCAGAACCACAGCAAATTTCTTATATTTTAGAGCCATTTGTAAAAGCCTCTATTATGACTCCATCTGAATACGTCGGCAGTGTTATGGAAATTTGTCAGGCTAAACGTGGAGTTTTTGTTTCAATGAATTACTTGGATAAAAACCGTGTGAACATCATTTATAAACTTCCACTTTCAGAAATCGTTTATAACTTTTTTGACAAACTAAAATCACAATCTAAAGGTTATGCGTCGTTTGACTACGATATGGATGAATATGTTCGCTCTAACTTAGTTAAGTTAAATATCTTGTTAAATGGTGAACAAATTGATGCTTTGGCAACGATAGTGCACAAAGATTTTGCTGAGTCCAGAGGCCGTGCCTTGACTGAGAAAATGAAGGATTTAATTCCAAGACAAATGTTTGAAATTCCCGTGCAAGCGGCAATTGGTAACCGAATTATTGCAAGATCAACAATTAAAGCAATGCGCAAAGACGTGCTGGCTAAATGTTATGGCGGCGATATTTCTCGTAAGATGAAACTCCTTCAAAAACAAAAAGAAGGTAAAAAGAAAATGAAACAAATCGGTCGTGTTTCAGTACCACAAGAGGCTTTTTTGGCTATCTTAAAACAAGGGGATGATTAGTGCGTGGGCTTTACGTACACATCCCTTTTTGTCGTTTGATTTGTTCGTATTGTGACTTTGTCAAAAAACAAACTAAAGACAAAACAGAAGAAGATGGATACATCAAAAGTTTAACAGAAGAGCTAAATACTGTGTATTTAGACAACCATTATTTTGATACTATCTTTATTGGTGGTGGGACTCCAAATAATCTAAGTTTAGAAAATTTAAACTTATTGTTAAAAACCTTAAAAAAGTTTAAAGGCGTAAAAGAGTATACAATTGAGTGTAATCCTGAACTAATTACTCAAGCACAAGTTAGATTATTTGAGCAATACGGTGTAAACCGTGTGTCTTTAGGCGTGCAGAGTTTTGACCCTGAGACCATAAAATTTTTAAAACGAAACCACACAATTGAGGATGTTAAGAGTTCTGTTAGGCTACTTAAAAAAGCCGGAATTCAAAATATTTCTTTTGATTTAATGTACGGTATAAAAAATCAGAGTTTAGAAATACTAAAAAAAGACTTAGAAATAGCAATAAAGTTTAACCCTAAACATATATCGTATTACGCCTTGATTTTAGAGCAAAACACCTTTTTAGCGTTCTTAGAAAAGCAAGGTATACAGACAACTTTAGCAGAAGAAGCGTGCTTAAAGCAGTATAACTTCATTAAAAAAACACTAAAGAAACACCACTTTTCACAATACGAAACTTCAAATTATGCAAGGTCAAAGTACCAATCTCAACATAACTTAATCTACTGGAAAGACTCAGAATACATCGGCACAGGACTTGCAGCCAGCGGATACACAGCTGGAACGCGCATAAATAACACCGCAATTATGCACGCCTACATTAACAAAGGACCTGGAAAAACTGAAATAAAACAAAGTGAACATGAGTTAATTTCAACGGCAATAGTGCTCGGACTTCGCAAAACTAGCGGTGTAAATCTTAAATATTTTAAGCAAAAATACGACATAGATTTACTTAAATATTTCCCAATAATTAAAAAGTTACTCGCAAGAAAAATGTTGAGATACACCAAAGGTAGACTATACATACCATTTAAATATATTTATTTAGAGAACCAAATTATGCAGGAGTTTGTATGAAACCGTTTTTAATTAATGAGTTTATTTTATATTTAAAAAACGAAAAATCATTGGCCAAAACTACTCAAAACGCCTACAAAGTTGACATTCAACAGTACTTTGATTTCTATGCGAAATACCACAAAGAAATTCAAAGGCCTGAACAAATCAGTCCTAAACTGATTAAAAACTACATTAGAACTTTACAGAAAAAATATGACAGTAGAACAACTAACCGTAAAATTTCGGCAATTAAAACCTTTCATGCTTTTCTTGAAATGGATGGTTTGACTAAAGAAAATCCAGCACAAGAAATTAAAAATATTAAAGAAAAAGAGAAATTAATTCGCACAATCAACGCAGAGCAAACTAGTAAAATGATAGATTCAATTGATTTAAAAACAGTATACAATGTACGCAACTTAGCGATGTTTTTAGTGTTATATGGCTCTGGTCTTCGTGTTTCTGAGTTGATTGGACTTGACTTAAAGTCGCTGCATTTAAACGAAGGATTTTTAATTGTTGAAGGAAAAGGCAGTAAAGAAAGAACTGTACCGTTAACTAAAAAAGCAGTAGAAGCACTTAAAACCTACATTAAAGATGCCCGCAATATCATCTTAAAAGAACGCACTTTACCTGCTTTATTTGTAAGCAGAAACGGCGCTAGAATAACACGACAAGGATTCTTTAAGATAGTTAAAAGCATCGCTGAAGACAACGAAATTGATAATGTTTCACCTCACACTTTCAGGCATTCTTTTGCTACACACTTACTTGAAAACGGTTGCGATTTAAGGGTTCTGCAAAAAATACTAGGTCACGAAAGCATCCAAACAACACAGATTTACACAAATATTTCAGATAAATATAAGCGAGAAAAGTACAATAAAACTAGACCAAAACTTAATAATTTAGAAAAGTCTTAATTTAGTTTTTGTAAACTTAATAATAAAAAATAAAAAAGTTTAACTTAATTTTGTAGAATGATTATCTGCAACACAGTTAAACTTTTTTTATTTTCGTGCTTATTTTAAATTCAGTGCAGCAGTGTGTGCGTAAATGCTTAAAATTTCATTTTTTTATTGGTTTAATATAATTAAACTTTTATTAAAAATATGATTTATTTTTAAAATAAATATTAATCGTATTTTTACCAGCAGTGAAGAAACATAAATCTAAAAAGACTACAGCCTGGTATTTTTATACAAGTGAATTCACTAATCACAATACTAGTTTACAAAAGTTTATTAGCGACTATTTATGTTTTGTTTTGATCAGATAAGAATATGTGTTTTTTTAAGACGCTCTAAGACAAAACATAATGAGTAAATAACCCACAAAAGGTAGTAATAATTGCTCAAAACGCGTCAAAAAATAGTTTAGTATATTTATGTTTTTATTAAAAAAAGTAAAAAAGTTTAATAATTTTTAAATAGTGTTAATGCCAGGACGCAGTGCTCAGAAATTTCAGTTTAGTGTTTTTTTACTATTTTTTCAAATTGTTAACTCTGGTCAATTTTTCACTAAAAATCCTGTTTTTACCTCTAAATTACAAAAATTCCGATAGTGAATAGTAATCCACATTCCCACACATTTTCACTTGTCCGCTCCACTAACTTGCTATATTTTGGTTTACATAATATATATTATAGGAACAAATAAAAAAATAATAAAAAACAGAAATAAACATTGCATTCACGCTAAAATTAAAAATAAGGTGTATAAAAGTAGTTATACTTAATTACTTCTCTCTTTTTTATATTCACATTTGAAAAATGAATATGAAAAAAACGCAAAACGCGTTTTAACGAAATTAAATTCACAGAATTGATGAAATGACCGTGAATTTTGATTTTTTTTGACATTTTTTTGCTAAAACTAGTGTTTTAGTAACTTCAATTTCTATTAAACTTTTATGTAATTTACAAATAAAATATTAGTTAAAGTAAACTAACTAAACTACTTCTTCTCTCAGACATAATTAGGCTTATTTTTAAATTTTTGTTCTTTATGTTGTTTTGTTCCTTGGTGCAGCGTTTTTCTACTAAGACAAAGGTGTCAAGTGTTTTTATAAATAACTGAAAAATATTAAAAAAGTTTAGTTTTATTAAACTCATAATAATTAGCAAAAAAGTCATACTTTCTGAGGCGTTGCGACTTTTCGTTTGAAAAAAATTTATAAATATTTCAGTGTGCATTTCACATTTAAACTAATTTAAAATTTATTTAGCTAGTTTAAAAATATTAAACTCATTAAAATGTCTTTTTTGTGTTCCAATTCATTAGTCATTAAACTTTTTTTGTAGTTTGCGTAATAAAAATTTTAGTAAACTTTCTTTATTTCTGAGGATAATATAAAATCACAGTTAAACTTTATTTAGTTTTTTTAACTTTAGTTATTTAACATTCCTGTTCTTCTTTTAAAATGTGAATAGTACATTATTTAAAAAGAGGTAACAAACGAAGATAAACTAATGCAAGAATTTGTAAATAATTTTCAGATATAGAAATTACAAATATTATCGCAGTCTTCTGCAGCCTATACCAATCAAACAGTTTTTTTATGTCTATGATTTATACAGTTTTATTTACAATAACTTGAAATTAAATCCAAAAATACTCTTCAATTTTTATTTTAAACTTTTTGTATTTAAAACTATTTTGTTTATTTAAATTAAACTATGTAGATTTTAAGTTTTATTTACTAAAAGCAAACAGGACATCTAAAATGTAAAGATATTTTAAGTCTCGTTAGCACTTATAAACTTCATTTTCATTTTCATAATTTTGCAGATCACTAATGCGGTTCTCCTTTTTGTAAGTGGGTAAAAAGATTTAAAATATTCACTTCAACTGAGCGTGTGTAGGTTAATGATTATTTTAAAAACGACACTTTGAAATAATTTCTAATTGATTTTTTAAATCGCACAAACTGTTGAAATCAGAATTTAAAAATGTATGTGTTTAAAAATTGTATTTTATTAACTCTAACGAACTTCACAAATTAGATAAATTAAAATTAAGTGTAAAAACAATCTTGTTGAACTCCTAGGTCAAGCTCTCAAAAAAACTAAAACAGTTTACATTTTTTTGATTTAATTTTGTTTTAAATCTGCTAAGCATAAGGGAAACACATTGATAAATAATCTGGCGCAAATTTTGTCTTAAGTGTGCTTTAAACTTTTTTAATATAAATGTATTTAGTTTAATTAAAATAAACTAAGGGAATTTTTGTTATTGAACAAATATAACGCAGATTTTGTATAAAACAATTTAACCGCAAAAGTTATCGCGTGATATTTTTAGGCATGTATTTTCACGGATTAGTGTATTAAAAATGGTATTAAACATAAATATAAATAATTTTAAAAAGTTTAATTAAAATAAACTGCGCAAATTACAAAAATCTAATTAATGTGTTTTTTATTTCCCTATAATGTTATATAATATATAAGTATTACGGAGGAAAAATATGCCATATATTATTGCTGTTCATGCTCGTGAAGTTCTAGATTCACGTGGTAACCCTACTGTAGAGGTTGAAGTAACTACAGATTCAGGAGCGTTCGGTCGTGCTCTTGTTCCATCTGGTGCATCCACTGGTGCACACGAAGCAGTTGAGCTTAGAGATGGAGATAAAAAACGTTTTCTTGGAAGAGGTGTGTTAAAGGCTGTTGCTAACGTTAACGAAAAAATCGCACCTGAACTAATCGGTCTATCTTGCCTTGACCAAATGGCGATTGACCAAGCAATGCTTGATTTAGATGGAACTCCAAATAAAGCAAATCTTGGCGCTAACGCAATCCTTGCTGTTTCAATGGCAACTTGCCGCGCTGCTGCTGACTTTCTTGGCCTAGACTTACACTCATACCTTGGAACCTTCTTTGCACATACTTTGCCAGTGCCAATGTTAAACATCTTAAACGGCGGAGCACACGCAGACAGTAACGTTGATTTCCAAGAGTTCATGATTATTCCTGCTGGTTTTAAAACTTTCAAAGAAGCGATCGTTTGTGCTGCCGAAGTTTATCACAACCTAAAAGCAGTACTTAAGAAAAAAGGTCTTGCAACTGGTGGTGGAGATGAAGGTGGATTTGCACCAAACTTAGAGTCAAACGCCGCTGCTTTTGACCTTATTGTAGAAGCAATCAAACAAGCCGGCTACAAACCAGGTAAAGATGTGTTTTTAGCAATTGATGCTGCTTCTTCTGAGTTCTACGACGAGGCTAAAAAACGCTATGTTTTCAAAGCAACTGGTGAAGAATTGACTTCTGATCAATTAGTTGACTTCTACGTTTCTCTAGTTGAAAAATACCCGCTTATTTCAATTGAAGACGGTTTATTTGAAGACGACTGGGCTGGCTGGAAAAAACTAACTGAAAAACTTGGCGATAAAATCCAATTAGTCGGTGATGACTTATTTGTAACTAACGAAAAACGCCTAGCACAAGGTATTGAAAAAGGTGTTGCGAACTCTATTTTAGTTAAAGTTAACCAAATTGGTTCTATTACTGAAACTTACCGCACTATTGAACTTGCTAAGCGCTCAGGTTACACTACAGTAATTAGCCACCGTAGTGGAGAAACTGAAGATACTTTTATTGCAGATTTAGCGGTTGCCCTAAACGCAGGTCAAATTAAAACAGGTTCTATGTCTAGAACTGACCGTATTGCTAAATACAACCAACTAATTCGTCTTGAAGAACTGCTTGGTGAACAGGCGGTTTACCCAGGACTTGCAGCATTTCCTAAACTAAAAAAATAAATTTTAGTTTAATTCTTTAAATACACATAAAAAACTAAAGTTAAAAGCCCTTTGTTTTTGCACAAAGGGGCTTTTAATTGTCAAAATAAGGTTAAAAATGAAGATTATCGCAAACAATAAAAAAGCATATTTTGACTTTGAAATCATTAAAACCTACGAAGCAGGTATCGTCTTAACTGGTTCTGAAGTCAAGGCTCTTCGCGCCGGCAAAGTAACCATGTCTGGCGCTTTTTGCGATATTACTAAACATTTAGAACTTTACTTGCGCAACATGAAAATTGGGTTTGTCCAAGAAAACCTTGCTAAGTTTCAACACAAAGAAATAAACGCTCGTAAACTACTTTTACATAAAGCAGAAATTATTCAAATTAAGCAGAAAGTATTTGAAAAAGGTCTAACTTTAATTCCTTTAAAAATTTACTTTAACCAGGCTCTTGTAAAGGTAGAAATTGGTCTGTGTCGTGGTAAAAACTTGAGGGATAAAAGGCAAACCATTAAAGAACGCGATTTGAAACGCGAAAACGCTAAATTTAAACTAAAAGTTTAACAAAAGGTATCAAATTATGAAAAAACTAACAGGCAACCAAATCAGACAAATGTGGCTGGATTTCTTTAAATCTAAAGACCACTATGTATATAAGTCAGTTTCGTTAATTCCTAAAAACGACAAGACTTTACTGTGGATTAACTCTGGTGTAGCATCACTTAAACAATACTTTGACGGGACAATGATGCCGCCATATCCAAGAATTACTAGTTCCCAAAAATGTATCCGTACCAACGATATTGAAAATGTCGGACTAACCGCTAGACACCATACTTTTTTTGAGATGCTTGGTAACTTTTCTATTGGCAACTATTTTAAAAAAGAAGCGATTGCTTTTGCTTTTGAGTTAATGACTTCACCTAAATGGTTTGGTTTTGACTTAAATAAACTTTATTTTACATATTATCCTCAAGACCTTGAAACCAAAGAAATTTGGCTGAGTTTAGGTGTTTCTGAAAGCAAATTAGTGCCGCTTGAATCAAATTTTTGGGAGATTGGCGAAGGACCTTGTGGGCCAAATACCGAAATAATTTATGACCGCGGAGAAAAATACGACCCACGCGGAGAAGCGGCTTTACGAAACGATTTAGAAACTGCTCGTTATGTTGAACTTTGGAATATAGTTTTTTCTTCTTTTAACGCAGAGACTGGCAAAAAACGTGAAGATTACAAACCACTTCCGCATAAAAACATTGATACCGGCGCTGGATTTGAGCGACTTTGTGCAATTATGCAAGATGTAGAGACAAACTACGACACCGACTTGTTTGCGCCAATTATGCGAGCAATTGAAAAACAAACTAACCACAAATACCTAGGTCAAAAAGAGTTTAAAATTATCGCTGACCACTTAAAAACCGTGACTTTTGCGGTTTCGGATGGTGCTATGGTTTCAAATGAAGGTAGAGGTTACGTGCTTAGAAGACTAATTCGCCGTGCTGTGAAAGCAGGGCGTAGACTTGGCATGCAAAAACCTTTTATTTATCTACTTGTTCCAAGTGTAATTGAGGCAATGGGTGAGTTTTACACTGACCTTAAAAATAGTCTTACCGTTGTTCAAAACATTTTAAAACAAGAAGAAGAGAAGTTTTTAGAAACTATTGAAGCCGGTGAAAAAGAATTTTTTAAACTTATTCAAGCAAAGAAATCAATTTCTGGCGAAAGTGCATTTAAGTTATACGACACTTACGGTTTTCCATTTGAGTTAACTAAAGAGTATGCTGACGAAAACGGTGTTGAGGTTGATGAAAAAGGTTTTCATCAGTTTCTTGCAAAACAAAAAGAACTTTCTCGCTCTGCTCGCCAAAACTTTCAGTCAATGAAAGGACAAAATAAAGAGTTTTTAGAGTTTAGCGAAAAGTCTGAGTTTATAGGATATGAAAACTTATCGTCTGAATCTAGAGTAATCAAAGTTTTTAAAGAAGGGATTGTCCTTGATAAAACTCCTTTCTTTGCTGAAACTGGTGGTCAGGTTTCTGACCTTGGAACTATTGAAAAAGCAGAAGTCAAAGGTATGCTTAGGCTACCGTTTGGCCAACACCTACACATTGTTGAACCTGAGTTTAAAGAAGGCGAAGTTGTTAAATGCCAAGTTGACGAAGCACACCGCACACCTACTATGTATAACCACAGTGCAACTCACTTAATTCACAGAGCCTTAAAAGATGTACTTGGCGACTATGTTAACCAAAGAGGTTCAAAAGTTTGTGCGCCTTACTTAAGATTTGATTTCAACTGCTACAACTTTCCAAAAGACGAAGAACTTTTAAAAGCGGAAAAAATTGTTAAAGAAAAAATTAAAAAAGGTCTGAAAGTTAAGTATGAATACACTGACTACGACACTGCTTTAAAACACGGCGCAATCGCCTTGTTTGGCGAAAAATACGATAAAACTGTTAGAATGGTTTCAATGGAAAACTACTCAATTGAGCTATGCGGTGGTACACACGTTAAAAATACAAATGAAATCAAAGACTTTGCAATTACACAAATTGAGTCAATTGGTTCTGGACTTTACCGTATTTTTGCGGTTTCTGGTGCAAACCTAAAGGCTAAAGTTGAAGAATACGCAGCACATTACTTTAATGAATCAAATGTTATTTTAAACAAAGTTAATGAACTAAACAATGTTTCGCTTAAATTAGGGTTTGCAAAAAAACCAGAAATTAAAGGTTCATATCAAGATATTTTAAATGCAAAGGCATACTTACAAGAAATCAAAACACAAGCCTTAAAATACGAAAAACAAATTAGCGAAATAAATATCAAAAATGCTTTAAAATCGCTTAACAATGCGGCTTCACAAAATTATATTTTTAAGTCAAAGATAGATTCAAAAATCGCAAAAGATGTGTTTATGCAGTATGTAAACACCCAAAAACTAAATAACTGTATCATGATAAACATAGATGGTGAAAAGGTTAATATTTTTGTTAAATCAAATACTCAAAAAGCCACTGACTACATTAAAAAAATAAACTCTATTCTTAACTCAAAAGGTGGAGGTAGACCTGATTTTGCAACCGCTGGCGGTGGTGATTTAAGCAAAGTTGACTTAGTTTTAAAGGAGTTTAGCGCAAATGATTCTTGGAATTGATCTGGGCTCAAAAACTATGGGTCTTGCAATTTCTGAGTCTCATATAATTGCCAATAACTTAGAAACTTTTCGTTTTGAAAACGAAGACTACTCACTTTGCATTGCTCATTTAGTTGAACTTAACGCCAAATACAGTTTCCAAGAAATCGTGCTTGGCTATCCTAAACATATGAATGGAGATGTTGGAGTACGTGCAAAAATTTCTGAAGACTTTAAGGCCTTAATTGAAGAAGCACTGCCTAGTGTTAAAGTAATTCTAGAAGATGAACGCTTATCTACAAACGCCGTTTTTGGGGTTTTTAGACAAAGCAAAACTAATATAAAACAAAGGAAACTATTTAAAGATGAACTTTCTGCTGTCGTAATTTTACAAAAATATCTAGACCGCAGATCAAGTTTTTAAACCAAAAAAGGTGATTTTATGGAGAACGAAGAAAAAGTAATTTCTTTAAACGACAAAATTATTGAAACCTTAAAAAAAGATAAATCCAGAGAAGTCAAAATATCTGTGGACGGAATGGATGAGACTTTTATAGTGATTTTTACAACTACTCGCGAGTTTGCAGGAGAAACTAGAAACTATGTGGCTCTTCTTGACAAAGAAGGAACTAACTTAATTTTTGCTAAATACAACGAACTCACTAAAACTGATACTAACCTTGAGTTTAGCGGTAGTTTAACAGATATAGAAGACGTTGAAGAATATAGACAACTTACCGAAGTTTTCCTTGAATATATGTCTGATTTGGAGCATGAATAGTCTAGAGTTTAATTTAGTAAAAAACGACTGCATTTTTGCCCAGGTTCCAATTTTAAAAGACAGTGCAGTTTTATATATCAACGAATTGATAAAAAAACAAAACATTACAAAAGTTTTAGAAATTGGAACTGCATATGGTTTTAGTGCTCTCAGTTTTTTAAAAGAAAATAATAACTTAGAGATTACGACTATTGAAAAAAATCCAGATAGTTTTGTGAAAGCAAAACACAACTTTTTAATTTGTGGAGTTGAAAAACAAGTAACTCCTATTTTAGGAGATGCAATTGATGTTGATTTTACGGGCGAAATATTTGACCTAATTTTTATAGACGGCCCTAAAGCCCAATACACAAAATACTTTGGAAAATTTCAAAACAACTTAAAAAAAGGTGGAATGATAGTTTGTGACAATATTTCTTTTCACAAACTAAACCAGATCTCAGTTTCTAAAAACACAACACAACTTCTTAAAAAACTAGAGATTTTTAAAACCGAAGTTCTTAAAAACAAATCTTTTAAATCTGAGTTTTTAGATATTGCAGATGGTCTTTTAGTGTCAAAAAAATTATGAAATACTTAATATATCCCCTTGACCTAACAAAATACGAGAATGTTGATGCTACGTTGGTTTTGAGAACTGAGTTTTCATATAAATGCTATCGCCGTTTTGCAGTTGAAGAAATTAATACTTATTTAAAAAACCACAAAGCCTTCATTGATCTTTCTTTTATGGCCTATGACCAAGATTTTCCTGCGCTTAAAAATTATTTAAATAAACTTAAACATAAAGAAAACATTGTTGGTTATATTGTTGCCGACATCGGCGTTGCTCAGTTTCTAAAAGAAGAAAACTTATTAAATAAGTGTGTATATAACCCAGAAACTCTAATTACCAATTGGCAAGAAGTTCAAACTATTTCTGAACTTGGTTTTTTTGGGGTATTTTTAGCTAAAGAAATTACTATTGAAAATATTTGTGAAATTAGTCAAAAAAATCCTAATTTTAATCTTTTTTTTCAAGGGCACGGCAGATTTTCAATGTTTCACTCAAAACGTCATTTACTTTCTATATACAACAAAAAATTTAAACACACCTTAGATTTAAAAAATAGAGCAGACTTGTTTTTAAAAGAAAAAAATAGAACAGAAAAATTAAATGTACTTGAAGATAAATTTGGCACTTATCTATTTCGCGGTAAAACTACACAAATGTTTAATTATATTGCAAAACTAAAATCTTGTCTTAGCTACTTTGCAATAGACCCTTTATTTTTTTCAGATGAATACGCAATAGATGCACTTTATCTTTATCAAAAAAACAACATCTCAGATACCGATATTGAACAATTTAATGCAAAATACAGTGACTTGCACGATACTGGTTTTGCAGAAACTAAAACGGTGTATAAAAAATGAGTGAACTTTTAGCACCAGCCGGTGATATTGAAAAACTAAAATACGCGCTTATCTACGGAGCAGATGCCGTTTTTATCGGTGGGCTTGAGTTTTCTCTACGTGCGCGTGCTTCTAACTTCACAATCCCGTTAATTAAAGAAGCGTGTGAGTTTGCGCATTCTCTTGGCAAAAAAGTATATGTGACTGCCAATATTTTGCCACACAACGAAGACTTAGAAGGTTTGAAAAACTATTTACAAGAGTTAGAAGTAGCAGGAGTTGACGCCATAATTTGTGCGTCTTTCGCTATTATTCATGCTGCTCGTAAATACACTGATTTAGAAATACATCTATCAACTCAGCAAAGTGTTATCAACTCACGCACTATTTTGTTTTGGAAAGAACTAGGTGTAAAAAGAATAGTTTTAGGCCGAGAACTTTCAATTAAAGAAATTAAAAATCTTGACAGACATGGACTTGACATTGAGGTGTTTATCCACGGTGGGATGTGCATGAGTTATTCAGGTAGATGCTCACTTTCAAATACTTTTACAGGTAGAGACGCCAACCGCGGAGGTTGTGCACACAGCTGTCGCTGGGAGTATTTTTTGTATTCAGGCGATAAGCAACTTAAAGACGAACCTGTTTCTTTTTCGGCTATGGACTTAAATGCAGTGCCACATATTAAAAGTTTAGTTTTGGCCGATGTGTCTTCGCTTAAAATAGAAGGTAGAATGAAGTCTCTACACTACATTGCTACTGTTGTGAAAACTTATCGTCAAATGCTTAACGAAATTTATGAAACTAAAAAAATTAACTCAGTTAAAAAATATAACAAGAAATTAAAGGCTGCCGAAAACAGACTAAGCGCAACTGGGCACTTAGATAATTTACCTGCCGAAACTAAGGTGCTTTTTGACCAAAATACCACTAAACCAAATCAAGCATTTTGTGGACTTTATTTAAATCAAGAAGTTAAAAAAGGTGTGTATTTATTTCAGCAAAGAAATTACTTTTCAGTT
Source organism: uncultured Acholeplasmataceae bacterium (assembly GCA_963544405.1). Classification (GTDB taxonomy): domain Bacteria; phylum Bacillota_I; class Bacilli_A; order Acholeplasmatales; family Acholeplasmataceae; genus CALISC01. The sequence goes on from CAUUEZ010000001.1 coordinate 95,310, forward strand.
GGTGATAAAATTGAGTTAATGGCCCCACTAGGCAAAGAAAGAACATTTAAAGTTTTAAAATTATGGAATGAAAACTTTGAAGAAATCCAAACTGCAAACCATGCGATGAGCAAGGTTTACGTTAAACTAAATGCCAAAGTAGAGCCCTATTCTATGATTAGAAAAAAATGAGTGAAGATTCTTTTATCGTAACTAAGAAATTTGGAAGAATTCTAATTAGGTTTAATAAAAACTTAAAAAGAAGTTATTTAACTTGCGAAGGAATACAACCAGTTTTAGTTTTTCCGAGTCCTTATTTGTATCAATATAATTTTCGTGAAATCGCCTTAAAAGGCGAAAAAATAGTAAATAACTCAAGTGTTCAAAGTGAAGTTTTTTACTATTTTCGCCAGTATAATCAAGATGTTTCACAAAAAAATAAAGTAATGGTTTTTGGCAAAATCTGTGACTTTTTGCCAAGCGCAACATTACAAAAAAATGTATTTGGATTTGACGGAGAATCTACTTACTTCTTTAGTTCTAAATACAAAACGTTGCAGACTGCCAAAAAAGAGTTTTACACTAAAGTCATAAAAGACTTTCTTTTTAAATTTCTAAACCGCACAAAAGAAAAACTTACCGCCGTTGCAGACGCCTATAGTTTTAAATTAGTCAAAGGCTACTATGGCAAATGTAAACGCACTGTTAATGATAAGACCGAAATTATTTTAAATCCAATTTTGATCTGTTTTAAAGAAGAGTTTGCTATTGAAACTATTTTGCACGAACATGTGCATTTAACTCACCCAAATCACGGTAAGCGCTTTAAGGCAGCACTAAATAAACTTTCAATTTTATTTTTAGGCGAAGCACAAAAATCAGCAGTTGTTTTTCCTTCGTTAGTATTTAGCGAAAGACTTTAAATTAGTATTCTAATTCTTTGGTTTTAAGAAACTCTATTTTAGTGATATTTAACTTATCGATTTCACTAAATCTATTGATTAGCAGACAAATTAGGGCAAATAAAATTGGTGTGAAAATTAAGGTTAAACCTAAGCGAAGCAACAGGCTAAAAAAAGCAATTTTGCCAAAATAAAACCAAGTGGCAAAAGTGTTTATCAAAGTATAGCCAAGATATCCGAAAAATGTAGCCATAAAAATAGTCAATTTAGAAATTCTTTTAAAGCAAATAATTGAGTAAAGTAACACCCAAAAATAAGTAGCAAATCCGTAGATAGGAAGATAACCAAGTGAATTCAAAAACCCAAACAAAAGGTCGTAAATTACGCCAGTAATTAATGCGTATGCTGGACCAAAAGCAATCGCAACCACGGCTAAAGCAACGATAAAAAAAGGTACTCTAAACATACCAATTGGCACGATATATGAATATAGTGAGTTAACTGCAACCGCGCTCGCCGTTAAAACTGCTGCAATTGTTAACTTAATTATTTCTAACTTATTTTTAGTGATTTGCATGTCTAAATTATATCTTTTTTTCGCCTTTTTTTCACATAAAAATGAAGTTAAAAATCACTTATGTTGTATAATGTTTAGTAGTTAACAAGGAGAAAAAATGGCTAAAAAAAATGCATTAACTCAAGAAGGGTATGATAAATTAGTAAATGAACTTAACGAACTTAAGTTTGTTAAACGCCCTAAAAACATTCAAGCAATTAAAGAAGCGCGTGCTCAAGGTGACTTGTCTGAAAACGCAGACTACGATGCTGCTAGAAATGAGCAGGCGCAAATTGAACACAAAATTAAAGAACTAGAAAGCATTTTAAAAGACGCAGTTATTATTAAAAGTAACCGCGATGATATTTGCGTAATTGGCAATAAGGTTGAACTTAAATATCTACACAATAAAGCAGTTGAAAACATCCAACTAGTTGGTAACCAAGAAACTGACCTTTTTAATGGTAGTGTTTTAAAAATTTCTGTAGAAACTCCGCTGGGCCATGCTATTCAAAACCACAAAGCAGGCGATAAAGTTTCTTTCAAGGTTTCTGAAAACAAAAGCCTTGATGTTGAAATTCTTAAAGTTTACCAATAATGTCAAAATACAGGTTTACTGCATATTTAAAAAGTATCTTTAACCTTCCTTTAGCAGAACTTAAAAATCAAGGTGTCGACACTTTGATTTTTGATTTAGACAACACTCTACTTTCTTATAAAGAAAACTCTTTTTCTAAAAAAACTGTTGATTTTTTTAAAAAATTAAGTGTTGATTTTAGATTGTATATTTTTAGCAATTCAGGCAAATCTAGACAACTTTTGAATGCCTTGCCTGCCACCAAAGGTTTTTTTAACTTAAAAAAACCTTTTACTAAAACTGGCAAAAAGATTTGCAGTACTGAACAAATAAAATGCAAAAACTCAGCGTTTATTGGTGACCAGTTGTTGACCGATGTTGTTTTTAGTAATAAAATGCAGTTTAAAGCGACATTTTTAGTCAAGTCTATAGATAGCACAAATGAACGCTTTTTGACTAAAATTAACAGATTTAGAGAAAAAATTATTTTTGCTTTTATTCGTTTTTTTAAACCTAACTATTTTAAAAGAAACTTGCTTAGATATTATTTAAACACTAACTTTAAAGCAAAAGTTAAATATTTAAAAAAAGCCTTGAAAACTAAATTAGGCCAAGACAAAGAAAGATACTTGCATTCTCTGTCTACCGCTAAAATGTGCAGGCAACTCGCAAAACACTGGAAAATTGATGAAAACCAGGCGTATCTTGCGGGTTTAATTCACGATTTTGCCAAACACGTTAATGCAGACGAGGCTCATAGTTTAGTTAAGTTTGCATATCCTGAATTAAAACAGACAAATAGTACTAATTTACTACATGGTCCAGTATCTGCTTATTTATTTTCAGAACTAATTGATTTATCCGAAGACCAATTAAACTCAGTATTTATGCACACAACTCCAACTCCAGAAATCTCTATGCTCGGCAAAATTCTTTTTATTTCAGATAAAGCCGAAATGAGGAGAACTTTTTCAGACCTTGTAGAAATCAGAAAAGCAATGTGGCAAGACTTAGATAAAGCCTGTGTGTTAGTTTTTGAAGGGGTTTTCAAGAGTTTGAAATCCAGAGGCATTAAACCTGAGCAAATACAAATTGATGCTTACAATAAATTAAAACAAGAAATTAAGTAATTTAAAAGGAGTAAAAATGGACTCACTTAGATTAAAAGAAATCAATCAAGACTTAAAAGATATTGACGTTAAAGATGTTAAATACTACAATTTTACTGGAATCCATCCACTTTTTGACATCGCAATTATTGGAACTGCGATTGAACGCCAGGCTTTAGCATTAGTTTCTAGAGTTAAAAGCTACCCTGAGTTTAAGTCAGTTGAAACTGGCTCTCGTTGGACTTTGATTGCCACTGAGCAAATTTGGATACACATTTTTACCAAAGAGGAAAGAGAAAGTCGTGGACTTGATGATGTCTACGCTCAATACGAGGAAACACTTTAATTATGATTAAAGCAATTAAGACTATTTTTATAATTTTTCATTTTGTTTTAATCGGTACTGTTATTTGGTTTATTTTAGGAAAAACCAAAGCACTTGAATATAAACTACCTTTTAAACAAGACGAAATCCAAGCTGCTTACTACTACGATGAAGTCAAAGACTTAGATAAAGATGTATTTGCTGATTACATGCACATCAAACCAAAGCCAGAAAACTGTGTAGTTGCAAATAAAGAAGACGATAAAATTAAGTTAAAGTTCATAATTAGCGCTGCTTTTAATTCAAATAAAGTTATCTACAGGAAATTTCCTTTCTATAAGTCTCAGCCAAGCGGTACTAAAGAGGCTGTAGTTTTTGCCAAAAACAATTCAGAGTTTATAGTAATTACGAGAAAAGCAGTTTACGAAATTAGTGTAATCGGTGATAAACACACTAAAAAAATTATTAGAATTTTGAATTTAGGTGAAACATTTAAAGAAATTTCAAACACTTTTGCTTATAAAATTACAAAAAGTTAAAACCAAAACGCTTGGATTTCCAAGCGTTTTTAATTTGCTCAAAAATAGTTTGCATTTTAATTTGCAAATGCTAATCATTTGCAAATTAAACTAATTTGGACTAAACTTAATATGTAAGTTATTTTTTGAGAAAAAATATACTTATGAAAGGATAAATTATGAAAAAATTATTATTTTCTCTATTTGCTTTGGTTACTTTATTTGCTTTAGGAAGTTGCCACGACAATATCAAAAAACCTCATCATGGCCACCATCACCATCATGGAAAAGTTATGCATTTTCACCATCTAAAAAGCGAATACAAAGTTGGTGATGAACTTAAAGTAGAAGCGCACAGCTTTAAAAAAGAAATTAAAGAATACAGATGGTATCTAAAACTAAAAGACGGAAAAACTGAAGAGTTTAAAGAAAGCACTAAAGACTTTACCTTGAAACTAGAAGAAAAACACATCGGCGCTGAACTCCATGTTGAAGCCCTAGACGCTGCTAAAAAAGTTATAGATAAAGCACACAAAGCCCTTAACATAAAAGCAAAAGAAACAAAGCAGGCTTATAACTTTACTTTAAAACAAAATCTAATTTTTGCTTAATAGTAAGCGCTAAAAATCAAAAAATCCAGTAATTTCGGGGTGTACCCCATTTACTGGATTTTTTTAATTTCATCAATAATTTTTACTAGTTCACTTTCATCGTTTAATCTACAGACCGCTTGTCTGAGTTCAGCTGAAATTTTAATATTTTTTAAATAAAAAAGAATAGCGCCACGCAGCAAAAGAAAGAAACGTCTTTGGTCTTTTTCTTGGTTTTTAAGCAAGGTATAGTGCTTAAAAATAATTTTAGAGATAGTAGCAGGTGTTTTTAAATTTGGAGTTTTAGTCAATATTTCTTTAAAAACTAATGGGTTTGCCAGTGCTTTTCTGCCAATCATTACAGCGTCTACCTTGCAGTACTCAAGCATTTTTGTAAAGTCTGCCAAATTAGTGACATCTCCATTTCCAATTACTGGAATAGAAACTGCTTTTTTGACTTTCTTAATTTCTGCAAGATCAACAACACCTGAATATCCCTGTTCTTTTGTGCGGCCGTGCACTGAGATAAAAGAAACGCCAGAGTTTTCAAGAATTTTGGCAACCTCTTGGCCGTTTATAGTGTTTTTATCAAATCCTAGTCTGATTTTGGCAGAAACTGGCAGAGAAACTGCGTGAACTACAGCCTCAGTAATCGCTTTTAGTAAGGGTAAATCTTTAAGCAAATAAGAACCTGAATGACCACGGTCAGAAATTTTGGGAGCAGGACAACCGAAGTTGATATCAATAAAGTCAAAGCGGTAGTTTTTTTCAATAATTTCAGCAGCCTCTGCCATAATTTTTGGATCGTTTCCAAAAATTTGCACGCCTATAGGATGCTCAATTTCTTTAAACTCAAGCATATGAAGTGTTTTTTCGTCACCATGCACTAAGGCATATGATGAAATCATTTCAGTGTAAAGTAGACCAGCACCCGCTTCTTTACAAATTTGTCTAAATGCAGAGTAAGTGTAGCCAGCCATTGGGGCAAGTGCTAATTTGTTATGGAAGTTTAGTTTCTTAAAAATATCTTGCATTTTTTGAACTTATATCCTTTAGTTAAAATTTCGTTTGCAAACTCAAAATCAGCCTGGTTTGCTTCTCTGACACCTCTTAGCGGGTAGTTTAGCCCTAAGTCTGTCCATTTTTTTGTGCCATGTGTGTGGTATTTTAAAACTTCAATTGTGCAAACTGAAGAAAGTGAGTCTAAAAAACTACGTAAATTTTTAAGTTGAGTTGTGTATAGATTTATGCCGGGAATTATTACTTGTCTGACTACTATATCCTTATTTTGTTCGTCTAAAAAACGGGCAAATGCGTAAACCGGCTCAAGTGGTCTGCCGGTTAACCACAAATGTTTTTTTGGATCAGAATGCTTTAAATCCAGCAAAACTAGGTCGGTATTTTTAAGAATTTTTGCGTATTTATCTTTTTCGCTTTCTTGATATAACCCGGCCGAAGTATCTAGGCAAGTTTCAATTCCTTGACTTTTGGCAACCTTAAACAAGGCATCTAAAAACTCAAGTTGAAATAAAGGCTCACCACCACTGACAGTTAATTTAGGAGTAGTTCCATAAAATAATTTATACTGATTGAACTTCTTTAAAATTTCTGAAACTGAGTAAGTTTCACCTGAATTTCTGCTCCAAGATGTGCGGTTGTGGCAGAACTTACAAGCCAACGGACAGCCTTGCAAAAACAAAACAAAACGTAGACCTGGTCCGTCAAAAGCACCAAACGGTTCAATTAAATGAACTCGGCCTTTAACTTCAAGCAAGGCCTTATCTAGTGGCATGAATTGTTCTCGCAATTACCTCAAGTTTTTGTTGGTCGGTTAATTTAGAGAAGTTTACAGCATAGCCAGATACCCTGATAGTTAAATTTGGAAACTTCTCTGGGTTTTTGTAGGCCTCTATTAGTTTTTCTCGGTTAAAGACGTTGATATTTAAATGATATCCTTTGTTTTGAAAGTAGCCGTCTAAAATTGAAACTAAGTTAGTTTTTCTGACTTCTTTGTAGTCAGGTAAATTACTTGAACCCAAAGACTCCGGAAGCAATTGAAAAGTATTTGAAATTCCGTCTCTGGCAAACTCAAAAGGAATTTTGGCAACGGAAAGCAGTGAGTTTAAAGCCCCAGTGTTATCACGACCATGCATAGGATTTGCACCAGGTGCAAAAGGTTCTCCTTTTTTACGGCCATCTGGAGTAGAACCAGTGTGCATACCATAGACTACATTTGAAGTAATTGTCAAAATAGACATCGTAGGTCTGGCGTTTAAGTAGGTAGGGTTAGCAGCAATTTCTTTCCAAAAATCTTTAACAACAGCAACTGCTAGTTCATCTGCTCTGTCGTCTGCGTTTCCGTATCTTGGCCACTCACCAGTTATTTTAAAGTCCATGATTAAGTTAGTGCTCTCGTCGTATATTGGTTCTACTTGTCCGTATTTAATTGCAGAAAGAGAGTCTGCAACCACTGAAAGTCCAGCGATTCCAGTTGCAAAATTACGAGTAATTTCGTCGTCAAGTAGAGCCATTTGCATAGACTCATATGCGTATTTATCGTGCATATAGTGAATGATGTTAAGAGCGTTAACATACAGTTTTGCAACTTCTTTCATTGCCGCTTTAAAGGCCTTGTAAACCGCTTTAAACTCAAATTTACCATCTTTTAATAATTCAGTTTTAGGAAGAGTTATAACCTGTTGTCCAGTCATTTCATCTCTACCTTGGTTGAGTGCATAAAGCAGAGTTTTGGCTAGGTTAGCACGCGCTCCAAAAAACTGCATTTCTTTGCCAACTGCCATCGGCGAAACGCAACAGGCAATAGCGTAGTCAGAGCCATGGCATTCAGATATAGAGTTGTCGTTTTCATACTGAATAGCCGAAGTTTCAATTGACACTTTTGCACAATACTTCTTAAAGTCAAGAGGTAGTTTTTCAGACCAAAGCACAGTTAAGTTAGGCTCAGGATAAACTCCTAAGTTATAAAGAGTGTGCAACATTCTAAATGAAGTGTTGGTTACAAAAGACTTAGTAGCACCGTTCATTCCGGCAATAGACTCAGTTACCCAAACAGGATCTCCTGAAAATACAGAGTTATACTCAGGAGTGCGGGCGAATCTAACCATTCTTAACTTCAATACAAAGTTGTCAATCAACTCTTGGGCTTCAGACTCAGTTAGTCTGCCTTCTTGTTTGTCATTTTCAATGTAGATGTCAAAAAAAGTAGAAACTCTACCTAGTGACATCGCAGCTCCGTTTTGTTGTTTAATTGCTGCTAAATACGCAAAATAAGTCCACTGTACTGCTTCTTTTGCAGACTGAGCAGGTAGAGAAATGTCAAAGCCATATAGTTTTGCCATTTGTTTTAAATCAGCAAGTGCTTTGATTTGCATCTCCAGGTTTTCAATTTTTTGAATGATTTCAGGGGTATAGGGAAACTCAAAACTTGCTTTGCTTTTTTGTTTTTCTAAAATCAAGCGGTCAACACCGTAAAGCGCAACACGGCGGTAGTCGCCGATAATTCGGCCGCGTCCGTATCCATCTGGCAATCCAGTAATTACGTGGTTGTGTCTAGCGATTTTAATGTTTTCAGGATACACATCAAACACCCCTTGATTGTGGGTTTTTCTGTATTTTGTAAAAATTTCTTCCGTGTCTTTGTCTAATTCATAACCGTATGAAGACAAGGCTTTTTTAGCAATCTTAATTCCGCCTTCTGCAAACAAAGCACGTTTCAAAGGTTTGTCGGTCTGCAGACCAACAATGCATTCTGGTGTTGTTTTGCTGTCTCCAAGTAAGTATCCAGGACCATATGCCAAAATATTTGAAGAGGTTTTGCATTCTGCGTCTAGAATTCCTTTTTTGGTTTCTTCGGCAAGAAGTTCGTTTAATTTTTCAACTTGTTTTAAGGTATTTTGAGTTGGACCGGCTAAAGTGAGTGTGAATTTTTTTGCTTCAGTGTAGTTAGCCTGAATAAAATCAGCAACATCAATTGTCTTTTTCCAATGGTTTCCTTTAAAATTTTCATAGTATCTCATAGCACAAATATTTTACCATTTAAAAATACAAAAAATTGTATATTTGCTTAGAGTTTTTAGGGTATTAAGGCAAATATTTTGATTAAAACTACTTGTTTTGTTGTTATAATGAAATTGTTAGTTATCTTTTTAAAAGATGTCGCAAGGAGACAATATGATAAATCCGAATTTAAAGAAAATTTCTAGAATTCAGGCTCAAGGAGTACAAGACTATTCGTTTGAAGAAAACGTTGTTCCAAAAACTACTTTTAAATCTCTCTTACTTAAGAGTTTGTTTTTCGTTGGACTGCTTTCTGCTTTTGCTTTAGTTGTGTTTTTCTTAGGTTATTATTTTATTTTTAGCAATGCATCAGGTTTAACCACAGATCAAAGAAAATCTAATTTAATTATCTTTTCAATAGTCTCACTTAGTTCTTTTGGTTTGATGTTCTTGTTTTCGCTACTAGGTAACTTTGTGTCGATTGCTAGATTCTCAGTTTGGGTATACTCAATTTCATCAGGTGTGTTTATCGGCGCAATTACTTTAGTTTTTGAAATGATTTTAAGAGGCGTTGGTATAATTGCCCTTAGTGCAACTGCTTTTGTGTTTTTAACAGTGTTAGTTTTAAACTTAAGCAATTGGGTCAGAGGAACTCGTAGACTTTTCAAAGTCATGATGTTTCTAGGACTAACTGTCCTTTTAATGTCTTTAGTTAACTTAGTACTTTGGTTAGTTTTTAGAAAAACCGACAATCAGCTTTACAGCAATACTACTTACCTTTGGTTGCAAATCGCGCTAAGCACTGTCTACATCTTATATTTAACAATAGTTTTGACCTTTAGCATTGAAGGGCTAAGAGAAGTTGCACAAAACGATGGTCTTGACAAAGGTTATTCTTATGTTGCGATTTTAGGATTGATTTCTACGCTTACTTGGATGTACATTGAGTTTTTAAGACTTGCTGTGATTGTTGCAATGATTTTTGCATCCAAAGCAACTGACTAATTGTATTTTTAAAGATATTTTTAGAAAACCTCTAAGGAGATATTCCTTAGAGGTTTTTCATTTTTAACACACTTTTAAGTATTTTAAGACAGCACGATTAAATATATTAAGATGAATGAGCAACAACAGAAAATCATTGAAAGCAAAGACCAACACATTTTAGTGTTAGCCGGTGCTGGTAGCGGAAAAACTTATACATTAATTCAAAAAATAAAGGCAATTAAGGGAAGTGAAAATAACGCAAAAATATTGTGTTTAACATTTTCAAATCTGGCAGCCAAAGAACTAAAGCACAGGTTAAACGAAGAAAGTGTCGGTGTATATACTTTTCACGGTTTTTGTTTTAATTTAATTAAACCGTATATTTCAGACAAACAAGTTTTGTTTGAAACTCCGCGTCTTTTTAGTAAAAGAGAAATTCTAGAAGTTTCTCTCTACAAGGCTAATCCTGACAAAAAACCAAGTAAAACTTTAAAAAAATACAAAGAGTTTCTTGATAAAAACGCGTTAATTGATTTTGACGATATGCTTTTACTTTGTTTAGAAAAACTAAAAAAGATAGAAATCAGACAAACTTACGACTATGTACTAATTGACGAAGTTCAAGATACAAACCTAGTTCAGTTTCAAATTTTAAAACATTTGATTTCTCCTGACACCAAAACTATTTTAGTTGGAGACATAGACCAAGGAATTTATAAGTTCAGAGGTGCATCTTTTGATTTAATTGAAAAATACCAAGAAACCTACATGCCCAAAGTTTATATGCTCACGCAAAACTACCGCTCAGCACCAGCAATTGTTGAATGCGCAAATAAGCTAATTGAAAAAAATAAAAAAAGGCCCGAAAAAGTACTTTTTTCAGACCTTAAAATTAAAGCAAGCATAAAAATTTATCTATACTCAAAAATCTCTGATTTTATTTTAGAACTAAAAAACTATTTAATTATCCAAAGAAATCAACAAGTAAAAATAAACGAAATTTGTCTATTGGTCAGAAGAAACCAAGAAAGAGTATTAATTGAGCAAGAACTCATGCGAGGCTTTAGGTTTTTTGAATATTTGCCACAAATCTACACAGTACACGAATCAAAAGGCCTTGAGTTTAAAACGGTTTTTATAGTAGGTCTTAACGAAGGGGTGTTTCCAGATACTAAAACAGGTGCATTGCTTGACATAGAAGAAGAAGAAAGAAGGCTGATGTATGTTGCGATTACTAGAGCCAAGCAAAACCTTTTTTTAGTGAGTTTTGAGTTTAGCCAAAACGGCACAAAACTCAAACCTTCTAGATTTTTAAAAGAAATTTACTAAGTCTATTTGTCTGGCAAATCATCAAGGCAACCAAGGTCTAAGAATTTTTTATAAACAGTTTTATTAACACCAGATCGTGCTTTAAAGTCTTCTTTAGAAGTGTAAAGCCCGTCCTTTCGTGCGTTTACGGAGTCAAACGCCGCTGCATCTCCAGTTCCGTCAATTGTGGCAAACGGCATTTGTAGAGTATTTCCTTTAATGTTAAAAGTTTTAGCACTAGACTCGTTAACAGCGAGTTTTGAAAAACTAAAGCCGCGCGCGCAAAACTCATATGCTACTTTTAGGGTAACTAAAAGTTCTTGGTCTTTAGCCTTAATTTCGTATCCCAATTGCTCAAGTTCACGGATTTTGTTGCCAATTGCTATTTTGCCACTAGTCATCACGGTGTAGTCAAACTGAACTGCACGTTTTGAAAAAAAAGCAGAGTAGAAAAGCAAAGGTTTGTGTAGTTTAAACCAGGCAATTCTGATAGCCATAATAACGTAGGCAGTGGCGTGGGCTTTTGGAAACATGTAATTAATTAGTCCGCATGAGTAAATATACCACTCAGGCACACCAAAAACTCTTAGTTGATTTGCGTACTCTGCCCATTTTGCCGGGTTTCTGCGGCAATTTCCTTTACGAATAAACTCCATAGCGTTAAACGCCAGAAGTGGCTCAACATTGTATTTAGAGATCAAGGTTATCATGATGTCGTCACGACAACCAATTAAGTTTTTAAAAGGAATTGAGCCAAACTCAGGATGTCCATCTTTTAAAACTTTTCCGTTATTTAGCCACACGTTTTCGCCGTGTGAAAGCCCAGAAATTTTAACCAGTTCCGCAAATGTTGTGGGTTTGGTTTCAGCCAAGATTTGCGAAACAAAAGGTGTACCAAACTCAGGTAGAGCAGTTGAAGCCGTAGCCGGCATAAAAGGTGCATTTGAGTAGTCTACGTTTAGAATTTCGTTGCCAGAAAACATTTTATAAACATCAACGTCAGCCATTGGAATGTCTCTAACTTCGCTGAACGGAAACTCAGTGGGGTTGGCCTTAACATAGTCAAATAAAAACTTAATCATGGTAGGGTCATCGTGTCCCAAAATATCTAGTTTTAGTAAGTTTTCTTCAAAAGAGTGGTAGTCGAAGTGAGTGGTTCGCCAACTTGCCGAGGTATCGTCTGACGGAAATTGCACAGGTGTGACGTCAAAAATTGAGTAAGGCTTCGGCACTACGACAATACCACCTGGGTGTTGTCCTGTGGTTCGCTTAACTCCAACAATTTTTTTAGCTAAGGCTGCAATTTTGGGTTTACGGATTTTCATTTGCTTGTCTTCTATGTAGCCCTTAACATAACCAAATGCGATTTTTTCGGCAACTCCCGAAACCGTTCCTGCTCTAAAAGCGTGGTCTGCTCCAAGCAAGGTGCGAACGTATTCATGAGCTTGTGCTTGGTATTCACCTGAGAAGTTAAGGTCAATATCTGGGGTTTTGTCACCTTGAAAACCAAGGAAGGTTTCAAACGGAATGTCGTGTCCATCGCGGTTTAATTTCGCTCCGCACACCGGACAGTCTCGTTCTTTTAAGTCGTATCCATCGTCTGCTTCGTTTAAGTCATCTTTAAACATTTCGTCAAACTGAGTAGAAGCGTAGTCTTTCTTTAAGTCTTCGTTGAACTTAAATACTTGGAAACAACCTTTTGGACAAAAGTAATGCGGAGGTAAAGGATTGACTTCAGTTATCCCTAAAATTGTTGCCACAAAAGAAGAACCAACAGATCCACGGCTACCTACCACGTATCCGTCGTCGTTAGACTTTTTGACAAGTAAATAAGACATGTAGTAAATTGAGGCAAAGTTGTTTTTAAGAATGGTAGTTTGCTCTCTTTTTACTCTGTCTAAAATAAAAGGGTGTGGGTTTTTGCCATACTTTTGCTCAAGGTTTTTAGAAATTAAGCGCTTAAACTCACCTTCTATTGAAGGAATACCTTGGTCTTTAAAGTAGTCATCTGAAAACGAATACAGACCTTCAGGAAAAGCCTGAATGTCTTGAATTAAATCAGCTATCTGATTTGAGTTGCCAACCACAATTTCCTTGATTAGTTTATCGTCGTTTAAAAATGCAAACTCAGCACTTAGTTCATCTGTTGTCTGAAAAAAGTAGTCAGGTGTGGTTTCGTATTGCGCAAGTTCATGGCGGCCTCCGCCAACTAATGGAGTTCTGATAAAAAACTGATAGTAAATTTGGTCTTCTTTATTTAAGTAATGTGGATTACTTGAAGCAACTACGGTTTTATTTAACTTTTTGGCGTGCAAAATTAGTCTAGAAATTGCGTTTTTAATTGCCTCCATCCCACCGGATATGTTGTCTTTAAGATGAGAAAAGCAACTAGGCGGATAAACTAAAACATAGTCGTATTTTAAAATATGTGAGTCCAAAACATCGTCGGTTGAGTTTAGAGCATCAAACCAAAGTTCACCAGCTCCGTTTGCACCAATTAACAGACCCTCTTTGTATTTTTCAAACTCAGACTCAAGTACACGGGGTCTTTGGTGAAAGTACTCAGTTAAAGCAGAAGTTACTAATTTAAATAGATTTTTATAGCCGGTTTGGTTTTTAACCAAAAAATCCACAGCAAAAGGCATTTGGTGTAAGTAAGTTTTACTACGGTCTACCGTGGTTTCCAATTCATTGAAGGTCTTAATGTTCTTTTGTGCAAGGTCTTCAAGCATTTTAATAAACATTTGACCGGTAGCATCGGCGTCATCTATCGCACGGTGGTGGTTTTCTAAGTTAATTTTAAAGAAACGAGAAAGGGTACCTAAGTTAAAACGCTTAAGTTGGTCTGAGTAGTGATATCTGGCTAAATTAAGAGTATCAATGTACAGTACATTTTCTCCAAACGAATAGTTTAAAACTTTAGCTTTATAAAGCACATTTAAGCAGTCAAACGATGCGTTGTGGGCAACTAGCACCGAGTCTTTGGCAAACTCTATAAAGTCTTTTAAGACAACTTCAATTTTGGGTTGTCCTTTTAGCATTTCGTCGGTAATGTTAGTTAAGTTTGAGACAAACTCAATTAACTTTTCTTCCGGATCACAAAATGCCTGAAATCTGTCAATAATTTGTCCGTTTTTGACTTTAACTGCACCGATTTCAATAATTTTGTCGTTAACTATGGAAAGTCCGGTGGTCTCTAAGTCAAATACCACATAAGTAAGGTCTTTAAGTAAGGTGTCTGAATCTCCCTTTTTAATGTAAAAAGAGTCGTCAATGTAGGGCATTTGCACACCGTAAATTGGCTTAATTTCTGCTTTTTTGCAGGCTTGTGCAAATTGTGGGTATGCATAAATTCCACCAGAGTCAGTAACCGCGATGGCTTTGTGTCCAAAAGACTTAGCCAAGGCTACGTAGTCTTTAATCTCACCCACTCCGTCCATGTTAGAAAGTTTAGTTTGAACGTGCAGTTCAACTCGCTTGTTTTCTGCTTTATCTTGGCGAGTAAATAAAGCATTTTCTTGGTCTTCGTTTTCTTTGTCGACAATTTCAAAGTTTTTAAGCATCAAGACAACGTCGGCAGCATAGGTGTCGTATTGAACTTCTGCAATAATTTTTAAGTTAGTGCCAGGCTGAATTTTTTCAGCCTCTGTGATTTCTTGGTTGTATAGAAACTTCTTGGCCAAAATAGCATCAGTTTCATCTTCTAAAGTCATTTGAAGCAGGGTGTATTTGCCGTCTTTGAGTTTTCTAATTTCTGTCTCTACTACGGTAACGTGAAACTTATAAACCAAACTTTCGCCTTGATTTTGTTTTTTTGTAACTTCATAGTTGTCATAAGGAATTTCTTTTAATTTCTTTAAAGAAAGGTCATCTCTAAAAGAGTAGCTACGACGTCTTGAATAACCTTGGTTTGAACGCACAGTTTGGGTGTATGCTTGGTTTGAGCCGGTTTGAACGTTTTCAGACTGAGTATTTAATTCAAAAGTGGTTTTGCTAACCGGTCTTTTTTTGAAATTAAAGATAAAAGGTAAGCCGAAATAGTTAGAAAAAGCATTAAATAAAGCTTTGCTTAAGTTATGTTTAATAGCCCAGTTAAGCGTATTTGCATCAACTGTGATGTCAATAGTTTTGTTGGTTTCGTCAACTTTAAACTCAGATTTTGAGACAACTTCAAGAAAGCGTTTATTTACAGGATCGTTGGTATTGAAACTTTTAATTTGAGCCTGAAAATAACTAAGAAAGTGCACATCTAATTTGGAGTAGGTTTCGTAGGTAAAAATTAGTTTTGTGTTTTTTGGTGCTCCCGCGTTTTGCAAAAATTTAAAAGTTTCTTGGTTAAATGAAAAAAAATCAGAATAAGAAATTACTTCTTTTAACCTAATAGTAACTTCTAGTTTTTCATCAGTTTGCTTAAAATTAACAACGGTTGGTGAAAAGTCAAAATTCTTTTCAAAAAATTCGTTTATACTCATTATTTTCTACTCCTGAAAAATCTTTAAATGACTTGGCAAGTCTATCAATATCATACTTCAATTTTGGCTTTTTTTCAATTTAAATTAAGGTAAAAAAAGCAATTTTAAATCTGAATTTAAATTGCTTTTTTTAAAACTAAATTTAGACTAAAAACGGTTTTTAAGTAAATCAATTATGATGTTGTTTTTTAAATCATTTAAGTTAAAAAGTTCGTTTAAAACTTCTGAAGTATCCTCTAGATTATTCTTTGCTGACTTCCATCCTGCACCGTCTGTGAACCAAACAAAATTAAAGCCTTGAATTTCTTTAGCAGAAGTTGCTAGGTTTTTATAACTTCTTGCAGTTTCATTTAATTTAGAGCCGCCACTTGAATAGAAGTTACATTCTATAGCAAAAATTTGTGTGTTATAGTTGATGACAAAATCAAAGCGTTTTTGAGTTTTAGCAAGTCCAGTTAGTCTAGATAAATCCAGACCAAACTTCTTTTCAATATCTGTTTTATTCATTTCTTTAAAGTAGGTCTCACCTAGTTTTAATCCCGCTTTTTTTAAATAGGACTCAACTATATTTTCCATGCTTTTGCCTGTTCGGTTTTTGCGAGCATTGGTGTCAATTCCAACTTCTACACCGTAAACATAGTCAATTAAGTTATTTACAATCTTGTTTTGAAGCAAATTAAATAGACCAGTTTTTTCCATAAAATTGGCGTACTGTTATGTTGTGTAGTTAATTTCTACAAAATCAAACAAGTAGTGGTCTTCGGCAATTACCTTAATTTGCTTTTCGCGTTTAGCGATTAAAATCGGAATTGCCTTTAGCACTTCTGGATATTTTTTAACTAAGTTAATAAAATCTGTGCGGATGTTTTTAGAACCAATTAGTGAGTTTAGCAGGTTTAACTCGATTTTAATTTTCTCAACATTTAAATAAACTTTATCAAAGTCTGTGTAGTAATCCCAAGTAGCCACAGTGTCTATCATAGTATTTAGCCATTTTTCAAAATTCTTTTTCATAAATTAAACCTCACTCTTGTAATTTGTAATTATGAGCTCTTCAACTTCTCCTCTTTTTTTGCCATTTGAGTTTATTGCTCTTTTGGCATTTACTACATGCAAATTAAAACCCTTATAAATTTCTTGAATAAAAGGTGTGTTGTGATTGGAAAGCATCACATTCACCCCTTTTTTAGTTAACTTTAAAGTCAAGTCTCTTAGCCTGATTTGCTCAGCTTTGTCAAACTTTTCTTTACTGTAATCAACAAACCCATTTTTGTTTGGAAAAACATCATAAGGCGGATCAAAATAAACAAAGTCGCCTTTTCTAGCGTCTGCTACAGCCTTTTCAAAATCAAGATTAGTCACCTTTACTTGATTTCTTGAAAAGTATTTTTTAATTTCTAAAAAATTATTAAAATTATATAAGTTTACATTTTGTTTTTTGCCAAACGGAACGTTAAAATAACCAGATTTGTTTACCCTATATAGACCGTTAAAGCAGGTTTTATTTAAATAAATTAGTCTAGCTGCTTTTAGATAAGGTGGTTCTTTTTCAAACTCATTTTGTCTATCTAATTCTCTTATTTGATAGTAAAAATCTTCGGAGTGTTTAGCCTGGTATTCATCAAGCACATCAATAAGTCTCTCAAAATCATTTTCTGTTTGAAAGCAAGAATAGGCAAAATACAGGTCTTTATTTAAGTCATTTATAATCACTTTTTTCGGCTGTAGACGAAAAAACAATGCACCCCCTCCGATAAAGGGTTCAAAATAAGTGTTAATTCTAGTTGGCAAAAGTTGCACTAATTTTTCTAGAAGTTGGGTTTTGCCACCAGCCCATTTCACAAAAGGTTTAGGAGCGGTTTGGTTAGTAAAATCAAATAGTGCCTGAATTTCTGTGTTTAGTGCTTTGGCAATTTTATAAATTGTTTCAAGCGAAAGATTGACCTCGCCATTTTCAATTTTAGAAACTTGTGGTCTTTCAATACCACTACTTAAAGCCAAGTCTTCTTGCGTTAAAGATTGGCTTTTTCTTAGCGCTAATACTTTTTCGCCAAAGTGTTTTTTAACAAGATTTATCATATCCATATTTTAACAAATTTGTGTGTCAAAGTATACAATTTTACCAATTTAAAATAAGCAGACCTGGTCTGCTTATTTACATTTTATTTAATTATTAAAAAGTTTATGTTTTATTGTTTTAAGTGTCTTTTAACTTTAAACTCGCCTCTGTTGAAAAAATCATTTTCCATTATTAGCTCAAAATCATCTGAATAAAAACAAATTATTAAACCAATAAGAATAAATAAATTCATCTTAACTTTACCGTTGATCTCAACTCGGGGTAAGAAGTTTTTATCGCAAATAATTTCATCCAAAGTAACTTCTGGATTAGCATCTAATTTGCTTTCTAAATACTTTTTAAAACTTTGTTTTTCATCATTATTGAAATTAACTTTATCTAAACAAATTAACTTATTTGAACTTATCGTCATATACTGTTTTTTTAACATATTAACAAACTCAAAAACAGTTGTTCTTTTTACAGGAGTAACTTGCGGAAGGATAAACTTATTGAGTTCTATTATGTCAATAATTTCTTTATCCTTAATAAAATCAGCAACTAGTTCGCTGTATTCTGGAAAAACTGTTTCTAAATTACCAATTAAAGGTCTTTTAAATGCAAAGTCTTTGGCAAAAAACTGTTTTGCTAAATTAAAAATGTCATAAGGGTAGCGGATTTTGTGCCTGTATATAAACTCAGGCATTTCTGCCTTGCATGCCAAAAATATATGCTGATCTGTGCGGTAGCCAATTTTGATTGCTTTTAAAGATTTTTCAATAATTGATTTTAAATTTTTGAGTTCTGTGTCAGTTATTTTGAAATTCTTAAAGTAGATATAGCCACGATTCCAAAAATAAATAAAGTTTTTAGTCTCAGAAATCTCTGTTGAAAATACGCTTTTGACAACCCCTTTGAACTCATTTTCAAATTTTGTATAGTCAAAAAATTCGGTTTGCGAAATCAACCATGCTTTAATTTTGCTACGCAAGGTTTCGTTGCCACCAAGTGGCAGCAAATAATCGCGCTTGCCTTTAAATAACTGATTTTCATAGTGGGAAAGGGCGCCCTTAAGTTGGTATCTGCTAGCAATATTGAAGTTTTTTAGTTCGCTTTTAAAAATTTTTAAAATACCTGAATACGAAATTGGATGATTTTGATTTTGCAAGTAGTCGGATATTTTTTTAGCAAAGTCTAAAGTGATTTGAGGTGAGTCGTTAACGTGCGCGTAAGTTCCACGGTCTACTAATTGTACGTTGCTTCTTTCAATTATTGCTTGGACAGTATGGTAATACTTATTGTCAGGTTTATCTGTTTCTTCAAACAAAATATTGCCAAATTCAGCAAGAGAGCACTCGTTGATGCGTTTAATATCGTTATAATCAGAACAGTGAAAACCATTTTTAAAATACTTTTCAATTAAAATTTCTGTTCTTTGTTTTTTAGATAAGTTAAAATTGTATCTAATATAGGTACCTTTTCTTAAATAAAAATTATTAGAAACATAAGTTTTTATACTATTTTTTGTCATTTTAAAGTTCGGCAGAAGTTCTCTAATTTCTTTGATTTTTAAAAGCAGGTCTTCTTCTTTAAAATAATCTTTAAATACCTGTTTTTCAACCTCTTGGAATTTATCTAAATGTTCTTTTGCTGAAAAAAAGCCGTGGAACTCTTCAAGATATCCTGTGCTAGTTCCTACGTTTAGGTTTTTGAGTAAAAAAGAAGTAGCGGCGTAGTCATATTTAAGTTTGTCTTTCAAGGATATGAAGTCAAAAAAGTAACTGCGCTTTGTAAAGATAAACATAAAGTCTATTGATTTAAATGTAAAGTTCTTTAAATAAAATGCATTAAAATCACTAACCATTTTATCTATTCTTTGTCTTACTCTTTCTCGAGTAAAATCAAATTTCTGGCCAATTTCATCTAAAGTAAGGTGGTTTCTTTTTCCCAAAAGTTCAAAATCTGTGTGACTGTAGCCTCGCATCGCACCAATAAACAACTCAATAAATAAGTAGTATTTATAGTTGCTGAGAAAAATAAAATATTTGCAAGTTTATTTAGTTCAAGACCATATTTAAAAAATAATTCTTCAATTTTAGCGTCTTTAATTTCTTGAATTAGTTCAGCAAAATTACCCTTATACGAATTGTTAATTTCAAACATTTTGAGTAAATTAAAACATTTTTCTTCGTTTTCGGGCAAAATATACTTAACGTAATAAGGAATTGCTTCTCTTAAAATTAAGAGTTCTTGAAAAATAAAATGTGGATTGATGGTTTCATTGGTTTTGTTTAAAATAGTTTCTCTAGCAACTGCAAAATCAAATAAGTTTTGATTGATTCCACAATTAGTTTTCTCCTGATTTTTAGTAGCGCCAATAATATCTGCAATTTGAATATCAGAAATTTGTTTTCTAGTTTGAGGGGTGATTTCGGTGTTTAAAAGGTCTGTATTCGTGCCAGTTAGTGATTTTATTAACTTAGAACCATTTTCTAAAGATTTTAAAAATAAGTGATCGTCTAGTGTACAGTGGTTTTCATACTTTTTAGTTTTATAT
>CAUUEZ010000002.1:0-93632 GCA_963544405.1 uncultured Acholeplasmataceae bacterium
GCTTAACAGAGCCAATAATTCCGTTTTAAATTTCATATCTCCGAAACTCAGGTTAAATTATAGCACGGACTCGCGTTTTTAGGCCGATATTTAAGCTATTCAAAAAATATTTAAAGAGTTTTTAAATTTGGGTAAAAACGCCTTTAAAACAGCGCTTACCTACCCAAAATCTTAAAGAAAACGATAGAAAAAACTCTTTATTTATATTATAATTAAAAAGATAATTAAGGAGCAAGAAATGATTAAAAAAAATAAAATTATCTTAGTTGGAGACGGTCAAGTAGGTTCGTCTTTCGCATTTGCCTCAACAATTTTAGGAGTAGGCACAGAAATCGGCATCGTTGATATCAACAAAGCCAGAACTGAAGGAGACGCGCTAGACCTGCAAGACGTGTTGGTACACGGACCTCATGTAAAAGTTTATGCAGCAGAATACAAAGATTGCCATGATGCTGAAATCGTGGTAATTACAGCAGGCGCTGCTCAAAAACCAGGTCAAACTCGTCTTGAGTTAATTGACATCAACCTAAAAATTATGGAAGGTATTGTCAAAGAAATCATGAAAAGCGGTTTCAACGGAATTTTTTTAGTAGTTTCAAACCCTGTAGACATCATGACCTACGCTGTTAAGAAGTTCTCAGGTTTCCCAAAAGAAAGAGTAATTGGTTCAGGTACAGTTTTAGACTCAGCGCGTCTACGCTATGCTTTGTCTGAGTACTTAGAAGTTGACCCAAGAAATGTTCACGCTTACGTAATGGGTGAACACGGCGACTCTGAGTTTGCTGCATTCTCTGCTGCTTCTGTCGCTGGCCTTAAACTTGGTAAATTCCTTGAAAAAAGATGCGGAGTTAAATGCGATAAACTAATGGAAATTGAAGACTGTGTACGCCACAAAGCCTATGAAATTATTAATCGCAAAGGCGCAACTTACTACGGAATTGGCACAGCGATGACCAGAATTTGTAAAGCCATTCTTTCAAATGAAAACGCTGTTCTTTCAGTTTCTGCGTACCTTGAAGGTGAATACGGTCTAAAAGATGTATATCTTGGAACTCCTTGTGTGATAAATGCATCCGGAATTCGCGAAGTTCTACAACTTGAACTTGATGAACGCGAAACTAATGCAATTCAAAAGTCACACAAAGTACTTAAAGACATCATTGATCGCCAAGTTAATAAAAAATAAATCTTTTTAACTTAAAACAAATCTTGATTTAAGGAGTATTTAATTTAGCTATGTTAGTAAATGCACATGATATGGTACACAAAGCACGCCAAGGCGGCTACGCCGTGGCTCATATCAATATTAATAATTTAGAATGGACTCGTTTAGTTTTAGAAGTTGCCGAAGAACTAAGAAGCCCAGTAATTATTGGAGTTTCAGAAGGCGCTATTCGCTACATGGGCGGCTTTAAAACAGTTGCGCAAATGGTATACGCTTTGCACGATGACCTTCAAATTACCGTACCTGTTGCTTTGCACCTTGACCACGGAACTTACGAAGGCACCAAAAAAGCGATTGCCGCTGGCTTTACTTCTGTAATGTTTGATGGTTCACATTTTGCCTTTGCGGAAAACTACGCAAAAACTAAAGAACTGATAGAACTTGCTAAAGCCAAAAACATTTCTTTTGAAGCAGAAGTTGGAACTATTGGCGGCGAAGAAGACGGAGTTGTCGGAAACGGAGAACTCGCTGATCCTAAAGAAGCTAAAGCCATGCAAGAACTTGGTATTGACTTTTTAGCAGCAGGTGTTGGCAACATCCACGGACCATATCCTCTTAACTGGAAAGGGCTATCTTTTGCACAAATTGAACTGCTTTCTAAAGAAACTGCAAACTTTCCACTAGTTCTACACGGTGGAACTGGAATTCCGGAAGACCAAGTTAAAAAAGCCATTAAACTTGGAATTGCTAAAATTAACGTGAACACTGAACTGCAACAAGCCTTCAGAGACGGTCTACATGAGTACTTTAAAGAAGGGCTAGATCAAGTTGGAAAAGGCTACGACCCTCGTAAAATTCTAAAACCAGGAGTTGAACGCGCCAAAGAAATCGTTCGCCAAAAAATGCAGTTTTTTGGTTCAGTTGGCAAATGCTAAACGAACACACCAAACTTAGTCAAATCAGAGAGTTTACACAGTCAGATGACTTTGCTGTTTTAACTCGTTTTATTGAAAAAAATTACTTAGTCGCCGGACTTTTTGAAAATGTAGTTTCTTGTTTAAAATTGTATTTAGCTCCGGTTGACTTTACAAAAAAAGAAATTGAAGATGCTTTCGGTTTAATGAATTATTTAGAGCGTCAAGTTGAGGCTTTTAAAGAAATTTTAGTTAAACACCCTGATTCTTATCTTTCTGAAAAAGAAAAAGAGGTCTATATTTTAGGTTCCTTGGTAGAATGCGTTTTTTTATCAAGTCTTTTAGAAGACAACGAATCTACGAAATTTGAGGCTTATTTAGAATCAGTTCTTCACTTTTTAGTCTTTAATAAAGGTGACACACCTGATTTTAAGAAAATCATTGAAGACATTATGAAAGCACAGACTTTGATGTTTGCAGAAATCGCTAGATTAGAGGACTTTGCTTTCGGTTTAGAGCAATCTCTTCGTCAAAACTACGGAGTTGAAATTAAAGAAGACTAATTTATTTAAAATTTTAGATGAAAAAAAACCAAAACAATAAATTTTATTTTTTAAAACTAATTGTTCGTTTTAGTCCTTATTTGTTTTTTGGAGCAGCAGTACTGGTAGTAATTAACTGGTATCAATTAAGAATCCCTGAACTTTTTAGAGAAATCCTGACAATTTTTAAAACAAATAAAGCTGAACTGACCAGCAAAAAAATAGAGGTGTATAGCCATATCACCTCTATTTTAATGTTGCTTGGACTTCTAATTTTAGGCAGATTTATGTGGCGTTTTGCACTATTTGGTACATCTAGATTAGTTGAAAGCAAAATGCGAGTTGACCTGTTTGAAAAACAAACCAAGCAAAGTCAAACCCACTTTAAAACCACGAAAACTGGTGCCTTAATGGCTTACTTTACTCAAGACATCAACCAAATTAGAATGACTGTGGCTTTGAGTTTCTTAATGCTTTCCGATATTATTTTTTTAGGTGGCTTTACACTTTATAAAATGTTTACGCTGTCTTGGGCTGCATCTACTGCCTTTTTAGTGCCACTTATTTTTGTATTTTTAGTATCGCTTTACTTTGGCCGCCAAATGAGAATGCACTTCAAGACTTCTCGCGCAAACTACACAATTATGCAAGACTTTGTCCAAGAGACTTTTCAAGGACACGCAGTAATTAAGGCTTTTTTAAGAGAAACTTGGGCGTATGCACATTTTGGCGTGCTTGCTAAAAACTACAGCACAGCTTATTCAAAAAGCGCAAAGGCTGGTTTTAAAAACCAATTTTTTAATCAACTAATTACTGGACTTAACTTAACTGTTTTAATTTTTACACTTTCTTTAATCATAATTTATCCAAGCGAAGTTTTTGGCAAATTGCAATCTGAAGACATGATTTTGTTTTTTACCTACGTTTTTACCCTTTCTTGGCCTTTGATAGCGATTGGTCATTTTGTGACAATGCTTTCTAAAACCACGGTTTCACGTCGTGTGTTTTTAAGTGCCTTAAACAAAGAAAGTGAAACTGAAGCAAAACCAACCAAAGAAGTTGTGTTTGCCAGATACTTAAAAACAAATAATAACATACTGGTTACTGATTTAACTTCTGAAATTGAGTTTAAAAACTTTAACTTTGCATACCCAGATGACCCTAAAAACATGGTGCTAAAAGACCTAAGTTTAAAAATTAAAGCTGGCCAAACTATTGGGATACTTGGTCGCACTGGCTCGGGTAAAACAACAATTGGAGAAGTACTGCTTAAAGTCTATAGCTCAGAAAACGGTAAATGTTTAATTGGAGGCGTAGACATTAATAGTCTATCTCAAAATACTTTGGCTGAGCAAATTGGCTATGTTTCTCAAAACGGTTTCTTGTTTTCAGATACTATTGTTGCCAACGTTAACTTTAAAAACAAATTTACAGACCAAGTAGTGCTTGACAAACTATATACTAATTTTGATTTAAAAAACGCCCTTGCTAACTTAGAACACGGCCAAAACACCAAGATTTTTGAAAACGGTAAAAACTTATCAGGTGGCGAAAAACAAAGAATATCACTGGCTCGCGCGTTTTTAAACAACCCAAAAATCTTAATTTTAGACGACGCGCTTTCTGCGCTTGACATGAAAACTGAGCAAAAAATCCTAGATTCTATCAACAAATTAAAAACACCTGAAATGGTAGTTATACTAATTTCGCACCGCATTTCTTTAATCATGGCTGCCGACAACATTTTTATATTAAAAAACGGTACAGTTTCAGATTCTGGCACACACCAAGAACTTATTTTGAAAAACCAAGAATACAGCAAACTAATGCAAACCCAGAGCATGAAAGGTCTTGAATAATGCCGAGACTTAAAGATGCTTTTACTAAAAATAACATAAAACTAATTCGTAAGCATAGAAAAACTCTGTTTACTAGTTTTCTTTTGTCTATTTTGTTCTCGCTTTCTGCAGCACTTCCACAGTCTATTTTTGGCAAAATCATGAAAGTAGTTGATGGCAAAGGCACTTTTCTTGGGGCCACTGGTATTTGGGCTATTTTAATTGCTTTAATTGTTTTGACTTTCTTTTCAGTTTTCACAGCCCTGGCTAAATTATTTAACTCTGTGCAACTGGATAAAATAGGTCAAGACTACGTTTATCAAATCAGACTAGAAACTTTTAAAAAAATACTTTCGTTTTCTGCGGGCAACATGCAGAAAAACCAAACTGGGTCATTAACCTCCCGAGTTTGCTCGTCTGCTGAAGAACTTTACTATTTTCTTTCAGCGCTGCTGCCAGGAATTCTTGAAAATATCTTTTTATTTGTTTCTATTTTTATCTACATGTTAATTATTTCGCCAATTTTAACGCTCTATATGTTGATAAACATTCCTATTTTAATCATTTTAGTAATTTTGACTACTTTTTTTACCAAAAAATCTTTTGATTTTTCAGACAACCAAAAAGCGAAAATCAACGGTTATTTAGCCGAAAACTTCCGCGGAATGAAAATTACTCAAGTTTTTGGCAAACAAGCTAAGAAAAACGCTGAGTTTCGTACGCAAGAAAGAAAACTACTAAAGGCTAACTTAAAAATTATGCTAATGCACAATTTTTTAAGGCCAATAATTTTTGGAGTTTCCACAGTTGCCCGAGTTTATCTGTTTTACGTGGCTTTTAACTTAATTTTAAAAGGAACAATTCAAGACATTTACATAGTTCCGCCTTTCTTTATTTTAATAGAAACTTTTTTTCACCCTATCTTGTGGTTTTCAGAGCAGTTTGTAGAAGTTCAGTCTACCATGGTTGCATCAAGTAAAATTAACAAAATTCTTGAAACTGAACCCGAAATTAAAGAAAGCACAGGTAAGCTAATTGAAGAAGTTAAGAAGTTTGACATTGAGTTTAAAGACGTTTACTTTGAGTATGCTTTAAACGAATCTGTGCTTAAAGGTGTTAACTTTAAGTTAGAAAGTGGCAAAACTTACTCGTTTGTTGGTAAAACCGGCTCTGGTAAAACCACGATTTTAAACTTGCTTACCCGTCAATTTGACATTCAAAAAGGCCAAATTTTAATTGATCACGTCGATATTTCTAAGTATTCACTTTCCGCACTTCGCGAAAAAATTGGTGTGATGCAACAAGACGTTTATTTATTTAATGACACAATTTTGGCAAACATAACTCTAAATAACCCAAAAATAACCAAAGAAAAAGTCATGGAAACTTTAGAGTTTCTGGGCTGCGCAGATCTAGTTTTAAAATACGAAAAAGGACTAGAGCACGTTTTGGAAGAAAACGGTAAGAACTTATCGGCTGGTGAACGCCAACTAATTTCTTTTGCCCGCACAATTTGTAAAGACCCGCTGCTTATTTTGCTAGACGAAGCAACTGCTAACATCGACACTAAAACCGAAAGTATTATCCAGGCGTCGCTTGACAAAATTAAGGGTAAATACACACTAATTGTGGTTGCCCACAGGCTTTCTACAATTCAAAACAGCCACTGCATATTTGTCCTTAAAGATGGTAAAATTATAGAAAGTGGAACTCACACAGAGTTGCTTTTAAAAAAAGGTGAGTATTTCAATTACTATCCTAAAAATTAACTTATCTTGACTAAATTTTAAAGAAACTGAGGTACCTAATTTATGTTTTTAAAAAAATTATTTGACCCTTCTCGTAAACTTTTAAAGAAAGCCAAAAATATTGCAAAAAAAGTTTTAGCTCTAGAAAGCGAATACAAAGCCCTAAAAGACGAAGATTTTCCGCGAATTACAAACGAATACAAGGCAGCTTTAAAAGCCGGCAAAACTACACTTGAAGAACTAGTTGTTCCTGCTTTTGCTTTAGTTAGAGAAGCCTCTACCAGAGTTACTGGCCTTACTCCTTTCTTTGTGCAAATCGCTGGTGCTTATATTATTCACGGTGGTAATATCGCCGAGATGAAAACCGGGGAAGGAAAGACTTTGACAGCAGTGATGCCAGCATACCTAAATGCTTTAACTGAACAAGGTGTGCATATAGTTACGGTCAACGAATACTTAGCAACCCGCGAAGCAAAAGGCGAAATTGGTAAATTATTTGAGTTTTTAGGCTTAACTGTTGGACTTAACTTATCTCAAATGGAATCAGCAGAAAAACAAGCGGCTTATGACTGTGATATTTTATACTCAACAAACTCAGAGTTAGGTTTTGACTATTTGCGTGACAACATCTCTTTATATAAGGAAGATTTAGTTGGAAAAAGAGGTCTAAACTTCGCAATTATTGACGAAGTTGACTCAATTTTAATAGACGAAGCAAGAACCCCGTTAATTATTTCTGGTGGTGCAAAAGACGACACTGCGCTTTACCGTAGAGCCGACGCTTTTGCAAAATCTTTAAACGACGAAGACTATATTATTGACATTGAAGATAAAGCCGTTGAACTTTCTGAAAGCGGAATGTCTAAGGCTGAGCGTTATTTTGGTGTGCAAAACTTATACGACATCTCTCAAGTTTCGCTACTTCACCGCATCAACAACGCAATGCGTGCAAACTACATCATGGCGAGAGACAAAGACTACGTGGTTGCTGACAACAAAGTACTGATAGTTGATCAGTTTACTGGTCGTATTTTAGATGGCCGTCAGTTTTCAGAGGGTCTACATCAAGCACTTGAGGCTAAAGAAAACGTTAAAATCAAACAAGAAACTGTAACTGTTGCAACAATAACTTACCAAAACTTCTTTAGAATGTATAAAAAACTAGCCGGAATGACTGGTACTGCGAAAACCGAAGAAGAAGAGTTTAAAGAAATTTATAATATGTTAGTTGTAGAAGTTCCAACTAACGTAAAGGTTGAACGAATTGACGCAACTGACCTGTTGTTTGCATCTGCTTCAGATAAATTCAAAGCCTTACTTGATGAAGTTGAAGAGCGACACGAAAAAGGTCAGCCTATTTTGATAGGTACTATTGCGGTTGAAACCTCTGAGTATTTATCTCAACTTTTAACTAGACGCGGAATTAAACACGAAGTCCTGAATGCCAAACAACATGAACGCGAGGCCGAAATTATTAAAAACGCAGGACTAGTAGGTGCCGTAACCATCGCTACCAATATGGCTGGTCGTGGTACCGATATTAAGTTAGGACCCGGTGTTAAAGAACTGGGTGGACTTGCGGTAATTGGTAGTGAAAGACATGAGTCTCGTCGTATTGACAACCAGCTTCGTGGTAGATCTGGCCGACAAGGTGACCCTGGCTACTCTCGTTTCTACATTTCTGCAGACGATGAACTTCTGCAAAGATTTTCATCTGAAACTTTTAAAAACCGAGTTGCCTACATGCAAGGCCTACAACAAGATAAAAACTCAGAGTCTGAATACATGCCGCCAATTGAGTCAATGATGTTTTCATACATGGTAACCAATGCCCAGAAAAAAGTAGAAGGTATGAACTGCGATTCTCGTAAAAACGTCTTGAAATACGACGATGTGATGCGAATTCAAAGAGAGACTATTTACGCTGAGCGCGAGGCCGTGATTAAAAACCAAGATGTACAAGAACTTGCATACAAGATTTTAATTCAATATTTAAAAGACATTACTTTTGATCGCCTATATGGACAAAAAAAAGGTCAACTGAACACCACTCCGCTATTTAAATATTTAGATGGTAACATTTTTAAGTTAAATGCAATTAATTTTGACACTTTAAAACAAAAACAATCACTAACCGAAATTGAAAAATATTTACAAGAACTGGCAGACAAAGAAATTCAAGACAAAATTGAAAAGTCTTCAGTTGAAGAATACAATGAGTTTTTAAAAGTGATAATTTTAAGAACTATAGATACTTATTGGATGGAGCACATTGACCGTATGCAAGGGCTTAGACAGGCGGTTTCACTGCAAGGCTATGCTCAGCAAAACCCAGTTATTGTCTATCAAAATGAAGGTAAGCGCATGTTTCTAGAGATGCTTGACCAAATCAACGAAATGATTTCTAGATATATTTTAAGAGCTGTTGTTGAAAGAAACACTGAACGCGAAGAGGTTGTAAAAAACGCCCAAACTAATCAGGCAACTGACTACAAAGGTCCACAAAAACAACCTAAAGCCTCTAAGAAAAAGAAACCGTGGCAATAGAAAATCGTGAACTTAAAAGCAGACTTGCTGACCTTGAAAGTAAGTTAAAAGAACTTGCTAAAACTGTCCAACCCACAGAACTTGAAAAGCAAATTCAGGAACTTAAATCAGTAACTGAAGGCTTAGATTTTTGGAAAGACCAAAACAACGCCAAAGTTGTTTTAAAACAACTGACAGAACTAGAAAGTAAGTTAAAGACTTTTAACTCACTTAGCTCTAAGTTAAATGACTTAGTTGAATTTATAAAACTGGCAGATTCAGAGACAGGCGAAGAAATAGAAAAAGAACTTGGTATCTTAGAAAAAGAGTTCGCTGACTTTGAAGTCTTAACTTTTTTAAACGAAGAGTACGACGATACAAACTGTATTTTAGAAATTCACCAAGGAAGTGGTGGAACTGAGTCCAATGACTGGGTTGAAATGCTTTTTAATATGTATCTAAAATACGCCAAAATAGCCGGCTTTAAAACAACTATCCTAGACCTACAAAAGGGCGATACAACGGGGTTTAAGGCGATTTCTGTAAAAATTTCTGGCACTAATTCATATGGCCTTTTAAAAGGAGAAAGCGGTGTTCACCGTTTAGTTAGAATTTCTCCGTTTGATGCAAACAAACGTAGGCACACTACCTTTGCTTCAGTCTTAGTAACTCCTGAAATTGAACAAAGCTACGATCTTGAAATCGCGAAAACCGACCTGAAAATCGATGTTTTTCGTTCATCTGGTGCAGGTGGTCAGTCTGTAAATACAACAGACTCGGCTGTCAGAGTTACTTATCTACCTTTAAACTTAGTTGTAACTTGCCAAAACGAGCGCTCACAAATTCAAAACCGAGAAACAGCGTTAAGCATTTTAAAGGGTAAACTAATTGCCGCTAAAATAGCCCAACAAGCCGAAAATATACAAAAACTGCAAGGTGAAAAACTGCAGGCTACCTGGGGTAGTCAAATCAGAAGTTATGTGCTTTATCCCTATAAGTTAGTCAAAGATTTACGCACTAATTTTGAAACCGCGAAAGCAGATGAAGTTTTAAACGGCGAAATTTCTGCATTTTTAAAGGAGTATTTAAAATATAGAAAAAGATGAAATTCTATCAAACTACTTCACAATTTAGAATTTTAACGCAAAGGCTGTTTACCCGCCAAAACTTAAAAGAACTTTTCTTTGTAGTGCTGGGTACTTTTATCACTGCTTTGCCAATTTACTTTATTTACAATCCTTTAAAGTTAGTCTCAGGTGGAGTTGGTGGAGTTGGTATTGTAATTGAGTCTTTAACCAAAGGAGTTTTTAAAACTTCTTATACTTTTTGGATAGGCAATATTTTTGCCCTAATTTTGGCCTTAGTAGTTTTTGGTAAGTTTTACTTCTTTAAAACAATTGTAGGGTCGCTTACTCTTCCTTTATTTATTTTAATTTTTGAGCTGACTGTCTCTCCAACTTACTTTGTTGAAAAACTGTTTTTCTCAATTGACAAAAAAGCACTAACTATCATAAACAACGAAATCAACGTTGCGCAACTGCCAACTTCTATCATTTTAATTTGCGTTGCGCTTGGTGCTTTTTTAACTGCCTTTGGTCTCTACATTGTCTTTAGAAACAACGGGTCAACAGGAGGTTTTGATGTTATTCAAAAAGTCGCGCACAAATACGCCAAAGTTCCGTATTCTGTGGCAATTTATGCAACCGACGGAATAATCGCGCTTTCTTCTGTATTGACTGGAGTAACTAGACTATACATTGGTTTCTTTGGTTTCTTTACAATATTTTTAATTGGCTACCTGATAGACTTCTTTTCCTTTAGAGCCAAAAAGGCGTTTACTGCCTACATTATTTCTGAAAACTCAAAAGCGCTAGAGGCCGCTATCTTTAAACGTTTTTCTCGCACCTATACATTAATTCCAGTTAAAGGTGGCTACTCTGGCAAGGCTAAAAACATGGTAGTTTTCACAATTGACAAAACTCAAATTCACGCTCTTCGTGAACTGCTTTCTGCGTTTGACCCACACGCTTTTAGTTATATTCAAGAAAACTGCGATATTATCGGTGCTGGTTTTAAAAACCATGACTTTTAAAAGATCAAACTTTTTCTGAAAAAGTAGTAGTTTTTAAAATTAAAATTTGTATAATAAAGATAGGTTTTTAAATTATTTTAATTATGGAATTAAAACTACAAAAAACTAAATCCAAAATTTATTTAATTACACCAAAGGCTAAACAAGAAATTCATCTAAAAACTTGGACAGCCTTTCCAAATTTTTTTGCGGACCTTTTTGCAAATCAAGGACAACTTAAGGAAGTACTTGAGATAAATAACTTCCACTTAGCCTTTGAAAAAGTCATGCACAGACTAGACCGTTCTGATTTAACTGAAGGCGAAGTCATTGCTTTTTTGGGCAAAAAAGGTTTTTCCAAAAACTGTGCTCAAGCTGTGCTTAGTGAACTTAAAAGCAAGAACTATGTTTCTAACGAAAGATACACAGAACTTTTTATTAAGTTAAAATCCAGTAAATACTCAAACCGCATAATTGAAGCCAGACTTCTTGAAAAAGGTGTGGCCAGAAAAACTATACAAGATGCTTTTTTAAAAATTCAGTACGACGAAGAGAAAACTTTAAGCAAGCAGATTGACAAAAAACTTACGCAAATCACCGGACCCCTTTTAACTTATAAATCTAAAACTATTGCTCACTTTATTAGAAAAGGGTTTTCAGCGGAACTTGTAGAACGCCTAGTTTTAACGAAAGCGCGCGCACTTAAGTACGACGAAAAAAAGTCACTTGAGCAAGACTACCGTAAAGTTTTTGCTAAGTTCGCACTGCTTTGTTCAGACAGAAAAAATCTGCAAAAACAAACAGCATTGACTTTAATTAAAAAAGGATATTTAGCTGCCAACATCAAAATTGTTGAGCAAAACTTAGCATCTGAGTTTTAGGGAAAAAACAGCCGGTAGCGTAGCTCAGCGGATAGAGCACAAGTTTCCTAAACTTGGTGTCGAAGGTTCAATTCCTTTCGCTACCGCCATTTAAACTAAAAACTCATATACCCAATTTATAAAAACTAAACAGGTACTCACTTAAAAATAATTTTAAATTTTTTTGAGTACCTGTTTTTTATTTCAGCGGCGTTTTGCTCAGCAAAATTTCATTAAAAAATGCAGCACACTTGTATAAAAAAATCAAAACTTTAGTGTATCAGTTGCTTAAAGTCAGTAATTTTTAAAAAAATACACAAACAGCCTTACTAAGCCATTTGTCTATATTTTAGCTATGTCTTTTTTACTTTTGTATATCTAAAAGTTATATGCTAAAATACTTATGCGTGTTTGCGTGTGCAACTCAAACACGAAAAAAAGGAACTAAATGAAAAAAATTTTTGATTACCTAAATCCAGCCTTTTTTAATGTCCTGTCTTGTAAAAATAAACAAATTTATTTAGACTCACTTTTCATAATTTACGATGAATTTAAACACCTTGAAGGAACTTTTCAACTTGAACGCAGTGACATTGTCCACAGACTAATTCAGTATTTTGAAGACGAAGCGAGTGCTGTGTTTGCAGTTGATGAGCTGCCAAGTGAATACACAGAAGAAGGCGAGAATTTAACCCCTAGAAAAAAAGCCAACATCACATTAAATTACTTAGTTAAGTGCGGTTGGATTGGCGAGGAAGACATTGGCGACTACAAACGTGCGATTTCTTTTTTTCCTTACTCAATTTCAATTTTAGAAGCCATCGCTTCATTTAAATTTCAAATCGACACAGAAAAAGATGAATCAGAAAAAGATGTTGAAGACTTCGTGTTTGACGAAGATATATTTGCAGAAACCGAATACACCAGTGACATCTACACTATCTATACTTTGCTTAAAAACTTTGAAGTTGAACAAGGTTTGCCAACTATAAACGAGTGTTACGAAAGAACAACTCGTTTAGTTGATAAACTGAAAACTCTTGGTGCAAACATTTATAACTACTACTACAAGTTAGTTAACGCCAAAGAAGAAATTTCGGTAGACGAAGTGTTAGACCAATTGCTGCATGATTACAAAAACAACTTCTTTGACAAGTCTTACTACTTACTTAAAACTACTGAGTCTATTCCTAAATACAAGGTCTATATTCTTAAATATTTAAGAGATATTTTAACCTCAGATCCAATTATGGAAAAGTTGGCAGACCAACTAGTTGAACTTAAAAAAAGATCAGAGTTTACCAAAGAGTTTGCTTTTCAAGTCTTAGAGCACAGAATCCAGGCAATTCGCGACTACTTTACTTCTCTTGAAAACTTAATTTCTGAAATTGACATTAGAAACGAACGCTATATTGGCGCAACTACCGCTAAGTTCTTGTATTTGACTAACCGTTCTGACGACATTGAAGGTATCTTTAACCGTGCTTTTGACTTAATTTTAAACGAACCTAACCGAGAAATTGACACCACTAAAATCTTTAACTTAATTCAGGCTCGCAACCTGGACCACGAGTCTCTTTACAAAGAAAGAGTTTTGAGAATGGAGGCTAAAGCCGCCGAGATGGAACTAGACGCTGAGTTTCCGTTTGAAAAATACGAATTAGTTCAAGCATCAATGCTTAAGCAAACCGATTTTGGAATGACAGAAATCGATAAATACGTGCAATTTCATCTAGCTGGCCGTCCTGAAATGCAGGCTAAAACCTTGCCGCTTGGAACCGAAGTTGAGTACGTTAAGTTAATTTTGATTTTTCTGTATTCCAACTCCAGTCAAGTTCACTTCCGAGTGGAACTGGGTGAAGAGAAAGTAGATATCAACGGAATTCGCTTCAAAGACTTTAAAATCTACAAAAAGAGGTAAAAAATGGCAGAAAAACTAACTAAAGCAAAAGAATTTATGCAAGAATATGAAAAACTCAAAGAAGGCGAACGCCATGAAATTACCAGAGTTATCAACAAACTTCTGCAAGTTAACTTCATAACTTGTCAAAAAGCATCGGACAAAAACGACTATCTGTTTATTTTGGAAAACAAGGAAGTAATCACTGCTCTACTTGCGCTACTTGACTTTTCTTTGGAAATTAAAAGAGAAGCCGAAACTCTGTATATTGTAAACACATCCGGCTACAACCGCTTAAGACTTAAGAAAAACGACACTGTAGTTCTTTTGATTTTACGAATTTTGTTCCAAAGAGCGCTTGAAACTGCCACAATTTCTCAAGACATCGAAATTGAGTTAAAGCAGGTGCACGATGAACTTGCCAGAATCGGGTTTTTAGACAAAAGAATTTCTAAAAAAGAACTAAGACCAGTACTGCAGACCTTTAAGTCATACAACTTAATTGACTTTAAAGACCCTGATTTGCCAGACAGTTCAACAATTCGTATCTATAAAAGTATTTTATACGTAATTAACATCCAAGAGTTAAAGAATTTAACGATGGCTTTAGATGAACACACAGGTAATGTAAATGAAGAAGTTAACTAAAATTAAAATTATTAACTGGCACACCTTTCAAAACGTCACGCTAGACATTAAAGACAACATCCTTTTAAGTGGTGAAAATGGCTCTGGTAAGTCAACACTACTAGATGCTATGCAGTATGTTTTGGTTGGAGGCCGTCAAAATGCGCACTTTAATATCGCGGCAACTCCTGAAGCAAAGCGTACACTAGAAGGCTACATTCGCGGTAAATTGGGTGGCGAAAACAAGCAGTTTATCAGACCAGGCGATGTAATTACTCATATTGCTCTTGAGTTTTTTGACACTAGAGACGAAAAATACTCAATTATTGGGGTTGTTATAGACCTACCACAAAGCTCTTCACTCAAAGAGCGTTTTTATCGCATTAAAAACTCACGAATTGACGAAGATATGTACATTGAAAACAAACGCCCGCGTAACTTTAAGTCAATGCGCGACTACTTAGACGGAGCTCAGATTAAGTTTGAAGCATTTGACACCAACAAACAATACAAAGAAGCGCTTTCTGTTTTCCTTGGAATTGACGGCTTAAAATACAGTAAACTCCTTCCTAAAGCCCTTGCTTTCAAGCCAATTGACCTGCAAAGTTTCATTTTTGAGTTCCTGCTTGACAACACACAAGTTAACATTTCTTCGCTTAAAAACAATGTTGCCGAACTTAAAAAAATAGAGGCTGAAATTAAAAAAGACCGCGAAAAAATCGAGGCTCTTGAAAAAATCCGTGTCTCTTCTGCCGAAATTAAAGCAGAAAAAGACGAAATTGCTGCCAACGACATTACGAAAAAAATCACCGAACTTAATTCAAAAGAAGCAATTATTAAGCAATGCAGTTTAGAAAAACAACAAAATTCAGCTCAGCTTTCAGAAATTCTTGAGCAAATCACCGAACTTAAAACCCAAATTTTGGCCAAAGAAGAGACGATTAAGAACTTAGACCGCGCGCGCGGCTCTAACTCACTTGCTCAAACTTTAGACGGAATTTCTCGCGAAATTCAGCGCACCAACACTCAAATTGAAGCCGAAAAAATCAAGGCTAAAAACCTTGAAAACTCACTAATTCAGGAACTTGGCACCACTCAAGAACTGGCAAAACGCATTAAAACTAACGAAATTTTAAAGAATTTCGCCAAAATGCACAGCCAAACTGCCTTTAAAGACATTGCTAAAGTCAAAGAAAACTTAGAGGCTATTGCTGAGTTTAAAGAACTGCTGATAGAAGGCGCAAATGCTCGTATTTACAAACTAAACGAGCAGTCTGAGGCAATTCGCAAAGAAATTGCTCAACTTAAAGAAGAGCACTACAATCTTGAGCGAAACATCAAGATGTATCCACCACAAACAACGGCTTTAGTTGAAAAAATTAATGAAAAACTCAGCCAAAAATATCGTCGTGAGTTTAATTTCCGTCCGCTTTGTGACTTAATTGAAGTTAACGACGAAACTTGGCGAAATGTCGCTGAGGGATATATTGGCAGAAACAAGTTCAACATCGTCGTTGACCCTGAGTATTTTGACGACGCACTAGAGGTCTACAACGAAGTTAGAACTACTTTAAATATTTTTGGAGTTGGTTTAGTAAATACAGGCAAAATCCCTCAAACCCAAACGGCTGACGACTCACTTGCCGGTAAAATTGACACTAGTCACACCTATGCTCGCGCTTACATTAACATGCTTTACAACAATGTAATTTGCGTGGCTACACCAAAAGAACTTAAGAACTTCAGCCGCTCTGTTGAACCACTTGGAATGACTTACTCAAACTACACCGCCTCTCAACTAAACCCACAATCTTGGGCCAGAAAACAAATCGGTATCACCGGTAATACTAAACAAAAAGAAATTATTTTAAGAGAGATTGAGCAAAAAACTCAAAATCTTGCCACAATTTCTAAAGAAATTGGTGAAACCACTTATACTCGCCAACTTGCTGAACGCCTATCGGCTGCCCGAATTATTCAAGAAAACCGTTTTTCTGCAAACGACAATATCAAGATTTTTACAGGCAAAATCCAAGAATTACAGGCTCAAAAAGAAAACCTAGCAAAAGGCACAGATATCAAAGAAATTGAGGCCCAAATTGACAAAGCAGAAAGTGAACGCAGCCAAATTCTTAC
Source organism: uncultured Acholeplasmataceae bacterium (assembly GCA_963544405.1). GTDB lineage: Bacteria > Bacillota_I > Bacilli_A > Acholeplasmatales > Acholeplasmataceae > CALISC01. Next base: position 16,328 of record CAUUEZ010000002.1, read on the forward strand.
TCAACACGAACAGTTAATAACTCGCCGTGGTAGAATTGAGCAAGTTCTGCAAGACGTTGAAGTTCGCCGCAACCAAACTGAAGAAACACAAGCGGTTTATAAACAAGAACTGGAAGAACTCAAGATTAACAACCCAGAACTGCTTAGTGCTGCTAACACTAAATATAGCGCTTTGCTTAAACGACATGAAGATCCAACTAAGATAATTGAAGTTCTGGAAAGCAGTCAAACTAAACTCGCAAACTCAGTTTCAAGACAAAGCGTCATGGTTTTAAAACTAATGTCTGACTACTGCTTAAGATACAGTTTTTCAAAAGAACCACTTATCGAAAACTTAACTGCTTTTGAGGCTGAACAAAACGAAATTAAGAACCATAACTTAATAGTATATGAGCAAAAAGCCAAGGAACTTAGAGACTCAGCGGAAACTACTTTTAAAGAAGAGTTTGTAAATAAACTAGCCTCTTCAATTGAGCAGGCTAAACAACAGATTGACGACCTAAATGTCGCACTTCAAGGCAAACGCTTTGGTAAAGATACCTATAAACTAATTTACAAGGCCGCTGAAGACCCGGACTTTGAAAGATACTATAACCTACTTACTCGCAACCATGAGTTAAACAACACGCTGTTTCAAGACAACTTAAACAAAACGCAAACTACAATTTTAGATGACTTATTTAGACAAATTTCGTCAACTGACCCTGCGATGGAAAAAACTGCAGCAAGATTACTCGACTACCGCAACTACATGAAATACGACATTGAAATTACTTCTGAGGACAATGTTGTTTCGCTTTTTTCAAAAGTTTCTCGCGAAAAATCAGGTGGAGAGACCCAAGTTCCTTTCTATATCGTAATTGCGGCTTCTTTCCAACAATTGCTTTCAAGAAATAGAGGCGCAGGATCTGGCTGTCTAGTTCTTTTTGACGAGGCTTTTAACAATATGGATGAATCTAGAATTAGCGCAATGATGACTTTCTATAACTCACTAGCTATTCAGTTGTTTATCGCCGTTCCTCCACAACGCGTGGCTAACATCATTCAATACGTTACAACTTCGCTGACAGTCGTTAAACACAAAGAACTTTCTTTTGTCAAAGAGTTTCAAAAAGAACCGCTAATTAAAACAATTGCGGAAACTCCTGAGGCTGAGCAAAGCACAGAAAACCCAAGTCTTAACTAAGTTTTATGTTGAATTAATCTTAAAATCCAGTAGCATCACTCTACTGGATTTTTACTTATTATGAGAAACTGGATAAAATCACACAAATTAGGTTAAAAAGCATAAGCTTTGAGATTTTATAGATTACTTATCTAAAAAAAACTCACACCAAACTATGGTAAAATACATTAACAGCAAAAATCATTTATCTTTGTTTTTAACTAAAATACAAAGATAAATAAATTAAATTTAAAAAAATTATTTAAACGAGGTGTATTATTACTAATATTAAAATTTTTGGACTTGGTGGATTTGGAGAAATTGGTAAAAACTTCTTCTGTCTACAAGTCAATCGTTCTATCTTTATTTTAGACGCAGGGCTAAAATACCCAACTCAACAACAGTTTGGAATTGACTCAATTATTGCAGACTACTCAACTCTGCTGCCACACAAAGACCAAATTGAGGCTATTTTTTTGTCGTCTTTTAAAGACGAAAACATTGGAGCCTTGCCTTTTTTACTAAAACAAATCAAGGTACCAGTTTACGCAACAGAACTAACTATTCATCAAATTAAACAGACTTTAGAAGATACACCTGACCTAGATGCTTCCGAAATTGAGTTTAGAGAAATTAAAAAAGGCACTAAAGCCATTTTTAAAGACTGTTCTTTTTCTTTTTATTTCACAAGTTCAGCGCTTCCTGAAAGCGTGGGTATCATTGCTCAAACTGAACTTGGTAAAATTATTTACACAGGTTCTTTTTCTTTAAATAAAACCCCGCATCCACTTTACCAGACTGAGTTCTCCGCACTAATGGAAGCCGCTTTGGCAAAAGACACTTTGGCCTTACTTCCAGACTGTTCAGGTGTTTCTCAGTTTACCACTTCATACACTCAAGACAAATACCAAGCGTTTTTAACGACTGTTTTTAAAAACACTGAAGGCAGATTGTTTTTTGCAGTCGCAGACACCGACATTAAGCGAATTCAAGAAATCATTACTTGGGCTGAGCGCTTAGATAGAAAAATTTGCTTCTCTAGCCGCAAATCTTTTATGAAACTACTTCCTTTAATTAAAAAAGGCTACCTGTCGCTTGACTTAAAATCACTAGTTTCACAAAAACATGTCTATGAAAACGGCATACAAAATGTTGTGATGATAATCACCGGCAACTTAAATACACCGCTTATCAAACTACAAAGCATCGCGAAGTCTAAAAATCCTCGCCAAAACCTTTCAAAGGAAGACGCAGTTTGTATTTTAATGAAACCAATTCCAGGTGTTGAGACAATGTTTGCGGCAACTTTGGATGAACTTTATAAAACAGAGTGCAAAACTTACTACAAGCCTAATTTAATTGTCCACGATTTGGCTTCAAGCACCGACATTTCTTTTATGCTTTCGCTTTTAAATCCCCGTTATATTATTCCTTTGCGAGGTGAATACAGCCAACAGGTTAAATTAAAAGAAACTTTAATAACTTTTGGGTTTAACGAAAAAAACATCTTAATTATGGAAAACGGAGACATCGCTCACTTTAACAAAAAATTTGGTTTTGTCTCTAAAAAAGAGTTAGCGGCAGCCGATAAACTAATCGATGAGGTGCCAATTGACGAAAATAACGATATTATCGTCAAAGAACGCGCATACTTAGCTGAAGACGGAATTTTTATCTTAGCCTTTAGATATTCGTTTCAAGACCGAAAAGTTCACGGTGACTTTAATATATTTTCAAAAGGCTTTTCTCGGGACAACGAATTTATTTCAGAAATTACTGAGAGCGCTAAAACTTTTTTGGTAAATTTCCACGCAAAAGTAGGTGAACGTGGTCTGCAACTAAACGACTTAAAGAAACAACTTCGCCAACACATCGCTAACTTTATTTACACCAAAAAACGCAAAAACCCAATAGTTAACGCGATAATTTCAGTAATTCGTTAACTAGCGTTTTTTGTGGTAAAAACCGCGCAAATGTGTTAACATTAATCGTTATTACCACATAGAAAAAGTCTTTTAAACATGCAATTTGCATTACTTTCATAGTGAGTCTTTTAAGGAGGAAAATATGTACGCTATATTTGCTAAAGGTGGCAAACAATTTAAAGCCGAAAAAGGACAAAAATTGTTTTTAGAAAAACTTGAAAACGCAGTTGATGAAACTGTTGAGTTTAAAGAAGTGCTACTTGTTTCTGGCGATAAAGTTAAAGTTGGTGCACCTTATGTCAAGGGCGCTAAAGTTGTCGCTAAAGTGCTTCGCCACGGTAAACAAAAGAAAGTCATCGTTTTTAAATACAAAGATAAAAACAATGATAAAGTTAAAAAAGGTCACAGACAACCATACACAGAAGTTTTGGTTGAAGACGTCGTTGTTGCCTAAACGCAACTAATTACTTGATTAAGTTCAAAGTAGATGAATTAAAGCAGATCTTAAGCGCAAAAGGCCACGCAGAGGCGGGACCTTTCGGCCAAGATATAGTTTGCGCAGGTGTTTCTGTTTTATTTCAATCTCACATCAATTTACTTGAGTTTCTAAAAGAAACTAAAAACATTGAGTATAAATTAACCGAAGCTGAATTTAGTTTTAAAATCACGAAGTCTAGCAAAACAACCGAGGCTGTTTTTAGAAACTTAGTTTATACTCTCAAGGATATGTCTAGACAATATCCTTTAAATATCAAGGAGGAATAAAAATGCTATTACTCATAAATTTACAGTTATTCGCATCTAAAAAAGGGGTGGGTTCTACTAAAAACGGACGCGATTCCATTTCTAAACGCTTAGGTGCTAAGTTATCAGATGGTCAATATTGCCAAGTAGGCTCAATAATCTACCGTCAACGCGGTACGAAAGTGCATCCTGGTAACAATGTCGGAAAAGGTGGCGACGATACATTGTTTGCCTTAATTTCTGGAATTGTGAAATTTGAACGCATCAGCAGAACTAAAAAACAAGTTTCTGTCTACGCTAAATAACCAAGGTAACTAACTTAGTTACCTTTTTTAATATTAAAGGAAAAAAAGTATGTTAGTAGATGAAGTGAAAGTGGTTTTCAAAGCAGGGCAAGGCGGAAACGGAAAAGTTGCTTTCAGGCGAGAGAAATACGTTGAGTTTGGTGGACCTGCTGGTGGAAACGGTGGAAACGGAGGTTCCGTTGTAATCGTTGGAGACAGCGCGCTTAATAACCTACTTTGGTTTAAAAACAATAATTTAATTAAGGCGCAAGGCGGCCAAAACGGGGCTGAAAAGTCTTGCAACGGTAAAAACGGCGAAAACACCGTGGTTAGAGTACCACTTGGCACACAAGTTTGGGTAGACGGTCAGTTAATTTTTGAAGTTTTGACCGATAAGGATGAGTTTATAGTAGCTCATGGAGGCCGCGGAGGTAGGGGCAACAAATCCTTTAAGTCTAACCGAAATCAAGCCCCAGATTACGCTGAAAACGGCCTTCCTGGTGAAGAGGTTTCAGCAAAATTAATTTTAAAGTACATCGCAGACATTGGTCTGGTTGGTTTTCCTAATGTCGGAAAATCTTCAACCCTAGCCTTGATTTCCAGGGCTAACCCCAAAATTGCAGATTATGAGTTTACCACGCTTATTCCAAACCTAGGGGTAGTTTCAACTAAAGAAAAAGACTTTGTAGTTTGCGATATCCCTGGAATTATTGAAAATGCACATCTTGGCGAAGGTCTAGGTTTTACTTTTCTTCGCCACATTGAACGCTGCAAGGTACTTGCCCACGTTTTGGATTTAACTAAGGACCCGAAAACCGCTTATTTGCAAATTAAGGCAGAACTCAAAAAATACTCAAAACAATTAGTTAAGAAGAAAGAGCTAATTATTTTAAACAAAGCAGACTTAGTGGTTCAGGCAACAATAGACGAAGCACTTAAATGTTTTAAAAACAAACCAAAAGTCGTAATTTCTACAAAAAACTACTTAGACTCAAGCAAAGTAATTGCCAAAATGGACTTGGTTTTATCTAGAGTAAAACCACTTGAAGAACAGACAAGCACTGAAATTCAAACTGAGTTAAAACTAAAAACTGGTAAAACACAAAACATTTTATTTACAGTTAAGAGAGAAGAAAATTGTTTTGTAATTGAAGGTAAAATGATTTTTGACCTTTTTTACAAGGTTGATTTTAACAACGACTCTTCAGTTAAACGCTTTGCTTATCAACTAAGATCGCTTGGAGTTGACGAAGCACTGCTTGAACACGGCGCTAAAAACGGAGATGTTGTTCGCATAAAAGATTTTTACTTTGATTTTATAGTCTAGATTAAAAAACAATACGCATACTAAGATATATCCGTATTTTTATGTAAAAATGCGGAAAATTACGGATAGAAAATAAATGATGTTTTACTTTTAAAATAGCAATATTTTGCTTAAAATTAGGCATAAAATATATATTTTAATTTTCTATCCGTATAAATATGCAAAATTACATGAAATTACGGATAGAAAAAAAGTTAAAGACAGCTTTAATAAAGTAATCGTTTTGCAACGAAATATTTATAAATTTTCAGTGAAGAATAAATTTAAATAATTCTTATAATACACTTTTTGTTAAAAGGAATTTAATACAAATACTAAAAATGTTTAAGTGTACCAAAAATCCTAGGCGCTAGGAAAGGGTACCCTTCATTTTAATTATGTATTTTTTAGTTTCTTTGAATTTTTTTAAATATTTAAGTAATGCAGTTTCGTTCTCTGAATTTACTTCGTTTAAATAAGTGTGTTTTTGTTGTTCAAGTTCTGTTAACTTAACTTTAAATGCGTTATTTTCTTGTTTTAATTTTTTTAAATAATTTACTTTAATTGCCTCTTTTTGTGCACTGATTTTCATGCGTGTTTGGACTTTGTTTAAAAAAACCAGTTGCTCAAGGCGTTTCTTTTCGTAAGGCTCTTGTTTTAGAGTTGCAATACTAAGTTTAATTTTTTGATTTAAAGCCTTTTGTTTTTTTAAAAACTCACGAGTAATTTTGTTGCGTTGGCTTTTGGCTTTTTGTTTTTTAAAGTAAGTCAAATCTTGTTTCTCTGCTTTAATTTCTTCAAGAAACTCATCGTGTGCAGCACCTAGCGCTAAGGTAACTTCGGTTTTTAAATTAGCAATTAAATCAAGGTAGCCGTGTTGTTTTTTCACAATTTTATCGCGGTGTTCTTGGAACCATTTTTTTAAATTCTTAAACTCATCTGTAAACTTAGTCTGAAAATCACGAACTGCTTTGACTTGCACCGCGGTTGTGTGCATGGTTTTTCTAAAATATTGGTCACTTAAGTTTTTAAAGTGATCAGAGAAATAAAAAGCATCAAAAAAATCACTGCTTTTCATTTTTTTAAGTTCAGAAAGTCTGCTAACTATGTTTTCAGTAAAGTAAGCGGTGTTTGTCTTAATTTTGAGTTCAGCGTTTGCCTGAACTTTTTTAATGGCCTTGAAAAACTCTTTAGTTGACTGAAAACTAATTTCGTCAACATTGCCAGTAGCCGCAATTCGCTTTAAAGTCGCTTCGTATTCTTTTTGGTTAGTTTTTAGCATTGCCACGATTTTAAGTTGGTTTTGTTTGATTTCAAGAAGCCAGTTTTCAGTTTCATGAATTACTTTATTTAAGATTTTTTCAGCCTGCAGGTTGACAATGTCAAGTGTTCTTTTAAACTGAAAAGATAAGACAAGCGCTATAGTTTCGGCAATATAGGCATTGAACTCAAATAACTCAAAGTCAGAGATTTGTTCTTCTATAAAAAAGTCCTGTTCAATTTCGGTTATTACTGATTTAAGCAACACAGCGATATTATAGTTGTGTTTGTTTAAAGAGTTTGCATAATTTAAAACAAAGTCAAAATTTAGAATTTTGGACATGTCGTTCTTATTAAAAATTGTAAAAAAATCTTCAACAATTTCAATTAGTTTAACAAAGCTATTTTCGTTAGTTGAAAAAAATAACTTAGCGTTTTCAGTTTCCTTTTTTAAAAAATAGTTTAAAAAGTACAGGTTAAAAGAAAGGTCAATTGCGTTTAGTTTTTGCAAGTGCATTTTTTCATTTTCAATTTTCTTTAAAATTAAGTTATTTAGTAGCGAAGAGTGGTAGTAGTTTAAGTGAGTTAGTCTCAGTTCTTTGGTCGAATTTATTCCTTGTTTAATTAAGTTGGTATCAGAAAAAGCAGAGAAAATTAAGTTTTCTTTTTCTTGATTTAAGTTATGTTGCTTGATATTTAAAACTTCTTTTAAGTGGTTAAAATTAGTCTCTTGGTTTTGATGGATTGAGTTTCGAACGAAGTTAGCCTCGGCTATTTTGTTCTTCCTCAACAAAATATTTAAATTAAAAAACTCACGAGAAATAAACAAATACCTGTCAAAGGTATCTAGAGTTTTTTGAAAGTAAGACTTAATTTCGTCAAGATATTTGCGTTTAGTTTCAACTAGTTTTTGAATGGCAATTTTATTTTTTAAAACACTAGCGCCGCATTTTTGTTCAATTTTTTCTTTAGTTTCAGTGTGCTGTTCTTTAATTTTAGTAATTTTTTCATTAACTACCGCTACTTTTTGACTAAAGTTTTTTAAGTATTGTGCAATTTGTTTGTTGTAGTTGTCCTTTATTTTAGCGACTTTTTGATTTTGTATACTTTCTGGATACTCATTAATATAGACTGAGTTAAGGTCTTCAAAGTAAACTTTTTCAAAACTTATTAACTCTGTTCTTTTAAGTTCGGCTAAGTTATCTAACTCCGTTGTAGGTTTTGTAAGTTTACTTTGACACTCAAGTTCAGTCTCTTTTAAAATATGAGCGTAATTGCTTTCAATGGTTTCAATTATTTTTTGTTGTCTGGATATTTTTTCGTTAAAAAAAGCGTCAATAGTTTTAATGCTTTGTTCTTTTTCTTGGTTAATTTTTTTAACTTTCGCGTTATAGAAACTAACCAAAGTTTTAAACCAAATTGTGTCATCTGGCTGTTCACTAATTGGCTCAAAATTAGTTTTTTCACTAGTTTCTGGAAACATCGCTTGCATGTTTTTAGACTTTGTTTCAAAGTTAGCGTTGATAAAGTTTAGCCGTAATTTCAAATTTTGGTCAGTTAATTTTGTCTGGTCTTTTGCAGACTTTAAGATAATATTTTCGTCTTTCAGTTTTTTGTCGGTAAAAGAAATGATTTGTTCGTCAAACTCTAAATTATTTTTTTTATTTTCTTCTCTTAAAATATTTTTCTTGTTTACTAATCTAAAGTTAGCACTGTCTACAAACTTTTCCATTTCAGTTTCTTTTTCTAAAAGTTTTTGACTAAACTCTGCTTGTTTTTCTGAAACTTCATTAAAAATATCTTTAGTTTTTAGTTTATATTCATGAATTTTGTTGTCTATAAACAAAATATTAGCCTGAATTTGGCTGTTGATTTTCTCTTCAAGACTGCGAATTTCTTTGGTTGAAATTGCAAGTTCTTTAATAATTTTGTCAAAAACACTTTCGTACTTTTTGAAGTCTAGGGTTGACTTAAAAATATTTTGAAATGTTTTTATCAGGTCTTCTTTGTTTAACATATTTCTTAAAAATTATACCACAGTAAACAGCACAATTTTTGGCTTTATTTACGGTTTTTAGTTTAATTGCAAATCATTCGCAAATTATTTTACAAGGGTATATAATTACCAAAGAAAGGAATAAAAAATGAAAAAAGTCTTTTCTTTTATAATCACACTTTTTTTGATTTTTGCACTGTTTAGTTGCGCAGTAATACAAGAATATAGTATAAATGACTTTAATAAGCCAGGTAAGTTAGTTAAAGCAGTTTACGATAAATATGGCGAAGAAATTAAAACAAAAAACGGTAGGTTTTCAGCAAATCGAAATGGCTTTGTTTTAAAATATGAGAAGTTAGATAAAGAAAAAGTTAACTTTGATTATTTTAAGACTTATCAAAAAGGCTCAACGCTTGAGCTAAATATCACAAATTTTTCGTATCCAGGAGATTTTGTTTTTAAGTATTTAGTTAAAAAAACAGCAGATGTAAACTATAGAATAGTGTATTCAGGCACTTTAAAAACTCCAAAGAGCAATATAGTTTTAACTGATGAGTATGACCACGCTTTGGTGATTGCAGAAGTTTATTCTCAAGACGGAAAGACTTTGTTTTTTCAAACTTACCCAGAAATTATTACTTTTAGTAAAGAAAAAGAAAACAACTTTTCGGTTAGAGATTTAAACGCTGCGCAATACGATTATTTAAAAACCGAATTTACTCAAAAAAACATACCTGTAAGTTTGCTTACACAAAATTCCGATTTAATTTATTTTTCAGAAACTCCTAAAACAGATAAATTTGAGATACCTCTGTTTTTAACTAAGGTAACTTATGTAAACTTAAATGCCAGTTATTTTGATAAAAAAAATACCGCAGAAGACTATCTATTTATTTCACAATTTACTAATTTAAAAACATTAGTTTCCCCAAAAAATTTAGACAACACAGAACTTATAAAACTACTTAAAAAACACCGAAACATTACTGGACTGGTACTAAAAAATAACACAAAAATCACAAATCTTAATTTACTAAATACAGTAAGTTTAGATGAACTTGAATTGAACTATGACGACGTAAAGCCTGTTTTTTTTGATTTTAATACTTTAAAGAACAGCAACTTAAAATCACTTAAAATTGAAGGTAATTTTGATTTATCTAATGCAGATTTTGGAAACAAACTCACTAAGTTAGAACTAAATAAAGTTACTCTAAACTCTCTTGACAATATCTCTAAACTAACAAATTTATCTGGCTTAACACTAAGTAAAATCAAAGGAGTAAATAACAATAATTTCGCTTTGTTAGGCAATTTAAGTAAACTTAAATATCTAGAAATTACTTACTCAGATACGTTATCTAATCTTACTTTTTTAAATAAACTCACTCACCTTTCTGAACTAAATCTAAGCAATTCAACAAACTTTCATACCTTTGATTTTCAAAATAATTTAAGCAAAAGCACCATTAAAAAACTTAATTTAGACAACTCTAAGTTCAGTAGTTTAAGTGAATACACATACTTTAACAGAACTACGCAGTTTACTTTAAATAACACTCCTTTTTTAAGTAAGTATCCAGAAATTTTTGATGCAAAAGAAATTACTTATTTTGACGGCAAAAACTACATAATTGATCACGTAGATCACATTCATGCAGAGCAGTTTAGCGACCTTCCTCAAGATGAGCAAAGTAAGTTTTTTAAAAAAACTAAAGAAAGTTTTTTTGGCAAAGGCGAAGTTATCGGCTTTGACAAAAACGGTTATTTTGTTAAGGTAAAAATACTAAATAAAGCAGGCCAAATAATTGAGCAAATTTACTATTTTCTAGGTTTTCCCGATTTTGAATTTGAGTTTCCAGATTGGCGAGTTGATGAGTTTGAACCAAATGCTGAAATTAAAGAAAGTGTTCTGAGCAGACTAATTCAGAGAAAACTTAAAAAACACCCAGAATTAAAAGCAGAAATTAACAAAATCGCGAAAAACTCAACACTAACTATTTTTGAAAAAGTTAGTCAAATCAATTTACTTTAAAGCACTAATTAGTTGCTATAATTTTTACTATGAAAGTCGACGAGTTTAATTTTAATTTAGACCCTAAAAGAATAGCGCAAACTCCTTATCAAAAAAGAGACGATGCTAAACTTTTGGTCTGCAACAGAGAAACTGGCAGTTTAACTGATCTTAATTTTTCAGACATTCTTAATTATTTTCAACCAGGCGATGTTCTGGTTTTAAACAACTCCAAAGTTGTGCCTTTTCGCCTACACGGTCAAAAAGAAACTGGTGGTGCAGTAGAAGTGCTTTTACTCAAACCCATTGAAAAAAGCGTATTTGAAGCACTTGCAAAGCCACAAAAGAAATTAAAAATCGGCACTATTATTACTTTTTCTGCGAAATTAACTGCAGAAGTTGTTGAGTTAAAAGAAGAAGGCATAACCTCGCTTAAATTAAACTACACAGACAATTTATTTGAGATTTTAGATGAAATCGGTGAAATGCCGCTACCTCCATACATTAAAACTAAATGCGAAAACAAAGCAGACTACCAAACGGTATACGCAAAAATTGACGGGTCTGCCGCGGCACCTACCGCTGGCTTTCACTTTACACCAGAGTTACTTACTGCACTTAAAAACATAGGTGTTGAGATTGCTGAAGTTACTTTGCACGTTGGCCTTGGCACCTTTCGCCCACCGACTGTTGAAAATGTGCTTGATCATAAAATGCATAAGGAAACTTTCTTTATCACCAAAGAAACTGCTAGTGTCTTAAACAAAGCACTTTTAGAAAAAAGAAGAATTGTGGCTTGTGGCACTACTTCTGTTCGGGTTCTTGAGTCTGCTTATCAAGAAAATGTAGGTTTCGCGGAAACTAGCGCCGAGACCGACATTTTTATCTATCCAGGCTACCACTTTAAAGTGGTATCTGGTTTAATTACTAATTTTCATTTACCGAAATCAACGCTAATTATGCTTGTATCTGCTTTTTGGACCAAAGCAGATACTCTTCGTGCCTATCAACACGCAATTGAAAACGACTATATGTTTTTTTCATTTGGCGATGCGATGTTTATCTACTAAAAAGAAAGAACTTGTTAAATGAATTTAAAAAATAAAAAAAGACTGATTGATGCCTCTATTTTTGCAGTATTTGCAGCACTTATTATCTTATTTTCTTGGGTTCCGCAAATCGGTTTTATTCAAATCCCCCCGGTTTCGCTAACTATAATTCCGGTGTTTGTGCTGCTTTCTTTAGGTGTTTTGCCATGGTACTACACAGTTTTACTTGCAAGTATTTTTGGACTAAACTCCTGGCTTTATGCCCTGGCTTTTGCAACTTCTCCAATAGACCTGGCGTTTCAAAACTTTTTAGTCGCAGTTCCCGCCCGAGTTTTCTTTGGTTTTATTGCTGTTTTTATCTACGCTATGTTTAGAAAAATCGGCGAAGAAAGAATTTGGAAAAAAGCAGTTTTGTTTACGCTTTATCTTATTTTCTTTGGAGTTGTTTATTTTGCGTTAGTCCAACTTACTAAAACCTACAGTCGTGGCATGAAAATATTTGTATTTACGCTAACTTCTGTTTTATTTATAGGTTCTCTTATTTTGTTTGCCTGGACCTTTAAAAAACAAACTTTAGTTATTGCCAACACCGTAATTTTAAGTCAAATAATTTATTCAACAATGGTGTTAGGAGCTCTATTTTTATATTTGTATGTCAAAAAACTCTATCCACCAAATGCTGGTAAGTTATTTTTATCAATAATTTCTTTTAACACAGTTTTGGAAACCCTGCTTTCACTGTTAATTTGTGTGCCAATTTACACCGTAGTTCAATTTACTTACAAAGAACACTTTTTAAATAAGGCTGAAAATCTAGATGAGGCAATTAATGATGGCGAGTGAAATTTTTTTAATAGACATTGGCAACACCAGAGTAAAAACTGCAGTTTTTTCAGAAAATAAAATAAAAGCGATAACCTCAGTTTTAACTAAAGATTTTGATAAAAAACTTGCAGATACTTTAATTAAAGACTGCATAATTAAAAAAACACAAATTTACTTTATTTCAGTTGTGCCAAAAGCAACAGAAATTTTAACTGCAGTTTTAAAAGAACAAGAATGTGAGTTTACAGAACTAACTTATTTGAAATTACCAGTAGAAATTAAAGAAAGTTTCCCAAGCGATATTGGCGCTGACCTCATGGCTTTAGTTTTTTCGGCATCAGAAAATGAACGCGCTTTGATTGCCGATATTGGTACTTTTAATAAATATCTACTGATATATAAAAATCAAATAGAAAGTGCTGCAATTTCACCTGGCTACAATTTAAAATACAGCCTGATTTCCAAAGGCGCTTTGCTTTCCGAGCACACTCCAAAAATTCCGAAAAGTTTGCTTGGCAATACCACCAAAGATTGCCTAGATAGTGGGATTTACTTCTCGTCGTGTTTTGAAATTTCTGAATTTTTGCGTATAATATATAAAGATAATCCAACCATAAAAACAGTTTATTTAACTGGGGGTTCTGCTCAGTTTTTTTTAAAAAAACTAAAAGGAAGTCTACCTTTAAAATACGACGATACTTTAGTTTTTAAAGGAATGATTAAACTGGCTAATTTAATTTTAGGAGGAAAAAATGGCTGATAAAAAATTAAGTTTAGAAATGGAAGTCTATACACAGTGGTTAAACCAAGAAAAACTTCCTCAATACCTACAAGACGAATTAAAGAAATTTGGCAAAAAAGAAATCAAAGAGTCTTTTTATAAAGACTTGGAATTTGGAACAGGTGGTCTGCGCGGACTAATTGGACCTGGTACTAACCGTATGAACATCTTTACAGTTAGACGTTGCTCAAAAGGTCTGGCTGACTATATTTTAGCAACTAAAACTTATAAAGACCAAGGTGTGGTGATTTGTTATGATAACCGCCACCACTCAAAAGACTTTGCAGAAGAGGCCGCTAGTGTACTTGCTCACGCTGGCATCAAGGTTTACTTATTTAAAGAACTTCGCCCCACTCCAATGGTTTCGTTTGCAGTTCGTTATCTAAACGCTGGATTTGGTGTAATGGTCACCGCTTCTCACAACCCAAAAGAATACAACGGATATAAAGTTTATAATCACACAGGTGCGCAACTGGAAGTTGACGAGGCAAATGCAGTAGTTGAAAAAATTAACGCAATTAAAGACATGTTTTCAATAGAAACAGAACACGACCCAAAACTAATTGAGTATGTTCTTGAAGACGTTGAAAAAGCATTCTTTAAGGCTTGCGACAAAATTCAGTTAAACAAACCAAAAGACCCGGTCTCTGTCTTGTTTTCACCAGTTCACGGAACAGGCGCAACTATTATTCCGCGTTACTTGGAACAAAAAGGTTTTAACGTAGTTAAATACCTGCCACACATGACAATTGACCCAGATTTTCCAAATGTTAAAGTTGTCAACCCTGAGTTTATCAAAGCCTGGGATGGACTTTATCCTTACGCCCAAAAAGAAAACTGCGAACTGATTTTAATGTCAGACCCAGACGCAGACCGCATAGGTGTGGCCGTTAAACACAACAAAGACTTTGTGTTTTTAAACGGAAACCAAATGGCACATGCTCTGCTTTACTACACACTTTCTCAAAGAAAAGAAAAAGGAACTCTGCCTAAAGACGGAGTTGTGATTTCAACTGTAGTTACTACTGACTTACTTCGTGTGATGACCGAAGACTTTGGACTTAAGTTTGTTTACACTCTAACTGGCTTTAAGTTTATTGCTGGTGAAATGAATAAACTAAAAGAAGGACAATACGTATTTGGCTGCGAAGAGTCAATTGGCTTTATTTTAGGTGAACACACCAGAGATAAAGACGCTTTGCAGGCCGCTTATATGTTTTCAGAACTTGCATCTTGGCTAAAGGGTCGCAACCAAACAATCGTAGATTACTTGGATGAAATTTACGAAAAATACGGATATTATCTTGAGTACACTGAAAACATTGTCTTAAAAGGTTTTGAAGGCGCTGAACGTATTCAGCGTATTGTTGAAAACTTCCGAGAAACTGGACTTGAGTTAAAAGGACACACAATTGTTAAAGTAGAAGACTACAAGGCACAAACCAGAACTTATCAAGAAGGCAAAGTTGAAAAAATTACTCTACCTAAACAAAATTTCTTAAAATACTACCTAGAAGACGGCTCTTGGGTAACAGTTCGTCCTTCTGGAACTGAACCAAAAATTAAGATTTACTTCTCTGTTCATACCTCTTCAAAAGCCAAATCAGTTGAAGAACTTGAGTCAATTAAGAGCCAAGTTTTGAAAAAAATTAAGAAAATTAAATAAGAAAGGTTAATTTTGTGGACTTTCAAAAAAGACGAACTAATTTATTTAACCTGCTGCCAGTAGGTTCAATTACTCTGGTATTCTCTGGTTTTGAGTTAAAGTACTCAGCAGACCAAACTTTTCCGTTTGAAGTAAACCGTGATTTTTATTATTTAACCGGAGTTAACGAAGACAACTGCGTACTTTGCTTAATCAAAGGTAAAGACAGCACGCAAACTATTTTATTTAAAGAAGAAACCGACGCAACAATTGCCCTATGGGTAGGCGAACGCTTGACCTTAAAAGCAGCCGGAGAAATTGCTAAAATTGACACAGTTTTAAATATCTCTAAATTAAAAGGATACATTCAAGGCTTAACCGAGGCTACTCGCTCTGCTGTATTTGGTGAGATCAGCACTCTTTACTTAAACTTAGAGACTGACTTTTTGTATTCAGATAGTTATAAGTTTGCAGACTTTGTTAAACAAACTCTGCCGCAACTAACTATTCAAAATGTGCACCAAAAAATCGCGAGTCTCAGAATGATTAAAGATAAAGAAGAAATTAAGTGCTTGCAAAAAGCAGTAGACGTGACAGCCGATGCGCTTGCTGCCATTCGCAAAAACATAAAGTCTGGAATTTATGAATACGACATTGAAGCGGAATACAACTACGTACTTAAGAAAAATAATACTAGAACTTCGTTTGCTTCAATTATTGGAAGTGGTAAAAACTCAACTACCCTGCACTACGTTGTCAACTCAGACAAAGTAGAGCCAAATACTTTATGTGTTTGCGATGTGGGCGTGAACTTCCAAAATTACGCTTCAGATATCACCAGAACTTACCCAGTTGATGGCAAGTTTACCGCAAGACAAAAACAAATTTACAATATCGTGCTAAAGGCTCAAACTAAAGCAATGGCAGCACTTAAACCGGGTTTGACTTGGCCTGAGTATAACAAAATTGCTCGTGACGTCTTAATTGAAGAAAGCCTTAAAATTGGCTTAATTAAGAAGCCTGAAGAAATTGGCAAATATTACTACCACTCGGTTGGACATTTTTTGGGTTTAGATGTTCACGACACCGGCGACTACACTAAACCCATGGAAGCAGGAATGTATTTAACTTGTGAACCAGGTCTCTATATAGCAGATGAGAAAATCGGAGTTAGAATAGAAGACGATATTTTAATTACTAAAGACGGACATGTTTGCTTGTCTTCAGGAATCGAAAAAGACCCTGATAAAATTGAAAAGTTGCTAGCCTGCCAAAAATAAATAAGTATTTTTTTTAAAAAAAACGCCTGATTAGGCGTTTTTTACTATTTTTGATAAATTAAAGAATTCCCAACTACAACTACTATATTAAACCCGATTTAAATTCCTACTTATGCAGATTCGCAAATTGCACATATTTTAGGCTATAAACCCATATTTAGCACAATAATTTAAAAAAATTTTTTAACCCAGTATTAGTTATATCTTTGTAAAAAGCCCAGGTATTTTTTTGTGTAAATGTCGGTGTAAATGTCGGTGTAAATGTCGGTGTAAATGTCGGTGTAAATGTCGCATTTTAATTGAAATTTGTCGCTAGATATGATATTTTAAATTTATGGAGGAGTTATGCTGGTTGAGTCAAATAAAGTTGAATTAAAGGTAAAATACACTAACCAAATTGTAAAAGAAATTGTCGCATTTTTGAATGCAGAGGGCGGAAAAATATACATAGGTGTCGATAATGATGGAAAAGTTGTCGGTGTTTCTGATATTGACCAAATTTTAAGATCAATTTGCGACATTATCACTACACAAATAGAACCAAGCGCACAAGACATGGTAAAAACAGAACTAGAAAGCATAAATGGTATTCTTGTTGTAGTGGTAATTGTAAAAAAAGGTATATCTCCTTTGTATTGTATAAAAAAGTATGGTTTTTCAACAAGCGGATGTGCCATTAGGGTGGGTTCTTCTTCAAGAGAAATGGATGCAGAACAAATTAGAGTAAGATATAAACAAAAATTTTTTGACGACGATGTTTTAGCATCTTCCGCTACTAACTTACCAATTTTATCATTTCAAACTTTAAAAAACTCCTATTTAGAATTTGGCTATAAATTAAATGAAGAAACTTTTGAAACTAATCTAACGTTAATAAACAGTAGCGGAAAATACAACAAAATGGCTGAACTGCTTTCTGATAATAGTCGATTTTCTTTAATATTTGTAAAATTTAGTGGGAAAACTAAAGCCGCGTTATCACAAAGGAGTAATTACGGAAACAAATCAATAATTTTTGGATATCGCCAACTTATGAACAGAATTGCCGCGGAAAACATTTGTCTTTCAGATACTTCAGTTAGACCAAGAAAAGACACTTTTTTATTTCATTACGACAGTGTAAACGAAGCTATTGTTAACGCAATAGTTCACAATGATTGGTCTATCGCAGAGCCGCAAGTTTCGTTTTTTAGCGATAGAATTGAAATTTTATCGCACGGAGGTCTTCCTTATAACTTAAAATTAAAAGATTTTTTTCTAGGTATTAGTAAACCTAGAAATGCTAAACTAATGAAGATATTTTCAGATCTAGATATAGTAGACCACACAGGACACGGCATACCGATTATTATTGAAAACTATGGGAAAGGTGTTTTTGAAATTAGCGATAATTATATTATTGTATCTATACCTTTCAACGAAAAAGTTGTTAAAGAAATTAAAACAGGTATTAACGTTTCTCTAGAAACAGATTTAAAATTAAATAAGATCGAGCAAAAAATTACTTTATTGCTTTTAAAGGAACCAACGCTAACCACTGATAAAATCGCAACATTACTACATAAAACAAAGAGAACAGCAGAACGATATTTAAAAGGACTAAAGGAAAAAGGTTATATTAAAAGAGAAGGTACAGACAAAAAAGGCAATTGGGTTGTTTTAAAATAGCCATAACTTATTGGTGCAAAGTTATATGGGTTATAACTTCGTTATTGTATTGTAAAAAATTTTAATTTGCTTTAAATCATATATGAACTTGTTCTGTTTCATATACTTAAACTCAAAATGTTGTTTGGTAAAAGACTTTATAAATTGAAAAAACAAACTTATAACAAAAAAGAAGAATACAGCAAAAACTAAAAAGATAATCAGTTTCCAAAAACCATACTTATCATACAGCGCTTTGCAAACAAGTGTAACAATCAAATAATAAAGAGAGCTAAGTATTGTTATTGCTTTGTTTAAACTAACTGAAAAATTGCTATTTTGCTTTTCCTTCGCCTCTTCAATCAATAAATTAAGAACATCAGTCTTTTGAATATTTACACCACAACTTTCAAGAACTTCAATCACTTCTTTAATGTATTTTTCTGAGTTTTTACATTCATTTTCAGTATCAACATTATTTTCTTTATTTTTAAAAGCCAAAAAAAGCAAAAAAATTAAAAATACAGTTAATAAAATCAAAAAGCTCGCTAAATAAACTAATTTAGTGTTAAAGATGTAAAACAAAAATAGAGTAGCGATTACTAACATAAACAAAACAAATAAGGCCAAGGCAAATTTAGTTTTTAGTGGCATTTTTTGTTTTTTGTTTTCGAGTAAAGAACAGTATCTTGAAAATAAAATATCAAAATTCATAATAATTCTATACCTAACATTTTCACTAAGTTATTTTTAACATTTTCTTTTAATTGACTAATACTAACTTCTTTAATTTCAGCAACAGCCCTGTAAGTCTCTTCGACCATATATGGTAAACATTTTTTTCCTCTATATTTACCTGGTGCTAAAAAAGGACTATCTGTTTCAATCAGTAAGTTATCAAGCGGAATTTTTTTTACCATTTCTCTTAAAGCATCTGCATTTTTAAAAGTAACTATCCCAGCAATTCCTATCATAAACTGCATTTTATTTACAAACTTCAAAGCAATATCTAAATCACCGTCAAAACAATGAATAGAGCCTTTTAATTTACCACTATATGGATAAATTAAGTCAAAAACTTCCTTGTAAGCAGATCTTCCGTGAATAACTACGGGTATGCTGTTTTTAGAAGCGAACTCAATTTGTTTTAAAAAAATCTCTTTTTGTAAATCAAAATTATCTTGGCGCCAATAAAGGTCTATTCCTATTTCTCCAAACCCTACAACTATATCTTTGTTTTTATCCCAAAGCTCAATTAACTCCTCAAAACTGTCTTGGCAGTTTTGAGGGTCAATTCCAATAGTTGCGTAAGTTTTGTATTTGCGTGCGAGTTCAACAGTGCGCGCGTTGTCGCTTGCACCAGTTCCACAAATTATGTATTTAGTGTTATTTTCTTTGCATTTTTTTTCGTTTTCTTCACAAACCTTATCTTGGTCTTTTTCAATAGAGGCAAGATGTGCGTGGTAATCAATAAAAGGTGTGTTCACTTTTTAAGAAATATAGCCGGCTGATTTAAGCTGACTTGCCACCCAAGTTGCGTCAAATAGTTTTTTTGCACCTGATTTGTTGTCCTTGGTTGTATATTTATAGTCTGGTTCAATTCCAAGTTCCGCCTCGCTGTGTGCTGCTCTAATGTCTTTCTTTTCAGTAACATAGACATTATTTGAAGAGTAGTAGGCAACCATACCAAGCGGGAAGTGTACAGGAGTAGTAGCCGACGCCCCACCTTGGGTTTTAAAGCCAATTACTTTACCTAAGTTATTGTCTCTAAACATACCTGTAAACATTGAACCTGACGAGAAAGTAGACCCTGAAGTTTGCACAAAATAGTTCTTAAAGCGAGGAACTTCAGCATTTGTGTATTTAGTTTGAACAGTAGTAGTTCTGCGTTGACCGGTAATTGGGTGGTATTCAGAGTAGGTAATAGATTTGCCAGGTCCCGCAATTAGCGCAGCCAGGTCTACAGCGGCCGCTACCACACCACCACCGTTGGCAGCCATGTTGATAACAATATTTTCAACACCAGGATGTTTGCTTTTAATTTCTTTAACTGCCTTAATATACTGTTTAACTGTACCCAAAATTGGATCTCCGTTTTCATCTTCATAGTCAATTTCAAAACCTTTTAAGTTAATAATTGCAGTTTTTCCGTCTTGAGAGACTGAGTATAGTTTTCTGTCGGAAAAGTTTTGCTTCGCCTCTAACAAATTCCAAAAACCGATAAAAAATTTACTTTCTTCAGGTTCTTCGTTATCTGCGTAAAGAGAAACGTTTTTATCTTCACCGGTGTGCAAGTCATCCAAGGCTTTAATCACTTCTCTCATCCCGAAATAGACGTCGTCTGACTTGGTGCTCAAAATTTTGTCGGCAAACTTTTCAAGAGCATCATTTGCTGTTTTACGTAAAGGAATGTTTCCGTAAATTGTGTTAAAAAAGAAAGCCATGGTTTTCCAAGTAAAGCCAGAAACTGATTTTGGCATTTCAGTTTTAAATGAGTTTACATAGACATTTTCGTCTTTCTCAGCCTGAGCAATTTCACCTTCGCCACGACCTACCAGCTTATTTGTGTAAATAAGTGAACCAGTGTAGTAAGTTGCGCGTTCATTTGTCTCAGA
This sequence comes from uncultured Acholeplasmataceae bacterium, assembly GCA_963544405.1. Classification (GTDB taxonomy): domain Bacteria; phylum Bacillota_I; class Bacilli_A; order Acholeplasmatales; family Acholeplasmataceae; genus CALISC01. The sequence goes on from CAUUEZ010000002.1 coordinate 36,864, forward strand.
GTTTAAAACTAAAGAAAGAATAGCCAGTGGCAGTAAAACTTTGTCGTCTTTAGTTTGATAAGAACCTAGTTTATAGCGGTTAAGTTCGTAAGTTAAAGGTCTTACGTTTGTTAAACTTAGTTTAGTTATCCTATAGTTTGCGTAAGCAGGTTCAGGCTCATTCCACGCTTCGTTGTAGGCAAACACTTCTTCTAAAAATTTAGCATCACCAATTACGAAACGTTGTGCTGTGTGTTCGTAGATAAAGGTGTATTCTTCTTTTGCTAAATCTGGAGACTCTGGTTTAATTTTGTTAGTTTCAATAACTAGTTTAACAATGGTCTTAGTCTTAGTTTCTTCAACTTCCATTTTTTTAACCAATTCATATTTGTGTCCTTGGTAGACGTATTCGTATTTGTGTTGATTAAAGTCAACGATACCATCTAGTCCTTTAAAGAAATTTTTAACAGAAATATAAGGTACTTCTTCTTCAAGCATAGTAATTGCCATTAAAGGTGCGTTTGAACTTGTGATGTATTTACCTTTAAGTCTAGTTTTGTGTCCCACTAAATCAGACTTAGTGCTGTGTGGTTTAAACTTAGGGTCGTTTGCAGGTAGACTTAATTTATCTTTTAAATCAACTAGTGGAGTAAGTGGTGCTTCTGGTTCAGGATCGCCTTCAGTTTCATAAGTAGGATCTGGGTCGGGTTCTGGTTTTGGAGTTGGTGGATTTGGCTGTGGTTCTGGTTCTGGCTTAGGTTGTGGGCCAGGTTGTGGAGTAGGTGCTGAACTTTTTGGTACAACTAATTCAAATTCACGATAAAAATCTTCGTAAGTTGCTTTTAAAATAGCAGTAACTTCTCTGTCACCAGGTTCAACCACCACAGTAGTTTTTTCTAGTCTAATTACATTTTTATTTGGTGTATCTAGTTCCCATTTAACAGTTTTGCCTTTGATAAGTGAATCTAAGTTAAAAGAAGATTTCAAGGTTTTTTGAGTTTCACCTTTTGCTAATTTTAGCCTATATTCAAACAGTGCTGCTTTGTCTGAAGTTGAGCAAGATGCTAGCGCCAATGCAGTTAAAATTAGGGTAAAAATATATATAATTTTTTTTGCCATATTTCCTCCACAACATTAAATTGCGTCGCTAATATTATATAATAGTATAGACAAAAAAAGACAATTTTATATTAAAATACTGCAAAAAAGGTGTATTATTTATGGAAAATCAATATATATTACTTAGATTCGGTGACTTGATGTTAAAAGGAAAAAACATCAAAGCATTTAAAAAAGCAGCCAACCTTTTGGTTAAAGAAAAAACAGCTTTATACTGCGTTAAAGTTGAATTTTTATATGACCATGTTTTATTGGAGTTTTCTAAGGAAAACAAACAAAAAGTAGTGGACTCACTTTACCTACTTACTGGTTTTTCTTCATTTAGTTTTATTCACCTTGCAGACAGTCAGGCTAGCGAAATTAAAGCAAAAGCCTTAGCAGTAGTTGAACAAGAAACTACAGAAAACTCAACATTTAAAGTAGTAGTAAAGCGCGTAGATAAGCAATTTTCACCAGATTCACAAACTTTTTGTAAAGAACTTGCTGGCTATATTTTAAAGCATCAAACCAAACACTTAAAAGTAGATGTACACACTCCCTTAAACACCTTACACGCTGTAATCAAACCAAACAAAACTTATATTTACTTTAAAAAATACCCGTTAATTGGTGGCTTGCCTGTTGGAATTTCTGGCAAAGTTTTAACCCTTTTAAGTGGTGGAATAGATTCTCCAGTTGCTGCGTTTTCTGCAATTAAAAAGGGTTGTTTGGTTGAACTAATTCATTTTGAGTCAACTCCGCTAACTCCAGTTGAGTCTTTAGATAAAGTCTTTCAATTAGCCCGTGTTTTGGCTAAATACATGCCTGGAAACTCAATTAAAATCCATGTTGTGGCTTTTAAGGAAACTCATGAAAAAATTTTAAAAAAGGTGCCAGATGCATATATAATTACTGTGATGCGCAGATTTATGTATAAAATTACAGAAGCCGTTGCCCAAAAAGTCGGCGCTCTTGGTGTTTTTACCGGAGAATCAGTAGGCCAGGTTGCCTCTCAAACCTTGCAGTCAATCTACACAATTAACGAAGGTGTGTCTCTGCCGGTTTTCAGACCACTTGCAGGTATGGATAAAAACGAAATAATCGCTATTTCTAAACAAATTGGTGCTTTTTTAATTTCAATTAAACCATTTGAAGACTGTTGCACAGTTTATCTTCCTAAAAACCCGACAACTTCCCCAAAATTAAGTTTAACTAAAGAATACGAAGATAAAATTAACAAACCAGAGTTAATTGAAAATTGCCTAAACTCATCTATTTTATCGCTTACCATAAAGTCAGAAGACACTTATTTGCCATCTGAGTTTGGTCTTGACTTTAGTTCAGTGTATCCAGAAATTTTAAAGGAAAACTAGTAAATGCGCGAAATTACTTCTAAAGAAAATAAAGAAATTAAACTATATTTATCGCTTTTAAAAAAGAAATCCAGAGACGAAAATAAACTGTTTTTAGCCTATGGCCCTGACTTTGTAAAAGAGGCTTATGAGGCTAATTTAGTCAAAGAAGTGATATCTTGTGAACTTGCAGATTCTCCAACAATTTTGGTCAGCAAACCTGTGTTTGCTTTATTTAAAGAAACTAAAACTGAACTTAGTCCGGTGGTGGTTTGTAAGATTCCAGAAACTAAGATTTACTCAGATAAAATTCTTTGCCTGGCTGACATTCAAGACCCTAGAAACGTTGGTGCACTAATTCGCTCAGCGGTGGCTTTTGGCTTTAAGACTGTTTTGCTTTCAGAAAAAACAGCAGACGCTTTTAACGAAACTGCGGTTAGAGTTTCCAAGGGAAGCATTTTTAGATGTTCAACAATTCGAACAGACCTTGTAAAAGAACTTACTGAACTTAAAAATCAAGGATACGAAATTATTGGAACTGAGCACACAGAACCACATAACTTTAAAAAAGCTAACTCCAAACTAGTTTTAGTTTTAGGAAACGAAGGCGCTGGGATACCAGTTGAGTTAAAACCTTTTCTAAACACTAACTTTAAAATCAACACACAAAATGTTGAGAGTTTAAATGTCGCAGTTGCTGGGTCTATTGCGATGCATGAGATTGTCAAATGAAAACAATTGTAAATTTATCTTATTTTGAAACAGATACACTTACCACAGTAGTCTCTAGACTAAGTGAGTTTAAGCCAGATACAGAGATTACTCTAAATCAAGTAGGCCTGATTTCTTTTTTTGATTTGTTGACTAACTTAAATGAAGAAAAGTTCAGTAAACTAAAAGAACTTAAACTTAAAATCAATTCTGTGTATTTACCAGTTTACGACACTTACTCAGAACTTACAGAGCCTGCTAGTCTACTTTTTTTAAAAAGACTAAAAGAGTTAAATGTCAAAACCATTTTAATTCGTCCAATTTTTTTAAAAAACACTAAACTAGAATTAAAAAAAGAACTACTTAAACTAAAGTGGCTACTTCGTGGTTTTAAAATTATTTTCCAGTTAAAAGAAAGTCAAGACCACCTTGCTTTAAAAACTTTGACTGATAAAAAACTCAAATTCAAACTATACTTTGACCCAGTTTACTTTTATTTAAACAACTTAGGGGCAATTGGTAATTTTAAGATTTTTTTAAAATACATAGCATTGATTAGAATGACCGACATCGATGAACTTGGACAAGGTGAGTTTTTGAACTTAGGGATAGTTGGAGTTAATCAAATGGCCATGCAACTAAAACTACACGGACTTAAACCAGACTTGGTTTTAGATAGTCGCACAAACTGTTTTTTCCAAGGCAACAAACAAAATCCTAACTTAAACAAAAAGTCAAGAAACGTCTTAGAACTCCAACTTCTAAACCAACCCGAAGTTGATTTTAACTCAGTTTTAAACTCTGAGTATCAAGGACTTAAAACTCTAATTTCATCAATTTTAGACTAACTAAAACTAAACAAATTTAGGCTTAAAAAACGGGTATTTCCTTTGCGAAAATACCCGTTTTTTTATATAATATTATATAAAGAGGTCAAAAAATATGAATACACTTTTAAAATTTGGCACCATAGATATAGTCTTTATTTCAATTCTATTTTTCTTACTGGTTTACTTTACAATCAGAATTGCATCTGTTTCAAAACGCAACTTTTTTGGCTTCGTTTATTTTTTAGTGGCTCTACTTTTTTTAATCCCACTTTACTTTTTTTGGTTTAGCCGCAGTGCTATGTTTTCAAAAAAAGCCCTACCTTTGACCTTGTCTTTTAGTTTTACTTTTTTTATAGGCTATTTAATTTACTCACTTGCCGATGTTCAAAAAGCAATCACTAAGGTCTTTAAAGCAAAAGAAGAGCGCGCAACTACACACGGTTCAATTGAAACTAAAGAAGAAGTAATATCAGCGGCAGTTGTGCTTTCTTACCGTAAAATTGGAGCAATTATTTGCTTTGAGAAATACAACTCACTTAGCCATTACGCTGAGAAAGCCATTCCTTTAAACTCAACCGTCAACAAAGAACTACTTTTAAATATTTTCACACCCAACACTCCTTTGCACGACGGAGCGGTGATTATTAAAAACGACACTTTGATTTGTGCTGGTGCTTATTTTACAATTTCAAAAACAGAACTGGCAGATAAAACCACCGGTTCTCGACACCGTGCGGCTCTTGGTATTTCTGAAGAAACCGATGCTTTGACCTTAGTTGTTTCTGAAGAAACCGGCAATATTTCGATTGCCTACAATGGGGTTTTGATTAAAATGAAAGACGTTGAGCAACTGAGAAGTTACTTAAATTTATACGTTTAAAAAAAAGGCAAAAACATGAAAAAAATCATTAAAATATTTAAAAAAATCTCAGTATACTTATTTTCGCCCATTTCATCACTGGCTTTCTTACTTTCTCAAACCAAGGTATATACGCTATTTAAATCCAAAACATTTGCATTCGGCTTGGCTTTCCTGGCCGCCACTACTTGTTTTCTTTTGCTGTTCTTTTTAGCCAGATAAACTTTTTAAATGTCTAAACTACACATCGCACTACTTTCTTTATTTACTGTTCTGTTAGTAGTTTCTTTGGTTTTTGCACTACTTGGAGCAACTAGAAAAAAACGACACACCACTGCTGTGTTATTTTTGTTTGCCGAAATTTTAATTTTAGCAACTGCCCCACTTTTAGTTTATTTAACTCCGGCAATTTCTCTTAACTTCCTAATTTATCCGCAAGTTACCGTTCAAGCCTTTGTTTTTTCCCTTGTTTTAACTAACTTGATTTTGATTTTCAGCGAACATACTGTGCTTACTGGATATGAAAACACTGATAACAACTTTTACCTATATTTGGCTCCAAACGGCTACATTAAGTCAATTTCTAAAAACCTTGCCTTAGAACTTAACCGCTCAGTTTTAAAAGCCAGAAGATATCGATTTTTGGATTTATTTCTAAAAACTTCGCGTGTTGCAAAACTTAACACCAAAGACTGCACGAACCACGCTTTTTCTGCTTTTTTTCAGCCACTTTTTATCAACGAAGAGACCAAAAGTTTTAATTTAGAGTTTAAAAACCATTCAGGCGAGCGAGTTTATTTGCACGCAAATGTTTTTCACCATGGCTCTGAGTTAATTTTTACTGGTAAACTCTTAAAAGGCATGTCGGCAATAGAACACGAAGACGCCGTGTTTAAACTAAAAGAAGATTTAAAAGATATGTCTGGAAAACTAATGGGTTTTTTTGAAATCTCTGAGTCTGGCTACACTATGTATGACAAGCAACTTGGCAAAATTTGGCTTTCACCCTCTATGCTAGAACTACTTAAACTGCCTAAAAACTACGCTAACTTAAAGTTTACAGAATACGAAAAACTAATTCATCCAGATGACTACATTAAGGTACTTAAAAAATACACAGAAATTAAGCCAAACTCCAATCAAACTCAGCGCTACCGTCTAAAAAGCGGAAACAAATACATTTGGTTTAAAGAAAACGCAGGCGCAACTAAAGAAAATGAAAACTGCGTGATTTCTTGTTTTAATTTAATTGAAACCGCTGACTTTAGTAAGTCAAACATCCAACTACTTGATGAACTTAAAAACTACTCAGACCTAGAGCTTGATTTAGAGCAGTTAATTAAAAACAAAACCAAGTTTGAACTAGTTTTTATCAAAGTTGCCAATATTGACAATATTAACAAAAAATATGGCAGGGAAATTGGCAACATGGCTCTGGCTCACTATGTTTATAACCTAAAAAAAGCGTTTGTGACAGAAACTGGCGCGATTTACCGAATTGGCGGGGCTACTTTTGCCTACACAGTGACTGACTTAGTTCGCTTTGGTGCTCTGAAAAGTGGCGCTAGCAGACAAAGCGGATACCTGAACTTAAAAATGGAGTTTGGTGGCTCAAGTTTTACACTAAACGCCAAGGCTGGTGCGTTTTTAGTTGAAAACAACTTAAACTCAGCGCAAACCATTTTAAAAGCCACCAGAACTGCGCTTGAGACTACTTTTTCTGAAAACTACGTAAGTAATTTTTTGTATGTAGGAGATGAATATCGTGTTTAGTAAGTCAGAGGCCAGAGCCTATATTTTGGCTGAACGAAAAACCTACACAGTCTTAGAAAAACAGAAAAGAAACGAAATTGTGTTAAGCAAAATCAAAGCACATCCTCTATATCAAAGCAGTAAAACTGTGGCGCTTTACTTTCCAATTCAGGGAGAACTAGACATCACTGCTTTAACTAAAGAAAGTGACAAAGTTTTTTTGTTTCCAGCATTTGTTGAAAATGAACTGAGATATGTTTTGCCAAAACCCAACACTCAGTTTATTAAACGCTACAACTTTTTTGAACCTGCTGACTTTATTGTATACTCAGAAAAAATTGACTTGTTTTTAGTGCCATGCTTAGCAGTTAATGAACACAGCCAAAGGCTAGGCTACGGCAAAGGCAACATTGACAGGTATTTTGCTTCGCTTAACTATACCGCCACCTTAATTCATGTAGCCGACCGCTTAGTTTCATTTATAGCAGAAGCACACGACGTAAAAGCAACAGATATAGTCACTCCTTTTAAAAATACTGCGCTTATTTTAGCAGCAGGTGCATCTTCTCGCTTTGGTGAAAACAAAGCCTTGAAAAATCTTGTTAACTTACCAGTTTTTATGCACTCTGTTAACACTTTTTTAAAAAATGGTTTCGAGTGTATTTTGGTTGCGCAAAACGAAGTATTAGATACTTTTTCAAACCCCGAGTTTAAAAATCCAGCGGTATTTACATTAACTGGCAAAGAAACTAGATTTTTGTCAATGAAAGCCGGACTTAACCAAGCAACCGGAACTTATGTTTATGTTCATGATGCTGCCAGACCAGTAATTCTAGGTGAAGACCTTGAAAACATAAAAACGGTTTTAGAAACTAAACAAGGTGCTGTTTTAGCAAACCCAATTTATTCGTCTTTAAAAAACTACAACGGCGAAACCCTAGACAGAACCAACTACTTCACCACGATTACTCCACAGTCTTTTTTAAAAACAAAGTTAAAAGAATGTGTATCCGTTGCTAAAAAAGCCGACTATCAAGATGAGTTTGAATTGTTTTCAGAACAAAGCGAACCGTTTACCTTGTTGCTTTCTGAAAATAGACTCCCTAAAATCACTACACCTGCTGATTTTTCACTAACAAAATCATACTTTTTAAAACCTAGTTTAGTTGGCAGTTCTTTTGACATTCACCCTTTTGAAAAAGACGGAGAACTCACTCTTGCTGGAGTTTTGATTGAAAAAGACAAGCACTTTTTAGCAGTTTCAGACGGAGATGTGGTTCTGCACTCGCTAACCGAAGCAATACTAGGTGCTTTAAATTCAGGTGATTTGGGCGATAACTTCAAAGAAACCGATAAAATCAATCAAAACAGATCTTCTTTTGAATTTTTAGCGTTTGCTTTAAAGAAAGCAAACGACTTAAATTACCGCGTGAAAAACGCAGATATTACTGTGATGCTTGAACAACCTAAACTAGGCCTTAAAAAAACCTTAATTTCAAAAAACCTAATGCAAGCGCTTAACTGTCCTTTGGTTTCAGTTAAAGCCACTACTTTTGAAAAAAATGGGCTAATTGGCCAAAGCCGGGCAATCGGTTGCCTAGCCACGGTACTTTTGGAGGAAAAACTATGTTAATCGAAACAATTTACGGCAACTTTACTCTGCTTAAAGACTACAGGTCAGTTTTTTCACAAGAAGAATTTCAAAACCGTTATTTTCCAGAAATTTATGATAAATTTGACTTTATTGTAGGTGACGTGACTGCAAATATGTTGAGGCTAAAAGGTTTTACTAAAAAAGAAGGCAAGGCCAATTTTGCCTATATTCCTGACTACTTAAACTCAACTTGCAACTTTAACACTGGCTACTTTATCTTAAAACGTCTAGACACCCCTGAACTTTCTGAATACATCAAAACTAAAAAATCTGAGTTTTTGGCGAGTTTAACCCAAAAATACGCAGACCTTTTAAATAGTCTGCCTGAAAAATGTACGAAGAAGTAAAAGCGTTAATTGACCGAGTAAAACCCTACATTCAAGCAGATGGCGGCGATATTGAACTAGTGGCCGTTGAAGAAGGAATTGTCTACGTTAAAATGCACGGCGCTTGCGTTGGTTGTAATTTAATTGACTCAACCTTATTTGACGGACTGCTGGCACTTCTTAAAGACAACGTAGAAGGTGTAATTTCGGTTGTAGAGGTTTAAATAATGCAAAAAAACACAGAGTTTACTACCAGTAACTTTAAAGAAACCCAAAACCTGGGTAAAAAAATCGCAAAGTGTCTAAAAGCACCTGCGGTTATTTTGTTGTATGGTGATTTAGCGGCCGGAAAAACCACTTTTACACAAGGACTAGCTAAAGGTCTTGGAATTGACACGGTTGTCAATTCCCCTTCCTTTACGATTATGCGTTCATACGAAACAAAGTCTGGCATGCCTTTTAATCACCTTGATCTGTATAGGTTAAACGGAGTTGGTGCTGACTTTGATCTGCAAGACTACATAGACCAAGGAATTTGTGTAATTGAGTGGCCAGGGCAGGCAACTGATTTGCTTCCAAAAAACCGAATTGAAATTAGTATTGAAAAACTCAGCGAAAACTCGCGAGTTTTTCAAATTAAGGAAGTTGGCGAAAGCGGAATGTTGGATTTTGCTAAACTAACTAAAGGTGAAAATAAATGAAACTAATTGTAGATACATCTAACCACGCTCTGATTTTGTTGTTAATTTGGCCAAACGGCGAAACTAAATGTTTTTATGATCTAAATACCCGCGACTTTTCTGCCAACACCGCAGAGCAGGTTAGTATTTTTTTAAAAAGCAACTCAGTAAAACAGAGCGATTTAACAGCTGTGATTGCCGGAGTTGGACCAGGTTCTTACACTGGAACCCGCGTTGCGGTTACTATTGTAAAAACTTTGGCATACGCCTTAAATATTCCGGCTTACTCAATTTCTTCACTTGCTTTGTTTGCCTCTGCTTTAAAGGAAGAAAAAACAATTATTTATAAATCTGCTCGCAACCAAAACTACTATGTTGGGGTGTTTCAAAAAAACAAAGCCTTGCAAAGTGATGCTTTACTTAAAGAAAGTGAACTAAACGAACTAATTTCTAATAAACCTGACTTTAAAGCAATTGAACTAAGTACAATTACTGAGTTTAGTAGTGAGTTTAATTTGAAATTAATTGAAAATAGTTTAGTTTCTGTAGACGCATTTGCTTTGGAGCCAAATTACTTAAGAAAAACTGAAGCTGAGATTAACTATGATCAAAAAAATAATAGATGAGCCCACTTTAGGTTTAGTTTTAACTTCTTTAAAAGAAGACTTTGGACAAACCGAAGACCTTAAGTCACTTTCAAATCGAGAGGTTTATGGTTTTTTTAGCGAAGATACATTACTTGGTTATATCGTTTGGCTAAAAGTAGTAGATGTTGCCGATATTTTAAACTTGTTCGTATTTCCTGAGCACCGCAAATCTGGCAAAGCCGCTGCCCTGATTCTTGCCACAATTGACACACTTAAACAAGCCGGCATTAAAACTTTTTATCTAGAAGTTAAAAAATCAAACAAGCAAGCAATCTCTGTTTACGAAAAAGTTGGCTTTAAGGTAGTTAGAGAAATTAAAAACTACTATGAAAACGAAGACGGTCTTGCTTATATGTATGGAGAGATGATATGAAAATTTTAGCAATTGAATCAAGCTGCGACGAAACTAGTGCCGCTGTTGTTGAAAATGGCACCAAGGTGCTTTCATGTACTGTTCGCAGTCAAATCAAGACCCACGCTAAGTTTGGCGGAGTGGTGCCAGAAATCGCTGCTCGCGACCATGTTTTAGCGATTAACTTTGTTGTAGACCAAGCTTTGAAAAATGCTGGCATAAAACTAAGTGAAATTGATAAAATCGCGGTCACTCAGGGACCGGGTCTAATTGGTGCTTTGTTTGTCGGAATTAACGCCGCACAAAGCCTGGCTATGGCTTTAGATAAACCGCTAATTGGAGTTAATCACCTAGTTGGACACGCTTATGCTGCGGCTATTGGCAAAGAACTTAAGTTTCCATGTCTAGTTTTGTTAGTTAGTGGTGGACACACAGAACTTTTAATCGCACACTCTCATCTTGAGTTTGAACATATTGGTCAAACTTTAGACGACGCAGTTGGAGAGTGCTACGACAAGGTAGCCCGAGTACTTGGCTTTCCTTATCCTGGTGGCAAAACTATTGATGACCTTGCGCAAATCGGTAACCCTGAGGCTTTTTCTTTTCCAAGACCAATTTTAAAACAAGGTTTTAACTTCTCGTTTTCAGGACTAAAAAGTGCAGTTATCAACGCTTACGCTAAAATTGAAGACAAAGCTAATTTAAACAAAGCAGATTTTGCTGCATCTTTTCAAAAAGCAGTGCTGGACACCATTATTTATAAAACTAAAAAAGCCTTGAAGAAATACCCAGATTTAAAACAACTAATAGTTGGTGGTGGGGTTTCAGCAAACAAAGGTCTAAGATTAGCGCTTGCCAAGGAAATCAAAGGAGTTGAAGTTTTAATTCCTGAGTTTAAATACTGCACCGACAACGCTGCGATGATTGGCGCAGCTGCTTACTTTCAAGTCACTAAGTTTGGAGCAAACGATGGCCTTAGTTTAAAAGGCTACTCTGTTAATAACTTATAATTTATTAAGTGAGGACTTTAAAATGGAATCAAATTTTATTAAAACTATTATTGAAAACGACATAAAATCAGGCAAACACACAGAAATTATTACCCGTTTTCCACCAGAGCCAAATGGTTTCTTGCATATCGGACACGCCAGAGCCATCATTATTAACTTTGAACTTGCGAAAGCCTTTGGTGGAAAAACCTACCTGCGTTTTGACGACACCAACCCAAGCAATGAAAATATGGAGTATGTAAACAGTGCAATTGAAGACATTAAATGGCTGGGCTATGAGCCGGCTGCTGTCTTTTTTGCTTCAGACTACTTTGACTTTATGTTTGAAAAAGCCGTAGTGTTAATTAAAAAAGGACTTGCTTATGTTGACCGCCAAACTGCCGAAGAGATTTCTCTGGAACGTGGAAACATCCAAAAACCTGGTACTAACTCGCCATACAGAGACACTTCAGTTGAGGAAAACCTGCGTTTATTTTTAGAAATGAAAGCAGGTAAGTTCGCGCCTGGTGAAATGGTACTGCGCGCAAAAATTGACATGTCTTCACCTAACATGAATATGCGAGACCCAGCGATTTACCGAATTACTAACCAAGAGCACTTTAGAAAAGGCAAAGCCTGGTGCATTTATCCGCTTTACGACTTCGCGCATCCTCTTGAAGATGCAAAAGAAGGCATTACTCATTCTCTGTGTTCTCTTGAGTTTGAAGACCACCGACCACTTTACAACTGGGTGGTTGAAAATACGGAATGCGAAAACCAGCCAAGACAAATTGAGTTTGGCCGACTAAACATTGAAAACACTGTACTTTCCAAAAGATATTTAAAGGCTTTGGTTGAAAATCAGTTAGTAGCGGGTTGGGACGATCCAAGAATGCCAACTATCAAAGGCTTAAAGAAAAAAGGATACTCACCTGCAGCAATTCGTGCCTTTATATTAGGGGCAGGTCTTTCTAAAACCAACGCAGATTGCTCTCGCGAAATGTTAGAGAGTTTCGTGCGCAGTGATTTAATGGAGACAAGTGCACGCCTAAACGCGATAATTGACCCGCTTGAAGTTGAAATTACTAACTTTCCTGAAGGCGAAGTTGAGACTATCAAAGTACCACTACTTGAAGGAAAAGCAGAAAGAGACCTTTATTTTTCTCGCCATCTTTACATTGACAAAGCCGACTTTTTAAAAGAAAAGCCAAACCGTCAGTGGAAACGCCTTTATGTTGGCGGCGAAGTTAGACTAATGAACGCCTACTTTATTAAATGCGAAGATGTTGTTGTAGACAAAGCAGGCGAAGTTATTAAACTGCTTTGCACATATGACTACGAGACTAAATCAGGCAGTGGTTTTGATTTGCGCAAACCAAACGGCACGATTAACTTTGTTGAAAAAACAACTGCTAAACCTGCTACTTTTTTCTTTACTGCTGACTTGATTGACAACAGCAAGGAAGGCGATTTAATTGAGCGCTTTAATCGTGCATCTTTAGTTGAAAAACGCGGAGTTGTAGAACCTTATTTAGCAGAAGTTGCAGCAGGCGAAGTAGTTCAATTTATCAGACAAGGCTTCTTTTCTAAACTACAAACTAAAGACAACTCACTTGAGTTTGTTGAAACTGTTAAACTAAAATCTAACTTCAAAAAGTAATGATAGATTACTTAAAGGAATTAAACCCGCAACAAAAAGAAGCGGTTTTATGCGCTGAACCTAGTTATATAGTCGCAGGTGCTGGCACTGGAAAAACTAAAACTCTGACCACTAAAATCGCCTATCTGATAGATAAAGTTGGAATTTTGCCCACTAGAATTTTGGCGTTAACTTTTACTAACAACGCGGCTAAAGAAATGATGGAAAGAATCCAGGCAATTCTTGGAAATGAACATAAACTAAAGTGGTGTTCTACTTTTCACGCGTTCGCCTATAAAATTTTGAGACTGCATATTGAAGATATACCTAGTTTAAACTACAAAAAAGATTTTTTAATTTTAGATGAGCAAGATGCAACTTCTTTAATTTCTGAAATTAAAAAGCAAGTAGATACTGACCTCAAATTAAGTAAAGGCACCATTCTTGAATGTATTTATAATTTAAAAACTTTTAATTTACTGAATTTTCAGTTAGATGAAAATAAAGAAAATGCAGTTGCTTTTATTCAAACTTGGCTTGAGAGAAATCTGACACAAAATCTTCCAAAAAAACACTATGTTTCTATATTTCAAATTTTCTTAAAATATTTTAAATATATTAAACAAAATAACTCACTTTATTTTGACGATTTACAAATTTATTTATATCAGCTGCTAAGAGACAACGAAGAAGTTTCAAATAAACTAAATAGCAACTTTGACTATATTTTGGTAGATGAGTTTCAAGACACCGACTATATACAATTTCAAATTCTTAAACTACTTAGAAAAACAAATAAACAAATTTTTGTAGTTGGAGACCCTGATCAGTCAATCTATGGGTTTCGTGGTGCTAGATTTGAAAATAATTCAGACTTTTTGACTTATTTTCAAGCAAAGGAACTACTTTTATCTGAAAACTACCGTTCTTGTCAAAAAATCTTAGATGCAGCCAATAGGTTAATTGCAAAAAACACGAAGTCTACAAGCACTGAGAAAAAACTTTTTACTTCAACTAAAAAACCAGGTGATGTTTTTTTTACTCAACACGACAGCGATTTAACTGAAGTAAACACTATTGTTGAAACTATTAAAAAAGGTTATTTAAGTGGTAAAAAATACTCAGATTTCGCTGTACTTTTTAGAGCAGGTTATTTAACCAGACAGGTGGAAAATGCTTTAATTAAGGCAAAAATTCCCTATATGGTTTGGTCTTCTTTGGCTTTTTTTGAAAGAACTGAAGTCAAAGACACCCTAGCTTTTCTTTCGCTTATTTACTTAACTAAAGACAATTTTATTGCTTTTAAAAGAGTCGCAAATAAACCGGTCAAAGGTTTTGGTGAGATTTCTCTCACTAAGTTATCGGAAGTCTACCTTGAAACTTGTGAAAAACTAGACTTAGGCTATGCACCTGATGCAATTGCCTTTGTCAAGGCTTATGGTCAAAACTCAAAGAAAGCAAACTTCGTAAAATACGCAGAAGATATAGAAAGATACCGTAAAATAGCTGCGGAAAAAACTAAAGTTTCTGAAGTTATTGAGCTGTTTTTAGACGATGAGCACGGCGCTCAGTATGAAACTTATTTAAAAAAGGAAGAAAACTTCACAGATAGACTGCACAATGTTTTAGAACTTGGTAGTTTCTTTTTAAGTTATGAAAAAGAGCATCCCAATTTAACTAAAGCAGATTTATTTAAAAAGGCTTTAGACGACATAGCACTCGCTAAACCTGCTGAAGAAAACATAGAAAATATGGTTGTCTTGGCAAACATTCACAAAGTTAAAGGTCTCGAGTTTAACACTGTTTTTCTCTATGGATTAAACGATAAGGTCTTTCCAAGTGCTACCGTGATCAATAGTTATTCACTTGAAGACTTAGAAGAAGAGCGCAGAGTTTGTTATGTTGCAGTTACTAGAGCAAAAGAAAATCTATATATTTCTGGAGCAAGCAGGCGTGCACTTTTTGGTAGAATTGATGAGTTTGAACCGTCAATATTTTATCTAGATATGCAACCCGAAAAACCTGAACCATCTTTTGATCAGCGAATTCGCAGTTATTTTGAGAAAGATGAAAAAGTTAATTATCGCTTTCAAGAAAGATATGAACGCAAACAAAAAATCAAAGAAAAACTGATTTATAGTAACGAATCTCTGGCAACTTCTGGAAATTTACAAATTGGTGACAAGGTTTCACATAGTGTTTTTGGTGCAGGTCTGGTAATCGGAATTAAACCAAAGTTTGTAATTGTTGATTTTGATGGAACACAAAAACTACTGAGTGCTTCTTTTTTGACTAAAATTAACTAAACTAGAAAAACAATTAAAAATAAAAACGTCTCGTTTTTCCTATATCTTGGAAACGAGGCGTTTTTTATACTAGGCGTTAAAAAGACACAACGTCACTTTCTTTCCATAGTCTAAGAATCAATCTATTTGTTTCAAGTTTTTTGTTTACACCTCACAGAACAAAATCAGAATAAAAAAAGGTTTTGTACTCTTGCAACTAATCAAATTAGAGTAAATTAAATTTTAATATCTTTATAAATTTTTAGAAATTTATATCTTCTTCAACTAAGTTTTTAACCCATTTACCTTTCTTCACATACAAGTAAGAAAGGCCTAGTTTGGCGATTTCACCGATTTTAGAAATTGCTAAAATAGCAATTAAACCAAGTCCAAAAACAGACGAGTTTAAAAAGTAAATTAAAACCAAAGAAGGGAAAGTAATAATAAAGGTAGGAAGTTGGTCTAGTAAGAAAGAATCTAGAGCCTCACCACCTGCTCTTAAGATAAAGTAACAAGTCGCATTTACTCCATAGAAGGGAAAAACAAAGGCAAATATCAAAATTAAGTAGTATGAGTTTAAATAATGCACTTCTTTTGGACTAGTTAAAATTAAAAGAAAAAGCGGCGCGATTAAAACTAAAGCAATAACTACAAAAACCGCTAAAAACAAGGTAATGGCAATTAGTTTTTTTGCGGCTTCTTTGGCTTTCTCTAAGTTGTTTCTACCGAGTTCCGAGCCAATTAAAAGAGCAGATGCTGAGGCTAGACCTGAAAAGAAAATGAAAAACAAGTCAACAATGGACTGCGCGTAGCCCATTTCTTTAATCCAAATAGGATTGCCTTGGGTGATTAAAAAGAAAATAGCAACCATACAAATTGCCCAAGAAACTTCGGCAACTATGATACCAATACCTTTTTTAAAGTAAGTTTTAACTAAATGTTTAGTAAAGTAGATTTGGCTAAAAATGTTTTTAAAAAGTTTACCTTTTGAAAAAACAATTGCTAAAGTCAGCAAAGTAATAAACTCAAATAATCTAGATACAACTGTAGCAATCGCGCTACCTTTTGCACCAAGTGCCGGAATTGAACCTAGTCCGAATATTAAAAAGCGGTTTAAAACGACGTTTACAGCAATAGAAACCATACCAGCGACAATAGATGACTTGTGTCTGTCTATTGACTTTAAAAAGATAGAAATCATTAAATTGCTAACTATAAAAAATGCTGAAAAAGAAATTATAAAAGAGTAGTTAAGCCCTTCTTTTAAAGCAGCCTGGTTAGCAGTTCCAGGCAAAAGACTTTTAATTAAAAACGGGTTTAAAAAATATAGTAGAAAAAATACAAAAACCGAACTAACCGCAGCTATAATTGCACCAAACTGAATACATCCCTTTAGTTTCTCTTGTTTGTTGGCGCCGAAATACTGAGAGACAAAAATAGAGAGACTAACGGCTACACCCACCGCAAAATAAAGCATGATAAAAATGAGTTTATTGGCAGCCGTAACTCCGACAAAAGAGTCGGGTGAAAAGCGGTTGACCATAATGGTGTCAATGTAGCCAGAAATTGAAAAAATCACTTGCTGGAAAATTGACGGAAGCATTATTAAGGCTGCTTTTTTGTTAAACTCACGGTCTTTTAAATAATTAAAAAACAGTTTAAATGGGTTTTTAGTTTCAGTCATTTTAAACACCTGATTTAAAGTTAATAATCAAAAAAGGGTTCTTTTTTAAAAGAACCCTTTTAAGAGGAGGTCTAACTAAGGAGGTTGGACTTATCTATTCTTGCCTTTAACGGCGTCAGACATAAATTTGCCTGCTTTAAAGGCAGCAGACTTTTGTCCAGGTACAATAATGTCTTCACCAGTACGCGGGTTCTTAGCGTGTCTCTCCGCACGGTCTCTAACTTCAAAAGTACCGAAACCAGTTAGCGTTACTTTTTCGCCAGTTGCCAAAGTGTTGATGACAACATCTGAAAAAATATCTACAAATTCGCTTGCGCGTTCATAGGTGATTTTTGCTTTTTCAGCAACGATTGTAATGAATTCTGTTCTGTTCATTTTCGTCTCCTTGAGTTCAAAAGTAGTATAGCACAATTGTTTAAAAAAGTGGTAAAAAAAGCCTTATAAGGCAAATAATTCAAAATTCACCGCGCAAATTATTCACTCTAAATTTCTCAATCACGCTGTCAATTGAACAGTTTTTAAAAAGAATTTCGTAAGCCGTATAGAGTAGTGGAAGGTGCAGATTTTTGGATTTTCCGAAGTGATAAATTCCTTCAATATTGGCAATTCCTTCAATAGTTTGAACGGAAGTCGCAAGGATTTTTTCAATAGTTTCGCCAGCTCCCAGTCTATAACCGCACGTGAAATTACGAGATTTTTTAGAAAGAGCAGTCAGCATCAAGTCACCAATTCCAGGTAGTCCATAGGCCGTTTCTCTTTTTCCGCCATAGGCTTCAATTAGCATAGCAATTTCAAAAAAACCACGAGTTAATATACCTGCGCGTACGTTTTCGCCCATCGCGCGTCCATCCATAATTCCAGAAACTATGGCAAGCGCGTTTTTACCAACTCCAGCAACCTCACAACCGATTACGTCTTTAGTGCGGTAAGTTATTACATATTTACTGTTTTCAATTAGTTTTTGTACAGTTTTTGCAAACTCTAAATTAACAGAAGCTGCTGTTAAAAAAGTGATTTTTTTAAAGATTAACTCTTCGGCATATGAAGGTCCAATTAGTGCTGCATAATCTTTTAATAAAGCGGTTTTGATAGATTGTTTCACAATTTCAGAAACAGGCAGTAAACTGCCTTCTTCCAGACCTTTTGAGGTGTTAATAAACGAAACTTGTTTCACTAAATAAGCACTTAGTTCAGTTAATACCGAACGGATATATTTAGTTGGCAGAGAAATTACGAAAAATTCACTAAACTCAGCGCTTTCTTTTAAAGAACTAGTGGCTTTAATGTTTTTGTCAATTTCTGCTTTAAAAATTGGGTGTTTGCCTGAGTTGATTTCTGCTTTATATGCATCGTTAATTTCGTAAACTAATACTTGGTGGCCACTGTCTGCAAAAACTTGGGCTAAAGTAGTTCCCCAAGCACCGCCACCTAACACAGTTATTTTCATAGTTTGTCTGCTCCTTTTCTGCGAACTTCAAACTTAAGTGGTACACCACTGAAGTCAAAGTATTTTCTAAATTCATTAGAAAAATGGCGGATATAGGAAAAGTGCACGTATTGAGGATTGTTGACAAACAACAGAAAAACTGTTGGAAAAGTTTTAATTTGCGTGCAGTAATTAAACTTAGCCTGACCGTTGTTAAACTGTTTTGGCGGGTTTTTAAAAGTAATTTCGGCCAAGATATTGTTTAAGGTAGACGTCGGTATTTCTCTTTGTGCGTTTGTGTAAATTTGTTCGATTTTTGGAAAAATAGTGTGAACTTTTTTGTTTTCAAGACAAGAGACGAAAACAATTTCTGCGTACTCAAGGAAATTAAAACGCTCAAAAAACTCGCGCTTAAACTCATCTTTAGTCTTTGTTTTTTCAACTAAATCCCATTTATTTACAACCACTAGACACGCCTTGTAGTCTTCTTTTAAAAGTCCGGCAACATGTTCGTCTTGAGCCTCAATGTTAGCCGCATCAATTACTAAAACCGCAATTTGAGCATCACTTAGCGCAGACATCGCACGCAGTACTGAGTAGCGTTCGTTGTTAGCCACAACTTTTGAAGGCCTGCGGATACCCGCAGTATCTACAAAAACATACTCTTTATCGTTGAAACGGTAAGTTACGTCAACCGCGTCGTGTGTAGCTCCGGCGATACTTGACTCAATTAGTCTTTTGTGTCCGACAATTTTGTTAACTAATGAAGACTTGCCAACATTAGGTTTGCCAATTATACAAACTTTTACTGAGTCGCTTTGCACATATTTTTGCTCTTTTTGGTTAAATGAGTTGATTTTGTCTAAAAGGTCACCAGTTCCAATTCCATGCTGTGCACTGACTGGAAATAGTTCAGAGCAACCTAGATTGTAAAACTCATAAGTATCTAAAAGCATGTTTGCATTGTCTACCATGTTAACAGCGACTAAAGTTGGTTTTTTGTATTTTCTTAAAAGTTGACTAATTTTTAAGTCGTCTTTAGTTAGCCCTGCTTTTGCGGACACTAAAAATAATACCAAGTCAGCCTCAAGAACAGCAACTTCTACTTGGTATTTAATTTCTTCTTCAAAAGAAAGCGCGGTAAACACAAGTCCACCGGTGTCAATTAAAGTAATTTCTTTACCTTGCCAAGTAAGGCGACCGTATATACGGTCGCGAGTAGAGCCGGCTTCTTTGTCTTCAACTGCTTTTCTTTCGCCAATTAGTCTGTTAAAAAGACTAGACTTGCCGACATTTGGTCTGCCGACAATAGCAACTTTAAAACTCATTTAGCAAGTTCCTTATTTGCCAAGTAAATCTCCAATTGTGAAAACTTGGCCTTCAGCTTCTTTGTTTGCTTCTTCTACGAGTTTTTTTGTCTCTAAATCTGAGTTAATTTTGTTTAATTTAGAAATAGATAAACTAAGTTCCCATTTAAGCGGATTTAAATAAGTGACGATAGCCTGCACTTTTTCGCCAACTTGAAAGTATTCATCTTGCGCTTGTCCTGTTTTTAGTCCAGACTCGCTGTAGGAAATAAAGCCAGTAACTTCGCCCATTTCAACAATCAGGCCGCCGTTAAATGGTTTAATTTCTTTAATTTTGACTTCTACAGTATCACCAACTTTGGCCTTAACTCTAGACCAAGGGTTGTCAATAAGCACTTTTTTAGAAAGGGAAATTCTTTCGTTTTTTTGGTCAATTTTAATAATTTTTAGTTCAATTTCTGAGCCAATTGGGTGGTAAGCCTCAAAGTTGTCGTTTGGGTTATGAGAGTACTCAGACTTATGTAAAAGCCCAGAAACTCCTTTGGCAAGTTCTACAATTAAGCCAAACTGAATACCTTTAGTGATTTTACCTTTTACAGTTGCGCCAACTTCGTTAGCAGCGATGTAGGTTTGAAAAGGGGTGGCAAACGTTGCTTTGTATGAAAGGTCTAGTTTACCTTTTTCTTTAGAAATTACTTTTAAGGTAACTTTTTGGCCTTCTTTTAAAACACTGGAAACAGATTCAACTGGAATATGGGAAACTTGCGAAATTCTGACTAAACCAACTAAATCTGCAGTGACTTTAGCAAGTGCTGAAAGTGGGTTTACTTTAATAATTTCGGCTTCCACTAAATCACCAATTTTAAGTGAATTTAGTTGCTCTTGTCTTCTGATTTCTTGGTTTTTCTGCTCTTGTTCGCGTTTTGATTTAGCAATTTCTCTGCGTCCGCAGACTACTTTTCTAAAGTCTTCTTCGTCTTTTAAGTCTAAAATCTCAACTTCCACTGAATCATTTACTTTAACGGTTTTCACAATGTCAAATCCGATTTGTGAACGAGGAATAAACACTTCTTGGCTTTTAAAGTAGGCAACGCAGCCACTTGGTAAGACTTTGGCAATTTTAACTTCAATGATTTCTTTTTGTGTGAACTTGGCTTTAAGTTCAAGCCAGTCTTTTTCAGCAAGTAGTGGCAGGCAAGAAAGTAGAATTTGTCCGCGGTCTGCGTCTCTTTTGGTAATAACTGCTTTTATTTCATCGCCTTTTTTAAGGATTTTGGCGATAAACTCAATACTTTTGTCAGTAGTTATGTTGTCAAGGTAAATTTTACCTTCTGTAAAATCCCCATAAGTTACGAGTGCTGAGTTTTCTTTGGCGTTAATTGAGTAAACTGTCCCAATTACAGTTTGCCCAACACTAAAGTCTTGAACTGAATCTAGTAAATTATTGTTCATTTTTAATTTTCTCCTTATATAAACTTTCAATTTTATTTGCAACTTCTTCAATTGTTAAGTACGATGTATCTAAAAACACGGCGTCTGCGGCTTGTTTTAAAGGTGCAATTTTGCGGTTTGTGTCTTTAAAGTCACGAGCACGCAAATCTTCTTCTATTTCTTGAAGTGGTGTGTGAATTTTTTTCTTTTGATTTTCTAAAAACCTACGCTCGGCTCTGGTTTCAACAGAGGCAGTTAAAAAAACTTTCAAATCAGCGTCTGGCATCACAACTGTGCCAATATCTCTGCCGTCCATCACGACATTTTCGTTTGCGATTATTTTAGTTAAAGCGTTTAAAACAAATTCGCGCACACATTTAAGTGAAGACACTAGTGACACGTTTTTGTCAATTTCAGGAGTATGGGTGGCGTCGGTTAAATCTCTGCCGTTTGCAAATATAGAATTATTTTTAAAACTTAAAGTTAAATTATTTAAAAAACTGTATTCCTCTTCGTTGGCTAGGTTAATTTTTAAGTTCAGTGCTAGCACTGTAATTGCTCTAAACATTTGACCTGAGTCAACGTGCACAAACTTTAATTTACTTGCCAAGATTTTGGCAATCGTTGACTTGCCACTGGCAGACGGACCGTCTATTGCAATTTTGAAACCCATTTAATCTCCTTAACTTTAATAAATTATTTTTTAACTTATAGCGCGTATAGTTTTTTAACTTCAGTTTTTTTAAGCGCTCTAACAGTTCCTCTAGCCTGGCCTTCTACGGTTAAAAAAGCAAACTTCGCACGGTGGAGTTTTAAAACTTCAAAGCCTTGTGCTTTAAAGATATTTTTAACTTCGTGGTTTTTGCCTTCATGGATTGTAATTGAAACCAATGACTGACCTGTAGCTTTGTTTGTAGAAATAATTTCTGCGCTATCAGGTTTAGCCAGGTAGTCATTTTCAATTTTGATGCCTTTCAGTAACTTACTTAAATGATTAATGTTATAAATTCCTTTAAGTGAGGCAAGATATTGTTTTTTAACTTCGTTTTTAGGGTGAGTTAATTTATTGGTAAGCACACCATCATTGGTTAAAAGCAAAGCACCTGTTGTATCCCAGTCTAGTCTACCAACTGGCCACAGATATTCGTTTTGATACTCACTTGGCAAGTCGGTTAGGACGGTTTTGCGTTTTTTTTCGTCAATTCTAGTTGAAACTGTCTTAATGTCTTTGTTTAAAAGTAGGTAAATTAGTTCAGGTTTTTTTTCAATTACTTCACCGTTTACCTCAATTTCGTCAGACAAAGACACTTTTGTGCCTTGTTCTGAGACAATTAGTCCATTTACCTTAACTTTTTTTTGCTCAATCAATTCCTCAGCCTTGCGTCTTGAGCAGTAGCCACTTTGCTGAATTCGTTTAGCTAAGCGAATTTTTGTTTCCATTTTTTAAAAAACTAGTAAATTATTTATTTTTCACGTGATACGTAAGAACCGTCTGCACTAGAAACCACAATACGGTCGCCAATGTTAATAAAAAGCGGAACTTTAACTAAAAGTCCAGTTTGTACAATTGCATCTTTTGAAGCAGTAGTTTTTGTGTCACCCTTCACACCAGGTTCAGTTTCAGTAACTTCTAAAGTGATTTTTTCAGGCAAGATAATACCTAAAATCTCAGAGTTGTATTTAATAATTTGAATTTCTAGACCTTCGTATAAATACTTTTGTTCGTATTCTAGAAAATCACGAGAAATTTGGTGTTGTTCGTAAGTTTCTGAGTCTAAAAATACTAAATAACTGCCGTCTTCATATGAGTAGATGGCGTTAATTTTTTCAATTTGTGCTTTTTCAATTTTTTCATCTGGATTAAAACGAAAATCAGTAATGGCGCCAGTTCTTAAGTTCTTAAGTTTAGCGTTTACCATCGCTTGTCCTTTTCCTGGTTTATGGTGTTGGAACCAAAGAACTTGAAAAAGACCATTGTTGTACTGAATAGTCATCCCATTTTTAATATCAGTTGCTGTCATATTTTTCACCTCTAACTCTTTCAATTATAGCAAATTAAAGTATTTTTGCTATTTTTCAGTGCAAAAATAAGTATTTAGTTTTTTAGCAAAAACACTCTTTAATGACTTAAAAAACACTAAAACTTAGGTAAAAACCGATAAAATTGGGTAAAACTCTCAGTTTTCAGTTTAAAGCATTTCAGAAATGTTAAGTTTACATATGATTTTATTTTTATATTCACTGCTTTAGGCGCTTTTCAATTTAAAAAATAATAATTAGACTTTTCTTAAAAAAAAACTATAATAGGTTTTGGAAGAAAAATATTCATTTATTTTTTAAAGGAGATTGCTAGTGGAATCTTATGTTTATGTTATAGTTGCAATGCTTGCAATTTTAATCGTTATTGTACTTGGTTTAATTATTTACTTAATTCATAAAAACAAAACAAAACCGATCTACCAAATTGATATTTCAAATTTTGAGCTATTAGATAAAACACTTTTAAACTCGACAAAAGATGTCGAAAAAATAATTACTAATAAACTGCATGAATTTGAAAAAACACAAAGTGAAAACAGGATAAATGAGCTGAAAGAATACAATCAATCTGTTGAAAAAATCAAATCACTTAAAGAAGAAATCACCCAATCTTTTACTTCATTTAAAGAAAACACAACGAAAACTATTAGTGATAACTTAGAAAAAAACTTTGTACAAACCAAAGAAACCATTCAAGACGTTACCCAAAGATTAACCAAAATAGATAGCGCACAAATTCAAATTGCAGACATTAAAGAAACGATTGATGACTTTAGCCGTGTGATGACTGACAAAAAAGCACGTGGTAATTTTGGGGAGTTTCAACTAGAGGCTATGTTTAACTTTATTGTTGGTGAAACCAAAGACTCAATTTTCCAAA
Organism: uncultured Acholeplasmataceae bacterium; assembly: GCA_963544405.1. Taxonomy (GTDB): domain Bacteria; phylum Bacillota_I; class Bacilli_A; order Acholeplasmatales; family Acholeplasmataceae; genus CALISC01. The sequence continues at coordinate 60,785 of CAUUEZ010000002.1, forward strand.
GACAAGTCAAACTTTCTAACAAAAACCAAGTTGATGGACTATTGCGTGCACCTAAAGAAATTGGTGACATCCCAATTGACTCAAAATTTCCACTTGACAACTACCGCGCAATGATAAATGCTAAGACACCACTTGAAAAAGAAATTGCTCAGAAAGCCTTTGCGAAAGCCTGTAAGAATAAAATTGAAGACATTTCAGAAAAATACATAATTAAAGGTGAAACAGCTGATTTTGCTTTTATGTTTATCCCAGCAGAAGCCGTTTTTATTGCACTACACTCCCTTGAGTTTCAAACGGTACTAGATTTTGCAAAGAAAAAGAAAGTTTACATAGTTTCACCGTCTACTCTTTTTATAGTCATTCAAGAAATGCTTAAGTTAAATAAACAAAGAGAAATTCAAGAAAACTTGAAACCAATTTTGGCGAAACTTACTGATTTAGAAACCGAGTTTACTCGTTTTAAAGATAGGTGGCAAAACTTTGTCAAAGTTTTAAAATCAGAAGAAAAAGCGATTGAAGAATTAAATATCACGCAAGGTAAAATTGTTAAAAAATTTACCGAAATTAGCAGTCTTTCTGATCAAGGCAAACTGATTGAATCAGCTGACATGGTTGACAATGAAGAACAGTAAAATATTTTTATATTCGCAATTTTTTTACATTTTTACACAAAATTGTTGATATAAAATGACTTTAGGTATTTTTAATAGCCAGCATTCTGTTTGTGGCAAATGATAGAAAAAAATTTGACGTAATTTCAACTTTTTCTTCACAAAATTACCTTTTTTCTCTTAAAACTGTTTATTTAGTTAAAATTACTTTTAAACCAAACAAAATTTTAAATTACTTGGTATTTAATTTACCTTACTATATAATAAAAGGGTATTAAATGTTTCTCAAAAAACACTATTTTTCATATGAGGTGTAATTTATGGCATTAAAAGAAAAAAATGTTGAAAAAAAATCTCGTTTGTTGCAAGTTTTAAAAACTGAATACCGTTGGGAGAACCTATTTTTAGGAATTGTTGCTATTTTTGGTAGTGCCGTTTCTTTAATGATTATCACTAAAACTATCACTATTTCTTCATCAATTCCTGTACTTGGCTCTGGTTCAAACGGCACAATTTTTGCAAGTGTGCTATTGGCTTTGTGTATTCTTTGTATCTTTTTAGTGGCATTTCCTTATTTCTTTGCTGCTTTTCCTGAGATTAAAAAAATTTCTTGGTCTCACGGTTCTAAATATTTTGACTACACAGTTCGCACATTTATCTTTATTATAATTTTTGCGTTAACTTTGTTCTTATATGATTTTGTCACTACACAAATCATTAAAGAAATTACTGGTAAAATCAAACAATGATAAGAAAATCTGAAACTCAAAGACGCTGGTATATTGTTCAAACTTTTCCAAACCTTGAAAACAAGGTAAAAGAAGACTTAGAGCGTCGAATTGATAGTCTTGGTGTACAAGAATATATTTTTAATGTACTCGTTCCTGAAGAAAAACGCATCGAAAAGAAAGCAGATGGTACTGAAAAAGAAGTAGTTGTCCAAATTTATCCAGGCTACGTGTTTGTTGAAATGATAGTTAGCGACTACGCTTGGTTTGTTGTCAGAAACACCCCCAATGTTTCTGGAATTTTAGGCTCTGGGGGAAAAGGTAAAAAACCGGTTCCTGTACCTGAACACGAAATGAAGCCTATTTTGGAAAAACAAGGACTAATCGCTAAAGAAACTTACCAACATTTAGTTGGCAAACAAGTGCAAATTATAGACGGTTCTATGGCCGGCCAACAAGGTGTTGTGCTTTCCGCAGACGACGAAAAGAAAGAACTTGTGGTTTCAATTTTAGCGTTTGGACGTTCTACTGACTTTACTGTCTCTGTTGACTCAGTTAAAGAACTTAAAGCCTAAACTGCTTTTTTAAACTGACTAATTTGCCCACCCGGCTGGGTGGGTTTTTTAATAACTAAAACTAACTAAATAAAAGGATTTAAAATGCCCTCAATTTTAAAAGTTGAAAAACTGAATTTTAATTTTTCAAATAAACCGCTTTTAAAAGACATTTCTTTTGATGTCAAAGAAGGCGAATTTTTTTGCGTGGTTGGCACAAACGGAGCAGGTAAATCAACTTTGGCCAGAATTTTAGTAGGATTAGAAGTTGCAAAAAGTGGCGAGATTGTTTTTAATTTTGATGGCTCTCCGCTTGTTTTAAATGAAGATAATTTAGCAAAAATTAGAGAAAACCTTGGTCTAGTTTTCCAAAATCCAGAAAACCAGTTTGTTGCACAAACCGTCTTTAAAGAACTTGCATTCAATTTAGAAAATAAGCGTGTAAGTCGCCCAGAAATTGAAAAACAAGTTAAAAAAATCGCAAAAGACCTTGGCCTAGATACTTTGCTTTCAGAAATACCAACGGCTTTATCTGGTGGACAAATGCAAAAATTAGCGGTTGCTAGCAGTTTAATTTCTGGAGCTAAAATACTAATTTTTGACGAGTCACTTTCAATGCTAGACAACATTACTAAACAAAAAACTCTGAAGTTAATCAAAGATTTAAATAAAGAACAAAAAATCACGGTAATTTTAATTACACATGACCCCGAAGTTTTGATAAACTCAGACAGAGTTCTTAAAATTGACAATCAAACCGCCGAAATTAAAAGTGCCACTGGCTATATTTCGGAACTACCTGATGAACTACTACCGCTTACTCTTCAATTTTATAAAAACGAAAGAAATCCAGAAATTAAAAGATATATATGGCAACAGTTGCGAGAAATTTAAGTTTTAAATACGACAAACACGGTGAGCATAAACTAAATAATATCAATTTTAGTTTCAGTTCAACCAGTGAGTTTATCGCGATAGTTGGCGAAACTGGAGCTGGCAAAACTACGCTACTTAAACACCTGAATGCACTACTTAAACCAACTGGCGGCGAAATTGAGTTTGATAGCTTTAAAATCAAAGCGAAGCGCCCAATTTTTCGTTCGCTTAATTTCTTAAGACAAAAACACGCCTTTCTTTTTCAGTTTCCAGAACATCAGTTGTTTGCAGAAACTGTTGAAAAAGATGTTTGTTTTGGACCAAAGAACTTTAAAAAAACCAAAAAACAAGCAAGTTCGCTTGCAAAAGCCGCACTTAAGTTAGTAGGATTAGACGAGTCTTTTTGGCAAACTTCTCCATTTAAGTTGTCAGGTGGCGAGATGAGAAAGGCAGCATTAGCCGGTGTTCTAGCACTTAGCCCTGAAGTTATTCTTTTAGACGAACCAACTCGCGGACTTGACCTTCAAAGTGTTTTAAATGTTCTTAAACTATTTAAAGACTGGCACGCTAAAACTAATGGCACTGTTATTTTAATCACACATGACTTAGAAATTGCCTATAAATACGCAACTCGTGTTGTTTATCTTGAGTCTGGAAAGATTTTGGCTGACTTGCCGAAATCTGAGTTTTTTTCTTTAAACAACTATTTACCTAAACCAAAAATTTTTAAATTGATAAAAGATGTCAACAAACAGTTTAATACTAATTGTTCTTTTGAGTTAAATCCAGATTTAACCGCATCTTTTAAAAAAGGTGAACTTAAATGAACGGGCAACAAATTTTTGGACAATATCAAAATAAAGGTTCTTTTTTAAATAAAACTAATCCTTTTGTTAAATTACTTTTAACTCTTGAGTTAATTGTGGTCACTTTTTTGTTTCCGCTAACCGACAACATTTACTTAATATCTGGGTTAGTTGGCTTTGCTTTGTTTACTTTGCTGATTTTAGCTATAGCGAAAGTTAATATCTTTAAAATTATCAAATCACTGACCGCAATTTTAACACTGCTGATATTAACTGTGTTGATAAAAGTTTTAACTTATTGGCCAGCGACAGGTGAAAAAGCGTTATTTCTTGCAACAACTTTTTCACTTTCTTGGCTAAATTTGTTTTTAGTGGTTTTAATTATTGTACTTTTAGGGTTTGCAACCAAATATATTAAGATAAATTTAGTATTTTTACCGTTAGTTTTAGTATTTTCATTTGCCTTATTTTACTTTTTGCCAAATTATGGGTTTTATTCATTTAAAGTAGAATTGTTTAAAAAACCTTTATTTGAATCTTTGTTTTTAGTAATCAGAGTAATTTGCGTGCTGTTTTTAATGTCAGGTCTAACCACTACAACTTCTCCGCTGGAACTGACCTATGCTTTAGAGAAATTATTTTACCCACTTAAGTTAATAGGCTTGAAAATCCAAACTTTTACTTTTGTTTTTTCTTTAACTATTCGTTTCATCCCTAGCCTGGGTAAACAAGTATACAAGATCACAGAGGCCCAAAAAGCCCGTGGTTTTGATTTAAAAAGTGCTAATATTTTTAGAAAAATTAAGTTTATCGTCGCGATTTTAATCCCACTTTTTGTCCACTCATTCAAGGCTGCATTTGAGTTGGCAGATGCCTTGGATGTTCGTGGCTTTGACTTAGACAAACCAAGAACAGAGGCTATTGACTACAAATTAAAAGCACTAGATTGGGTTTTAATTTCTTTATTTTCACTATTGACATTTTCTGCTATCGTGCTTAGAGTTTTGGGACTAGTATATGGAATTAAATTATAGATACGCGCTAATTTTGGAGTATAGAGGAACCGCTTATTTCGGTTCACAACGCCAAAATACATTGCCAACTGTTCAAAATGAAGTTGATAAGGCCTTAAAAAACATGACCCAAATTAAGGTCAAAACTCATTTTGCTTCCAGAACCGACAAAGGTGTTCACGCTGAGTTTCAAGTGTGTCATTTTGACATACCTGTTTTGCTTGACCTTGCTTATTTACCGCATAACTTAAATAAACGTTTACCTGAAGACATTAGAGTAGTTAAAGCGATTTTAGTTGATTTTAGTTTTCACTCAAGACACAACGCAGTTAAGAAAACTTATATTTACAAAATTGCCAAAAAACCAGTTAACGCTTTTAACTCAGAGTACTCAGTTTATTTTGGTAATCTAAATATTAAAGATATGCTGGAAGTTGTGTTTCTTTTTATTGGCACAAAAGACTTTAGAGGTTTTGCTAAAACTGAGCCGAATGAAGACACCATAAAAACTGTGCTTGATTTAAAAATCACGGAAAACAAGGATTTTTACACCGTCAAAATTACCGGAACTGGATTTTTAAGGTATATGGTCAGGTCAATTGTCGGAGTGCTGGCCAGAGTTGGTAAAGGCACATTTAGTCGTGAGTTGATTTCAGAGATTTTTAGCAAAAAAGATCATACGCTTTGTGGTAAAACCGCACCCGCTAAAGGTCTAGTTTTAAAAAAAATTTACTATCCGCTTAAGTACCAAATAAAAAAATAATTTTCTTAATTTTTTAATTGACCAATTTTTAGCTTTGTGGTAATATTATTAAGTAATGCGGGCGTGGCGGAACTGGCAGACGCGCTAGACTTAGGATCTAGTTCCCTTGGAGTGCAGGTTCAATTCCTGTCGCCCGCACCATTTATTTAAATAAATTACCAAAAGTGTGCTTGCCACACTTTTTTATTTTAAAAAGGATTAAGATGACTAGATTAGACCGAGTTTTAGCAAATTTAAAATATGGTAGCCGCAAGGACTGCCAAACCTACATTAAAAAAGGCCTGGTTTCGGTCAACGGCATGGTTTGCACAAAAGTTGACAGAAAAATTAAAGAGACAGACCAAATTGTTTTCAATGATTCTGAGATTAAATATCTGCCCAGTTTTATTTTAATGTTAAATAAACCAGAGGGCTATATATCTTCAAATGTCTCAGGGCTTTATCCTTCTGTGCTTACTTTAGTAAAAGAACCATATAGTCGCTATGACTTAAAAATAGCCGGTAGACTGGATGTTGACACCACCGGCTTGATTTTGATTACCAATGTTGGTGCGTATGTACACAAAATCGCGTCTCCGAACGCTAAAGTTGTCAAAACTTATCTGGCTGAACTTAAAAATCCGTGGACTGTCGCTCAAGCAAATCAGTTGCTTAAGCCCACGATTTTAAGAGACGGCGAAAACCAACAATACACAGCTAAAGCCTTAGAAGTTAGGTTAATTGACAGCATACACGTGGAAATTAAAATTGATATGGGGAAATATCATCAAGTTAAAAATATGGTAATGTCTTGCGGAAATGAAGTGCTTAAATTAACTAGATCAGCAGTTGGTTCTTTGACTTTACCTAGTGATTTGAAGTTAGGTGAATATCGGTTAGTAGAACTAAGTGACATCACAGACTAGAAAAATACTTAACTTATCAACTTAATTTTGTTAAAATTAAGGTGTAAATCAAGTTAATTTTAAAAATTTCAAACTAATCAAAATTCAAAAAAGGTAAAAAAATATGGACGAAAATCAATTAAATAGCCAAGAAGTAAAGGAAACAAACCCAGTATCTGAAACTAAAACAAAACGAATCGGGGTAATTTTAAAGTACAGCAAGCCGTATAGTTTAAAGAAACTAAAAAACCTACATCAAGTGAAAATATTGAGAATATCTGAGAAACACGAGACTTGTTATCTTTACATGAACGAAAGTTTCTTTAAAAAATTTGTTTCAATTATGCGTTCAACGGGACATATTTGGGCAGAAAAATCAGAGATTTTTCAAGATCAACATCTGAACTTTGATACAGACGTTTTTGAGGAAGCAGATGAAGTTTGTGGAATGGATGTTTCCGACATTGACCTGCAAAACATTCCTGAACTTCAAGATCTGGAAAATCAGTTTACTTAATTTATGAGTAAAAAAAGGAGGTTCAAAATGAAAGATAAGAAAAAACAAATTTATTTAATCTCGGCAATTGTTGCCGCTGTAGTTGTTTTAATAATTTTAATAACAACTTTAGCAGTTGTTTTAAAACCTAAAACAAACAAGCCAATCAAGCAAAATGGAACTACTTACAAGATTCAGCATATTTTCCAAGGACTCGCTGGTGAAATTGAAGAAAAAATAGTTGAAGAAACTAAGGGTGCAGAAGTTGGCACGAAAGTACAAATTACACAAGACAGCCGCAAGAAAGAATACGACAATGGTTTTGAAGTTGCAGACTTTGCAGAAGTGAAAAAAATAGAAGCAAATGGTTCAACTGTTTTCCAAATTAGATATGGACGTAAATTATTTGAAATTAACTTTGAAGTTAATTTCAATAACTCAACATTTCCTGGCACTTTTTCTGCTACTCCTGAAACCCAAAGAATTAAGTTTGAGGCAAAGGCCCAGAAACCTACAGACCCAGAAATTACTGCTAATGGCAAAAAATACCGCTTTGTCCACTGGCAAGAAAAGTCTCAAATGAACGGAGCTTACTCAAAACAAACGCCATTTGATTTTAGTAAACCTATAACTAAAAATACCACTCTAGTTGCTTACTTTGAAGAACTTTTTTCAATTTCATATCAAATTGAACTAGAAAAGCCAAACGGAGAGTTTGAAGAAAAAACTGAAACAAAACGCTGGTTTCAAGCAGGTGATGTGCATACTGTTAACTTCCCAAATCCAGATGAACAAGTATACGGCGAAGTTGTATACGATAAAAACTGGCTAACTGTTTCCCCTGAAAGCAGCCAAAACAAGGTAAAAATTACGGTAAAACGCAGACTGCACACAGTAACTTTAGAAGTTACTGGAGCTAACTTAACATTACCCCAAAAACAAGTTAGGCACGACGACAGAATTTGGGAAATTGATGTAACTAGTATTTACCAAGCAGGTTATTATATTAAAAATATTCAAATGGCCGCAAGAGACTACACTTTAGCCAGGCTACAGGCTGCGTTTGTAACAAAAGACATGACCGCAGTTTTCTATTTAGCAAAAGACATTGCAGGCAAAGGCAAATACCCGCAGTCTTTGGTCTATCCAGATCCAAGCAAGTTAACCTTAATGGAATCCTCAATTAGAAGAACACAATATCAAATTGGCAAAAAAACCTACAAACTAACTTTTAATCGTTACTTTTACCGCGATGAAGAGGGAAATAAATACGAAAAGTTTGACGGAAATTTCTATAAGTTTGAAGAAGTTGAGTTTATCCAAATTCCTGGTAAAACTACTTTGTTTACCAAAAAAATCATAGATTTTGCACCCTACACTTTTACACTTAGAGAAAATCCTAAATCCACCACCTTTGAAAATTCATTTTTACACTCGCTAACTAAAGACATTGCATTAGTTTTGGGCTTTGAAGTTGGTATACCTAATTATCAAGATTCAGATAGATACTCAGTTAAGTCAGTATTGAACTCAAATAATTTTACTGCTTTGACAAAAACTGCAACCGAATACGCAGTTGCTGTCTACGTTTCAAGCGCCTACAGGCAACTTGATGACAACATCGACTCACAACTGCCATATGGAGTTAGGGGAATTGATAAAATCCTAAACTCGGGCTCACAAACTTGGTGGTTAACTAGCCCGGTTGAAAATAAAAACGATCAGTCTTACTATATAGACAAATCAGGTATGCTAAATCAAGAAAGACAAAACTATCTTTTTGGCTTAGTTGTATGCAAAGACTAAAATAACTATTCGACAATCCAAAGTGTGTCAAGTCTTTATACTTGACACACTTTTTATTTTGTGTTAAACTTATTTTGTATTTAAATCAAAAAAAGGAGTAAATTATGGCATTAAAAATTAGACTTCAAAGATTCGGTTCAACTAAACGTCCTTTCTACCGCATAGTTGCTGCAGAAAGTCAAAGAGCACGTGACGGTAAGTTCCTTGAAATCGTTGGTACTTACAACCCACTTTCTGGTGTAGTTGAAATTAAACAAGAAGTATATAACACCTGGATTTCAAAAGGTGCTAAACCAAGCGATACAGTTAAATCACTTTTAAAGAAACAAAAATAGTTAAAGACGGAGTTTCAAACCATGGTTTTAAATTTTGAGCAAATTCTAGCCAGCTTTGTCCGTCCTCTGTTAATCTATCCAGATGCACTTGAAATTAAAGTGTCAGAACAAGACACTTTAGTTGATATTTCTATGCTAGTTGAAGAAGCAGACCTTGGCCGAATAATCGGCAAAGGTGGAAAAACCGCCGCTGCTCTTCGTCAACTTTTGTATTCAATTGCTACTAGGAACGGCAAAAAAGTAGCTCTGGAAATTAAAGCAAAGTAACTTAAAATTGTGTTTTTAATTGGCAAAGTAATTAAACCCTTTTCATACAAAGGTTGGATTAAAGTGGAAAATCTTTCGGATTTTCCACGTTTTTTAATGCACAAAATTGTATATATTGAAAACAAACCCTTTGAAATTGAGGAAAGTAAACCCGGCACTAAATGCTTACTAGTTAAATTAAAAGAAGTAAACTCAGCGGAAGAGGCAAAACAAATCACTCAAAAAGAAATTTACAGCTATGTAAGGCCTGAACTTAAAGATAGCGAGTTTGTTTGTGCTGATTTGCTTGGCAAAGCAGTTTATTTTGAAAACTTGGAAATCGGTAAAGTCAAAGAAGTCTTCTTTTATCCAATCCAACAAGTTTTAAAAATTGAGAAAGTAGACCAAACTTACTTTCTACTTCCTTTTGTTAAACACTATATACAGGCAGTTGAAGAAAACAAAATTACTGTTTTAAATTTAGGTGAACTGATATGAAGATAGACATCATTACTATTTTTAAAGAAGCCTATAGCAGTTTTTTTACAACTTCAATTGTAAATAGAGCAATTCAAAGCAAGCACTTAGAGGTTAATTTACATAACTTAAGAGACTATTCTTTAGATAAAAACCAAAAAGTAGACGACACAGTATATGGAGGCTCTGTTGGTATGCTGATGTCAGTTGAACCAATACACCGTGCAGTTTCTGCTTTAAAACAAAACAAAAGCACTTGTGTTGTTGCGTTTTCTCCGCAAGGAAAACGTTTAAATCAAAGAGTTCTAGACGAACTTGCAAAAAAAGAACATTTAATTTTACTTCCAGGGCACTATGAAGGATATGATGCGAGAACACTTAACTTCATTGACCTTGAAGTTTCGGTTGGCGATTTTGTCTTAACTTCAGGAATCCTGCCAAGCCAAATTTTAATAGATGGTCTAGTTAGACTAATTCCAGGAGTTATCAATCAAGGCTCAGTTGATAAAGACACCTTTAAATATAATTCAATCCTAAAATACCCTGAGTACACTAAACCAGCAACATACGATGGTCTTTCGGTGCCAGATATATTGCTGAGCGGAAACCACCAAAAAGTGGATGAATATAATTTTGAACAAGCAGTTTTAAACACATTAAAGAAACGCCCTGACTTAATTAAAAACAAAGCCTTTGACTTGGACACTTATAAAAAAATCAAATCAATCATTGATAAAACAAACGACATTAAAAAGTAAAAAACCTGCTCATATAGTGCAGGTTTTTTCATTCATAAAATAGCCTTATTTAGCGATTTAACTGTATTTCAACTAGTCAGTAACATCAATTATACGAAGCGTGTTTGTGCGACCGTGAGTTTGAGCCCAGCCAGAAGTTAAGATAATTGTTGCACCTTTTTTTAACCCAAAGGCTTTCGCACCGTCAATAGCTTTCGCGTCGTATTTTAAAAAGTCATTAACATGATTAACAACTCGTGGGTAAACTCCAAAGTTAAGGGCAAGTTCACACGCAGTTTTAAAGTTGTCAGTTAAAGCAATTATTGGAACTTGTGGTCTAAACTTACAAATTCGGCGAGCAGTACCGCCTGTTTCTGTAAACGCGACAATCGCTTCAACTGAAGGCAGAGATATAGAAATCTGGGCAGCGGCAACTCCAATTGAGTCGTTAATAGTTTTTTCGCCACTTGGAATTAAGTTCTCTAAGTTTTGTTGATATGGGAAAATTTGTTCAATTTCGGTAGCAATTTGTACCATAGTTTGCACAGCTTCTACACCAAACTCACCAACTGCTGTCTCACCACTCAACATAATAGCATCAGACCCATCTAAAATAGCGTTTGCGACGTCAGATGCTTCTGCTCTAGTTGGACGTGGATTTGAAATCATAGACTCAAGCATATGGGTAGCCGTAATTACCGGTTTTCCAAAGAAGTTGGCACGCTGAATCATTTTCTTTTGATAAATTGGAACTAAAGGAAAAGAAACTTCTACACCTAAATCTCCACGGGCAACTAAAATACCTGCGGCTTCTTGTAAGATTTCGTCTAAGTTTTGATATCCCTCTTCATTTTCAATTTTAGCGATTAACGGAATATTTGGGTTTGAAGTGTTTTTAACTAATTCTTTAACCGCTAAAATATCTTGTTTAGAACGCACAAAAGAAAGTGCTATCAAATCGGCTCCGTGTTCAATTGAAAACAAGATATCCTTTTTATCTTTTTCAGATAAAAACACTTGTTTAATTTTTGCACCTGGACAATTACAAGACTTGTGGTTTTTCAAAAAACCAGTGTGGTGAACTGTAGTTAAGATATCGTTGTTTTTATATTTTTCAATGACATCAAAACGCATTTTGCCGTCATCTACTAAAATAAAGTCACCAACTTTAACATCTTTAAAAAGTTCAGGGCAAGAAATGTGGAAACGCTCTGAGTTTCCTAAAACCGACTCTTGTGTAATTAAAATCTTTTCGCCTTTTTTAACTTCAACTTTTCCGTCTTCAAAGTTGCCAGTTCTAATCTCAGGACCCTTAGTATCGGTCATAATTGCAAGATTGTAGTTTAGTTTAGCCCTAACTGATTTTAGAGTTTTAAAAGTATTTTCGTGCTCTAAGTATTCGCCGTGTGAAAAGTTTACACGAGCTACATTCATTCCAGCATCAATTAAGGCCTGTATTTTTTCAGGGCTGCGAGAAGCTGGTCCAATTGTGCAAATAATTTTTGTTTTTCTAATCATTTTTCACCTGTTTCTAATCTATATTATATACTTTATGCTTGTTTGAGAACCAACTTTTTATTTATTATTGAGATTTTCTATAGTAAAAAGAGTTTTAAAAATAATAAAATTAGCGGTTAATTAGGTTTATTAGGCACTTTACTTGTTTTTTTTTTTTTTTTGATATTGTAAATTTGTGTTAATTCAATGTTAAAGGTTTATTATGGAAAATCCACAATTCTTAAAAGAGCAAATAATAACTTATCTTGGAAACAAAAGGTCTTTGTTGAGTTTTATTGATGAAGTAGTAAATATTGTTAAAAGCGAGTTAAATAAGAAAAAAATCAACACATTTGATGTTTTTTCTGGTTCAGGTATCGTTGCTAGATTATTTAAACAACACTCTAAAAAACTTTTTGTTAATGATCTTGAAGATTATAGTAGGGTATTAAATGAGTGTTTTTTAACAAATAAAAAAGAAATTGATGCTTTAAAATTGAAAAAATGGAAGCAATTCTTAAATGACAAAATTACTAAAGAAACATTAGTTGAAAATGGCTTTTTTTATAAGTTGTATTCACCAAAAGATGTAAATAATATACAGCCAGGTGAAAGAGCATTTTATACTTCTAATAACGCAAAAATTTTAGATACAGTAAGATTTTATTTAGATAAAGTGCCTAATCCTTACAGGGCTCTGTTTTTAGGTCCCTTATTATATGAAGCATCAACAAAAACAAACACATGTGGTGTTTTTAGAGGGTTTTATAAATGTACAAAAACTAACAAAGGTAAGTTTGGTGGAAATGCAGGAACTTCATTAAACAGAATACTTGCAGATATAAAAATCAAAGAGCCCATTTTAAGCAATTACTATTGTGAAACACATATTTTTCAAGGCGACAGTAATGAAGTTTGTGAAAAAATACCAAAAGTTGACCTTGCTTATTTAGACCCTCCTTATAATCAGCATCCATACGGCTCTAATTATTTTATGCTCAATCTTTTAGTTAACAATAAAGAACCTGAAAATTATTCAAAAGTATCTGGTATCCCAAAAGTTTGGAATAAATCTAGTTATAACAAAAAAACATATGCTCTATCTTCACTTGAAGACTTGTGCAATAAATTAAAAGCAAAATATATTTTAGTTTCGTATAACTCAGAAGGGTTTATTAAATATAGCGATATGGTTGAAATGCTAGAAAAATATGGCGAACTTAGAGTTTTTTCAAAAAATTACAATGTTTTTAGAGGTTCAAGAAACCTACAAAAAAGAAATATTCATCTGCTTGAATATTTGTTTTTGTTGAAAAAGAGGTGACAAAATGTTTGGAGACATTTTAGAAAAGAATATTTATAAACTTAAAAATTCTTCATCAAAAAAGAATTCAGAAAATGCGTTTTGGCGAATTTTAAAAGAAATTGCTATAGAAGAACTCAAAGAATATTCACCAAAGGAAATTGACAGTAGTTGCGCAATAGAAATTTATTATAAAATTTTAAAAAAGAACGAATCATATCTACCTGATTATTTCAAAGAAAAAAACAAATCTAATAATCAAGAAAGATACAGAGTAGCAAATAGAAATGTATGGACAAGTAATAGCCGTAACAAAAATGGTTTATCTGATCAGCGTTGTATTTTGGCAATAAGAAAGATGAACGAAGAAAAATGTGGATATAAAACTATTTATTCTTGGCGAGGTGAAAAATGTTATTAAATAAACAAAGTGTATCTTTTAAATATATAAAAATAAGTAGCTTGAAAGATGAAAAAATTGGAATTCCTATTTTTCAGCGAAAATATGATTGGAATGAAAAACATGTACAAAAATTTTTAGACGAAATTTTAGAAATTAGAACTAAAACAGAAAAGGAATTGTATCTTTTAGATTTTATTTACTATCTTGAACAAGAAAAATACATGATTGCAGATGGGCAACAAAGGCTAATTACCATAAATCTTTTAATCAAGGTAATAAACGACTATATTGAAGAAACCAAATTAAGTATTCCAAAATTAAAACATTTCAATATTGAGTATGATATCGCAGAATATAATACAGTTTATCAAGATGTTTTCTTAAAAAAAATTAAAACTCCGTTTAAAAAAATGTATTTCACATTAAAAAAATGGGTCGAACAAAACAAGGAAAAACTATCTGAAATTATCAGTGTTTTGGACAACAACATTTTTATTTATATAAAAGAATGCAAAAGTGCTGATGATGCGTTTAATATTTTTCTACAAATTAACACAGGTGGCAAACCTTTAACTAAAAACGAGGTAATTGCTACTGCTATTAATCAATATAAAAAAATTTACAAGGTTGATTACGATGAAAAAAAGGAAGAAATTGACATCAAACAAGCAATAACTAGCTACTATAAGTTTACAAATAAAAATTTAACAAAAGAGTTTGATAACATTGAAATAATTACATTTTTAAAGGAACATGTTGTAAAAGATAGGGAAACATTTCAAGATTTTATAACTAGTTTAAAATTACTTTCTGAACTTAAAAATAATCCTTTAGTTTATATATTTAAATATATAAATCGCAAAACACTGGCTCAAATTCTGCACATTTTAGCGTTTAAAAAAATAAATGTATTTCAAAAAAGAGAATACTTAGATTATGTTATTTGTCCTTTGGTTTTTTTGAGTATAGTTTTAAGTTTTTCAGGAGGCCTTCCGAGTATTTTAAAAAGTATCATGAACACTGTTATTGAAAAAATTAAAAACGACGATAAACCCGATATAATTTTTGTGGAAATATCTAAATATATAGATCAAAATAGCGCTGCTTGCAAGATTAGTTTTAAAGATTTTCTATCTGTGCTAGGTCCAAATGATAAAAATAACAGTGATATTTATAAAGCAATTTTTCTTTTAGATAGTATTTTGTCAAATAAATCAACAAATATAAACGTAAGTTTAGTAGAATTAGAACATATTTATCCACAAAAACCTTGTGCTGACTGGACTCGTTTAGGCGGTTGGCCTGCAAATTCAGATGAACAAAAAAAATACATTTATAATATCGGAAATCAATTTATTTTAAATGGTGCAGTTAATAATAAAATTAAAAATAAATATATAACCGAAAAAATTGAAGAATATAAAAAAATTAATGCAAAGGATACTGCCTTAAATACTCCTATGAATAAAATTGATTTTGAAAAGTTTAAAGAGGACGGACGGAACTATATAGTTGAAAGGCAAGAAAAAATAGCAGAAATAATTTATGATACCTTCCCATTAGCAAAAAGCTTAATTCTTAAATAAAATCCTTTTACTTGTTAAGAATTAAAAAACTTTTAACTTGATATGTTTAACCATTCAAGAAGAAAAACATTATCAAAAAGTAATAATTTCTAAAAGCAATTTTATAAATTCCTTCACTTAATTAGTTTAAAATTTATTTTCGGAGTTATCAGCCTTATAAAGCAGATAACTCTATTTTTATCGAATTACAATAGCTAATGTTTAAGCCTTAAATAACCCCGTGTGATCTTAAGATAATAGAAACAAAAGCAGCGATAAAAGAAAATACCATTCCGAACAACAAAGTCCAAACTAACACTCTTCCTCTAACAGGTTGTTCTGGGGTTGTAGTAGAGACATCTAGTTCTTTTTCTTTGTTCTTTTTTACCTTTACTTTCTTCATTTCTTCTTTTGTTTTTTCAAGTTCATCTTTAGTGTTTTCTAGTTTTTCTTCTTTAGGCATAATATCCACCCCGCTCTACCTTTTCATTTTACCTTATTTTAATGTTCAAAGTAAAAAACCTTATTTTTATTCGTTTTAGGCAAATTTTCTTTACCTTTGTATGCTAAGAAAATAAGTTTTTAAAATTACTTTCAGTTTTATAAGTCTAAAAGTCGCCAATACCTTCTGCATGTTTACATATACGCGATAGGCGTGGGGAATAGATAAGTATTTGTCGTAGAAATAGCAAGGTCTTAGTGTGGTATAATTTTCGTAACAGTTAAATAAAAAAAGGAGCAAACAAATGCACAATAAACAACCCAAAGTAAGTGTTTTTGCTCTAGGCGGACTCGGCGAAATTGGTAAAAACTGCTACTGCATAGAGTATCAAAACCAAATTTTTATCATTGACTGTGGTGTATCTTTTACAGACGAAACTCTGCCAGGTATTGACTACGTCGTTCCTGGTTTTAAATATTTATCTGAAAATCAAGACAAAATAGTTGGACTTTTTATCACACACGGACACGAAGACCATATAGGTGGGATTCCTTACCTTTTGCAGTACGTTAAAATCCCGGTAATTTATGCCTCTAAAATGGCTTTTGACTTAATTGAGAAAAAAATCGGCGATAAAGGCAAAAAACTCACCAAGTTGATGCAATACACTCCAGATACCGTTTTAAATTATGGAGATATCTCGCTTTCTTTTATAAGAGTTTCGCACTCTATTCCAGATGCTTTTGGAATTCGTGTCAAAACTCCACTTGGCTCTATTTTTGAAACTGGAGACTTTAAGATAGACATGACTCCAGTTGGTCCACACGCAGAATATGAAAAACTAGTTGAAATGGCCAACGATGGCTGTCTACTTTTAATGCCAGATTCAACAAACGCTGAGCGTACTGATATGGTGCCTTCTGAAAAAGCAATTGGCCACTCAATTTCTGAAATTTTTTCAGGAATCCAGGGCAGAATAATCATTGCAACATTTGCTTCAAACGTCTACAGAATTAAACAAATCATCGACGCTTCTTTTCAAAATAACCGAAAAATTTTAATTTTTGGCCATTCTATGGAAAACATTGTTGAAGTTTCTCGCAAAAACAAGTTCATAGACATCCCAGATGCTTTCTTTTTAGACCCAGAAAAAGTCAATGATACAGACGACTCTAAAATGACCATACTTTGCACAGGTTCGCAAGGCGAGCCGATGGCTGTGCTTGCGCGAATTGCAAGTGGCCAACATAAAAAAATCAAAGCCAGAGCAGGCGATACCGTAATTTTTTCTTCATCGCCAATACCTGGAAACTTTCAGTCTGTCAATAACTTAATCAATCAATTTAATAAACTGGGTGTAAACGTAATCGCACATGGTGCACTTTACGAAACTCACGCTTCTGGACACGCTGAGCAAAATGGACTTAAATTAATGATCAATTTATGTCGTCCAAAATACTTAATGCCAATTCACGGAGAACACAGAATGCAAGTAATTCACTGTGGCCTTGGTGTGGAAGTTGGCATGCCAAAAGAACATACTTTTGCGCTCGCAAACGGAGACGTCCTTGAGTTTACCAACTCTGGCGCTGAGGTAAAAAAAGCCAAAGTTGACGCAACCCCACTTTTAATTGAAGGCAATTCTGCTGCGCTTTTTTCAGATGAACTAATCGCAGAACGTCACTCTATCTCTGCAGACGGTGTGTTTGTGCTGTTTGTCCCACTAAACTCAGAAAATAAACTAAACGGAGATGTGTTAACTGCAACTCGTGGCTTTATGTCGGTTTACGAAAACGAAAAAACCATTAAAACTATTGCCCAAAAAGCCACAGACTACCTAAATACTTTTTCAGCAAAAGATAGAGAAGCGGTAACTAAAGCGTTGACTGAAATCACTCAGGAAATCATTCAAAATGCGTTTGCCCGAGTTCCACAAGTTTTTGTTGAGTATTTAGTCGCAGACTAATTTTTTAATTTACTTAATTAAATGACAAAACAAGTTAATAATTTTTTTAAATCACCAAAAGTAAAAGCTTCGCTTGAGTTTTTCACTAAGTCTTATGCCCGCATGTTTTTACTTATCTACTTGGTGTTTTCAGTAATCGGCGCTTTAGCGCTAAAGATGCCAATTGCTTCTAAAGCCCCACTTAAGTTTGTGGACACTTTGCTGCTTTCTGTATCTGCCATGTCTACAACTGGACTTAGTTCCATAAACTTCGCAGACTTGACCTTATTTGGCCAAGTTGTCTTGATTTTAATCATGGAGTTTGGAGGGATGGGGATATACATGCTCTTTGCTTTGTTTTTGACAAACTCAGGTAGCAAAATCGGAGTTGAGCAAAGAGTGTTTCTGGCAAACGAGCAAAACCTGCCTTCGCTTAGAGGAGTAATTCGCACCACTAAAAAAGTTTTCTACACTCTTGTTTTAATTCAGTTAATTGGCGTTATTTTTTGTACTTCCTATATTTACTTTGCGATGCCTGAGTTTCAAGAAATTAGTTTCACGAAAGCGCTTTTTTACGGTGTATTTCTCTCAGTTTCTCTGTTCATGAACGCAGGGTTTGTACCGCTTCCGGTAGACTTTCCGACTTTACTTTTAAACGGACACATTGTGTTTTTCATAGGCTGCGCGTTTTTGATATTTTTAGGAGGTCTGGGCTACATTCCTTTGATTTCTTTAGCCGACTACATTAAAGCAAAAGTCAAAAAAACTGACTTTAGGTTTTCCAAAATCGCCAAAATTTTGTTTTTTGCGCATGTTTTACTTTGGATATTTGGCTTTGTCGTTTTAACTTCCCTTGAGTTTAACTCACCAGCTCTCGCAAAACTAAATGGCCCGCAAAGACTAACTGCTACTTTCTTTACCTCAATTTCTGCACGTTCTGCCGGCTTTAGCGTGATACCTCAGGCTAGTCTGGCTAGAGAAGGCAGCATTATTGTAATGATTATCTTAATGTTTATTGGAGCCTCTCCAAACTCAGCCGGTGGTGGTGTTAGAACCACTACTGTTGTCTTAATAATTGCTGCGATTTTTAGCCACATCAAAGCAGAGTCTCAAACTAAGTTAGGCAAAAAACTAGCATTTAAAGAAGAGACTGTCAAGAAAGCCTTTATTGTCGCGACAGCTGTTGCATTAGTGTTAATTATTTCTATTTTCGTCGTGGCTGTGGCTGAGCAAAACTACTTTGAAAGTCAACTTCAAATAGCAAAAGCCTCTGCACTTAAAGGTGAGCACTTCCAAGAACCACTTACTTTTAGTTTAAAAGACATAGTCTTTGAGTTAGTATCTGCATTTGGTTTAGTTGGTTATTCCAGAGGTCTGACTTTTGGCACTAAACTTTTGATTACAAAATGGGCGATTATCTTTATGATGTTTTTTGGCCGTGTCGGCCCGATTACCTTCCTGCGTGCGTTTTCTTTTAAACAAAAAGCCGCACAAACCTACAAAATTAGCGAAATTGACTTAATTATTAGTTAAAATAAATTAGAGGATTAGTTATGGGAATTTTTTCAAAAATATTTGCAAAACTTAAAAAAAATAAACCACAACAACTTGTCTTTAGCAGTCAAGTTCGCTCAGTTTCTGGACTTGCCGATATTTTTTTAAACCTAGAAAACTTAACTTATCCTGATTTTATTGAACAAATCGAAGAAGTTTTGATAATGGCAGATTTTGGTGTGCAAACTACTTTAAAAGTACTAGAAACTTTTCAAAAAAGTGTAACTCACAAAAACTTTTTAAAAATTGATGAAACTAAAGAAAAACTACTGGAAGCAATTTACTCAGTTTACGAAAATCAAAGTGTAGACGCGGACAATTCTTTAGCTAAAAAGAACCCACTGACTGCCTACATGTTTGTCGGAGTTAACGGCTCTGGCAAAACTACAACCATCGCAAAACTTGCTGCAAGATTAAAAAAACAAGGCGAAAAAGTACTCTTAATTGCTGCCGATACCTTTAGAGCAGGTGCGGTTGACCAGTTAGTTGAATGGGGAAAACGCCTAAGCATAGCCGTATTTTCAAACCCCAACACCAAAGATGCTGGCTCAGTTTGCTTTGACGGTCTTGAAAAAGCAATTAAAGAAGAATATTCATATTGCTTAATTGACACCGCAGGACGTCTGCAAAACAAACAAAATCTAATGGCCGAACTTGCTAAAATTAAAAAGATAGTTGTCAAAAAACTAGGAAAAGAACTAAGCGAAACTATTTTGGTAGTAGACGCAAACCTGGGTCAAAACTCATTTGAGCAGGCAAAATCCTTTAAAGAGATCACCGATATTTCAGCACTTGCTTTGACTAAAATGGATGGAACTGCCAAAGGTGGTATCATTTTTAGAATCAAAAACGAACTTGTAATTCCAACTAAACTAATTGGAGTTGGCGAAAAGGAAAACGATCTTTTAGACTTTGAACTTGAGCGCTATATGTCCGTTGTTTTTCAGGAACTTTTTTCAAATGAAGCCGCTTGCTAGTAAAGAACACTTAATTTCGCTTTACTTAACTTACTCACCTCTGCTTACCAAAACTCAGGCAGATTATTTTTATGCACATTACTTTTTAGACCATTCGCTCGCAGAAATTGCGGAAAACGAAGGTGTTTCTAGGAATGCTATTTTTCTTTCACTTAAACAAACTGAACGCAAGTTAGTTGATTTTGAAATTAAGTTGAAATTAGTTAAAAAGACTGAAAATCTACACAAAAGAATTAAGAATATATCAGATAAGTATCAAATTCCATTAAAAGAGTTTGAAGATATTGAAGGAGTTTGATTGTGTTTTTTTAAAAAAAACTATATACTAAAATTAAAATTCGCTGGGAAAATAGAAAAATCCGCTATTTAAAATATTGTGAGCTAGCAAAAAATAAGAAATTAAGAGGATTCTTTGGTTGGAAATTCAATAAACTTACGCCAGAAGAAAGAAAATTAGTGTATGAGTTCGATGGTGGTGAATGGTGAGACGAATAATTTTGAGGTTTAGTTATGTCACTTGCAGATAAAATACAAATGGCCCTGCGTAAAGTAACTGGCACTGCTAAGTTATACGAGGGTGATATTGAAAAAATGATGAAAGAAATTAGGCTTTCTTTATTAGAAGCCGACGTTTCTTATGTAGTTGTAAAGAAATTAAGCACTGCAATTAAAGAAAAGGCACTAGGTCAAAAAATCTTAAAAGGCCTAAATCCAGGTGAGCAAGTTGTAAAAGTTGTAAAAGACGAACTGACTGAAATAATGGGTGCAAACCCGCGTCTACTTAAGTTTACTGCTAACCCTACTTTGATAATGCTAGCAGGTCTACAAGGTTCTGGTAAAACCACAACTTGTGCTAAAATTGCTAACTTAGTTAAAACTAAAGAAGGTAAAAACCCACTGTTAGTTGCCTGCGATATCTACAGACCGGCTGCAATTGAACAACTTAAAACACTAGGCTCTTCAATTGGCGTTAAAGTCTTTGAAAAAGGCTTAACTGACCCACTTTCAACAATTAAAGAAGCACTTACTTACGCAAAAGAAAACCTGCATGATGTGATAATTATTGATACAGCGGGCCGTCTGCAAATTGACGACGTGCTAATGCAGGAACTGAAGTCAATTCAAATTAATTTCAAAATTAACGAAACCATATTAACACTAGACTCAATGGCTGGCCAAGAGGCTGCAAACGTTGCTAAAACCTTCATGGAAAATATTTTTGTCCAAGGTGTTGTTTTAACTAAAATTGACGGAGACTCAAGAGGTGGTGCTGTGCTTTCAGTTAAAGCCGAGTCTGGTGTGCCTATCATGTTTCAAACTTTTGGCGAAAAAATTGAAGACATTGAGGTATTTCACCCAGAGCGTATTGCTAACCGTATTCTTGGCATGGGCGATTTGCTTACCTTAATTGAGAAAGCCGAAGAAAGTTTTGAAGAAAAAGAGTCAAAGAAACTAATTGATAAAATTAAAAACAACACTTTTGACTATAACGACTTACTTAAACAATTTAAATCTATGAAAAAAATGGGGTCAATCGCCAAATTTTTTTCATTTATTCCAGGGCTTTCGCAAATCAAAAAAGCCTTGAGCGAAATAGATGATGCTACTTTTTACAAATACGAACACATCATTCAGTCAATGACTAAGCAAGAGCGTAAAGACCCAGATTTGATAGCCTATTCAGATACTCGGCGTATGCGAATTGCCAAGGGTTGCGGGATGCCAACTCGCGAAGTTCGCAAATTAGAGCAGGCTTTTTCTAAACAAAAGCAAATGATGAGACAAATTTTTGCAAATAACTTAGACTTTAACTTAAACGAACCACCAAAAGAAGATGAACTTGCCAAAATGTTTGAAGAACTACAAAGCAAACTACTAAACGGCCAAAGTCAAGGACAGGCTAAAAAAGGTAAGGGCAAAAACAAACAAAGAAGGTGGTTTTAAATCACTATGTCTAGACTAATTTTAGTAGACGGAAACTCACTTATCTTTAGAGCATACCATGCAACTGCGTATACTGGCGAGATTTTAAGAACTTCCAAAGGCGTGCCAACCAATGCCTTGCTTGCGTTTATCAATATGTTTAAAAAAATTCTTGCCAAAAAACCCACACACATCGCAGTTACCTTTGACTTAAAAGAGCCAACTTTTAGACACAAAGTTTACGCAGACTACAAAGCAGGTAGAAAAGCAGGAGACCCTGAACTTTTTGTGCAGTTTGACTCAATTAAAAGATATCTTGCTCTGCAAGGTGTTGCTTGCCTTGAAAAACCGGGCTATGAGTCTGACGATATAATTGGCTCAATTTCTAAAAACTCACCTGAAATTGACGAAGTTATAATTTATTCGTCTGACCGTGATTTACTGCAACTGGTTGACACAAAAACTACTGTTGCTTTAATTAAAAAAGGAATGGGTGAAATTATTGAGCATACTCCTGAAGTTATATTTACAGAATATGGTCTTGAACCCCTTCAGTTAATTGACCTAAAAGCACTGCAAGGAGATACTTCTGATAATATCAAAGGAGTTGCTGGAATTGGGAAAGTCACTGCACTTAAACTAATTCAAACATACGGTTCTGTTACTAATTTATACGCGCACATTTCTGAGTTAAAAGGAGCGCAAAAAACTAAGTTAGAAGTAGGCAAAGCAGATGCTGAGCTTTCTTATTTTCTTGGAAAAATTCACACAGATAAGTTATTTTCAGTGGAAGTAACTCAAAAACAACCAGCAGATGAAGCAGGCTTGCAAAACTTTTTCCGTGAGTTTGAGTTAAACCAACTCTACAGAGAAAAAGTAGTTTCAAACAACACAAGCACTTTTATTCAAAGTTTTCAGTATGCAACTGAAGAAAAAGAAATCGCTGAGTTTTTAAAAGCACCCGCTACCTTGTTTGCTGAGTACACAGATAAAGATGAACTAATTCACCTGGTTTTATTTAACAAAACCAATTACTTGTTTTTAAAAAAAGAACAGGTGTTTTCTAGTCCTGCATTTTTGACATTTTTAAAAAGCGAAACCAACACTGTTGTCTTTAATTTAAAGAGATTTATCAAAGTTTTACTTAAAAACCAAATTGAGTTTAATTTTGCTAAGTTTGACTGCGCACTATTACTTGCCTACTGCAAGGACGCAGAAAACGGCACACAATACTTTAATTTTCTTGCAAACAACGAGTTTGATGATTTAATTGAAGTGCCAAAAGCCTATGAAACCAAGTTTAAATCAGACCTTGACTTAAACACTCTTAGTAAAAAAGTTAAGTTAACCGATTTAGTATTTACTAAGTTGCAACATGAACTTAAAGACACAAAAAGATATGAACTATACCACTCTATTGAACTTCCTCTTTCTTTGGTTCTCGCAAAAATGGAAAACACAGGAGTACTTTTAGACACAACATACTTAAAAGAACTTAAAGCAGAGTTTGAAGTTAAGTTAGTGGAACTGAAAGCAGAAATTAATAGACTTGCAGGATACGATTTAAACCCACTTAGTCCAAAACAAATCGCTAAATTGCTATATGAAGACCTTGGACTAAAACAAACTAAAAAAACTGCAAAAGGAGCGGCTTCCACAGACTCAGAAACTTTGACTGAATACTCAGAGGTTTACCCTATTGTAAAACTTATTTTAGAGTACCGAACTTACGCCAAAATCTTGCAAACTTACACAGTTGGACTGCTTGAATCTGCAGATAACGAAAATATTGTACATACAACTTACAACCAAACTCAAACTGCAACAGGACGACTTAGTTCCTTTAATCCAAACTTGCAAAACATCCCTGCCCACTCAGAACTCGGAAGTAAAATCAAAAATGCTTTTGCTGCGAGAACTGGTTTTTCATTTCTTTCTCTAGACTACTCACAAATTGAACTTAGAGTTTTAGCCACAATTTCTAAAGACAAAAATATGCTTTCAGACTTTTCTTTAAACAAAGATATCCACACTGCGACCGCGATGCGTATTTTTAACACAAGCGAAGTAGACAAAGAACAAAGACATAAAGCCAAAGCCATTAACTTTGGACTAATTTACGGAATGTCTGCCTATGGTCTAAGTAAAGCACTTTCTTTAGACATCAAAACAGCAGATCAGTACATCAAAACTTACTTTGCTGCTTACCCTGAAGTCTTGCCACTGCAAGAAAAACAAATCCAAACAACAAAAACTAACGGATTTACTGAGACTTTATTTGGCCGTAGACGTTATTTAGATCCTGAAACTCTTTATTTTCGCCGCAACCCAAAACTTTTTGAAAGACTTGTTGTAAACTCACCAATTCAGGGAACTGCTGCCGATATTTTAAAAATATCTATGCTTAATATAAGTAAATTTTTAAAAGAGCAAAAAGCCGAGAGTAGAATGCTTATGCAAATTCATGATGAGTTGATTTTTGAAATTAAAGAAGGAGAAGAGCATTTAATACCTGAAATTAAAAAAATCATGACTGATTTTGATTTAAATGTTCCGCTTGTAGTTAGCGAAAGCAGCGCAAAACGCTGGATAGAGGTGTAAATTGCCTGAACTTCCTGAAGTTGAAAACGTCCGAAAATACTTAAGTCAATCTATAGTTGGCAAAAAAATTGAGACTATAGATAATTTTTCTAATCAAAAAATTATTTCCAACGACGTTATATCACAAATTCTAAACACTACAATTAAGTCCGTTCGTAGACACGCAAAATACTTATTTTTAGACTTAGATAACAACATGACTTTGATTTCTCATCTAAGAATGGAAGGTAGATATTACTTAAACTCACAAATCAACCCCCATACCAGAGTCCGCTTTTACTTTGAAGGCAAAGAAACTCTAGATTTTGTAGATAGACGAAAATTTGGTAACTTTGTTTTAGTTGAAACCAAGTCTATTAGCTGCTATCTTTCTGATAAAGTTGGAAAAGAACCTTTTGACTTAACTGCTGATGAGTTAGTTTTAAAAGCCAAGCACAAAAGCAGTTTAGTAAAGGCTTTTTTGCTTGACCAACACAACATCGCCGGTCTTGGCAATATTTACGTTGACGAGGTTTTGTTTGCGAGTAAAATCCTGCCAACTAGAACAATAGATACATTGACTAAAGCAGACTTTGAAAAAATTTTAGAAAACTCAAAAATAATTTTAAAAAAAGCAGTAGAACTCGGTGGTTCTACTATTTCTAGTTTTGAAATTGCCGAAGGTTTAAACGGTAGTTTTCAAAATTATTTAAAAGTACACACTAGAGAGGGGAAACCTTGTTTGGTTTGTGGCACTGAAATTAAGAAAATCAAAGTTGCAGGAAGAGGTAGTTATGTCTGTGAAGTTTGCCAAAAGTAAGTTAATTGCGATCACTGGCAATATTTGCTCTGGCAAAACTGAGTTTTTATCTTTACTTAAAAAACAAGGACACGAAACTATTTCTACTGACGAAATAGTAGACACACTTTGGCAAGATAAAAACAACCTGGCAAAAATTGCCGAAACTTTTTCGTTGATACAGTCACCTGAACTTAAAGAAACTGTTAAGAAACTAGTTTTTAGTCAACCAAAAAAACTAAAACAACTAGAAGATATTTTTTTCCCACAAGTTTTTGCAAAACTAAAAGAAGTTCAAGTAAATTCAAAAAATGCATTCATTTTTGTTGAAGTTCCTTTGCTTTTTGAACGAAATTTACGCGATAAGTTTGACTTTGTAGTACTAGTATATGCTGATTTAGAAACCTCTAAAAACAGATTTTTAGCCACCCGAAAAAACAGCGAAAAAGAATTTTTTTCTATCTTAAAACACCAGATAATTAACGATGAGAAATTGCTTTTTGCAGATTATGTAGTATATAATAATCGTATGAATTTAAGTTTAGAAAACGAAGTTTCTGCTCTATTTTCAGTCTTAAAAATGCATTATGGCAACTAAAATCACAGTTTATAAAAAATCACAATTAACAGCAGATCAAATCAAAGTTTTAACTTATCTATACCTGCCAATTTTGGGGAAAAAAGCCTATTCGCTTTATCTTTCCTTTGTGCAATTGGTGAATTTTTCTGTGGGCAAATCTTTGGATTTTGACCACAATTTTTTTGTAAATTTACTAAATATTTCACCCCAAAAACTTACCGAAACTAGACGCAGACTAGAGGCAATTGGACTAATTGACACTTTTGAAAACCAAGATAACTTAGTTTTAATTTTAAATAATCCACTTACTGCAAACTCTTTTTTTGGAAACCCTAACTTGCATGTTTTACTACAAAAAAATATCCCAAGTTTAGAAACCTATAACTCAATTAAACAAATATTTCATACCAATTCATTCATTTCAAAAAACTACACTAATATAACTGAGACTAATTTAGTTAAAACCTTTGGAGCGTTCGATCCTAAAAAAGTAGCAGTAGCCGAAAGCTACGGAATTGACAAAACAAGAGTTCCTGAGTTTATATCTGAGTTTGATTTTGTTGAGTTCACTGGTTTTTTAACTAAATCAAAAGTCCCTTTTTCTGGTACTGAACTTGAAAACGAAAGTTATAAATCAAGGCTAATTTCTTTGGCTTTAAACTTTTCAGTAAAAGAAAAAGAACTTGCAGGAATTTTTATAGCCAACATCAAAGACAAAAAAGTACCAAATATTGATGCCTTAAAGGTTGCAATTTCAACATATCGTTTTAGTCAAAAAACTAGCGAAGACAGTACTTCAGAAATTACTAAATGGTTGAGTTCAATTGATGTAAAATCGCTTGTTGAAGCGATTAAACAACAAACTAAAGTCACTAAAATTGATGCAAAAGATTTTGTTCAACTGATTGGCTTTATAGAAAAACACAAAGAAAATGTCAACCTTGGTGTGCTAAATATGTTAATTTTGCATTCTTGCAAATATCAGCAAAAAGAATACGCAGACCGTCTACCAACTAATACTTTTTTAGAAAAGGCTTTAAACATTTGGATAATTGACTATAAAGTAAAAACTACGAAAGATGCAGTTTTACTTTCACAAAAACTAGCCGAAAGATTTATTTCAAATACTGCTCCTAAAACTAGAAAAACAAATTCAACCAACAGCAGTTTTTCGCCTAGTTGGGCAGATAAACTAGTAGAAGGGTTTTAATTATGCAAGCCGAAATTAAAGCAATATTAAAAAAATATCCAGACCTTAAAATTGACCTAAACACTTTAGATAAACAAACAATTTTATTTTATATTAACTATTATTTAAGTCAAAGCAAACCCGCTGAACTTTACAGAGATAAAAACAACGCACTTAAAATCAGACCAATTGAAAAAGTTGCATCTGCTTCTATTGCCGGTAAGTTTATACAACCAGACGCTGAACTTAGTGGTTTTCAAGAGAAAATGCCTGGCCAAAAAAATGCTAAACTTCACGCAGACCGATTAATTTCAGAAATTACTGCTGGATACACTCCCCTTGGTTTTATGTTAACCGGTCAAAACGCAGTTGGCAAAACTTTTTTACTTAGAGCTCTTGCCACTACTTTGCGCCACAAAAACACCGAAGTTCTACATGTTTTTCCAATAGACTTATTTACTTATGCTAACCCAGTCGAGCCAAACAACCGAAAATACCTAGAGTTATTTAAAAACACAACTGTTTTAATTCTTGACGATATTGGTACCGAACAAGGTGCAGACTGGTTGTACAAATCTGTTTTAGTGCCGATTTTAGAGCACCGTTTAAACTATAGACTCACGACGGTTTTTTCATCTAATTTTAACTTAAAAGAATACTATAAAAAAATTAGTGAAAAAACTGGCGATGTACAACTTGCTCTACAAATTTGCAGTAAGATAAAAATACTTACTGGTAAAAACATTGTTGAAATCGCTTAACCTACATAAGGAGTTTAAAAATGAAAATAGAATTAACTTTTCCGAACAAAGACAAAAAAGAGTATGCTCTTGGCACAACTGTTTTAGAAGTTGCCGAAAGTATCTCACTTTCTTTAAAAAAAGCCACAGTTGGTGCTAAACTAAACGATCGCTTAATTGGTGCAAATGAACCAATTTTAGAAAGTGGCGAGTTTTTAATTTTAACTAAAAAAGACGAACTTACTTTAAAAATTCTAAACCACTCAGCCGCTCATCTTTTGGCATACGCCATACAAGAACTATATCCAAACACTAAATTCTGGGTTGGACCTGCAATTGAAGAGGGTTTCTACTATGACATGGATTTAGCAGGTTCTGTGATTTCAGACCAAGACTTTGCGCTAATTGAAAAGAAAATGCATGAACTTAGTAAGTCTAACTTTCCAGTTTTAAGAAAAGAAGTGACACTTGATGAAGCAAAAGAAATCTTTAAAAAAAATCCATATAAACTAGACTTAATTGAAAAACACGCAAGTGAAGGCTTAACTGTCTACACAGAAGGTGAATTTTCAGACCTTTGCCGCGGTGGACATGTTAAGTCAACAGGGGAAGTTCAGTTTTTTAAATTACTTTCAGTATCAGGTTCTTACTTTAAGGGTTCGGCCAAAGAAAAACCACTTACCCGAATTTATGGCTGTGCTTTTTTTACGCAAAGCGACTTAGACGCTTACTTAAAACTACTGCAAGAGCGAAAGGACCGCGATCACCGCAAGGTCGGAAAAGAACAAGACATTTTCTTTATTTCCAAAGAAGTTGGCCCAGGTCTAGTTTTTATGCAACCAAAAGGTGCAACTATTCGCCGCACAGTTGAGCGCTATATTACCGACAAAGAACTAGCACTTGGATACTTGCACGTCTACACACCAATTTTGGCAAACGTTTCGCTTTACGAAACCTCTGGCCACTTTGCTCACTACAAAGACTCAATGTTTCCAGTATTAGAGTTCAAAAGTGGTGAAAAAATGGTGCTCCGTCCAATGAACTGCCCGCATCACATGCAAATATTTTCACAAAAATTGCGCTCATATCAAGAACTGCCACTTAGAATTGCTGAACTTGGAATGATGCACAGATACGAAAAGTCAGGTGCACTAACTGGTCTGGAAAGAGTTCGCGAAATGACTTTAAACGATGCACATATTTTTGTAACTCCGAAACAAATTAAACAAGAGTTTAGTCAAACTGTAAAACTAATTTTAGATTGCTATAAAGACTTTAACATCAAAGACTTTAAGTTTAGATTGTCATACCGAGATAAAGAAGATAAAGAAAAATACTATCCAGATGACAAAATGTGGGATATGGCCGAAAAATACCTAAAAGAAACTATGGACTCACTAAAACTAACCTACTTTGAGGCAAAAGGCGAGGCTGCTTTCTATGGTCCTAAATTAGACGTGCAAATTAAAACAGCAATTGGCCATGAAGAAACGCTTTCAACTGTTCAACTAGACTTCTTGCTTGCCAACCGTTTTGGCCTAACTTATGTTGACAAAGACGGCAAAGAAAAAACACCAGTGGTAATTCACCGTGGTGTGGTTTCTACAATGGAGCGTTTCATTGCCTATCTACTTGAAGAGACCAAAGGAGTTTTCCCACTTTGGCTATCGCCAGATCAAATCAGAGTAATTCCTGTGAACAACGAGTTTCACTTAAGATACGCAAAACAAGTTGTTGCTCGTCTAAGAAAACAAGGTTTTATTGTTAATCTTGACGCTTCTTCTGAAAAACTAGGCTACAAAATTAGACAATCTCAAACTCAAAAAGTTAACTATACTTTGGTAATTGGTGACAACGAAGTTCAAAACAAATCAGTAACTTACCGTAAATACGGAGAAACTCAACAAACCGAAATTAAGACTGGCGACTTTATTAAACTACTTAAAAAAGAAATTAAAACTAAAGGCTTAAAATAGATGATTGAGTTTAAAAATGTTAGTTTTTCTTACGATAAGAAAAACTTAGTTTTAACTGACCTTAGTTTTACTTTAAAACCTGGCGAAATAATGGGCTTACTTGGCGCCAACGGATCTGGTAAGTCTACTACTTTTCGTTTGCTTACTGGTCTGATAAAACCAGTAAGTGGTTCAATTTCTATCTTTGAAAAAGAGCCTGGCTACGCGCTTTCAAAAGACATTGGCTATATGCTTGAAGAACGCAGTTTAATTCAAAACATGAAGGTTAAAGACTATGTTTACTACCTTTGTATGCTAAAAGACATGTCTAAAAAAGAAGTTGAGACAGAACTAAAAAAACACCTTGAGTTTTTTGGACTAAAGGACAAGTTTGACTCAAAAATCCAAGAACTTTCAAAAGGGATGCAACAACGCTTGCAATTTATTGTAGCAGTGTTAAATAAACCTAAAATCTTAATCTTAGACGAACCGTTTACGGGGTTAGATGTTTTTAACATCAAGTTATTTATGGAAGTAATTAACGACTTAATTAAGTCAGGTACAATGGTTATATTTTCTTCACACCAAATTGATCAAGTTGAGTCGCTTTGCTCAAAAGTTTTAATTTTAAATCAAGGTAAAACCGTCGTACAAGGCGATTTAAACGAAATTAAGAAAAACTTTTCAAAAGTTTATCTAAACATTGAAGCCCCAGAAATTGCCAAACAGTCTTTTTCAGGGCTAGATGGAATTTGTGAAATTAAAGAACTTTCTTTAAACCAAATTAGACTAACTTTAAAATCAGAAAACTACAGCCAGCCAATTTTTAATTTCATAAAAGACAAAGTAGACATCAAGAGATATTCACTAGACTACGCTTCTTTAAAAGAAATTTTTATCGCGAAGGTTAAGAACTATGAATAGCAAATTTGGTAAGTTGTTTTTATATAATTTAGCAAGACGCCTAAAGACCAAAACCTTTTTATTTACTAACTTAATTTTGTTCTTTTTAATCTTTATTTTAAGCACTCTGCCTAACTTAGTTGCTGGTCGCAAAAACAAAGCAGAGCTTATTAAAAGCAAAATTATTGTCAACACCTTAAAAGACGGTGCGTACGGTACTTACTCAATTGCTGACTTTAAGAATAAGTTAAAGGACCGACTAGTTGGCAAAGACCCTAAAAAAAGTAATTTTGAACTTGAGTTCATCACTGACTTTAATTTTAAGTTAAATCAAGCAAGTTCAATTAAGACTTTCCTTGAAAACAAAAAAGCCACTGCTTTAGTTGACTTTAAATTAGAAAATGCCAAGTTAGTTACCGATGTTTACTTTAATCAAACTAAACAAAGTGTACAAACTGAACTAAACGCACAACTTCGCAAGTTTGTGGTGTATGATTTTTATAATTTAACAGAAGATCAAGTGAACCCACAAATCAATCAAAACAAGTTAACTCTTGATACAAAACGAATTGCCTTTATTTTGCTTGTTGCAATGTTTACCGCATTTATTTTTGCGTTTGCCTTTACTTCTCAGTTGTTTTCCGCAGACATTTTTAGCGAAAAACAAAGTAAAACAGTTGAGTTAATCTTTCAGTCAATTTCTCCGCGTCAACACTTTTATACTAAGTTTTTAGCAATAATTGGCTATATCTTAATTCAGTTTGTACTGCTTTTTGTCTACTCTACGCTGGCTTCTGCGTTTTTCGGACAAAGCATCAACTCAGGCGTGCAGTTAACAGGACTTAAAATCACCACTGAATTAAAAGCAGCCATTACCACTCCGCTAACCCTTGGTTTACTTGGTTTATTTATGCTATTGTTTGCGTCCATTTTGATTTCCGGAATTTTGGCGTCATTTGCACATAATTCTGAGTCTTTTCAAAATATCTTTTCGGTCTTGATGCTGATTTTCATCGCACCTTTTTATGTAGTGTTCTTCACCTATAACTCAGAGTCTAGTTTTGCACAAACCTTAATTCACGTCTTTGCTTACTTTCCGCTAACTGGACTAATCACCGCACCCGCTTTGATGTTAGCAGGCAGTATCTCAATTATTGAGACTTTAGTTATTTTTGCTTTAAACACAATTTTAGTGTTTGTGCTATTCTACTACGCACCGCAAATTTATCGTTTCTTTATTTTAAGATACGAAAAAATCAAACTTAGTCAAATTTTTAAAAAATCTCAGAGGAAAAATTTAAAAAATGAAGAAAAAAATTAAAAGAATTTACAAACAATTTATGAGTTATTTGTATCTGTTTCTTGTAGTTGAGCTGATAGGGCTTGTTTTTTTCCCATTCCTGTTTAAAGATAAAATTATGCAAATTATTGCTGGAATTTCTATTTTTGCAATAATTCCCTTACTTGTTATAATGTTACTTTTTTATTTAAGGTATTTAGAGTCACTATACTTAAAAGACTTTTTAAAGTCTAATGAGTTTCAAGAAGTTAGTCTAAGAATTAAAAATAAGTTAGAACTTACCTACACGCCAGAACTTAATTACTCGCCTGAATACAAATTAAACAAAAAAAGTAATTTAGATTTAGTAAACGAAGAAACTGGAATTATTTTAACTGAGTTTAAAGAAAGCGCAATTTTCTCTAGACCTTTAGTTAGAATTGAGTTTACTAATTTCTTAACAGAACTTCCAGGCTTTGCTATATTTAACCACTACGCTTTAAATAAACCTAAAGTAAATCGTCAGTTTTTTGTCAAAAACCTACCCACACCTTTTAAAAATAAATTTAAACTTTACACTAAACAACCAAATTTATTTAAAGAACATGTATATACACAAATCTATAGTACTTTTGCTAGTTTCAACTCAGTGATTTTGGTCAAAAAACTAAACACACTGACTATTTTAATTTCAGACAAGGTGCTTAGACTAACTCCAACTGTTTTAGAAAAAGATAGTGAATACTTAGATAAACTAATGCCTTCTTTGGATTCTTTTAAGAAAATCTTAACCGAAATAAAAAAATTAAAGCAAGCATAGTATAATTCCTGAGTTTCGGAGATATGAAATTTAAAACGGAATTATTGGCTCTGTTAAGCCGA
>CAUUEZ010000003.1:0-90619 GCA_963544405.1 uncultured Acholeplasmataceae bacterium
TTAACTGGAAATCTTGTTTTTTTATATAGTTATATGGATTATAACTTCGTTATTTAAACTCATGTCCTTCTTTTGCAGGGTTTGCGGGTAAGTCAACTGTTTTATTTTTTTCAACTGTCTTGTCAGCAAGTAAAGTTTGTCCGTCAAAGAACTTCACGCTGTATTCAACTTTAGAAGGTTTAGGTGCTTCATCTGGTTTTGGTGTTGGAGTAGGTATTGGCGCTGGTTGAGGCGCTGGTGTTGGTTTGTCGCCACCACAAGCAACTAAAGTAAGCAATAATGCTGGAAGCAGCAGATACATTAAAATTTTTTTGATTTTCATATGTAAAATCACTCCTTTTTTCAAACAAATATATGATAGTCGTTTTTTTTTTTTTTTTTTTCAAGTACAATGTATGGTTTTTGGGTTTTTAAGAAATAATAGCGCAATTTTGGCAAAAAGTTAGTCGCTAAGTTCGTGTCTCTTTGCAACTTAAAAACCTAACTTTTTTCTACAATTAAACTGTTTTGGCTATGGTATAATTTTTAAAGAGGTAAACACGAAATGAACAATATATTTCTATCAGGACAAATAGTTTCAGAACCTTTTGTAAACAAAACAGGTGACAGACAAATTACCAGTATGGTGCTTTCTGTAAAAAGATCGTTTGGTGAAATAAGAGATAACTTTAAAATTTATTTTTTTGGCCAAAAAGCCGAAGACGCAGCAAGTTTAGTTAAAGACCAATATATTTCTCTACACGGTCGTTTTACTGCCTACAGTTATGTTGATAACTACACAAACACTAACAAAACACGCTATAGCGTGAACGTTGTTGATTTTGAAGTTATTAAATTAGAACAACTACAAGAAGAAAAAACAAACAGTTTTTACGACAATACAGACTCAATGTATTCAGATTTCTCAGAAAGCGACTACGATGTTGAAGTTAAAGATCAAAACTCTGATTTAGACCTTTAATTTAATTTGTTTTAAAAATACTATTTTTAAAATAAGTAAAGCGATATTTTAAAAAATATCGCTTTTTTTCTGGTTTTATTTAAAAATGTGTTTTGTTGTTAATGGTTTGTTAAAGTACACTTTTTTTGCTGACTTTGACTAAAATTAGGCTCATCTCTATACTAGTTTTTGAAAAAGGAGGTATAAATCAAATGATTAACAACGTCACGATTGTAGGAAGAGTAGTTTCTGATGAAGATAAAGTTTATGAGTTTGAAGACGGACAAAAAATTTTAATCTTAACGCTTGCTGTCAGACGCCCTTTTAAAAATCAAGAAGGTGCGTATGACACTGACTACATTAGCATCAAATTAAGAAATAATTTATGCACAATAGTTCCACAATACAGTAAAAAAGGCGATGTTTTGGGAGTAATTGGTAGATTACAAATTAGAAAAAACGAAATTAACGGCAAAAACTACCAAATTCCTGAAATCATTGGTGAGCGCGTAGTTTTCATTTCCCCAGTTAAGCAACAAATTGAGGTAAATAAAGAAAGCGAAACCACTGAAAAAAGCGAAGATAAGTCTACTAAAAAGGGCAAAAACGCAAAAACTTTAGATTAGTATCTGGTTTGGTCATCGACACTAACTAAGTAAAAAGGACAGCAGTGCTGTCCTTTTTATATATACAACAAGAGGCGTGTTGTATTTAAAAATAAATCAAATGGAGGTTCTGAACGGATTTGAACCGATGATGAGGCTTTTGCAGAGCCGTGCCTTACCAACTTGGCTACAGAACCAACAAACACAGTAATTATACAACAAACTGTGCTTTATTTGGCTTTAACTAAAAGTTTTTGTAAACTAATTTGCTTTTAGCCCGTTTAAGTTATTGCCGTTTAAAAAGTCTTTAACCGAAAGGATTTTTTTACCATCTTTTTGAATTAAAAGGATTTCAACAGAACCATTAGCGCAGCCTATAAACATACGCTTTACGCTGACTTCTATCAGTCCAGGTTCTAATTTTTTTTCAGACAACGCTGCTTTAAAGACCTTAAAAATCGTGTTGTTTTGCAAAAAGTAAGCGCCTGGTTTATCGGCGTTTGCGTTGATTTGGGCAAGAACCTGAGTATTGTCTTGCATAAAATCAAGTTTTTCTAGTTTTTTTGCAGGTATATACGCGAAAGTTGCGTTTTTTTCGCATTGCGCAACAGGCTTAATTTTATCTAAGTTTGCTAGAACTGATATCAAAAGTTCTCCGCCTGCTACTGCGAGTTTTTGATTTAAAGAAGTAAAATTATCTGTTTCTTTAATTTCTACCTCTACCTGACTATATACAGGGCCTGC
The DNA here is from genome assembly GCA_963544405.1 of uncultured Acholeplasmataceae bacterium. Taxonomy (GTDB): domain Bacteria; phylum Bacillota_I; class Bacilli_A; order Acholeplasmatales; family Acholeplasmataceae; genus CALISC01. Next base: position 2,290 of record CAUUEZ010000003.1, read on the forward strand.
GTCCATTTTCAAAACTGTTTGCATAATAGAAACGCCAGTAAATTTATCTTGGTTGTATATTGCCCAAAAAACAGGAGCCCCTCCCCTATATTTAGGAAGTAGAGAAGTGTGAACATTGATTACTTCAAAAGCAGTTAGCACTTCTTTTGGTATCCACATTCCAAAAGAAGCAGTGATTAGTTTATCTGGACTAAGTCTAAGCAGTTCTGGTAAACTTTCTTTTAAGTTTGCGCTACATATTACTTCTATGCCACTTGCTTTTGCAAACTCAATTAAACCTTTAGTTTCTTTGTTGAATTTCGGCAAGTTTTTGACAACCAACGCCAAAACTTCGTGGTGAGTTATTAGTTTATTTAAAATTTCTTTAGTAAAGTTGTCATTTCCAAGCAGTATTAGTTTCATATTCCCTCTTTTTTAAGCCTTATTTTAATATCTAAGTTTATTTGCATAAACTCAGAGCATTTTTCAACTAGATACTTGTAAATATCAGTTTTAGAAAATAGGCGAGTTCTTAAAATATAGGTGTCTTTATTTAAAATATGTTTAAAAAGTTCTTCTGGTTGCAGAAAGTTAGCAATATCTAGTGTTTTTAAAAAACTGTAGAGTTTTTTAAATAATTCAAACAATGAACTGCTTTCGGCGTACAACATATAAGTTTGGCCAAACGGGGTAAGAGCTTGTACTTTACGGTAAGTTTCTTCTTGTCTATAAAAGCAAGCGATATCTTTAGCCAGCAAGGTGTCAAGTTCTGTAGTATTAGTTTCTGAAATTAGGTAAACATTGGCCTGAGCAGCATATTTTAAAGTTCTTGCTAACTTTAAATAATTTAAGTGATTAAAATACGGGTTTTTTGAGTTAAAAAGCAGTTCAGGTAAATACACGCAAATCGTTTTGACTGACTTTAAATACTCAATTGAAATGTTTTCAAGATTTGAAAAAACAAGTCTATCTGTGGTTTTAATTTCCTTTTTTTCTAAAAAGTCTTTAAGTATTACTAAATCATTTGGTTTTGCTAAATTTAGTTTTTCTAAAAAATACTGATAAAAATACTGAGCTCCTACACTTAGCTTTAAAAACTCGGATTTACTGCAAACTTCGCATTCAATTTCTTTAGGCAAATATAAACTACAAAACTGACAAAAATAACAAGACTGATTGCTGTCGTATCTAAGGTAGTCAAAACAACGCGGACACCTTAAAATATTTGAACACTCTGCACACTTAACAAAGTTAGCGTAAACCGTGTGGTCGGTTAAAAATAGTGTGTTTTTGTGATTAGCGAGATTATATTTTAAGTTAGCGATAACCTCTTTTGAAACTAAAGAAAGGTCTGAGTTTTTAAGTAAATCAGCAATGAAAAATTGTTTAATTTCACCATAATCTACTAAGTAGTTTAAGTTTTTTGGCTTAGTTTTATAAACTAAGTCAAAACTAGGAACTAAAGAAAAAACAGAAACTAAAAGACCTTTTAAATTAGCAATAATTTTAGCGGCTTCTGAGGTTAAAACACCCAATTCTGTAGTACTTTCAAAAAAGTCATCAAGTAAAATTAGATGTTTTAAACCATCAATATGTTGATACATTGCTTTTTCAAAACCAATGATGAGTGCAAACCCAGGTTTTTCAACTGCTTTTTCAAACTGTGCAACTTTATCGCTGGTATTTAGTTTATCTGCTGAGTAAATTAAAATTTCTTCTGGTTTTAATAGACTGCTAAATAAATTAACAAAGTACTCTAAGTTAATTGAATTTTTTAAACAAAGTAAAACTTTATCGCCGTTTGTTTTGGCTATGTTAATTTGATTAAATAAACTATCAGTAGTGTCAATTAAATTAATTTCAATGTCGTTTTGTTCTATGTCAAGTGGTTTTTCAAAAATATCAAAAAAACGAGTTTTTTTAGTCTTGCTTTGTTCAACTGTAAAGTAGTTTCTAACTAAGTTTTGTTTTTTTAAATTAGAAATTTCTTTTTGGTATTTTTGTTTTAAAGTTTTAGTTAAAGTTAGCTCTGTGCTTTTAAAAGGTAGATTAGTTTTAGTAGTTTTGTCAAGCAAGTGTAGTTTTTCAATCGCCTTTAAGTTAACTAAAGGCGAAACTACACTTAAAAATATATCAATTTTTGGCAAAAAACTTAACTTACTAAACTCTAAAAACAAACTAAACTGCTCATTAGAAACAACAGGTCTTTTATCTAAAAACTTAGTGCAAAACTTAAGTATATTGCTGTCTTCGTTAGTTTCAATTTTGATTTCTAAAATAAAACCCAAAACTGTAGACCCTGCGAAGTCAACTAAAACACGTTGCCCTAAAAACAACGCTTCTCTGTACTCTTTTTCTACTTTATAGGTGTATGTCTCTAAACTGCCCTTAAAACTACGGGCAATTAGCACCGAGATAAAAAACATTATTTTAAGTTTTTTATAATTTCGTCTATTTTGTTGCCGTATTCCAGTACAGTATCTATTTCAAATCTAATTTCAGGAATTTTGCGGCAGTTTTTAGAAACAGCCAACGCAAACTCGTGTCTGATTTGCGGTGTTTTTTTATCAAGCAGTTTTTGGGTGTAGACAGCTGTTTCTTTTTTGTTGTCAAAAATCATGTAAAAAACTTTCAAAACCGACAAGTCTTTTGAAAGTTTAACGTCAACTACGTTAATGTAGCCGCTAATTTCATCAACTATTGTTTTGTTAATGGCTTTCGCAATCTCTCTTTGAAAGTAAGACTGCATGCGCAAATGAGTCAAAGACATGTGCTTTTCCTATTGTGGTCTTTCAACTTCTTTTAAAACAGAAGCCTCAATGACGTCGTTTAGTTTAATGTCTGAAAAGTCTTTGATTTTAATACCGCAGTCAAAGCCAGTTTTAACTTCTTTTGCGTCGTCTTTAAAACGACGAAGTGTTTCAATTTCGCCTTCATAAACTACTTTACCATCGCGAAGTAGGCGAACTTTTGTGTCTCTAGTAATTGAACCTGACAACACAAAGCAACCAGCAATTACGTCTTTTTTGACTTTAAACAGTTCTCTGACTTCAGCAGAACCAAGTACTACTTCTTCGTATTCAGGTTCAAGCATGCCTTCTAGCGCTGCTTTAATGTCGTCTTCTATTTGATAAATTATATTGTAAGTTCTAATTTCAACGCCTTTAGATTTCGCAAGGTCTCTGATTTGAGCAGACGGACGGACGTTGTAGGCAAGCAAAATAGAGCCCGAAGTATTGGCAAGTAAAACATCGGTTTCATTAATTTGGCCAACAGATTCGCGAACCACCGAAACTTCCAAGCCTTCGTATTTTAAATTAGCAAGTAGTGCACGAATTGCTTCAATAGAACCGTTTACATCGCTTTTAATAATTAAGTTTAAAACTTTTTTCTCATTAGAAAGCAGGTCTTCAAGAGACTTTGGTTTTGTGACTAAACTTTGGGTTTTTTCGCGGTTTGCGCGTTCAGTTGCCACTTGTTTTGCAGTTTTTTCGTTTTCAAAACAAATAAACTTATCACCTGGTTTTACAGAACTTTGTAGACCAGTTATTTCAACTGCGTCCGCTGGCTCCGCTTTCTTTAAACTTTTAGCATTTGCGTCAACTATAGTTCTAACTTTACAGTATGCATTTCCAACTACTGCGTTGTCGCCAACTTTAAGAGTTCCGTTTTCAACAATTACGGTCGCAACATTGCCGCGACCTTTGTCAACTCTCGCTTCAATTACAGTACCGCTGGCTCTGCGTTTAGGGTTGGCTTTTAAGTCTTCAAGGTCAGCAACTAGTAAGATCATGTCAAGTAGTCCATCAATTCCTTGATTTTTCAAAGCAGAAATTTGAACAACTGGCACAGTTCCACCCCAGTTTTCGGTTAAAACTTCGTACTTAGCGAGATCCCCAAGTACGTTGTCAGGGTTCACACCTGGCTTGTCGCATTTGTTGATAGCCACAATCATCTTAACTCCGCAGGCCTTGACGTGGTCAATTGCCTCTTTGGTTTGTGGCATCACAGAATCATCTGCTGCCACTACCAAGACAACTATGTCAGTAACTTTGGCACCACGAGCGCGCATTTCTGAAAATGCAGCGTGGCCAGGGGTGTCAATAAAAGTGATTTTTTGGTTATTTTTAACTACTGAGTAGGCACCGATGTGTTGAGTAATCCCACCGGCTTCGCCTGAGGCTACTCTGGAATGTCTGATAGTGTCAAGCAGCGTAGTTTTTCCGTGGTCAACGTGCCCCATGACAGTTACGATAGGTGCTCGCTTAACTAAGTCTTTAGGGTCGTCTTCTTGAACATGCTCGCCAAACTGAATTAGTTCTTCTTTTTCATCTTCAACAACTTCGTATCCAAGTTCTTGGAAAATAATTGTCAAAGTGTCTTTATCTAATACTTGGTTGACATTGGCAAAAATTTTAAAACTTAGACAAGTTTTAATAATTTCAATTGGAGAAATGCCGATTTGTTTAGCGTAGTCTGCAATGGTGCTAGCCTGATTGTAGACAACTTTTTGGGCTTTTTGTTTATTTTTATTAACTTTAATACTCATTTTAACTCTCCTTTCCCTTGAAAATAAGTTTTTGAAACTCCAAGAAAAGTCCTTCTTGGACTTCTATTTTAGTTTGTCTAAAAATTGCTTTGGCAAATTTTAAAAAAGTAATTTCAGGGTTTTTTTCAATATAAAACCCACGGTTTTTTTTAGTTTGGGCAAAGTCTAATTTAACTTGGCCAGACTCAACAAAAAAACGAATTAAATCACACTTGGCTAGTTTCTTTTTACTAACCACACAAGTGCGGGGGTTGTTTAGCATCAATATACAATTCCCTCTTCGTAGGCCTGAGTGGCTGATTTGATGTCTATCTTTTTCCATTTAATTGCGTTCATTGCCAAGCGCACGTTTAAACCGGCTTTACCAATTGCAAGAGACAACTGGTCGTCTTTTACAATCGCAGTTGCTGCTAAGTTTTCAGTGTCAATCGCCACAACTTTGACAATTTCTGCCGGAGTTAGTGCATTCTTAATTAAGTCTTCAGGGTTTTCTGAATACTTAAACAAGTCAATGTTTTCGTTGTTAAGAGCACGGCGGACATTTCGGATACGAATACCGTTTTCACCAATACAAGAACCAACCGGGTCAATGTTTTCGCGATTTGACTTAACACAAACTTTTGAGCGTTCTCCGGCTTCGCGAGAAACTCCAATGATATCTACAATTCCTTCCTTGATTTCAGGAATTTCTTGCTCAAGTAGTCGTTCAACTAATTCAGGTGCTTTGCGAGAAAGTTTTAAGTTTATTTCTCTTTCTTTAGAAACTGAGGTTAAAACCACTTTCAAGGTTTCGCCTTGATGAGGGTTTTCGGTCTCAAGTAATTGATCATAGGGAATAAAGGCAGAAATGTCTCTGCCAACGTCTACGCGAATACCTTTTTCGTCAGTTGAAATTACACGAACGCTAATAATTTGGCCAACTTGGTCTAAGAAATATTGAAAAATATTTTCTTGATTAAGGCCACGAATTAAAATATTAAACTGGTCTTTGACTTTTTTAGCGGCGTTGTAGCCAAACTTACGTGGGTCTACCTCTTCTTCAATGATATCGCCAACTTTGGCGCGTGGTTTCTTTTCGTGTGCTTTTTCTAAAGTAATTTGCGAAATTCTTTTTCCATCAAAACGTTGTGCTTCTGAGTAACTTGAAACCACTAGGCGCTGTGTGTAGACATTTACTTCTTTGCGCTCTTCATTGATATTTACACGGCAAGACTCAACTCCGTGTTCAGAGCAGCAGCCTAGCTCAAGCGCTCTTTTAAAAGCATCTTTAACGCGTTCGCGGTCTACTTCGTAAAGTGTAGTGATGCGGTCAATTAGTTCAACTAAATCTTTTCTTTTCATATTTTTTCTCCTTATTTTTTTAAAAAATTACTACTCAAGTGTAATATTTGAAAGATTTTGAAATTTGATTTTCAGAGTTTTTTTAACTGCTTTAACCTTAGTTTCAAAGTAGGCGTGTTCTTCGTCTAACTCAGTCAGTGTAGCGCAACCCTTAAACTGAGGTGAAGTGAAGCAAAGTGATTTACCTAAATGCTCTTTAAACTCAGCTTGGTTTTTAGCCCAAACATACAGGCCTTTTGACTCAACTAAAAAGCCGTGTGTTGTGCTTAGTTCTGGAAACTCTAAAGACAAGGTTTCAGAAATTTCGCCCATTAAGTCTGAGTTAACGGAATTGGTGCCTAGAGTAATTGAGATGTAGGGTTCGCTAAACTCAGTGGTCTGCTTAACTGAAAGCACTTTGATTTTAAAAGTTTCTTCTACTTTTAATTTAATTTTTTCAAAAGTTTCTTGCAAAATAAACTCCTTTAATAAAATTGAGTGGCTCGGCCACTCAATTCAATGTATCTATTAACTTGCCTATAAAGTATACCACAATCCCGCTGTTCTTTGGGATTTTAGGGTTTTGTGCTTATTTTTGGTGTTTTGTATAAAACTTTGTGAAGTGAAGAGTTAAGTTAGTAATTTCTGAGAAGACAAAAAGCACTGCACTGAAGCCAAAAATGGTTAAAAATCCGCGCCAGGTAATGTGGCGGAAGTTAACTAAACTAAATGCTTTGCCACCTGGTATAAAAATCAAAGACATTTGCAAAGCAAAACAAATGATGACAGCAATATTTAAAAACCAGTTAGTTTTTTGTTTATAAAAAGGTTGTAGACGGTTGCGAGTAGAATAGACAAACATAAACTGAGCAATGCAAAGTGTATAGAAAGCCGCAGTTGAACCAAACAACTCTTTAAACTGATTTAAAGTAAAACCTTTGCCATAGTAAGAAAGGTCTAAATTAAGAGAACTTGCTACATGCGGAGCGATTGAGTGGTAAGCAATTAGGTATGCTGCAGTTGCAGCCAAGCCAAGCACCACGCCTTGTGTAAAGATTAAAACACCGAGACCATTTTTAAAGAAACCGGCTTTTGGGTCTCTTGGTTTTAACTTCATCACGTTTTTATCAGTTTTCTCAAAAGCAATCGCAATTCCGATAAATGAGTCTGTTGCTACGTTAATCCACAAAATTTGGGTTGAAGTAAAAGGCTCAAGTTCTTGTCTAAAGACAAACAGCCCAATTAACGAAATTACAAAAATTGTAATTAGTTCGCCAATATTTGAAGCAAGTAGAAAATGCAAGGCTTTCTGGATATTTGAAAAAATCCCACGGCCCTCTTTAACTGCCTTTAAAATTGTTGCAAAGTTATCGTCAGTTAAAATCATGTCAGCCGCACCTTTTGCAACCTCTGTTCCAACTTTACCCATAGCAACCCCGATTTGCGCGGTCTTTAAAGCGGGACCATCGTTAACTCCATCTCCGGTCATTGAAATGATTTTGCCGTGTTTTTGCCAGGTCTCAACAATTCTGACTTTGTTTTCAGGTGAAACTCGAGCGTAGACTTTAATGCTTTTAATTTGCTCAAAAAACACGTCATCTGTCATTTCATCTAACTCAACACCAGTAATTGCCAGATCTGTATCAGACTCAATTATTTTTAAGTCTTTGGCAATAGCCTTTGCAGTTTGTACGTTGTCGCCAGTTATCATAATCGTTTGAATACCTGCAAGTTTTGCGTTTTCAATAGCGACTTTTACTTCTTCGCGTGGTGGGTCCTGCATCGCAATTAAACCTAAGAAAGTAAGGTTGTTTTCTTCGTCTGTAGTGTATGTACTGTTAATGTCGGTTTCTTTAAAAGCAACTGCAAGTACTCGATATGCCTCGTTTGCAAGCGCAGAAATAGCAGGTCTTGCGACTTCAAGTTCCGCGGTATTAGTACAACGTTTTAATAAAACTTCAGGAGCCCCTTTGACAATCAAGATTTTTTTGCCTTTGATTTGATGAACTGTCGACATCAATTTACGCTCAGAGTCAAAAGCAAGTTCTGCAATTCGTGGGTACTTTTGTGTAAGAGTTGCAAAGTTAATTCCGTTGTCTTGTGCAAGTTCTACCAAGCAACTTTCAGTAGGGTCGCCAACAACACTTCCATCTATAATTTCGGAATCATTTGAAACTGCAGCAAACTCAATTAACTGACTTAAATTAAGATTAGACAACTCAAGTTCTTCGGTTAAATAAATTTTTCCTTTTAGCCAAAGTTTTTTAACAGTCATTTTATTTTTAGTCAAAGTTCCGGTTTTATCACTGCAAATTACCGAAGTTGCACCTAGCGTTTCAACTGAAGTTAAAGTCTTTAAAATTGCTCCACGACGCGATAGTCTCTGCATTCCAGTTGCCAGAATTATTGTGATAATGGCAGGTAGACCTTCTGGAATTGCGGCCACCGCAACAGTAGAAGCAAGAATCAGCAGACTCAACCATTTTTGTGCACTAACCGTAGTTTTAGAAAAAATATAGGCCTCTGTGATGTTTACCGCAAATATCACTAAACACAATAGAACCGCTGCTAGTCCAAGAAACTTTCCTAGTCTAGAAATCTGTTTCTGTAGTGGCGTTTCCTCAGATTTTGCGGCTTTTAGAGCACTTGCGATTTTGCCTATTTCTGTTTTCATTGCGGTTTCTGTAACTACCCCAATAGCGCGACCATATGTAATTACAGTTGAAGAAAAGCACATATTGCTGCGTTCGGCTAAAGGAGTTTTTGGGTCAATTAAAACAGAGGCATTTTTTAAAACTGGCAGAGTCTCACCAGTTAAACTAGATTCGTCTACCTTTAAAGAAAAACACTCAAATAAACGAATGTCCGCAGGCACTATGTCACCTGCTTTTAAAACAACAATGTCTCCGACTACTAAACTTGCTGACTCAATTTGCTTGATTTTACCGTCTCTTATCACAGTTACGTGTGGTTGGTTCAGTTTTTTAATGGCATCCAGAGACTTCTCAGCCTTCATTTCTTGAAGTAAGCCAAGTAAAGCATTGAAAACTACAATTGCTGCAATCACCCCGCCTTCTAAAAACTGACCAACTACAAAAGAAAGCACTGAGGCTAAAATTAAAATTATGACCATTAAGTCTTTAAACTGCAAAAGGAGTCTAAAGAAAAAAGAACGTTTTTTTTCTTTTACAAACTCGTTAAGTCCGTTTTTTTTAAGTCTAATGTTTGCTTCTGTTTGAGTTAAGCCAGACTTAAGATTGGTATTTAAATTTAATTTAATTTCTTTAATTGGTTTTAAAAAGTCTTCCATGTTATACCTTTTTTACTTAAATGTCTTAGGCTCTGCAAATTTTACAAGTGGTTGAATTTCCGAAGTAAATTAAAGCCTTTGTGTTTCTTTTGATACTAAAATTAGGGGTGCAGCAATACACTAAAAAATAAAATAACCAAAAAATAGATTATAGGTTTCAATGTTTTTTCGTACTTTGGTTCTTTATATTCTTGCACAATAGATTCAGGTAAAACAAAAAAATTTGGATTGGTTTCTAATATTTTTTTGATACTTTCTTCTGCATATTCTTTAGATTTTTGTTCTTTTTTTAAACATTTTGAGTGTTGACGGTTATAGTAAGAAAATGTTGGTATAAAAATTAAAAACTTTAAAATGCTATACCCTTTTAAAATAAATATATAAATACGATATTTAGATAAAAAAATAAATAAAATATTAGTTATTATATCAAAAAACAAGTTAAGAATGAAAAAATACGAATAGAACCGCAATTTAGGCTTTAGCACATTGTTTTCTTTAAAAAATAGATTTTCTTTTAATAGTCTTCCTACGAAAAACGAATTACAGCAGTGAATGGATATTATTTCAAGTTGCAAAATTTTTACATAAAAAATGATATTGAATATCAAAGATGAAAGCAATGCACTTGTCTCTTCCAGCCTAATAATTTCCCTTATAATGCTAAATGAATTAAAAAAATCCATATTAAATAAAACCTTTTAAAAATTCAGAAGCAAAATTAAAAATTTGATCAATGGCACTATTTAGCAACGCTTTCCTTGCAATTGGGCCAGGAAGTACTTTTTTAATAGCTTTAGTAAATGATTTACCGAATGAACTAGTTATCCCTTGCACACCTTTAGCGCTAATTTTACCAACACCACTATTTTGAATATTTTTTGTTAAAATATTGCTTAATTTGCTAGCAATTTTATCTTTTAAAACATTAGCTTGATCGCTAACATACGATGCTATTCCTGCCATTCCTGCTCCGATAATTCCAGAAATTGCTGCTGCTTTGTAGTTTACTTTGTAAAAATCGCCACCATTATCAATTAAATCATCACCGATACTTCCTACAAAACTGGTAGCTCCACCTATCAATGCTGAAGCGAATGTGCCAATTCCTGAAGTAGCAGCGACACCACTAACTGCACCTAAAGCACCTGCAAGCAGTGCTTTCTTCCAATTTATTGTTCCGTTTTCAGATTTTTGTTTATAACAACTATATCCGACACCAACAGCAGCACCGATAATCGCACCAATTATTAGTGCACTGAAAAATAATTGGCCATCTTTATCAATGTAATTAACAGGGTTATTTTTACAGTAACAAAATAAGTTGTTAGTAGATGAATATTCGTTTTCTATAAACAAAGGGTTGTCAATGTTTAGCCATCTACACCACTCAGGCACATAGTACCTGGTTGTGCAGTAAAACATCTGACTTTCTTTATCAAAGTAATATCCTTTGTATCTAAATGGATTAATTTCAGCTAGACTATTAGTAGAATTGTCAAAATAAACATAGGTATTTCCGTAAGCATTACTTTCGTATCCTACTAATCTTTCACCGTTTTCGTCAACAATACCTAAAATATTTTGTAGACTATCTTTTAAATAAAAATAATTTTTTGTTTTATCTAAAATAAATCCATAAAGTAAATTATCTTCATCATACAAAAAGTCTAGTCTACGGCTATCTGAAATTTGTGAAACTAATTTGTCATCGTCATAATAGTAGTAAATTGTTTCGTCTGGTGTGATCTTTTTAGTTCTAAGACCTTTATCGTCGTATTCATAAGTAAAAGTATTACCGTAGCTATTCGTAAACTCAACTAATCTTCTACCTTCAAATAAATATTGATTGCCTTTATATGACTTAGGGTTAAATATGTTTTTATCGTCGTAAATAATTTCGTTGCCATCCACTTTAACAAGCAAGTCTTTAATCTGGCTTGAGTATTTAAAAGTAGTGTCGCCATATTTTAAAATATTGCCGTTGTCATCATACTGAATAGTTTTATTGTCGTCTTTGGTCAAAAATCCACGAAAATCGTAACTGTATGTGTGGTTTTTAAAAATATTGTCTTTAATAGATAAGACATTGCCAAGTGCGTCAGTATCGTATATGCGACTAAGTTCAGTAGAATGTTTGAAACGGTGTAGTTCCTTAGAAATTTGCTTAGAGATATATTTGAGGTCTTTTTCTCTTCTTTTGTAATCAAAAGTAGTAGACATAATGTTTTGACCGGCTTTGTGCAGAACAATATTTTTAAGCATACCAAGTGTATCAAACTGTTTGTTTTGAGAAATACCAACAATTTCTTTTTTAAGTGCTTTAAGAGTTTCCTTTTCACAAAAAGCAGGTCTGAATGTAAGCATCTCAATTTGGCCTTGCAACTCCATACAATCCGCTAGGTAGCCCAAATTATAAGAGCTATAATCTGAAGTTAATTTTCTGCCAACTGATAATTTTAATTTGTTTCCAAGCCCAAATTGACTAGAAATCCATATATATTCGTTATCGTCAAGAATTAGTCTAAAAGAAGCAGATTGAGTAAACCCGTATCCATTGCTTTCGTTTACTTCTGTAAAAGAAAGCGCTACAAAATGCCAAGAATTGCAAACAAACATTAAGTTAGTTTCTTTAGTTTCGCTTCCATATTTTATAACTAACTTAGAGTCTTTGTTTTTAAATAAAGCAATTTTTTGGTTTTGTTCATCGATTGCTTCAAATAAATATTGCATGTCTTCGTTGGTATATGAATACGCTCTAAATGCAATAGTTCCAGTCCCGTTGGTCAGAAAGTCATAAACCAGCTCATTGCCGTCTGCCACAAAGGCATATCTTTTACTTGTGTTGTTGAAGTTAAAAGTACGGTCTTTGTCGTAATCTGAAATATTTCTTAAACTAAAACGGCTAGGTTTTTGGCCATTTAACGAGATTACTGAGTTTTGCAGCGGGAAAATCTCAAAATCTTTTAAATTTTTTTGAGTAATGTTAAAGTAAGTAGTTTGACTAAAATCAACAGTTTGAGTATCTGCGTCTACTAATTGATTGTCAATTAAATAATCTTTAGTAGCGCGGTAATATCTTTTAATTTCAGGCACGTCAATGTAGGTTTTTCCAGCAATATACAGACAAGTAACTTGACCGTAGAAGTGGTAATAGCTGCTTTTACCGTTGTATTCGTGTCCAATGTTGTAAACTAAATCTGTACCAAGGTCAAAGTTTATTCTTGGGTCTGCTTGCTGATAAACTTGCGTGTGTCCGTTTAAAGAAAAAGCAAACTCAGAAACTTCAGAATATCCTTGTCCGTCTGCTCTATTGAAAAAAGAAAGCGCAACAAAGTTCCATTCTTTTTCTTTAATAGAAAAGTCGCTAGTTAAAATATCGTGTGCCTTGCCAGCAAAGTCAACAACTTTTAAAGTGATTTTTCCGTATTGCAAGTACAGCCCAATGCTGTCATATGCCTTATTGTCTTTGCAACTAAACAGACATTGATAGTAATTTCCGTATTCGGTTTGTTTAAACCAAAACTGAATACCACCATTTTCTAAAGAAAAAGGACTTGGCATATCTAATTTGTAGCTAAGCAATTTTTCGTTATCTAACTTAACATAAGGAATAATACCTTCTAGATAAGTGTCTAGTTCGATAGATTTTTCGTCCTTGTGTTCAATTGATTTAAGTAATTTGCCTTTTTTATTGGTTAAGTTAGAATCATCACTAAAAATACCAATATATACTCTCTCAGCGGCAAACGCCTCAACAATAGTTTCAGGGTACGAGCCTTTGGAGCGTTCAACTGTGTCATATGCAAAATTTAAATTATGTTTATCTATAGTAATAGACTTTCTGTTAACATTACCTAAATTGTCGTGTGACTTGTTGATTTCTATACCAGGATTTTGAATTTTTATAATTTCGCCGTTATCATCGTAAAAAAACTCTTTAATCTTTTCGTTGTTTTTATCAAAAACCGCAATAATTTGGCCTTCTTCGTTGTATTCGTATTTAAACCTTAAAGACTTTGTGTTATCTATTTGGTAGTAAAGGGAGTCTAGCAAATTGTCTGAATTGTATTCAAACAAATAAGCGTCTCCTTTTGTTCCAAATTTGATGCTTAACAAACTATTTGAAATTGACGAGTATTCATAGATAAATATAGGGGCTTGGTTTATCAAAATTTGTGAGATATTGCCAAAATCATCATATTTAAACTCATATTCTGAGCCGTTTTTTAACTTTATTTTAGTTAAATCTTGCTTTTGATTGTATTCGTATTCTGCATGCGCAGATAAATTATTTAAAGTGGTTTTAAAGTTTTTAATTGTACTATCTTCGTTGTATTCAGTTAAAGAAACTACACCAAGTGCGTTGACCGCTTTGGTGATTCTACCTAGACTGTCGTATTCAAAAGTTTTTTTGTTTTCAAGTTCGTCTATTTCTCCGACTAACATCCTGCCGTCTTTAGTCCAGTTTTTTTCAACTTTTAAAATGTTTTTGCCATCAGCTGAAGAAACCGTTGAAGACAATAGATTAGATTTGTGAAAATCACAGTATTTATTTTTCAAAAACACACCATAGGGGTATTTAACATATGCAACATTACCTTCTTTGTTGTAGTAGTATTTAGTTGCTGCTCCTTCTGGACCTGTGACACTTTCTGGAAAATTATTTGAGTTGTGTTTAACTTGCACGCCAATAGAGCCACTTGAAATATCTTTGGGGTTGCCAGACTTGTCGTATTCATAAAAAGCACCAAATGCTTTTTTAAACACTTGAATTCCACCGATTTCAATTGAGGCCTTACCTGAAAACAGAATACTCAATTCAATTGAATCAAAAGTTTTAGTAGCAGAAACTCCTAAAGTCATTAAGTCAAAGTTACTATCTATATTTTCTTTCTTAAATACATCGTTGTCTTGACCGCCAGCGGTAAGTCTTACTTCAACCTTTGAATTATTTGTTTTTGGAGTGATTTGTCTACCCCAAATTGCGACAAAAATTTCGTCAGTTGCGATGCCATTAACCGGAATATTAAAAGTTAAACTACTTCCGTTTCCGGTAGTTTTTACAAGATAAACACTTTCTTTTAAGAAGTTTTTAAAAAAACCAGGTTTTAAATCTACTTTCTGAACATCAACTCCGTTTTTGGCAAAATCAGCAACAGTAGACTTAAATAAATTATTTTTTTGGTCTAAAACAGAAACAGGTGTACTTTTGGAAAGCAGTTGTTTAGTTTCATGACTGTATTCAGTTTCAACCACGTTCATTTGACTGTCAAATTCAAAAAGCGGAAAGTCTTTATCGTCAAAAAACACATAACTTTCATCTGGTTTTGCAGGGTTTGCTAAGTTAGTTATGGTGGTTTTTCTGTCTTCGTATGTTATTTTGTTTTTGTTTCTCTCAATTAAAGTATCTCCAAAAACTTCAGCAAATTCAACTACTTTTCCATTTGCAAATCTATAAACAAGACCACGTTTTGAAATCGCGTTAAAAAGCGTGATTTGATTATCTAGGTAAATAATTTTTAACTCAGAAATTATTGTGCTGTTTTGCTTGTGTGTGACTTTTGTTAACTTGTTGTTTTCATACTCAAGAGTTGCAAAATAAACTTTTTTATCATCTTGAAAGTAAGCAACTTCAGAAATAAACTCGCTAGTTTTTTTAAAAACTATTTTGCTGCCGTGTGGATTTACAATTCTTTTTTCAACACCTACAAAGTCAAAAAGAAGCCTCTCGCCGTTTATCCCTATCATTTCACCAGGATAACCAATACTGATTGGTTCTTTAAAAATTGTTTTGTTTCCGTACTTATCTTTAATTTCAAAACCTGACTTTAAAAGATATTCATCGGAAAAGCTATGTACTTCTGCTTGAGTCTCGGGATTTTTAAAATCAGGTTTTAGATACTCATCAACAGAGCCATCTGCGTCAAAAACAGAAATTTTGTCTTCGGTACTTTGAATTTTAGTAAAATAATTTAGTTTAAAGCCTTTGCCGAAAAACTCTTTTTCAGCATTGTTTTGGTGATTGTATATTAAACTGGTTTTAATTGTACCAATGCCAACATTTTCAATTAAAGGAATAATAATGTGAAAATTAGCGTCGTTCTTATTGATGTTGACATTAGTTTTTACTAAACTACCAAGAGAATGAGTTAAAAATTTACAGTAACTTTTAAGTCCTTTGTTTGCCATTTTAACTCCTTTTTAAAACACCTTTGTACAGTTATTTATTTCTTTTAGTAAGTTTTCAGATAAATAAGGTCCAACTTCTATCAAATCAATAAATCTTTTGAATTTATCAAAATAAATTTGCCTTATGGTCTCTTTAAATTTCTGTTTGTTTTCTTTAGTAATATCTAAAGAAAACTCAGCAAGCAAATCAATATCTGAGTCTAGTCTTTCAGTGCCTTGTGCAAAAGAACCAAAGATATACAAATGTTTAACTCCAAATTGAATAAGCAAAAGTTTATCATTCAACAAGGTTTGAAAGATTTCTTTAAAAGTTAGTTTCTTTATATTTTGATAATAAGATCTATCTTGCTTTTTAGTTTCTAATATGAATTTAGTAATATAGCAAACTAAATTATTTGAACTATTTAAAATATATAGCTCACTTAGTTCTTTTAATACAGTTTCATTAAAAACTAATGCAGGAATGCCAACCTTTACTAATGAAAAATTCAAAAACATCAAACTAATCAAAAATCTATATTCGTTATCTAATTCAACCATGGTTTGAAAGGCTTTGTATGAAAAAATAATTGAATTTTCTAGTTGATTTTCCACACAGGTATTGAAAAATAAATCGGTTAATCTTGTAATTAGATCAGCGGGCAATTCTTCTTCTTTCAAGATATAGAAAAATTTCTTTATTAAACTAGAGGAAAAAATATTTTGATTATTGCTAAGTAGATAAAAATAAGCATCATAAGCGCTTTTCATCTTCTCTTCTAGTTTAGTTTGAATAGGTGTCTCCATATAAACGATTTGTTTAAATAAAGTATGTCTAAAATCATAGCCTAGATAACGAAAATGCTTTTCAACAAATTGAGTTAATTTTTTTCTGACAATCAATTCTATTCCAGACTCAATATTAAAATTCATTATTCAATCTCCTTTTTTGCTTTATTGGACAACCTTTTCAAAATAATTATATCAACTCCTTTCTAAAAAGTTTAATTGCTCATTTTTATAAAAAAACTACCAAACTGAAGTTGACACTTCATAGATTTTTGGTAGTTTTTTAAATTTATTTTAAATTGGTAAAACTATGTCCTTTATACAAGTTTTTTTAAATTATCTTTGGGACATAACCTTCAGTTCAGTAAGTAGTTTAACTAAGTCTGTGTAAATTTTGGCATCTTGTCCGTCTTGTGGGTCTTTAAAGTACTTGCCAATTTGATAAAGTTGGCGGTAATTTTCAATAGTTCCGGTTTTAGCGCCAAAAACTTGACCATAAGCTATTGAAAAAATACTACTGATCGCAGGATGAATATTTTGACCATCTTTTGAAATAAAGTCAGACAAGTATCTAGACCATTTAGAAACCAGTTCAAATAAGTCTTTATCACCGCCTGGTTTTAACTCAGTAGTGTACGATTTATTTCCAACTTTTAAAACTAAGCCCAAAATAAACTCATGAATATTTTGAAATGCTTTAACATTGTCTTGATATTGTCTAAAGGCCTTGGCTCTGTCTTCTTTGTTTGAGATTTTATCTAAATCTTTTTGGGCAAAGTTGTTAAAAAACTTGCCAATTGAGTCAAACACTGTTTTAAGTGCATCTTGGATTTTTTCTTGTTTTAGCAGTTCTTGAACTGCTAAAACTGCTTTATTTAAAGCAGTTTGTGCTGCTTTAAAATTAGCAATTTCTAAGTCAATTTTACTTTGTTCAACTACTTTGCCTGCGCTAATTTGGTCTTTTAAGTTGCTTAGTTTGCTTTGACTTAACTTCAAAGCGTAGATGTTTTTACCAAGTTCCACAAAACTTGGGAAAAGCGCTGCAACTTCTTGCCAAGCACCAAGGTTTGGCAGTTTTGGAAATAAGGCTTGCACTTGTTTTAAAAGTAAGTCAATTGATTTTTGGTTAAGTTCGCTTTTAATAAAGTCAATAACTTGTTTTTTGTATTCTAAGTCTTCTTTTCCATCTTTTTTGAAAACAAAATTATCTTCAATTAGTTTAGCAATTCCGTCAGCTGTAAGCAGACTAAGTAGTTTTGAAAAATCGAAGTTTTGCAATTTAGGTACAGGTTGTTTTAAGGCTTTTTGAATTGTGTTGTAAAGGTCGATGTAGTTTTCAAGAATACCTGGGTTTTCTAAAGTTAATTTTTCAGGGAAAACAAACTCGCCTTTTTCGTTTTTAAATTGAGAAATAAGTTTGCCAAATACACCATCACTTGGAAGTTCACCATCTTTGATTTTATCAAGGCCAAGTTTAGACATTTGGCTTTCAATTAACTTAATAACTGTGCTAAGTACTGGGATTTTTTCATAAATTTCCTTGGCTTTAGCGGTAAACTCTGCTTTCTTTAAAGTTTCTTCAAGCTGTTGATATTGAGCAAGTTTTGAAGCGTCTAGTTTTGCAACAGTAAATAAAAAAGTGTGTGTAAGTTCACCTGCTGTAGCGGTTAACTCAACTTCAATATCTTTAGTTTGACGGTAAACTTGAACTTCAAGGCCTGCTAATCTAGCGGCTTCTTTACCTTTAGTGATTTCATAACTAATTTCAGTATCTGCTAACTTAGCAGGTAGTGTGAAGTTTTTATCAACTCGGCCACGTGGCACGGCAAGTTTGCTTAAATCTAGGGTATCTGCTGGTTTTTGGGGTTCTTTTTTACAAGATGCCACTAAAAAAGCAGATAAAACTAAGGTAATTAAAAATAATATTTTTTTCATAATTTTGCTCTCCTTTATTGTTTCAAGGTAGGTTAATTTGTGAATTTGTGTTCACCAATATTATACATCAGACTGATTTTGACCGGGTTCCACTTTTTCAATATATCTGCATTTTGGAAAACCTGTACAACCTTTGAAGAACCCATATACAGATTTTCTTAAAATCAGTGGTTTTTCACATTTTGGACAAGGCTCGTCTAAAATTTGGGCGAACTTTTTTGTGGGCATTTTAGTCTCAGCGAATGTCAAAGTCTCCATAAATTCACGGTAGAATTTAGTTAAAAACTCAACTTTATCAATGTCTGCGTGTGCGATTTCATCCAGCTCTGTCTCCATTTTAGAAGTGTAGGCAGGGTCCATTAGTTTAACAAAGTACTCGTCAAACGAAGAAACTAAATCAAAGGCTAGGTCGGTTGGAATAAATTGGCGTTTTTCTACGTTAATGTAAACTCGGCTTTTTAGAGTTTCAATAATTTGGGCATAGGTAGAAGGACGGCCAATTCCAAGTTCTTCCATTTTTTTAATCAAAGAACCTTCGTTGTATCTAGCTGGTGGCTGGGTTTGTTTTTCTTCAATTGCTAGTTTAGCGTCAATTTCTTGACCTAACTCAAAAATAGGCAAGACTTTGTCTTCAATTTTTTCGTCAAGCACGCGGTGTCCTTTAAACTGACACACACTTTCGTGTGCCTGAAATAAATGTCTGTTTTTTGCCAGAGTCACAGTTTTGTTTTTAAAAACAGCAGCGGCTAAATTAGCAGCCAGTGCTCGGTTGTAAATTAGCGTGTAGATTTTAAGTTGATCAGGCGTTAAAAAACTAGCCATGGCTTGAGGGGTGTTGTAAACCGAAACCGGGCGAATCGCTTCGTGTGCGTCTTGCGCTGCAGCCTGATTTTTCTTAACAGGATATACTCCTAAATAATCAGTGCCGTAAGTATTTTCAATGTAGTCTTTAGCCTCTTGAATAAAAGCCCCAGACACTCTGGTTGAGTCTGTTCGCATGTAGGTAATTAAACCAGTCAGCCCATTAGTTGTTTCCACACCTTCGTATAGGCTTTGTGCAACCTGCATCGCTTTTTTGGCAGACCAACCTAGTTTATTTGCAACTTCTTGTTGAAAAGAAGAAGTGGTGTGTGCTGGTTTTGGATAAGTTTTAGTCTCACTTTCTTGAATGTCTTTAACTAAATAAAGCGGAGTAGCCTCGCGTTCTACTTTTTCTTTAATTTCTTTAGTAACTTCGTGTTTTTTAACAGAAATATAGGGAGCCTCAAAACCTTTGCCTACTAACTTTAAGTCAAAGTAAGTCTCTGGCACAAACGCTGTAATTTCTTTTTCACGAAGTACAATTAGTTTCAAGACCACAGTCTGCACACGGCCGGCTGACTTGCCGCCAATCTTTTGTCTGGCAAGTTTAGATAGTTTAAAACCAATAATTCGGTCAACCATACGTCTAGACTCTTGTGAATCTACTAGTTTCATGTCAATTTGCCTAGGTTCATTTAAAGCCTTTTTAACCGCTTGTTTTGTGATTTCGTTAAAAACTATACGAATTGGCTCGCGTTTATCTAGACCTAAGACTTCAGATAAATGCCAGGCAATACTTTCCCCTTCTCTATCGGGGTCGGATGCCAAATAGACTTTAGCGCCCTTGGCGGCTTTTTTTAAGTCAGTGACAATTTTTCTAGATTTGGTAATTAAAGTGTAGAGTGGCTCAAAATTATTTTCAATGTCAATGCCAAGCCCACCAGGTCCGGCAATTTTTAAGTCGCGGATGTGTCCTTTTGAAGAAAGAACATTAAAATTATCTGCTAAATAGCCAGAAATTGTTTTTGCTTTAGTTGGAGATTCAACAATAATTAAGTCCTTCATTTAAAAACCTCTAAAACAAATAATAACATAATCAACCCTAAATGCTTGGCAAATCAAAATAAAGTTTGCCAATTTTTCCGCTTTGGATATCTTTAATTAAAAAAACATATACTCGCTCGTAATCGAGCTCTTTTCCTTTAAGAACAGCGCCGGTTTTTTGGCAAAGCGAATCAAGCAGTTCAATTACGCTTTTGCTTTCGTCAACTCCATATTTGTTTTTAATCAATCCTGGAAAATATTTAGTTATATATTTAAGTGCGTAGATGCAGACCTCGTCAAGTGGCAAAATTTCTTTAGGAATAGAACCAAGTAGCGCTAAGTTTAAAGCCGAGTTTTGCTCAAGTTTTGGCCAAAGTAGTCCCGGGGTGTCAAATAAATCAAACTCAGGGTTTAGCCGGTAAAGCGTAATTAGTTTGGTAACACCTGCTTTGTTTTCTACGTTTGCCACTTTTTTTAAAGAAAAACGGTTGACTAAACTAGACTTGCCAACATTTGGAGTACCTGCAATTAACGCAGTGATTTTGTTATTCTGAATTCCTTTTTTTGCGCGTTTATCAAAAATGGAAGGTGCCACGGTTTTATTAATAAAGTTATGAAGACCACTAATTCCAGAGCCAGTCAGTCCGTTTACTTTAAAAGAAAAGTAGCCTTTTTCTTTTAAAGCAGATATTGTTTTTTCTAAATGTTTACTTTCTACCAAATCTGTTTTGTTTAACAAAAAAACCACTGGTTTGTTTTCAAAAACTTGAATAAGTTTAGGATTGATTGACGAAAAAGGCATTCTGGCATCCAGAACGTGAATTAAGATATCGATGTTTTTTTGAATTTTTTCAATTTCACGAAAAGCCACTGCCATGTGGCCGGGATACCAGTTGATTTCCACTAAATCACCTCGCCAATGATTTTTTGCACAAATAAAGTGCCTGATCTTGAGTCTTGAGAATTTCTAAAGTTATCGCCAAAAAACAAGTAGGTGTTTGGCTTTACTCGGTATTTACCTGGCTCGTTTGTTTTATTTAAAGTATATTTCTGCATATTAGTGATTTCAAAGTCGCTAAACCTAATAAAGCCAAGTGGTGTGACTACTTTATTTTCTACTTTTAGGTCGTAATTAGAAATTTCTACAGTGTCTTCAGGCAAAGCGTAGATTCTTTTAATTACGTTAAAAGTTTTGCCGCTGTTTGTTTTGACCGAAAGTACGTAAACTCTGCCACGAACTGGCTGAATGCGAAAAGTTTTAATGGCGACTATCTGACCGTCTTCATAAGTCGGTCGCATTGACGAGCCTGCTACTCTGACTAAAGAAAATAAAATGATAGATAACAGGATGATTAGAAAGGCAATCGCCACAGAAACAGGTTCAAGCGCTTTTCTTATCCTTTGATACTTAGATAAGTTTAAAGTATTAAAGTAAGTTTTGTTTTTAATTTCTTTAATTTGAAAGTAAATATTTTTTGCGCAATACGGCAAGTAAAAAATTAAAAAAACTAAACCAACTATAAATTGCGAATTGGTATAATTTTGTTTAATTAAAAATAAAGTTAGTAAGGTAAGTGGTAGCACAAAAAGAGAAACTAAATTAGTATAAGCAAATAGTTTATGTGCACGCGTTGCTTGAATTGGGCTAGGTAGGGTATGTTTGATTTCCATAAGTTAAATTAAAAGTTTTTCAAAATTTCTTCAAGTCTAACTGAGTTAACTTGGACTTTAGATGGTTTATTTGGTCCTTCTGCTGGTGCACAAATTCCAAAACGCACAAAATCAGCGACATATTTTTGAGCAGCGTTAAAACCTACTGCGAAATTTCTTTGAATGGCGTTAATAGACGCACTTTGTTCTTTGACGACAAACCTTGCAATTTCTTTGAAAAGTGGACCGATTTCGGTGGTTTGTTTTGCGCCAAAGTTACTTGCTAGTTTATCTGAACTAATTTCTGGCTCTTGTCTAGCGTAGTTAGTTTTGATGTAGTCAATTGCTGAAAACAACTCATCGTCAGAAATATATGCGCCTTGCAGACGAACAACCGTGTCTAGTTCTTTGAAAAGCATATCACCGCGGCCAAGCAAACGTTCGCAGCCGGTTTCATCAATTATAGTAGAGGAGTCTGTGTGGGTTGCGACTTTAAAGCCGATTCTGGTTGGAATATTTGCCTTAATTGTGCCTTTTACAACATCTGTGGTTGGACGCTGAGTAGCCACAATTAAGTGAATTCCGGCGGCTCTGGCTTTTTGGGTCAGTCTTTGGATTTTAGCCTCAACTTCTTGGCCATATTGTACAATCAGCTCTGCCAACTCTTCAATAACTATGACAATATAGGGCATTTTGTCGCCAAAAACAGTCTTGTTTTCCACGCGAGCGTTGTAGTTTTCAATGTTTTTACATTTAGCCTCGTCCCAAAATACTTTAAAACGACGGTCCATTTCACTAATTGCCCAACTCAAAACAGCTGTTGCTTTCTTAGGGTCGGTAATTACTTTGGTAAGTAAGTGTGGCAGACCCTCGTAAGGTTTTAGTTCAACAACTTTAGGGTCTATTAAAATTAGTTTTAACTCGTCTGGTGAGTTTTTTAAAATAAGTGAAGTAATAATGGTGTTTACGCATACTGACTTACCTGAGTTAGTAGCACCGGCTATTAATCCGTGCGGCATTTTAGTAATATCTAGGTTTACGATTTTGCCGTCAATGTCGATACCAAGCGGGACCACTAACTTGTTTTCAGGTGCTCTGAATTCGTTTTCGCGAATTACATTTGAGTAATTTACGATTTCTGGGTTGATATTTGGCACCTCAACACCAATGTAAGGTTTACCTGGAATTGGAGTTTGCATGCGAATAGATGTCACAGACAAATTCATTTGCAGGTTATGAATTAGTGAGTTATAGCGACTAACATTAGTTTTGCTGTCCGGCTCAATTTCGTATCTAGTTACAGTTGGTCCTTTAATTGAGTTTACAACTTTGCCTGTAAACCCGAGTTCAACGATAGTGTTGTCAATAATTTTAATTTGTTCAAGCAACCAGTCTGGTTTATCGTTTAGACTTAAATTAGACTTGTGAAATAAGTTAAGCGGAACAAAGTATTCGCCTTCCTTTGGTTTTTCAGGTTGGCTTTGCGAGTAAGTGTCTGCTTGAACTGTGGTTTCGCTTGGCATTGGTGAAACTTCTTTAGAGATAGTAGGTTCAATTGATGGACTTTTTGTTGTAGTTTGAGTAAAACCGCGCACTGAGTTTAAAATATCGGCATCAGAGTTTGCAGAATTAACGCTAACGCTTGGTTTTTGAAACTCACGAAAATTAGTTTGAACTGCGCTTTGTTCTTGAAAGCAAGCGGGTTCCTGAGTTTTAGCCTTAGTGATTTTAACTTGGCTGTCTGCAACTCCGGCTGCTTGAAACTCAGCACTACTTTTGAAAGTTTCTGGCTCAAATGTTACGCTGTGGACTTCATCAAGTTGTTTAGAGGGGTCTTCTACAACCACTTCTACAAAACTAGTTCTAGGTTTTTGCTTGCGAAAAATTGGCGAAATTGTGGTGCCAGTGTTGGTTTTCTCTGGTTTTCTTTGACTAGCCTGATAAATTTGCTCTTGACCGTCTGTCGGAATACTTAAGATGTTGTTAAACTCGTAATACGCGTTTCCGTATTTATCTATGATTTCATTTTGTGTCATTTTTTTGTCAGCCACACTACGGAAAGCCTCGTATTTTTCCAGGGCATCAAAACCTTCGCCAACTATTGCTTTTGGATTTGAAATGTTTTTAACGTTTCTACCAGTTCCGGGAGATGCCACTATAGAAGGCGTAAACTCCTCGGCTTCTCTAAGTCCATTTAGCGGGGCAAACTGGTGAATTTTGAATTTTTTAAATTGTTGGTTTTTAGTTAGTTTTTTAACTTTTTTTCGCCAAAAACACATAATTATTTTGCTCCTTTTTCATTGTTTTGATTAACTTGCTTGTAGAGTTCTTCAAAAAACTCTTTATCAGTTTCAAAAAAAATATCGTTGTTAAACATTTTTTTAGAGTAAATTTTGTAAGTCTCTTCACCGGTAATTTTAATAATTTCGTAACCGATTTTGTCAAAAATCTTGTCAATCAACTTATCAAATGTCAAAGTTTTTATCCAGTAAAGTGGGTTGAAAAGTCTGGTTTTAGAGTAAGCCTTGAGAGGCGCGGCACCGGCGAGTTTGGAATCGTCAATTTCACTTTTTACTGACCTGAACTGATCAATTCGCTTCAAAGTCAAACCTCTAAATAAACTAAAGATTTTGGCCGACATCATCTCATCAATTCTAGCAGCCACATAACTTGCAAACAAAATAGTTTCATCAATTGTCAGCTCAAGATATGGTTTTTTTGATTTTGGAAAGTAAAGCGAAGTAATGTCATAGGCCAGTTGTTTAGAAAGGGTGTAGGCAAACCCGATTTGGCCTTGTTCTTTTTTAGCAACTTTATCGGTCTTATAGAGTTGCAAAGTCGCAACAATTGCTCTTTGTACATCGGTTTGCATATCTTTTTTGGCTCTTTTGACGCGAGTTTTTTTGTTTATCGCAATTAAACATGCGTAAATGTAAAAAAGCAACATCAAAAAGAAACCCAGCGCCACACCGGATAACATCATTAAGATAGATGAAATTAAATTTTCAGGGGCAAACGCTTTGCCTAAAGTAAAATAAATTGTTGCCTGCATACTTTATATTATATAATATTAAGACGTCTTTTTAAGACATTTTAAAGAAAGTAAATGAACATAAAAAAAGAAATAATTAAACTGGATTTAGCATTTTTAATTCGCTATATGGGAGACGCTTTGCTTTACCCATTTATGTTTTTATATTTCCAAAGTCTGGGCTACAAAAACGACCAAATTAGCTATATTTTAATTATTTTTCCACTGGTTTCTATATTTATTAACCCGTTTTGGACATATTTTGCAAAAAATATCAATAGAAATATCTTTTTAATTGTGCTGTTAACAGCACTTGAAACTGGAGCAATTTTAGCCTTTATTTTCTTTACAAAAAACATTTACATTGTGGCCTTGATTTCTTTGGCAATCGCTGTTTTTAGTCAACCGATTTACTTGCTTTTAGATTCATTTGCTGGTGGTTTTTGTGAAAACAATGACTATGAGTTCGCAAATATCCGAATATTTGGCGCAATTGGCTACGCCTTACTTTGTGTAGTTGGTGGTTTAGTTGCAGATTACTTTGGTTTCAAAGTTTCTTTTTTGTCAGCAGTTACTTTGTTTGTTTTAGCTGGAGTTTTAATCTTTTTAATTAAACCAATTAAGTTTACCAAAAGCGCGAAATTTGCTGAAAAAACTCAGTTAAAACTACTTTTTAAAAACAAAAAGTTTTGGGTATTTACCACTATTTTTGTCTTATTTATGAGCACTTTTAAGGTTTTTGACCAATTTCAACCAGACTATTTTTCGGTAGTAGGTTCAATCAATAAGTCTCGGTATGGTGCAATTTTAACTGGTTTTGTGGTGGTGGAAACTATCTTTATTTTTCTACTTGCCAGATACTTTAAAGAAGTAGACTCTTACTTGCTTTTTGGAGTTGCAGTTGCGTTTACCTTGTTTAGATTTTTTGTCTATATCTCTACTGACAATATTTACGCAATAATTGCAGTAACTCTGCTTAGAAGTGTATCAATGGCGATATTTATCTTTGTTTACTTTAAACTACTATTTAGCCTTATTGCCCCAAATAACTTTAATTTCTCAGTCATAATTATTAACTCACTGGTCAATGTTTTGTTTATTATTTTAAATATTTTTGCTGGAAAATTGACTAAAAATCACGACTATTTTTACTTCTTTTTAATCTGTATTGCGCTGTGCGGGGCTGCTTTTTTAATCTACGCGCGTGATATAATGAAAAAGATTGAAAAGGAATTTTTTGATATCAATGTTAACACCTGGTCAAGTATATAAGTTTGAAATAATTAAAAAAACTGACATCGCTTATATGGCGAAGAATTTTTTTGATGAAGAAATTTATTTCCTGCATTTCAATGAAAGCGAGCACACTGATTTTAAACCAGGTGATGAGGCTGAACTTTATCTTTTTTTAGATAGTAAAAAAAGACCTGCTTTGACTGTCAAAAAACCAATCATTCAAAACGGTGAAATGGGTTTCTTAAAAGTAGTTGGTAGAGTTGATGACCTTGGTGTATTTTTGGATAATGGGGTTGCTAAGCACTTGCTTCTTTCTAAGGATACTTTGGGTGAAGACCGCGAAATCTGGCCACAAGTTGGCGACTACGTACATGTAAAGCAGTTTTTTGAAAAAAGATTGGTTGCTAAAATAGTTTTCCCAATCAAGATTTCTGAAGATAAATTCAGTGAAATGGAAATAGTAAACGCTCATGTTATTAACATCGGAAAAGACGGAATTAACTTACTTACTCCCAACTTAGTTAAGTTGTTTGTACACAAGTCGTGTATCATTGAAAAAGTGAGATTAGGTCAAGAAATGGCAGTTGTCATCCGTAGGCGAAACTTTGATGGCTACAACTGCACACTAAAAGAACTAAATAAGATTGATATTTTTAATCTAAAAGCAAAAGAAATTCTTGCCTATATTCAAAAACAACCAACTCAAACTATTAAAAATAAACTAACTTCGGAACTAGTTGAAAGC
Source organism: uncultured Acholeplasmataceae bacterium (assembly GCA_963544405.1). Classification (GTDB taxonomy): domain Bacteria; phylum Bacillota_I; class Bacilli_A; order Acholeplasmatales; family Acholeplasmataceae; genus CALISC01. The sequence goes on from CAUUEZ010000003.1 coordinate 28,850, forward strand.
GAGTTTAAAGTTTCTAACCGTAGATTTAAAGAAATTTTGCACTATATGCTTGAAAAAAATCTAATTAAAATAGAAAAAGGAATTGTTAAATTAACAGGTGAACACCATGGCTAAAAAATTTGTTTCAAAAATTACTGATATGGATGTAGATTTTGGTAAATGGTACCAAGACCTTTGTCTTGAGGCTAAGTTAATGTCTTACTCAGACACACAAGGCTTCATAATCTATCGTCCATACGGCTACGCAATTTGGGAAAAAATTAAAGAATTTTTAAATGCAAACTTCAAAGCAACTGGACACAGCAATGTCTACATGCCGATGTTAATTCCAGAAAGTTTATTCCAAAAAGAAAAGGACCACATTGTGGGATTTGCACCAGAAACTGCGACAGTTACAACTGCTGGTAGCAAAACCTTAGAAGAAAATCTAATCGTTCGCCCAACTTCAGAAGTTCTATTTACTTCACACTTTGCAAGTGTTGTTGAAAGCTACAAAGACTTGCCACTAAAATACAACCAATGGTGCTCAGTTGTACGTTGGGAAAAAACTACTAAGCCTTTTTTGCGTGGTCGTGAGTTTTTATGGCAAGAAGGACACACAGTTCATGAAACTGCAAAAGAGGCTAAACAAGAAACTCAAAAAATGCTAAAAGTTTATGAAAAACTTGGAAAAGACTTACTGGCTATTCCTTTTGTCTCTGGTAAAAAAACCGAAAAAGAAAAGTTTGCAGGCGCAGAGGCAACATATACAATTGAGGCTCTAATGCACGATGGTAAAGCCTTGCAGTCTGGAACTTCTCACTATTTTGGAGATGGTTTTACTAAAGCATTTGGCGTGAACTTCCAAGATAAAAACAATAAACTTTGTGCACCTTTTCAAACTTCTTGGGGAGTAACTACTAGGTTAATTGGTGCGGTTATTATGGTGCACGGTGACAACGACGGGCTCGTTTTACCGCCATATCTTGCACCAACTCAAGTAGTTGCGGTACCTGTTCTTCCGGATAAACTAGACAAAACACAACTTGATTTAGTAATTAAAGCAATTAAAAAATCAAAATTAAGTTACGAAGTTGATGAAAGTGATAAAACTCACGGCTTTAAGTTCGCGGAAAGCGAAATGAAAGGTATTCCTTTTAGAATTGAGTTTGGCCCAAATGACTTAAAAGAAAACTCAGTGATTGTTTTTAAAAGAAATACTCGCACTAAAACTAAAGTTTTAATTTCAGAGCTAAGTAGTTTCTTAAAATCAGAAATTAAAGTTATGCACAAAGAAATGTATGAACGCGCGCTTAAACACTTAAACTCAAATATTCGCCACGCTAAAAATTATGCTGAGTTTAAAACTTTAATTGAGCAAGGTGGCTATGTTTCTATTGACATTAACAAATCTGCTGAAGAAATCATTAAAACGGACACAACAGCAACCGCGAGAGTTATTAGCAAAGAAAAACCAGAACTCACATTTTGTCCTGTTACTGACAAAAAAGTAAATTACAGAGTACTATTTGCCAAGGCTTATTAGTGAAAAGAAATTTTTTCTCTGCTTTGTTTAAAAATATATAACAACACTAAGAGAAATAAATAAAATATTTTGTAAAAGAAATACATAATTTCCGTGTCAAAACTGTTTCCGGAAATCGGAAGTAATAATAGAAAATAAGTAAAGTTACTTTTTAAAAAACTAGAAATAATAGTAAAAATAATAAAAAAGGCTTGGATGATAAAAATCACTTGCCTTTTTTTATTTTTGACAAATATCAGGATGAAGAGCAGAAGGTACAAACTATCTAGCGGTGTTATCAGCAAAGTTTTAAACTGACTGTATGTCAGAACAGGATATTTAGACAACTCAAAGAAAATAAAAGAAAGCGAAATAAAAAAGAGTGAGTATAAAAAAATAAGCGCAAAATAAAATACTAACTTTGCGGTATAGAATGTTTTTCTTTTTACAAAAGGTATTAGTTGCTTAATGTGTTGCTCATCGTGATTGATAGTCAAGATACCTGTTGTGATAATTAGAAATATTTTTAGAATTTGAATATAGACGCTAAAAATTTTAGTGGTTTTTTCGCTTTGTTTTAAAAATACATCTTTGTCTGCGAAGTTAGGTGAGTAAACCAAAAAGAAAAGTGGCAAAAATATTATCATAGAAGCAAATATTAACACCTTTGTTTTTCTGTCAAAATAAGTATTAAAAATATAGTTTAGCATAGTGTTATCTTTCTTGTTACAAAACTACTAAAAACTTCTGGGTTATGTGAAATTATTAATACAGTTTTGTCTTTAGTTTCTTGTTTTAAAATTTCAACAATTTTCTGCTTTTTCTCAGGATCGAATCCAGAAAGAGGTTCGTCTAAAATCAAAACTTCTGAGTCTCCGATAAGAGTCGCTAAAAAGGCTAGTTTTTGTTTATTTCCTTTAGATAGGTTTTTAATTTCTATATCTAAAGGCAGTTCTAAAAAGTCTATGTATTTTTTATTAACATAGCCTTTTTTAGTCTTTGCGATAATTTCAAGATACTCACCTGCCTTTAAATTTCTTGGCAGGTCTGCTTTTTCGGCGAGATAAGAAATCGGTTTATCTGTTTTTTTAAAAACACCAGATTTTGGTTTTATAAAGCCAATTAAAAGATAAATTAAAGTTGTTTTTCCGCTACCGTTTTCACCTATTATTAAGACCTTTTCGCCTGCTTTAATTTCCAAATTGTAAGGTTTTTTAATATAAGGAACTACTACATCTTTAAGCATAAATACTTCTTTTAAATTAGAGTTCATAAGTATTTACCCAACCTCTATCTTTAATGTTTTCAAAGTTTAAATAACCTTCAAAATCGCATCTGATATCTCTTTTTAAACAGTTTTGATATATTGTTTTTTTGCCATTATCTAGTTTAACCACAGCAATAATAACTGGCTCTAATACAGGAATCGCTAACTTTGAGTTTGTAAAAAAGAAGGTAGTTTCCCGTTTGTCGTTTTTACTAACTGAGTATTTATCATCTTTAAATAAACTAAAATAAAACTCAGCAGTATCCGAGATAAAGTCTGCCAAAAATTTAACTTCAAAATTAGTGCCAGTTTTAAAAAATTCCTTTTCAATTTGGATTTTTTTAAAACTAAAAAGTACATCTTGCGAGTCAAACTTATCGGCTTGTGTGATTTTAAATTTACCAAGTTCTAGATTTAAAACTTGATTAGTAATAAAGGTGATTTGAAGTGTTGTAAACTCATCACTATCTGTAAGCAGTATTGGTGTAAAAAATTCTAAAGTGATTTTAAATAAGTTTCTTTTCTGATTTAAGAAACTTTTACACATCTTAATTTCTTTTAATTCAAGAGTTAGTTCATTCTTACTATTTAGCCTAGTTAGGCTAAAATACTTGATATTCCTTATTGAGATTTTAGTTGTTTTAGAGTCAGTATAAAGATAAATTTTAAACTTTCCGTTAGCACGATATATCACACTTCTTTGTTCTTTAATTAAATAAAGACGTTCTGTGTTCTTCAAAAGTAGACTAGTAAAAGAATAAACACCAAGTATATAAACAAGAATTACTACGCCAAAAAACAGTACAAGTACTGCTTTTCTCATAGTTTTACACTCGTAGTGTGAACTATTTTTGTTGTTTCTGATACCTTTAAAAGATTATGAATTTGGGCAAAAGTACTTACCAGTAAATCGTTTTGTCTGGCGATTTTAACACCATCTTCAGTGTCTACAAATATCAAAATAAATGGACTATAAGTTTGCCATAAATTAAGTGCGGGTTCTTTTCTTTTAACGACGAAGTTCACTCTTTTATTTTGTTCTATTTTTTCGTAACTATAATCTGAATTACCTAAAAGCATTTTAACGTCTTTAACTTTATCTGCGTATTCTTTTAAAATTGAAAAAGAAAATTCATAAACTTTTAATTGATAATCTACGTGGTCTTGATAATTTCTGCTGTCATAAGTTACATTAACTGAGTATTCTAAAGCAAAAGGTTTTGCAATTAAACTGGACTTAATTATTTGAACTAACCCAATTTCTAAAGATAAAGTTTTGCTATTTTTATAATTAAGTACTAAAAGACTTGAGTTAAAAGTAATATTCTTCTTAAACTCATCAACTAATGAAACTGTCAAAATATTTTGAAAATATTTAGTGTTCTTGCTGTTTACTTGAATCTCTTCAGAGCCTCTGTATCTGGTTTCAAGGTGTTTGGCCTGAATTGATTCACTTGTATTTTTGTCTTTTAAATAAATAGATTTAATTTTATCGGGACTTAAAAACCAAGGACTTTTTCGGTTAGTATAAAGATAAAAGTTTTGTCTATTTTTATACTCAGTAAAAACACTAGTTTGTTTAATTGTTTTAACTTTAAAGTTTTTTGGAACTAAATACACTGTAATTAACGCCGAACAAACTATTAAAATTGCCAAAATCGGTGTTAGAAAAACTAAATGCTTTAATTTTGTTTTCATTGTCATTTAGTAGTCTCTTTCTATTCTATAAGAAATGTAGATACCAGTGTGTTCAACAAATTGAAACTCACCCCAGTCTTTGTATATCCAAAAAACACTACGAGTTGCGTATCCATTAAAAAGATAACCATAACCCATTTTTCTGACCACCAGTTTACAGCCTGGTTCAATTTTAATAGTTTTGGTTTCTTTATTTTTTTCGGATTTACTTTTTTCTAGTTTATTTTCAAGTTTACTTTCAACACCTGCTTCTCCTTTTGCGTTAAGTGGTGATTTAGTTGGTGTACTAATAGTACCACTCATGCTCATTTTAAAAGAACCACTTTGTGTATATTTTTCGCTTTCTTCAACGATTCTCTCTGTTGTAATTTCTTGTACTGTACTAGTTGAACCTTGATTAGAAAATTCAGATACAACTTGTAAAACAAAAGAAACCTTTTTTGCGTAATTAAGATAATATACATACTCTTTATTTATATGTCTATACGAGGTGTTTCGTTTTGCAATCTCTAATTTAGCCCTTTCATTTTTATCTTCGTCTGACAACTTCTTTTTTGGTTCTTCCGTATAAAAGTTAATCAATTTTGCTGTTTTATCTAGCATGTAAAAACGAACATATGGATATAGATTTGTCTTTGCGCTTACTTTACCAGGATATAAAACACTTAAGAACAATGTGCTAACTAAAATAAACGAAACAAGTAAATAAAGTTTTTTCATAAATATCACCTCGACAATATATTTATATGAAAATCTTTTTTTACTTAAAAAAGTTTATAGAACCTTAAAATATTTTGCTTTTTTATATCTAGTCAGACAATTTGTGGCATTTATCCTACTTTTTTTGTGTCTTAGCCTACATTACCCTACTAACTATTTTGCTGTATTTTTTATAGACAAAAGTGCCACAGTTTCGACGTGTGCAGTATATGGAAACATATCAAACCCTTTTATTGAAGTAATTTCATATTCTTCTGCAAGCATTTTTAAGTCTTTAACTAAAGTTTCAACATTACAAGAAACATAAACTACATTTCTTGGTTTTTTTGCGCAAATAAACTTACACACCGTTTCGCCCAATCCGGTTCTTGGTGGGTCAAATAACATGACATCAAAATCGTGTTTTTTATAGTCAACCCAAGTCAAAACATTTGAAACCACAGCTTTGACGTTTGGTATTTTGTTTTCATATATGTTTTTCTTTAAAGCCAAAACTTGGTCTTTAATTAACTCAACGCAATACACTTCTTTGACTTTACCAGCAAGTTCTAGTCCAAAAGCCCCAACTCCAGAAAAAGCATCTAAAAGGATGTCGGTTGGTCTAAATATTTTAAAGTCTTTGATGTATGCAAGTATGTTTTGAAATGTATGGTAGTTTAACTGAAAAAAAGAGTTTGCTGTTATATAGTAATTTTTATTTAAAAAGTTAGTGTTAAAAAAGTATTGGCCTTTAAGTAATCTATAGTCAACCTCATGCTGTTTTGTGATTTTGTCTTTATAGATAAAAACACCAAATTGTTTAAGTGAAAACTCAGAACTATAAATTAAGTTAGTAAGTGCTTTGAAATTATGCACACCATAAACATGTAAGTTAACTGCTAAATCTAAGTTAGTTGCTTTGCGTACAGAAACTGCAAACAGACCAAACGGTTTTTTATCTACTACTGGAAAGTTAACTTCGCTAAGTGCTTTTTTAAAATAATTTAAAAAACTAGTGATTAACTCGTCTTGTGAAATTAAGTTATTAGTCGGTTCAACTAAATTAGTATTTGGCCTGTATAGACCCCATTCAATTGCTTTATTGATTTGTTTAAACAAAACTGTAGTTTCATTGCGATAATTTAAAGGATTTAAAGCACCTTCAAAGTGTTTGAAAGTTTTGGGACTGATGTGTTTTCTTAGTTTACCTTTAACATGGAAAACAATTTTTTTGTATTTATATTCAAGTGTTGCCGGATAAGTTAGGTGGATAAGAGGGAGCCCTATAGTTTCTGAAAAACTTGCCGAAACCTCAGCTCTTTTTGGCGACCTTTGAATAATTTTAAGAATTTTGCCAACAAGTGCACCTCGGTTGTTTTTCTCAATTTCTGCTTCTACTTCTTCACCTTCTGCAGCCCCATATATGTAGACTGGTTGGTTGTTTAAGTAAGCGATGCCTTCGCCATCATTGCCAGTTTTTAAAATATTTAATTTTACTATTTCTTTTCTGTCCATACGCAAACTCTTTCACCCATTTCAAAAGGCAAGACAAACTTAGTTAGGGAAATATTTTTAACTAAATTAACTAATTTAGTTTTTTTAAACTCATCAATTTCCTCAGTGACTTTAGTTGCTTTATAGAAACACATCTTGCCACCTTTAGTTAATTTCGGCAAAGCATACTTAACTAACGAAGTAAGATCAGTAACTGCACGGGCTGTAACTAAATCAACTAAAACTCCTTTAATGTTTTCAACTCTGTCGTTAATAACTTTTAGATTGGCTAGTTTTAGTTCATCTTTAACTAATGTTAAAAACCTTGCTTTTTTGCCAATAGACTCAGTTAAAATAACTTCAACGCTTGGAAAAAATAAAGCAATGACAATACCTGGAAACCCGGCACCTGAGCCAATATCTAAGATGGACTTAGGTTGAGTTAAGTCAGGGTTATTAAAAAAAGGTAAGATAGAATCTAAAACATGCTTAACTAAAAACTCAGTTTTATCAACGATTCTTGTTAAATTAACTTTTTTATTTTCTTCAATTAAAAGTGAGTAATACTTGTCAATTTTTAAAATTAGTTCATCTGTTAATTCGATGTTAAATTTACTAAAAATGTCTTTCATAGCTATCTTTTCTCTTTACTTTTTGGATGTAGATAGAAAGAATTTGAATATCGCTTGGATTAACTCCAAGTATTCTTGAAGCTTGTCCTAAAGTTTTTGGTCTAACTTTCTCTAATTTTTCTCTACATTCAAATGCCAAGTTAGCAACTTGTGTGTAGTCAATGTTAGCAGGAATTTTAAAATTTTCAAGGAACTTAAACTTCTCAGCAGTCTTTATTTCTTTCAAGATATAACCTTCATATTTGATTTGAATCTCTGCAGCAAGTTTTACTTCTTCTGGAAATTTTTCTTTTATAAATGGACTTAAAACCTTTAAATTAACCTCTGGTCTTTTAAGTAAATTTGCTAAAGAAATAGACTCATAAAGCGAGATATTATATTTGGAAAGATGGTTTAAAACCGACTTAGTTGGTGTTAATTTTGTGTTTGTTAAAATCTCGGTTAATCGCTTAACAAGCCCTTTTTTAAGTAAATATTTTTGATATGTTTCACTATCAATCAGGCCTCGATTATAAGCAATTTCAGACAGTCTAAAGTCCGCATTGTCATCTCTTAAAAGTAGTCTATACTCAGCACGAGATGTCAGCATTCTATAAGGTTCATCAGCACCTTTTGTAACTATATCGTCAATCAAAACACCAGTGTATGCTTCATTTCTTTTTAAAATAAGCGGTTCAATGTTGTCGATTTTAGCAGCTGCATTTGTACCTGCAATCAAACCTTGACAAGCCGCCTCTTCGTATCCAGAAGTTCCGTTGATTTGACCTGCAGTAAATAGGTTTTTAAGGATTTTGGTTTCTAAAGACAAATATAGTTGAAAAGGATTGATAGCGTCGTACTCAATTGCGTAGCCGTATCTAATTATTTTACCTTCCTCAAACCCAGGTAAACTTGTAACTAACTTTCTTTGAACAAAACGTGGAAGTGATGTAGAAAGGCCTTGTAAGTAGGTTAAGTTGTTTTTAATGCTTTCGGGTTCTACAAAAATTTGATGAATATCCTTTTCTTTAAATCTGACAATCTTGTCTTCAATTGAAGGGCAATATCTAGGACCTCTACCTTCAATTACTCCTGAGTATAGTGGTGAATATTTTAGATTTTTTAAAATTGTCTCTTTAGTATTCATGGTAGTATGGAGGGTATGCAGATTTAAATTTGCTTTGTGGTTGTTTTTTGTGTAGTATGAAAATCTAAGTTCTGGGTTGTTCTCATCTTGATTTGCAAGTTCAGCAAAGTCAATTGAGTTTGAGTCAATTCGCGGCGGAGTTCCAGTTTTTAGTCTCACGATTTCAAAACCTGCTTTTCTCAAAGACTCAGAAATACCTGAAGTTGTGCGTTTGCCGTCAGGTCCAGTTTGATAAGTCTCACTGCCTATCAGAATTCTTGATGCTAAATAAGTGCCAGTTGTCAATACTACGGTTTTGGCAAAATACTTTGTATTACTTTCAGTAATCGCTCCAACTACTGTTTTGTTTTCAACTAACAACTCAGTTGCGTATTCATGCAAGAAAACTATGTTTTTAAGTTTCTTTAATTCTTTTAACATCTTTTTTGGATAAATTTCTTTGTCAATTTGTGCACGAAGTGCCCAAACTCCAGGGCCTTTAGATGAGTTTAGCCTACGCATTTGGATGGTAGCACTGTCTGCAACTTTGGCCATCAAACCACCAAGTGCGTCAATTTCGCGCACCAAAACACCCTTCGCAGGTCCGCCAATTGACGGATTGCAGGGAAGGGTGGCAATTTGAGATTTATCTCCTGTGATAAATAAAACTGACTTGCCTAAACGAGAAAGGGCAGCGGCGGCCTCAATACCGGCGTGCCCTGCCCCAATTACGATTGAGTCAAATATACGATTATTTAACTGCATTTTCAATAAAATCCACTAAATCTGCTTTGGTGAATTTTAATTTTTCGCGAATTTCGGCTTCAGATGAACTTAGACCAAAATCATTAATTCCAAAAACGTATGGTGTGTATTTATACCAAGAATAAGCAGAGCCTGCTTCTACTGCAACAATTTTAGAGTTTCCTAAAATCTCTGCTTGTTCAGATTTAGTAAGTCTGTCAAACAAGAAGCAAGAAGGCATGGAAACTACGCGCACGCCCCGACCTTTAGTTTCAAGAACTTTGGCAGCTTCAAGTGCCAAAGCAACCTCTGAACCTGTTGCAATTAAAGTAAGTGAGTGTTTGTTTTGCTCAGGCTTAATAATGTAGGCTCCTTTTTGAATGTCTAGTGCTGAATTTGGATTTTCTAATACGTTTTGGCGAGTTAAAACCAAAACTGACGGAAAGTCGTTTTCAGAAAGCATTAACTTATAAGCCGCCAAAGTTTCTTTATAGTCGCATGGTCTAATCACGTTTACATTTGGCATACATCTAAGTTGTGTAAGATGCTCAATTGGTTGGTGGGTTGGCCCGTCTTCACCTAGAAATACAGAATCATGGGTAAAAATATACATTACTGGCAGTTTTTGCAGAGCAGATAGGCGGATTGCTGGAAACATATAGTTAGAGAAAACAAAAAAACCAGAGACAAAAGGTCTAAGTACACCGGTTTGTGCAATACCATTGGCAATTGCTGCCATTGAGTGTTCGCGAACTCCAAAGTTTAAGTTGCGGCCAAGTCTATTAGTGTGGTCAAAATCGCCATCTACTCCCTTTACGCAAGTTGAAGAAGAAAGGTCAGCGGACCCACCAATTAACGCAGGAACTTGGCTAGAAATATAGGTCAATATGTCACCTGAAGACTTACGAGTTGCTTGTTTTTCAGGTATTTTTGAAAGCAATTCGCTTAAATCAAAGTCTAGACTTTGCTTTTTAAGTGGTTTTAATTTAGAGTAGGCTGTGTATTTTTCCAGACCTCTTTTTAAGAAATTATCTTGAAAATGTTTGTAAACCAGTGGATCTACTTCAAATGGTTTTAATTGGTATCCGAGTTTTTCAGCAAGTAAGTCACGTTCAAGCGCACCAAGCGGGGAACCGTGAACTTTGTTTGTAGCCTCTTTTGTTGCACCTTGGCCAATTGTGGTTTTCATTTCAATAACAGTAGGAAGTTCTGATTCTTTAGCCAAGCGAATTGCTTCTAGAAACTCAGCCTTATCGTAAGGGTTGGTTACCAAAATATAGTTCCAGCCGTCTGCTAAGAACTTTAATTTAAAATTAGTTTCACAAGTTAAAGAAGTAGGCCCGTCTAGTTGAATGTCATTTGAGTCAAACAACATAATTAACTTATTTAGTTTAAGTCGGCCAGCTAAAGAAATCGCTTCCATAGCCACACCTTCTTGCAGATCTCCGTCTCCGCATAAGCAGTATGTATAGTAGTTTGTGTATGTGGGTCCATTTACTTTGTTTAAATGAGCCTCCGCAATTGCTGAACCTACCGCCATTGCAACGCCTTGTCCAAGTGGACCAGTTGTTGCTTCAACTCCTGGAGTTTCTCTAAACTCAGGGTGTCCAGGTGTGTTTCCAGGTCTGCGAAAGTTCTTTAAGTTATCAATTGTTAAATCAAATCCTGTAAGGTGCAAAAGTGAGTAAAGCAAAGCAGAACCATGGCCTGCAGATAAATAAAAGCGGTCGCGGTTTGGCCAAAGTGGGTCTTTTGGGTTTTGATTGATTACGTAGTTGTAAAGATAGTAAAGCGGAGCAGCTGCTCCTAAAACTATCCCAGGATGGCCTGAGTTGACGTTGTTAATGGTGTCAACTCCAAGTATCTTAAGGGTATCTATGCAAAGTTTATCTAAATCTTTTTCGGTTTTCATTATTTTTCTTTAGATTCTTTGGCAATTGGTTCTTCAACTTCAACAGGTTCTGCTGTTTTGTCTGCTGAGTTTGCAGCAACTTCTTGATTTAACACGGTTTTTTTATATTCCTCAGTTTCTGCCTCTAAGGCTTTGAAGTTATCTTCTCCAACTAAGGCTAAAATGTTTGTAAAAAACTTATTGTGAAGTGCTGCCATTTTTTTAGTAATTTGGCGAGAAATTCCAAAAACTAGACCAAAAACAACAATTAAAAGCCCAATTAACACCCAAAATGACCAAGATTTAACTTGTGGGAATTTAGAAGAAAGCACAGCAATAGTAGTGGCTGCTGCAATAAATCCAATTAAAATACCTAAAAATACCGGAATAAATATGCGGTTTTTAATTGAGTTGATCCCGTCTGCGTACGCCAAGTATTCAGCGTTAACGTCTTGTTCGTAAAGTCTTTTAATTGAACCTGTTTCAAAGTAAGCCTGATCAATTAAAAGTCTTGCAGTTTGTGGAGTAATGTCCCAAACTTTAAGTAGACCTTTTTTGTGCCAAATGGCTTTCTCAGATTCAGTCATAAAGTAAATTTCTAAAGTTCTTTTGTTGATTTGTTGAGTGTAGGCAGGCACTCTGTCAGTTAAATTGAATTTCATAAATCCTCCTTACTAGGGTTTAAAAAATGTTTCCTTTTAAAGACCATTGGCCACAGTGGCTATACCCTTATGGCTGCTTCAATCAAGACCTGACCCGTTCAGATAAGTCAATCGGCCAATGGCTTTTAAAAGGAAACATCTGAAATCTTTGCCTTTACAGGCGTTTAAAGAATTTTTTTAACAACTCAGCGGCTTCATCTACCTTAACAAAAGTTAATTTAGTGTGAGCGGTGGGTTGCAGAAAAATCTCTTTTCTGATTTTTTGACTAAAAACTGTCGGGTCTTTGGCCAAAAAAATACATTCTTTTAATCTAGCAACGGCTATCGCGGCCGCGCAAAGCACACAAGGCTCCAGTGTCGATATCATCACACAGTCTTCTAGTTTCCAAGTTTTAAGACGCTTGGTGGCTTTTTTTAAAGCAGTGATTTCAGCGTGTCCAAAAATATCGTGTTTGTGTTCTTTGGTGTTATAGCCAGTTGCAACGATTTCGCCATCTTTCAAAATTAGCGCGCCAACTGGCACTTCTGCACAAGCCAAAGCTTTTTTGGCAAGCCTCAGGGCATGTGCAAAATGTTTATTTCTATTTTCCTGGCTTTTGTTCAATATTGTAGCGTTTGTTGAACTTATCTACACGACCTTGGGCTTGCACAAATTGTTGTGTACCTGTGTAGAAAGCGTGGCATTGTGAACATGTATCTACCTTAATTTCTTTGGCAGTAGATTGAGTTTTGAACTTAGAACCACAAGTTGAACAAATAACTTCAACTTCACTAAATTGTGGGTGAATTGCTTTTTTCATGTGTATAAACTCCTTTTTTGGTAGCAGTCTACCATTATTTTAACACATCCGGCTTACTTTAAAGTAAGGCGGATGTGTATTTTTGCTATTTTGTTTGGTTAATAAACTAAGCGTTTTTATCGTCAGAAACTTTGGTGTAGTTAAACTCAGTTTCTTTTAAAATTCCGGTACCAGCCGGGATTAGTCCACCAATGATGACGTTTTCCTTTAGACCTTTTAGTTGGTCAGGTCTAGAAGAAATTGCGGCGTCTGTCAGAATTCTGGTGGTTTCTTGGAAGGAAGCGGCTGACAAGAACGAGTCGTTTGAAAGTGAGGCTCTGGTAATTCCAAGTAGCATTCTCTTACCAATTGCCGGACGTGTGCCTTGTTCAAATGCAACGCGGTTGGCTTTCAGGAAGTCTGAGTTAGAAACCACGATACCTGGAAGTAAGTTAGTATCACCTTCATGGATAATCATAATGCGTTTCAGCATTTGTCTAATGATGATTTCAATGTGTTTATCTTGAATGTCCACGCCTTGAGATTGATAAACTTTGCGAACTTCTGCCAAAATGTAGTTAGAAACAGTTAAAGTATCGGTGACGCGAAGTAGTTCTTTCGGGTGAATTGAACCCGGAGTTAGCGAAGTTCCAGGTTGTACAGAATCCCCAACTTTGACTAAAATATCGGCGTTTGACTCAATTGAGTAAGTGTGAGTTTTACCTTGACGGTCTTCAATAACCACACTAGGTTGTCCGTATTGTGGACGACTAATTTGGCTAACTTTACCAAAATACTCAGAAATCACAGATTTTCCTTTTGGAGTTCTAGCCTCAAAAAGTTCCTGAATACGAGGAAGACCTTGAGTAATGTCGGATGCTGATGCCACACCACCGGTGTGGAAAGTACGCATCGTTAACTGAGTACCAGGTTCACCGATAGATTGTGCAGCAACTACACCAACGGCTTCACCTACTTCTACAATTGAGTTAGTTGCTAAGTTTAGACCATAGCACTTCACACAAAGTCCATCAATTGCAGAACAAGTTAAATTAGTTCTGATTTTAAACTCAGAGTAGTTTTCGGCAATCTTAGCCGCGGCCTCTTGAGTAATCAGTTCGTTTCTGTCAACGATTAGCAAGTTGTTTTTGTCATACGCCTTTTGGGCAGCAAAACGGCCGTGTAGACGTTCTTCCAAACTGCAGACTACTTTTTGGTCTTTGTCAAGGATATCTTTGACGAACACTCCGTTTTCAGTACCACAGTCATCAAGAGTAATGATAACCCCTTGGGCAACGTCTACAAGTCGACGAGTTAAGTAACCAGATTGTGCGGTTTTTAAAGCCGTATCGGTTGAACCTTTGCGGGCACCGTGGGTTGAGATAAAGAACTCAGAAACGGTTAGACCTTCTTTAAATGATGATTTAACTGGAACTTCGATTTGTTCACCTTTAGGGTTATTTAAAATACCCCTCATTCCGGCTAACTGGACGAAGTTTTGAATGTTACCACGGGCTCCAGAATCCGACATTACGTAAATTGGGTTTTCGCGGTTAAGTTCGCGCTCAAGTCCACGAGAAATCTCGGTTTTAGTGTTTTCCCAAACGTTAATAATTTGTCGTGAACGACCTTTGTCGGTCAGCATACCCATGTTAAAGTAGTTAGTAATTTGCTCAATTTTAGCCTGAGACTCTTTTAAGATTGCGGCTTTATTTGAGTAAACCTTGATGTCGTCATAAGAAATTGTAACAGCAGAGACAGTTGAATACTTAAAACCCAAATCTTTTAAGTCATCTAGCATCACAGAAGTTCTAGTAACATCATAGTGTTTAAAGACAGTGTCAATGATTTTACCTAAAAACGATTTTTTAAAAGGTTCGGGTAGTGGTTGGTCTTTAGTTTGAGCAAAATAAACTTTTGGGTCTTTGTTACAGTCAAGTAAGTAAGATTGAGGAACTCCATGGGTTAAGTTATACTCAGTTGGTTCGTTTAAATAAAAGAAACCATCTGGCATAATTTCGTTAAAAATTAACTTACCTAAAGTAGTAATTAGCAACTTGCCTTGAATGTCTGTAGTAAAACGACGGTTAAGGATTTGTGGACGCACTAAAATTCTGGTGTGGTAGTCAATGATACCTGCACTTTGTGCGTTTTTTGCCTCGTCAATTGAAGAAATCAGCATACCTTCATTTCTGTGTTGATGAGTTTTAGGGTCAGCATCAATATAGCGCTCTTCAGTAGTTAAAAAGTAGTTTCCAAGCACCATGTCTTGAGAAGGCGTAACAACCGGTTTTCCGTCTTTAGGGTTTAAGATGTTGTTAGAAGCCAACATCAAGAGTCTAGCCTCGGCTTGCGCTTCTGGTGAAAGCGGCAAGTGCACGGCCATTTGGTCACCGTCAAAGTCAGCGTTAAAAGCAGTTGTTGCCAAAGGATGCAGACGAATAGCCTTGCCATCAATTAGTTTTGGTTCAAACGCTTGAATTGACAAGCGGTGCAAAGTAGGTGCACGGTTTAGTAGCACCGGGTGTTCGCGAACTACTTCTTCCAGAACTTGCCAAACTTCTTTAGTACGGTTGTCATACATTTCAACCGCTTTTTGGCGAGTTACTTCTAGGTTTTCTTGCAGGCGGTTAATTACAAACGGCTTAAATAAAGTGATCGCCATTTCGCGCGGAATTCCGGCCTGATACATCTTTAGGTTTGGACCCACAATAATTACGGAACGACCTGAGTAGTCAACGCGTTTTCCAAGTAGGTTTTGGCGGAAACGACCTTGTTTACCGCGAAGCAAGTCAGAAAGTGATTTAAGCGGACGGGCGTTTGAAGCGAGCGCTTTTTTGTTTCCACGTTTTGAGTTGTCAAATAGTGAGTCAACGGCTTCTTGAATTAAACGCTTTTCGTTTTTAAGGATAAGCGAAGTTGTAAACTGGTCAAGTTCTTTTTTTAACCTGTTATTGCGGTTAATTATTTTGCAGTAAAGGTCGTTAAGGTCAGTTGTTGCAAAACGGCCTCCGTCCAGTTGGACCATCGGACGAAGGTCTGGTGGAATTACCGGAATTACCGGCATAACAATCCACTCTGGACGGTTGTCAGATGAGTAGAAGGCTTCCACGATTTCCAGACGTTTGATGATGTTTTGGCGTTTTTGTTTAGTAGAAGTGCGGAATTTTTTGCGAAGCACGCGGATTTCGTGGTCTAAATCAAGCGCTTTTAAAAGGGTTTGAATGGCCTCAGCACCAGTTTGCGCCTGAAAACGACCATAGTACTCTTCGTTAATTGCGGCGTAGTCTTGTTCTGACAAGATTTGTTTGCGTTTAAGTGGAGTGTTGCCAGGGTCTGTCACAATGTAGGCTGCGTAGTTGACAACTTCTTCAAGAGACTTGGCTTTAATTCCAAGTAAAATCGCAAGTCGTGATGGTGAGTTTTTGAAAAACCAAGTGTGGACAACTGGACTTTTTAGTTCAATGTGGCCCATTCTTTCGCGGCGAACTAGAGACTCGGTAATCTCAATTCCACATTTTTGACAAATTTGGCCTTTATTGCCACTTTGTTTCTTACCACATGCACATTGAAAGTCTTTAGTTGGCCCGAATATTTTTTCGCAGAACAACCCACCAACTTCTGGCTTGGCAGTTCGGTAGTTAATGGTTTCGTGAGACTTAACTTCCCCGTAAGACCAAGTTCTGATTTCATCTGGTGAGGCTAAGCGAATTCGCATGTGGCGATATAGTTTAGAGCCAGTGATGTGTGTGTCGTCAACTGATTTTAAACGCTCAGCGACGTTAATTTCGGCAACCTTAGTTTGTGAAGAAACCAAGTCTAGTTTTTCGTCAAAATCAGCCTCAGTTAACGGAGTTTGACCGTAGAAGGCAAAAAGTTGATTGGTTTCGGCTAAAAGAAAGTTGTCGTCTTTTAAAATTTGAAATAAGTTAGAACGTGGTGCGGTTAAGATTGACTTAAGGTCAGTAAAGCCGCTTTCTTTGAAAAACTTAATGGCTTCGGCTTCGGTAAATAGTTGTTGAATTTTTTCAGGTAAATAGTTTTTAGTTAAAAGAGTTTTGATGTCTTTCAGTACATCTTCAGTGCACTCAGAAAAGATACTTTGGTATTGAGAAACTGAAAATAAGTTTAAATCACCTAGGGTGTGAACGGCGATATTTTTTAAGAACTCTTTTGTCTCTTCAGAAATGATTTTAATGTCTTTAATGCTTTGTTTTTCGTAGGCTTTTAGCATTTTTAAATACCTCCATTACTGCGGGCAGGTTTTAAGTCAAGCAGTGATTTAACGGCGTCATTTTCGCCAGTTTCTGAGTTAATTAACTCAACGTAAATACCAAGGGCTTGCAGTTCTCGGGTTAATACGTGGAAAGATTCAGGCAGAGATGGACGTGGAATTAAGTTGCCTTGAGTAATTGCAGAGTAGGCTTTGTTTCTGCCAACCTTGTCGTCTGACTTGATGGTAAGCATTTCTTGAAGGACATGTGCGGCACCATAACCATACAACGCCCAAACTTCCATTTCCCCAAGTTTTTGGCCACCATTTTGGGCTTTTCCACCCATAGGTTGTTGAGTTACTAAAGTATAAGGTCCGACGTTTCTAGCGTGTAGTTTGTCGTCTACCATGTGCGACAGCTTAATCATGTACATCACACCAACTGAAACCGGATTTCTAAAAGGCTCACCAGTTCTTCCGTCAAAAAGCGTCATTTTACCGTTTAGCGGTAGGTTCGCTTCTTTTAAGATATCAACAAGATCGGCGTTTTCAACCCCGTCAAAAACCGGAGTTGCGATCTTGATTCCTAGTTTTTTAGCAGCATAACCTAGATGCAACTCTAAGATTTGGCCGATGTTCATACGAGAAGGTACACCAAGTGGGTTTAGCATGATGTCAACAGGTGTTCCGTCTGCCATATATGGCATGTCTTCACGTGGCACGACTATAGAGATAACACCTTTATTTCCGTGGCGACCCGCCATTTTGTCGCCTTCTCTGATTTTTCTTTTTTTAGCAATAAAAACTTTGATTTGTTCGTTTACAGAAGGAGGCAGTTGGTCTTTGTTTTTCTTAGAAAAGTATTGGATTTTTTGAACAATACCGCCACCACCGTGTGGAACTCTTAGCGAAGTGTCTCTATATTCTTTGGATTTTTCGCCAATAATTTCTTGAATTAGTTTTTCAGCCGGAGAAGGTTCAGCACCACCTTTAGGGGTGATTTTACCAACTAAAATGTCGCCTTCTTTAACTTCAGAACCAAGTAAGATCACACCTTTTTGGTCAAGTTTAGCCACAGCCTGGCGGTTAGCGTTTGGAACTTCGTTGGTAAACTCTTCTTTTCCAATGTTGTTGCGAAGGTCTCTGGTTTGAATTTGGTATTCATCAATATGCACAGACGTATAGACGTCGTTTTTAACTAAGTCTTCAGAAACAATAACGGCGTCTTCAAAGTTATAACCTTCCCAAGTCATGAAAGCAACTGTAACGTTGCGGCCAAGAGCAAGTTCTGCGTTGTCGGTAGAAGGTCCGTCGGCAATAGTTTCGTTTAGGTCAACCCAGTCACCAACGTTGACAATCGGTTTTTGCACGATTGAAGTATTTTGGTTTGAGCGTTCGTAGTTAATTAACGTGTAGACATCGGTGTCGGCAAGTCCGTATTTATAGATTTTAATTGCTTGCTCTGCTGACCAGTCTGAGTTTGGGGCAAACAAGACTTGTCCGTCGTATTTAATGGTTTTTTCAGGAATTGGAAGGACATCTATGCGTTTGGCGTCCACGTATACCGCGTATCCTGCGTTTTTAGCAACCACTGAAGTACCTGAGTTTTTAGCAGCACGATACTCAATTCCGGTTCCAACAAGAGGTGCTTCTGGTTTGATAACTGGCACGGCTTGACGTTGCATGTTGGCACCCATTAAACAACGAGACGCCTCGTCGTGTTCAAGGAAAGGAATGGTTGCGGTTGCAACAGACACGATTTGTTTAGAAGAGACGTCCATGTATTCAACGTCTTCGCGGGCAAAAATTCCGGTTTCACCGCGCAGTCTACCAGTAACTGTCGGCTCTTTAATAGTTCCGTCTGGGTTTAACTCAGTCGCGGCTGAGGCAATTACTGCGTTGTACTCTTCGTGTGCAGTTAAGTAAAGATGGTGGTCTACTACTTTTGGCACGCAAACTCCGTTAACCTTATTTGTGCGGTCAAGTTTAAAGTAAGGAGTTTGAATGAAGCCATATTTATCAATTTTGGCATATGAAGAAAGTGAAGAAATCAACCCAATTGATTGACCTTCCGGGGTTTCAATTGGACAAATTCGGCCGTAGTGCGATGCGTGAACGTCTCTGACTTCAATACCTGCACGGTCGCGAGAAATCCCGCCACTGCCAAGTGCCGATACACGGCGTTTTTGAGTAAGTTCGGCCAAAGGGTTGGTTTGGTCCATGAACTGAGACAATTGAGATGAACCGAAAAATGCATTGAGTACAGTTGTAAGTGGTTTGGTGTTCATAATTGCCGGAATAGTAATATCTGTAAAAGACTTAACTGACATTTTGTCTTTAATGTTTTTCTCGGCTCTAGCCATACCGATTCTAAATTGGTTGGCAAGCAGTTCCCCAATTAAACGGACACGACGGTTTCCAAGGTGATCAATGTCGTCAGTTTGCCCGATGTTTTCATATAAGTTCAAAAAGTAAGAAATACCAGCAATGATATCTGAAACCGTAATATAGGTTTTAGCCTCACGGCTGTCGTTACCAATTACACGAATTGCTTGAGATTCACCTAAATCAGTTCTCTTAACAACGTCTAAGATTTCGGCGTACACCGGTTGTCTTTGTGCAGGTTTTTCAAAAACGTTTCCAGTTAAAAAGTAGTTTAAGACTTTTTCGTCAAGTCCATTTCTAAGTTCACGAAGAGTTCTTAGAACTTGCTCGTCAATTTGAGTACCGGCGTCAAAAACGACCTCGCCAGTTTTGATGTTGTAAATTGGTTCTGTGGTAACCAACTGCACGTGTTCGCCTTCTCCAACATACTCAGTTAAGACAGCCGCTTTGTCGATGTTTTGTAGAGAGTTGTCAGCAGAAATAACTTCTTTTCTAAATAAATGACGGTTAGCATCTAGTACTTTTAAAGCCTCTTCGTCAAGTAAAGTGTTGGCCGGAAGCACAACTTTCCCTTTTGCGTCTTTTAAGTCAGCAGCAAGATATGTGTTTTTAACACGGCTAAGCACGTCTAGTTTTTGGTTAAACTTATAGCGACCAACTCCAAGCAAGTTGTAGCGACGAATGTCAAATAAACGTTGGCGAATTAACTCGCGTGCGCCTGAAACTGGAATAATTTCGCCTTGTCTTAGTCTAGAAACGATTTCAACTACTGCGTCGTCTGAAGTTTTTGTTGCGTCTTTCTCAAGAGTTTCTTTAAGTTGCTCTGACTTAAATAGTTTGTCAATTTCTTTGTTTGAAGAAACACCAAGGGCTTTGATAAAAGTAGTTAGCGAGATTTTTTTAGAGCGGTCTAATTTTGCCCAAAGCAGTTCTTTGTTGCCCTCTTCAAACTCAACCCAAGCACCGCGGGTTGGAATCATTTGACCAGAGTAGATAACTTTGTTGATTTTTTTGTTGATGTCTTTGGTGTAATAAACTCCACTTGAACGCACGATTTGTGAAACCACCACACGTTCAGCACCGTTGATGATAAAAGTAGCAGTTGGAGTCATTGAAGGCATTTCTGTCAACAAGACTTTTGCTTCTCTAAGTTCACCGGTGATGCAGTTTTCTAACTTCACATCGGCCATCACTTGTGCTGAGTAGGTGATGTCTCTAGTTTTAGATTCAGCGATTGTGAAATTAGGTTCTTGAACTTCAACACTTTCAAAGTACAGTTTAATGTCCCCGTTGTTTCCTTCAATTGGTGAAAGTTCTTTTAGCAATTCAAGTAAGTCTGATTTGATAAATTTTTCAAAAGACTGCGTTTGAATTTCAATCAAGTCAGGCAAATCAACATCATACATCATTTTTGAGTAATTACGACGTTCGGTTTTTTTGCCATATTTTATGTTTTTAAAACTCATTTTTCCTCCAGTTGCTGGGCGTATATTATATATAATATATAACTTGTTTTTTTGATTAGCGCATATACGAAAAAATCATACCACAAATTGGATTTTTTGCCAAATAAAAACTATTGGTTGATTTTGTTTTTTTGGTGAAAAAAATGGCCTGGTTTTGAAAAACCAAGGCCATAATTTAGAGGTAAATTGGGTTGTTTTTTAAGTCGTTATTCAGACAACATTTGAATTTCTTTAAGATAAATGTCTGGGTCTGTATCTACAGGGGTTTCAAGGATTTTTGGAATGTCTAGAAACTCTGGGTTTTGAACAATTGCTTTAAGAGGTTCAAGGCCAATTTTGCCTTTACCAATGTTAGCATGGCGGTCTTTGCGTGAATACAGGCCATGTAGTGAATCGTTGATGTGAAATAAAAATAATTTATCCATGCCAACTACATTTTTAAACTCATCAAAAACTTCGGCTTGATGGTCCTTAATGTCGTAGCCTGCGTCAAAAATATGACAAGTGTCTATACACACTCCTAAGTCTGGGTCTGGATAAGTGTGAATAATTTCGGCGATTTCGGCAAAAGTAATCCCAACCTCGCTACCTTTGCCGGCCATTGTTTCTACAGCTATTTTAATGCCTAAGTTGTTGTCGTGAACATATTTAATTAACAGACTTACGGCTTTTGCAACTTGTTTTAAAGAAAGTGCGCGGTCTTGAGTTAAAGCAGAGCCTGGATGCAGCACAAACATACCAGCGCCAAGTTCGTGTGAACGCTTTAGTTCGTTTGAAAAAAAATCTACAGACCTTTGCCATTTTGCAGGGTCTAGTGAAGCAAGATTTGCAATATAGGGGGCGTGTACTACAAAGTTTTTCTTAGGAATTGATAAAGCTTTTAGCAAGTCATTTCCTTCCTTGGCAAAACAAAGGTTGGTATTAGTGCGAAAAGTGCTTTGTGGTGGACCTGTGAAAATCATTAGTGCCGTAGCCTGGTTGTGTCTAACTTCGGCAGCAGTGCCTTTTAAATAATCTGGTTTTTTAAATGAGTTGTGTGAACCTAGGTTAAAGTTTTTCATAAAATTTACCTTTTCCTTTTTTAAACTGAGCACGAAAGCACTTAACTTTAGCAGCTTTCACGGCTTTTTCAATGGCTTTTTTGTTTTGTTTTTTGTAATTTGGCTTAACTTTAGTTGGTTTTTTAACAGTTTTAACGGCAGCAATAATTAACTCACTTTGCTTAGACTTAGGTTTTTTTAACTCAAAAACCTCGTTGTTTTTAACTTTAAGTTCAATAAACTGTGAATTTTGCGGTTGGTAATTGTAAAGTCGTCTTTTATCTAAGTCAGTGTAAATTGTGTAGACCTCACCATATCGGTTGAATCTGGCGGTTCTGCCTTGACGGTGTTCAAAAATCGCTTTGGTTTTAGGAACATCTAAGTTAAAAATATGACTGAAGTTTAAGTCAATTCCTCGTGAAAACAAGTCAGTTGCAACAACTACTGAGTATTTTTCTTGAGTGAGTTCTCTGTAAATTCTTTGACGTTCTTTTAAATCAAGGTTGCCAGAAATTAAAACGGTGTTTGGAATTTCTTTAACAATTTCTTCATAAACTTTTTTAAGTTCTGTCTTTTTTGAAACAAAAACCAGTGCTGTGTATGGGTTTTTTGCTTTCAGCAAAGCAACTAAAGTTTTGAGTTCTTCACCAATTTCTGCTTTGACTATATAGTGTTTTAAATTAAGGTGTGAGTTTGTTTCTTCAAGCATTAAAAAAGAGCCAAAAAAAGCCTTGATAAAAGGTTTCATAGACTTTTTAACAGTGGCAGAAACTAAGATATAACGAGCCTTTTTAAAGTATGTAAAAACTTGGTTAAGTTCTTCCATAAACTCGCCTTCAAACATAAAGTCAGCCTCGTCAGCAACTAAAAACTTAAACTCAGCCTGATTAAAAGCGCCTGCTTTGATTAACTCAGTTGCCTTTTTTGGAGTTAATATAAAAATTTGTTTATCTGTCAAACTTGGTTTTTTGGCATCTAAATAAACTTTTTTGGCAAATAAGCGTTCAAAAACTAAAGCAGTTTGCAGACAAAGTTCGGTGGTTGGACACAAAATCAAGGCTTTGTCTTCTGACTTTAAGCAAAGGTAGAGCGGAACTAAATATGCAAAAGTCTTGCCGATTCCAGTTTTCGCCGAAATTACAACATTGGTGTTTTGCCTTAAAATTGTGTTTATCGCTCTTTTTTGAAAAGCAGTGAACTCAGATATATTTAATTTTTTAAGAATTTCTGTAAACTGTTCCATCTCTTTAATTTTAACTTATTTTAAAAGCATTTGAAACTGATTTTAAAAATCACTCTGACTTAAAAAAACCACTATTCGAGTCGTTTTTTGGCTTAATTTCTCTAAAGTTAGAAAGACCAACTCCAAATAGTCGTATTGGCACGTCAATTTCTAGTTTTTCTTTAATAAAGTCATCAAGGGCATTTTGAATGTCAAATGCACTAGAAATATAGTAAGTTAAAGTTTTTGCGCGAGTATAGGTTTTAAAGTTAGCGGTTTTAAACTTAAAGTTAACGGTTTTTGCTTCCAGTCCAAAGTTCTTAAGTTGGTGGGCTAAATCAAGGTAAATAGGCTTGATTTTTGCAATGATTGCTTCAAGTGAGTCAACTGCGTAGTTTAAAGTAACTTCTCTTGATATACTTTTGGGAACGCTTATTTGATACGGTTCAATAAAGTCTTTAGAGTGGCCAGAGACTGCTGCCATAATTTCTAAAAGATGTTGTGGACGGTAAAGTTCGGCTAACTTTCTTTGATTGTCTTTTGAAATAAAGTCAGAAAGTGTATAAATTCCAAGTTCTTGTAATGCTGCGGTTGTGGATTTGCCAAATCCGTATAGTTTGCCAAGTGGCATCCCGTAGATTTTACTTTTAATCTCAGCGCGGTATAGTGTAGAGATACCCAAAGGTTTATCTAAGTCAGATGCAATTTTGGCTAAATACAAAGTTTCTGAAATTCCAATCGAAACAGGCAGTCTGTAGGTGTCCATTAAATGTTTTTGAATTAGTTTTGCAAGTTCAAGCGGCTCAATTTTATGAGTTTCTAAGTAATCTGTAAAGTCAACATAAGCCTCGTCAATTGAAGCAATTTGTATTTTGTTGGTAAAAGTAAATAAATAGTCAAAAAATAAGTTAGAAAAACTTTTGTATAATTTAAAGTCAGTCGGCACAATCACAATTTTTGGATACTTGCGTTTAGCCTCAACTATCGTCATTCCAGATTTTATATCGTAGCGACGAGCTGAATAAGAAGAGGTTGAAACTACTCCTTTATTTAGGTGAGACTGATCTGAACCCACGACAAAAACAGTGTGCCTAAGATAAGGTTCTTTAATCATGTGGCACGCTGCAAAAAACTGGTCTAAATCTAAATGAAAAATACAAGTTTTTTTCATTCTGCTCCTTTAAATATGATAAAATAAAAAAGTAATTGCGAGGTGAATGCTGTGGCTGAAGATAAAAAAGTTGAAAATCTTGAAACAGAACTAACAAGTTCTTACAAAAAAGAACTAAAAGAAGATAAAAAGAAAGAAAAGAAAGCCGATAAAGCCAGCAAGGCTCTTAAAGATAAAAAAGAAAAAAACCAAGAACCTGGAGTAATAATTTTAAAAAACCCAAGTAAAACGCTAAAAGGAAAAATCATAATTTGGGTAATTTTGGGTGCGATGGCGCTTTCATTTGTGGCTGCTTTTATTTCAATTATCTTAAAAGCAAACGGGGTTATTTAAATTAGTGCAAATTAAGTCTCTTTAAAAAGGTTGATTTATTCAACCTTTTTTTAATTTTCAATCGCTGCTTTGATATCAGCCAAAGTTAATTTAAAGTCTTTAAGTAGTTCTACTCTAGTTTTTTCTGAAACTAAACAATTGTCTAAGTTTAGCGAAATAACTTTTTTGCATAAATTACGGCGATTTAAGAAGTCTAAAACTAAACCGTAAAGCAGAGAACTTGCTTCTTCAACTATTACAATTTTTTGGTGTTTTTCAACTTGATTTAAAAAACTAACCTCGTCTTCTATCTGAGAAATCAGTCTAGTGTTGACTAGTGTAAAGTCTTGGTTTAAGTTTTGATAAATTTCTTTTAAAATTGGTCCATAACTTAAAACCAAAGTGTTTTTACCTGTTTTTAGAGTTTGCCAAAACGGCTCTTTTTTAAACTTTATAAAAAAGTTTTCAAGGTCTAAGTCTTCGTTAAGCGGTAGTTTTGGATAAGCAATGGCCTTTAGTCCTGGTAAATCAAAAGTTAAAGAAAGTAGCGTTGCGTAGTCTGAGTCCAGACCACAGGCAAAAACTTTGGTGTTTGGAAAACAACTAAGTAGTTTTGTAAAGTAAGTGCCTTGGTGAGTAGAAGGGTCGCGATTTGTTAAAAACGCTGAGTTTAAAAGTAGAGTTACATCTAAATTAACTCTGGCAATATCTGAAAGTAGGTAGTCAAGGGAACGCTGAATAAAAGTAGTGTAATATGGCAATATTACTTTCTTTTTATTTAAGGCTAAACTAGCCGCTAGCATTGCTGAGTTGCCCTCTGCTATACCTGAGTCTATAAATCTATCTGGGTATTTTTCTTTAAAGTCTTTGGTGAAATTACCAAGTTCCATACCACTTTCAATTAAATAAAATTCGCGCAGTTTAGCAAACTCACTAATAACTTTTCCCATGATGTAAGGGGTTTGAATTTGCGAAGAACTACTGTATGAATGGTACTTACCGCTTACATCTGAAACCGCTTCAACAAGCCCTTTTCCTTTAATTGTCTCAACTAAAAACACAACTGGTTCTTTCACTTTTAAGACAGATTTTAAAGCGTCAATTAAAGCAATAACGTCATTGCCTTCTTTAAGGTAAAAAAACCGATAACCCAAGGCCTCAAAGTAAGCTCTTGCTTTGGTGGGATCATTTAAAGTATGTCTAAACGCGCCAACGTTTTCGACAATTGAGCATTTGTTGTTGTTAATAATAACAGTGCTAGGTAAGTTATATCCACTTAAAGTATTTAGTCCTTCAAAGGCAATTCCTGCGTTAAGTGCACCATCTCCAATCACTGCTATATTTTTGTTTAATGGGTTTGTTAAGACAAATCCCGCTAAAGCAGACAGAGATTGAGACGCGTGTCCCGCTTCAAAAAAATCATATTTAGATTCGCTGTATGCGGTGAATCCAGAGATTTTTCTTTCACTAAAATTAAGAAAACCACTGCCACGACCGGTTAAAATTTTGTAAGTGTATGCCTGGTGTCCAATGTCAAAAAGCAGTTTGTCTTTATCTAAGTCAAGTAAGTAAACTAAGGCCACGATTAGCTCAATAGTTGCTAAATTAGAACTTAGATGTCCACCCGACTTTAAGATATTTTCTTTAATAAACTCTCTAATTTCTGCACAAAGTTTTGGCAGGTCTTGGACTTTGATTTTTTTTAAGTCAGCCGGTGAAAAGTCAAGTAAATTGAAATTACTGCTCATTTTCGATTGCTTTTTTAGCAACCTCTAAAATCGAGTCGGCTTTTTGAATTAAGTCTTTAGTTTGCTTATAAAGTTCAATTGAAACCATAATGTCGTTTTCTTGATTTAACTTATCAATGTTTTCCTTTATTTTTGCAAACAGGGCTTTTAATTCTAAGTTTTTTTCTGAATTGTTCATATTTTACTCTCCTTTTATGTTAGTGACTACTACTTTTAAAGTACCGTCTTTTAATTTAATTTCAAGGCTATCGCTGCTGTTAACTTCTTTCACGCTTCTAACCATTTGCTGGTTTTTAAAAACCAGCGCATAGCCTTGGTTAAGTTTTTTATTTAAATCAAAATTGCTTAGTTGTTCTTTAAAAAGTTTTAACTCAAATTCTTTATTTTTAATAATTTCAGGGATATTTGGTAGTTTTAATTTAAAGTCCGCAATTTGACTTTGAGCAACACTTAAAGTTTTGTGCATATTTGGAAGTTTAGCGGTGACTTTATCTAAATACTCTGCGTTTTTGTTGTAAGTGTTGATAACTGAGTTTTTGCATCGCTGCAGAGCCAAAGCAAGAGTTGCTTGTTTTTTTGAATAAAGAGCGGCAAGTGTTGACTTTGCTTGGTTTTTAAGTAAAAGCAGATCTTGTTGAAGTTTGGTTAACTTACTCAGTGGAGATACTCGTTCTAAAGCAACTTCACAGGTTCTCAGTTCTGCGTTTTCTTGATGTATTTTGTTTTTTAAATTAGTTAGAATTATTTGACTAAACTCGGCTAACTTATTTTGAAAATCAGCAGTTGTGATTTGAGTAATTATTGCAGCGGCATCAGTTGGAGTAGAGGCAGAAAGGTCGGCAACGTAGTCAGAAATTGAGACATCTCTTTCGTGTCCAACTGCAGAAATCACCGGAATTTTAGAAAAATATATGGCATCTGCAACTTCTTTGGTGTCAAAAGCCTCAAGGTCTTCCTTAGCACCACCACCGCGTCCAACAATTAAGACTTCTGCTTTGTTTTCTAAGTTTGCGCGTTCTATCGCTTTTTTAATTTCAATTGCTGCGTTTTCACCTTGTACTAAAGTGTTGTAAACAATAAAGTCAATTAAAGGAAAACGTTTATATGCGTTTTCTTTAATGTCTCTAAGTGCAGCACCTGTGGCGGAGGTTACAATTCCAACTACCGCTGGGTTTTGAGGAATTTTTCGTTTTCTTTCTTTTTCAAAATACCCTAGGGCTTTTAGTTCTTTAATTAGTTTTTCTTTTTCTCTTTTCTTTTTGCCCTCACCGTAGTCATAAACCTGCCAAACTGTAGCGGTTATTGCACCACCTTTTTGGTAGTAAGAAATAGTGATGTCAACAATCACCTGCATACCAGTGTAGGGAATGAAATCCAGTTTACTTGCAGTGCTTTGCCAAATTGCGCATCTTAACGCGCTTTCTTTGCCAACTAAGTTAAAGTAAAGATGACTTTTGGGATTTTTAGCCTCGTATTCTGAGTAAGTTGCTTTAACTTCACCCAACACAAAAAAATGACTATAACCAAAATTATGTTTAACTAAATCTGAAATATTTTGGCTAAAAAAGTCTACTTCAATAACATTTTTCTCTGTATTATTTTGAAATTCTGCTCCAGTCATTTTAAATTAGCAACGATGTTTTGCAATAGCTTATTGGTAAACTTGTGTTGTTTTTCGTCATCTAAATCTGAAAACAACTTAGTAATTTCAACTGCCTCGTTGATCGCAACTGGCACAGGGGTTTTTAGTTCTTGCATTTCAAAAACAGAGTACTCAACAATTGCTTTATCTAAATTAGAAAGCCTGTCTAAACTGTAGCCTATCAAGGCGTTGGAAATTGTTTCATCAATTTCGTTTACCTTAGTTAAAAAAAGCAGAAAAATCTCTTTTTCTTCGTTTGTTAACACTAAATTATTTTCAAGTCCTAAGTTATGAAGATAGATAGATTTAATTAAATTTAACCTAGTTTGTAGTTCTTTTTTCATTTTATTCTCCAAAGACATTTTAGCATAATTTAGTGCCTTTTTAGCCTATCATAAAGGTTTTTAACCTTGATAAATTTGTTGCTCAAGTGCGCCCGATTTATTTGTTTTTTAAAGGTAGAAATGTAAATTGACTTGAGTTCAGAAAGCGAACTATATGGATGTTTTAATCTTAATTTCATGATTCTTTCTAGTTCGGGGTCAAGTTCGGTTTCTAGGTTTGTAAAAATAAAGTTAATTTGCTTAATTTGTTTAGCAGCAACTTCCGAAGTTTTTTTAATGTTGGCAGTTTCACAATTAACTCGGCGACGCAAAGCAGTTGCCACTTCTCTGTCTATTTTACAGTTAGTGTAGCGTTCTGCAATTTTGCTTAGTTCTGAGTGATTTAAAAAATCAACAATTTGGTCAAACGACTTAATGTATAACAAAAAATGGTCCAAACGCTTTGAAATTCTGGCGTCTAAATTGTATTTAAGCAGGGTTTTTTGGACAAAAAAACAAGAATCTATATTTTTGAATTTAAACTCCAGGTGATAGTTTGCAGAACTTGGCGAGTTAATTGAACCAAGTATTAAAAATAGAGCTTTGAAAAACAAAGGTTTAGATATCTCTGCGGCAACCGATTTAATTTCGGGTTCAATTTCCAAAAAATCAGGGTGCGAAAAAACTACTTTTTTAGAGCCATAGTTCACAACTGCTTTAACTTTTAGTTCTTTAAAAGCAGAGTCGTATAGTTCAAGCAGTTCATAAGGCATTTTAAACTCATAAAACTCACTATCTTGACTGACTGGTTTTTTTAAGTAAAGCGCCAGCAATAAAAACTGTTTTAACTCCAACAAAGGCAGTTTTGAAATGCAGGCAAAAACTGCCTGCTTGCAGTACTTAGAGAAAGAAACTCCAAGTTTTTTTAATTCATCTGCCAATAGTTGGCTAGAATTAGCCATGGTTTTTTAAATATCTAGCGATTGCAGAAACTGCAATACCACCATCGGCAGCGGCTGTAATTACTTGTCTAACTGCTTTTTTTCTAACATCTCCTGCTACAAAAATACCAGGAATAGAAGTAGACAGGTCTTCATTTACTAAATAGTATCCCCATTCTTTTTCTAGTTCTGTGTCAAGCAGCGAAGATTCTGGAACTTGGCCGATAAAAATAAAAATACCGTCCACGAAAACTGATTTATTTTGGTCAAAGACATCAAAGTTAATTCCTTTTAGCGTGTTGTTTTCATCTAAAATTTTCTTAATTTTTGCGTTATATATGACCTCAATGTTAGATTTTTTAAATAGTTCCGCTTGTCCTTTTTTGTCAGCAGTTAGGTGTGGGTCTTGAGTAATAACTGTAACTTTTTTACAAATGTCTGCTAAAAAAGTAGCCTCGTCAACAGCAGCATTGCCACCACCTACAACTGCTACTTCTAAGTCTTTGTAGAAAAATCCGTCGCAAGTTGCACAAAAAGAAATACCGTTGCCAAGGTATTTGGCTTCGTTTTCAACGTTTAGAGTTCTTGGTTTTTGGCCAGTTGCCAATAACACAGTTTTAGTTTCATAGGTATTTTGATTTGTTGAAACCTTAAAACCATTTTCAATTTTTTCAATTTTTAAAACGTTTTCTGCAATTATTTTTGTACCTAAAGACTTAGCGTGTTCGTGCATAGACTTCGCCAAAGCACTACCCTCTATTTTGCTAAAACCTAGATAGTTTTCGATTTCTTTTGTGTTAATAATTGCGCCACCTGGTACTTTTCGTTCAAACACCAAAGTGTCTAAGTTTTGTCTTGCTGCGTAAATTGCTGCGTTCAGGCCAGCAGGACCTGCGCCGATAATAATTAAATCTTTCATAATTAGTTAAATAAATCCTTTAAATCCTTTAAATCGTTAATCTTGTAAAGTGCGGTTGTAGAGCCGTTCTCAGAAGTTTCTGCACTATAGAAAACTGTTTTTATCTCAAGCTCATCTGCTAGTTTCAGCATTTCTTCGCTTTCTGAAATCACACACGCTCTTTCTTTTCTCATCAGTTCGTTTGCTAAAAATGGGTTTTGCTCGTCTTGCAGATAAGCGTTTTTAAATGAACAGTATAATGCGCTTTCACACAAAGTTTGTTTTAAGTTAAGTTTAGAGAAAACAACAGTTTTAATTCCAAATAGATAGTTGTAAAGTTTAAACTTCAAAATAGCCTTATAGCCTAGTTTTAAAACAAGATCTGCGTCTATTAAAAAGTAGGCAACAGACCCGACTTTCTCACCTTTTTCGTTAACTATGTAGCGCCCTTTTTTACCAGGGTCTAGGTAAGTTTCGTAGTGATAAGAAGTAGCTTCTTTGTAGTATGGAATGTGCGCGAAGTAAAGATACTTAACGCCAAAGTAAACCAAACCACCAATTATAAACAGCACAGATATTAACACATTTTGTTTAATCTTGCCAATCCATAGCGGATCTTGGCGAAAAGGTTCAATTAAAAAGCCACGAATTAAGCCATATGCTACGGTGTACAGCCCAAACATATCTCCAACTTTAAGTAGTTTAAAACGGCGAATTACAAGCAATGAAATTAAAATAAATAAATTAGCCAAAGACTCATATAAGAAAGTGGGATGCCAGTAGCCAATTTGAGTTGAATTGTTTCCGCTAAAGTACATTTGCTCGCGAATAAAACCTGGCAAGAAATTAAGACTTTGAGCCATTGTGCCGTGTGCTTCACGGTTGATAAAATTGCCCCAACGCCCAGCAATTTGGCCGATTAAGAAACCAATTGCGACAATGTCTAAAATCAAGAGCATATTGATTTTTCTAACCCAGCAGTAAATGGCTGCAGAAATCATAGCCACAATTATCGCGCCGTGAATCGCAAGTCCACCGCTTCTGAAATCAAAAAACGAAGAAAGTGAAGCATTTGGGTCAAACAGTAGGTAGTAAAGTCTAGAGCCTAAAATTGAAAGTGGAATAATTATTAAAACTCCGTCTGTGGCGTGGGACACCGAAATATTTGATTTCTTTACTTCTTTTAGAGAAGTATATACCGCGGCAAATATGCCAAAAGAAATAAAGACAGCATACCATCTAACGTCTTGTCCAAACAAAGAAAAGGCCGTTTTACTGAAACCAATTGCGCGGTCTGGTGCACGAAAACCGTTTGTAGCCAAAGCAAGTAGTGCGATAAAAAATAAGGTTAGCAGCGGAAACGTTAAAGTTTCCCAGTAATTATTGGTAAAGTTAAAAAACTTAGTTTCTCGGTATCTAGCCGTGAGTTTTTGTATTTTTCTAATCATATTTTTAAAACCTTTCTTAAATATTTTCCAGTTAAAGAACGCGGATTTTCACAAACATCTTGAACAGTACCTTTAGCAACAATTTCGCCGCCTTCATCGCCACCAAGTGGTCCAAGGTCAATTATCCAGTCGGCTTGTTTAATAACGTCTAAGTTATGTTCAATTACCACCATTGTGGTTCCTTTGTCAACGAGTTTATGCAGAACCTGGCAAAGTTTTTTAACGTCTTCTTGATGAAGCCCAGTTGTTGGCTCGTCTAAGATAAAAATAGTTCCAGGTCTAATTTCTTTGTGTAGTTCAGAGGCTAGCTTAACTCGTTGAGCCTCACCACCAGACAAGGTATCTGAGGCTTGGCCTAATTTAATGTAGCCAAGTCCAACTTCCTGCATCACGCTTAAGCGTTTATGGATTTGTGGGAAGTTTTTAAAAACAGAAACTGCTTCTTCCACACGCATTTCAAGAACATCTGCGATGTTAAAGTCTTTGTATTTAACTTGCAGAGTTTCTGAGTTGAATCTGGTGCCATTGCATAAACTACACTTCACGTAGACATCTGGTAGGAAGTGCATTGAGATTTTCTTAAGTCCATCACCCTTGCACTCCTCACAACGCCCACCTTTGACGTTGAAAGAAAACCTACCTTTCTGATAACCTCGTTGTTTTGCTAAAGGAAGTTCTGCAAAAAGTCCACGAATATAGTCAAACACACCGATGTAAGTTGCTGGATTTGAACGTGGGGTTCTGCCAATTGGGGCTTGCGAGATTTCAATAATTTTCTTTATCTTTGAAAAATCTTGTACCCACTCAACCTTTGGTTTGGTTTGTTTAGTGTCACCTAGTTTAATTTGCAAAGATTTTAGCAAGACATCTTGCACTAAACTAGACTTACCAGAACCAGATACACCAGTGACAACAGTTAAAACATTTAAGTAAAATCTAGTGTCAATGTTTTTTAAGTTGTTTTCATGTGCTTTGCTGATTTCTATATAGTCAAAGTCACTGATTGGTCGGCGTTTTGCCGGAATTGGCACTTCTGTTTTGCCAGACAAATAGTAACCTGTTAGTGATTTTGGTTTTTCAATAAAATCTTTTGGCGTACCTTCGGCAACTAACTCGCCACCAAAGTCTCCGGCTTTCGGACCAATGTCAATAATCCAGTCAGCGGCTTCCATGGTCTCGGTGTCATGTTCTACTACTACCAAAGTGTTGCCAAGATCGCGCATTTTACAAAGAGTGTTGATTAACTTTGCGTTGTCGGCTTGATGCAGACCGATTGAAGGTTCGTCTAACACATAAAGCACTCCTGAAAGTTTTGCACCTATTTGTGTGGCAAGTCTAATTCTTTGCAGTTCACCACCAGACAAAGTAGCAGCTGAACGATTTAAATTAAGGTAAGAAAGCCCAACGTCGTTAAGGAAACTCAGACGGTCTTTAATTTCTTTTAAAATGCTTAAAGAAATGGCCTTTTCTTCTTCAGTTAAAGTTAAATTACTTAAAAACTCAAGTAGTTTTTTAACCGATAAATCAGAAAGTTCAAAAATATTTAAATCGTTGATTTTAACTGAAAGTGCAGATTCATTTAAGCGTTTACCTTCGCATTGTTTACAAACGGATTCTTTGGCAAACTTACCCAACCACTCACGAAACCACTCAGCAGTTGTGGTGTCAAAACGTCTTTGATAGTGATTAACAACTCCCTCAAACTGCTCTATTTTTTTAGTTATACGCCCGCTTTTAGAAATTAAATTAAACTCAATTAACTCAGGGCTGCCAAAATACAATTTTTGTAGTTTATCTTTATCTAGTAGTTTAAGTGGTGTGTTTGTGTCAATTTGAAAAAAGTTAGCAGCAATTTCAAAAACTTGAGACTGTAGATTATCTTCGTTATTATTTTGAGCAGGAATGATTGCGCCTTCTTTAATTGAAAGTTCTAAGTCAAAAACCAGTTCAGGTTCAATTGTCATAATACTGCCTAAACCTTTGCAGTTAGGACAAGCACCGATTGGCACGTTAAACGAAAATAAACGCGGTTCTATTTTAGGGATTTCAAAAATTTCGTCTTGATAGTGATAGTGTTCAGAAAAAGGAGTAAGTTCGTTTGTCTCTGTGTTTCTAATATATATAACTTTGGCGTTTTCTTTAAATGCAGTTTCTATAGTTTCAAAAATTCTAGAAACCTTGTCGTCTGAAACCGTGATTGTAGAAATTATGATGTAGAGATAATCACGGCTGATTTCTACTTTTTCTTCGTCAATTCTAATAACCTGACCATCAACCAAAACACGGTTATAACCTTTCTTTTGAATACGATTAAAAAAATCTAAATTATCTTCATTTGGCAGTTTAGTTTCCTTGATTAAAATTTGGATTTTAGTGCCAAGCAACTTCATTGCAAAAGCAGTGATTTCTTGAATAGTTTCTCTTACTAAAGGTTTGTTGTCTAAGGTAAAAGGTTTGCCAATTGACGCAAAAAGTAGTCTAATGTAGTCGTAAATCTCGGTTTGTGTACCAACTGTTGAGCGAGGGTTAAAAACAGAGCTTTTTTGGTCAATTGCGATACTTGGAGAAAGTCCTTCTATCTTGTCAACATTTGGTTTTTCAAAATTTCCAAGAAACTGCCGAGCATAAGAAGAAAGTGATTCAATGTATCTGCGTTGTCCTTCTTGATACAGAGTATCGAAAGCCAGCGTAGACTTACCAGAACCAGAGACACCTGTTACTATCACTAACTTGTTTTTAGGAATAGAGACGTCGATGTTTTTTAAGTTGTTTTCTTTAGCGCCGTAGACGTTTATGTATTTAGTGATATCGTTTTTCATTTCAATAGTTCCTCAAGGTCTTTTTCGTAAACTAATGTTGTGTTAAACTCTTTGGCTTTGCTTAACTTAGAACCTGCATTTTCACCAACTATTAACACATCTGTTTCTTTGCTAATAGAAGACACTATATTAGCGCCTAGTTTGGCCAAAATATCTTGTAGTTCCGCTCTTTTGTAGTTTTGAAGAGTACCAGTAATTAACACTTTTTTTCCGCTAAAATAACTGTCTTGAACTGCTTGTTCTTCTTCTGTTAAAACAAAGCCATTAGTTTTTAAAAACTCAACTAAAGCTTTGCCTTTTTGGCTGTTAAAATAACTTACTAAAGAACCTGCAATGCTTGGCCCAATTTCATTAATTTCAGCGATTTCATCTTCGGTTGACAAAAGCAAAGCATCGATGTTTTTGAAGTGTTTTGTAATTAAACTTGCTACTTTTTTCCCGACATTTGGAATACCGAGCGCAAAAAGTAAAGTTCTAAAAGGTGTTTCTTTTGATGCATCTATTTCTGTTAAAATTTTGTCAACAGAACGGTCTTTAAAGCCTTCTAAGGCGATTAACTGGCTTCTAAAGTTGCGAAGAGCATAAATATCTTGAATGCTTCTTAAGAAACCTTGATTAAACAAAGTCTCAATAGTTTTTTCCCCCAAATCCTGGATATTCATACAAGTTCTTGCGCAAAAATGAATTAAACTGTTAATAACTCTGGAGTCACATTCTAAGTTCTCACATACCCAAAATGCCTGTTTTTTAATCAGTTTACTGTTGCATGCAGGACAAACTTTAATCATTTCAAAAGGTTTAGTGTTTGACGGTCTTTTTTCTTTAATTACTTCGGTAATTTCTGGAATGATTTCGGCTGCCTTATAGACTAAAACATAGTCATCAACTCTAATGTCTTTTTCTTTAACAAACGCTTCGTTATGTAGTGTTGCTCTTTGCACATAAGTTCCAGATACAAATACTCGGTCAAACTCAGCAACCGGAGTAACTGCGCCTGTTCTGCCGACTTGGTAGACAATTTTGTTAATTTTAGTCTCTACTTTTTCTGGTTCAAATTTATAGGCAATAGCCCATCTAGGCGATTTTACAGTAAAACCTAAACTTGCCTGCACTTTAAAATCATTGACTTTAAAAACAATTCCGTCAGTCGCGTAATCTAAGTTTTTTCTTAAGTTATCATAATAAATTACGCTGTCTGTAAGTTCATTTAGCGTCAGGGTTTTGTAGTTAGGATTAACTTTAAATCCTAATTTTTCAAGATATAAAAGAGCCTCAATTTGACTGTTAACATTGTATTTTTCGGCGTCTACCAAAGTATAGACAAAAATGTCTAGTCCACGTTTTCTTACAATTTCTGTGTTAAGTTGGCGAATAGTTCCGGCAGTAGCATTACGCGGATTTGCAAATAGATTTTCACCGGTATTAGCGCGTTCTGAATTAATTTTTTTAAATTGAGAGTTCGGCATGAAAATCTCGCCACGCACAGTTAAGGTAACAGGTTCAGTTAGTTTAAGTGGTAGAGAGTTGGTTTTAATTACTGTTTTAGTTACGTCTTCACCAATTTGTCCATCACCACGGGTAGAGGCTTTTTTGAAATATCCGTTTTCATAATCTAAGTTAATTGCCAGACCATCAATTTTAAGTTCAGAGACAAATTTAGTGTTGGGATATTTTTCGTTGATTTTAGCAAAAAAACCAAATAGTTCATCTTGCGAGTATACGTTATTCAAAGACTTCATTGGCACGGGATGCACGACTTTATCAAAGCCCAAAAGAATTTCTCCACCTACTTTAAGAGTTGGAGAATCTGGTCTTTTAAGTTCAGGAAAGTCATGTTCAAGTTGTTCAAGTTCCTTGACCAACATGTCATATTCAAAGTCAGAAATCAAAGGTTTATCTAAGGTATAGTATTGTTTTGCAGCCTCATTAATCTGCTTAATTAAATTATCAATTCTGTCTTTTTTTGCCTTTAAATCCATATGTAGATTATAGCATTTGAACAACATAAAAATACTTACAACGCTTTTGAGTGTTTAAATAAAATGTTAAAATCACTAAGTCTGAAATAAGGTGTTCTGAGTGCAAAAAATTATTAAAATGATTGCCTGTTTTGTATAATTTTTATAAGTAGTTTTAAAATTTTCAAGTTAATAAAAGGAGTTAAAATGCAAAGAAAAATTTATCTAGCAGGTGGTTGTTTTTGGGGAATGCAAGCTTACTTTTCTAAACTAAAAGGATTAATTTCTGAAGTTGGTTATGCAAATGGTAATACTCAAGAAACAAACTACCAAAAAGTTGCTACCACTAATCACGCTGAGGTTATTAAAATAATTTACGATGACCTTTCAATTAGAACTGCCGAAATTATTGACAGATTTATGCAAATCATTGACCCTTTTTCTTTAAATCGACAAGCCAACGATGTTGGCAGTCAGTATAGAACTGGAATATTTTTTGAAAAAGGTGATTTATTTACTAAGAAAATCGCTGAACTTTTTAAAGGTTATATTGAAAAAATTTACGGGAAAAAATCGTGTGTGGTAATTGAAGAGATTAAAAATTATGTCAAAGCAGAAGAGTATCACCAAGACTACTTAAAGAAAAATCCGAATGGCTATTGTCATATCAACCCAAACGCTGTTTTTAATTCACATAGCGATTTTAAAAGGTTAGAAAATAAAGAAATTGAGAAACTAAACTTAGATAAACAAAGTTTAGGCATTATGCTAAACAAAGAAACAGAACTGCCACATTCAAGTGAGTTTAATTTAAACAACAAAAAAGGTATTTACATCGACAAAATTTCAAAAGAACCGCTTTTCTTAAGTGAAGATAAATACGACGCTGGTTGTGGTTGGCCTAGTTTCACCAGACCAATTTTCCAAACTGCTCTCAACTATTTTAAAGACAACATGTTAGCCGAAGAACGGATAGAAGTGACTTCAAAAATTCAAGACTCACATCTTGGACATGTCTTTCCAGCACTAGCCGTAAAAACAGAAACCGGTCTTAGATACTGCATCAACGGTTTCGCACTTGAATTTATTGAGTTTGATAAATTAAAAGATACAGTATACGAAAAATACCAGTTTTATTTTACAAAGTAGCGTGTAAGTTTTTTAATTAAAACTAACTTCTTTATTTTGACAGACTAGGTAATTTTAATCTAGTTTTGTTATAATTATTTTGCTTACAAAAAGAGGTTGTCATGATAATTTTAATCGGAAAAAGTGCATCTGGAAAAACTGAAATTGCTAAGGAACTAATTAGAGAACACGGTTTCAAAAAAATTATTACAACTACAACTCGTAAGCAAAGAATTGGCGAAAAAGACAAAATTGACTACTATTTTATCTCAGAAAATGAGTTTAAAGCCAAAATTCAGACAAATCAGTTTATAGAATGCTCAAAATACGCAAACAACTACTACGGAATTACTAAAGACGCAATAATTTCAGATGGTGTCGTTATTTTAGACCCATCTGGTGTGAACGCTTTACTTGATTTTTTAGATTTCAACGCGTTTGTTTGTTTTGTTGAAACTCCTAAGTTTGTGCGCAAGCGTAGGATGAAAAAAAGAGGAGATGACAACAAGTCTATCCAAAGCCGTATTCAAAGCGATGACTTGATTTTCAATAAGTTGTTTTTAAATCAGGTAAATTTAAGTTTAAAAAATTGCGGACTATTTTCAATTAAAACACTGACTAATAAACTAATTAAAAATTATAAAAATTGGCAAAACAAAATTAAATAAACGAAAAAAATGACCGTCATAACTTGATGGTCATTTTTTTAAACAAGTCTTAGCGTCTTGTTAAATAAACTTTTTTTATCTTTTTGCAGCAACTAAACCGTAAACTTTAGCAACATCAGTAAAACCATAGTCTCCAGTTTCTTCAATATATCTAACTAAATTAAGATTAGTGCTTTCTTGAGTTGCAGTCCACCAATATTGATTTGAGTCTACAAAAAACTGTGGCATCCAGTTTTCGTGGTTGTAGTTAAGTGGTCTAAATTGAGAGAAGTTAACGCCACGGTAAACTAAATTTGGTCCATTTACTTTTCCAAGTACAGCAAGCGCAAAATCAGTTGGATTTTTGATTAGTTTGAAACGGTTTGACGGACTATCTGCAGTTTTTTCAACACCAAACTCGCCATCATCTGCTGTGACTGCAAACAGTTCAGTTTTCATGATTTCAGAAATTTCTTGAAGCAAACTTCTAAAAATAGAATTGGCAAATTCAGCGACTTCCAATTTGTTGTCTTGATGAATACTAAACGGAACAAAGTCTAAAATCTTTTTAGTAAAATATGCTCTTTTATCAGGAATTGGGTCAAACTCAACTTCTTCAAATTTAAAATATTCTCCGTTTAATTTCTCATATGCATCGCCAGAACTAGTGTAAACCACAGTTCTAGTAAACTGTGCAGTAAACACTCTGCCAACTGAATTGAAAGTTGCAGGAGTTTGAAAAACAATTTCTTTTTGAATGTCACTTTGATTAAGTTGATCTTTAGTTTGTGGATATAAGTTTACGCCTTCTACTATTGTGTGTTTGTAGTAAACTGTGATTTTTAAGTTTTTTACAACCTTTGTTTTAAAAAGTTCTGCTTTAGTAATAGGCGTACCGTTTAACTCAATTTTAGTAACTTGGAAGCGATTGTCTTCTTGAAAATCTATGTTTCTAATTTCTTCGTTGTGTCTGCGAGTTTGTACATCTATTTTTTTAGTTGTGCCTTTTGCTTCAAATTCTAAATTATAAACTTTTCTTTTAACATCAATTGTCACACTGTTTTCAGCAGAATCTGCAGCTACAACTAAACTTTGTCTGCTAACTTTTGGTGTTTGGTAAACGTTTTCGTCTGGATTTTTAAAGTTAACTTGGTGAGTTGAGCCAATTTTTGCATTTACTTCACGGACGTTAGTAATTATTTGGCCGTTTTCGTCTTCTGTATTAACAATATATTTAACCTTAGCGGTAGAAGAAACAAAAACAGGTTTAATTTTAATGTTTTTGTTGAATGCAGTGTTAAAATCTATTTTATTTCCCTCTTCATCTACATAGTGAGAAACTACGTGTTCCATACCCGTTACAACTTTTTTAACATTAAAAAGATGTTTTTTTATAGTTTGGCTCAAAGCATGTGAATACTTAAGTTCGTGTATTTTATCAAGGTCTGCGTGAATTGTATCTTGTTTGATTTCAGGTTCAGTAAAATCAAAAGCAACTGTGTATTTTTTTAACTCAAAATAAAATACTAATTCTTGGCTTGGTTTGTTTGCGTCTACTGTCAACTCTGCTTTAGAAAGTGTAGGGCTAAAGTCTATGTTGTGATTGGAAAAATCTTGTTCTGATTTTAGCGCAGTCCAAACTTTTTTAAATTCACCTGACATTAAACTTATAGTTTTACCGTGTTCAAATTCGCCAACTGTGCGGTATGCGCTTCTATCTGCATTTTGGTTTTTTAATTTTTCAAAAACTAATTTAACACCAACAACAGTTTTATTTTTATCGTTGTTAATTTTGCTATTAGATTTACAAGTTGCTAACACTGCTGTTAAAGTAATTGTGAAAATTAACAGAAATACAGTTGCTGCAATTATTGAATAAATCGTGATTTTTTTCTTTTTTGGCATATTTCTCCTTATTTTAAAGCGCTTTATCGCAAAGTGCACAAATATTTTACTATAAAGTCTTTATTTTTAAGTAATTTAAAACCCCTTCTAATTTAGAAGGGGTGTAGGTATTATTTCTTACCGACAACAACACCTAAAACATTATAAACCCAGAAATAAGACCAATCCATTTTGTTGTTAAGAATTTTTCTATGTATAATGTATGACTTAGGATCGTTGTCAGCCTGCTGAGTAGCAAGCCACCAAGAACCAAGATTACCAGGTGCATAGTATGGCATCCATCTATCGCTGTCGTTGTCTAAAGGTTTAAAAATGCTAATGTCTTTTGCACGCAAAGAAGCGTATCTAAAGACTTTAGGTTGCTTAATTTCAGACATTAAAATTTCAGTGGCATAGTCGGTGGATTCTTTTCTAAGTTTTTCAGGTTCATTTCTAGCAATGTCGTTTACTCCAAACGTTTTGTCGGTTTTGTCAAAAGTCAAAGGGTGTAAGTTGGTTGTTCCAAAAGTTTTTGAAATGTTTTGAAAAAGACCTTTAAAGATTGAGTTTTCGTACTTAGAGTTTTCCTTAACATCTTTTTTGTATATATTAAAAGGTGTGTAGTCAATGATTTTTTTAGAATAAAATCCAGTAGCACCAGGAATTTGGACAAACTCCACTTCTTCTAACTTAAAGTATTTGCCGTTGAATTTTTCATATTTATCTGCACTATTTTTTCTGTAGACATATGTGCGAGTGAAATTAAATTTATGAGTTTTGCCGTCTGATTTAAACTCAAAACTTTGTGGTTTTGTCTCTTCTCTCAAAATATCTGCTTGCGTTAAATCTACTTTAGTTTGAGGGTATAAATATTTTGGAACAGAAACAACTATTTCAATTCTAACCGGTTTAAAGACTATATAATTTTCAACTTCCACTTTGGTTTTTTCTGCATTGCCGATATAAAATTTAAGAATTCTGTCTTTGTATAAACTATCTGTATCTATTGCGCCAACTTTTGCACCATAGTATACTCCTCTAGCGGGTGGTGCAACAAGAAAGTTTATAACAGTAAAAGAAACTGTAAAGTAGCGGCGTTTTAAAGTAATTGTTACTGTGTTTTCAGTGTTGTCTGCAGATACTTTAAAGGTAGTTCTTGTAAACTCAGGGTCAAAATAAATTGCTTTGTTGTAGGCAAAAGAAACAGTGTGAGTTTCACCTATTTTTTGCTCTTGTGT
The DNA here is from genome assembly GCA_963544405.1 of uncultured Acholeplasmataceae bacterium. Lineage (GTDB taxonomy): Bacteria > Bacillota_I > Bacilli_A > Acholeplasmatales > Acholeplasmataceae > CALISC01. Next base: position 69,808 of record CAUUEZ010000003.1, read on the forward strand.
TTGATAAGAGACTTTGTATTGTCCATACTCATTTTGACTTTTAATTGTGTAGGTAATTTTACGAGTCTGAATTTCAACTTGAGCATACAAGTTAAGTTCGTTTACTCCAACTATGTACTTTGCTTGAACTGGTCCTAAAACAGAATCGGCCCAACCTATGAAGGTATAACCGGTTTTTGGCTTAACTGAAGGATATTCAACTGCTCTAGTCAGTTTAACTAACTTAGTTTTAGGACCAGTAATATCAATGCCATCATTTCCAATAAAATTTACTTTAGTAGTTTTTAATCTATAGTATTGTTTTAAAACAACCGGAGTTCCGCTTTTATTTAGTTGTGCTGACAATAAGTTATCGCTATGTGTTGTGTCTTTTTCGTATTTAGTTTCGTCTAAAGCACTATATTTTGTATATTGAACTGTTTTTAAAACTGAATCTTTTTTTACTTCTTTGATTTCATCAAATGTATTGTCAAGAGAACCACTTTCACCTTGTTTTTCAAGTAAGTGCATTACTGTGTATTCTGCTTCTAAGGCTGTTTTAGTAAATACTGGTTTGATTTTTAAGTCTGAGTTATATGCTTTTTCAAAGTCTAAGGTTTCGCCGTTTTCAATTGAAAAATGAGAAAGTGTGAACTTATGGGTTTCGTTGTCTTGCTTTTTAACTGCAAGCAATGCTGTTTTAATTTCTGCGGGTATTTTGTTTGTGTACTTTAAGTTAATTGGTTGTTTTAAGATATCTGAAACTGTAGTTTGGTCAATTCCGCTTTCTGTAAAATCAAAAGTAATGCGGTAAGTTTTGGCTTTAAAGTAAAGTAAAAAATATTGCTTTTCGGCGCTAGATTGAACTTTTAAACTTTGTGTTGACTTTACTAAATCTGGTTCATTTTCGTGATTTTCAGAAACTAAGTCTTTTAATTTTGCAGTAATTTCAGGGTGCGTAATTTTAAGTTCAGTACCTACTTTAAAATCACCGAGTTTGATTTCTTTTTCAAAGTCAGCTGCACTGTCTAGAGTTTCGTAAACTGCTTTTAGGTAAACAGGTCTTTTGGTTTGAGTTCCAAGATTTAGTTTATCTTTTGTTTTACTTTTAAAGTGTAGTGGTAAAGCAACAGAAAGCACAAAGATAAAGGCAAGCAATAGTGCGAGCAAACCAATTAAAATATGTTTCTTTTTAATTTTCATATGCCTCCTAATTAAATTAAGTTATAGTGGCTCAAAACATATAAAAAGTCATTAAAACTTTTTGTGTTTCTAATTTCTTCAATGTTTTTGTTTAGTTTAAGTGTGTGTACACTGTTTTGAGTTTTTAAAGTTAAAATATTTTTTTCAAAAGAAATTTCACTAAAATTGTTAGGCGAAATTAAATATACAATGTTAAAGTCAGTTGTCTTTACTAACTTAAACTTAAGATCTTTAGTGACTGCAAAAATGTAAGTACCTGCTACAACAGTTGAGTTTTTCAAAACAAATGGGCTCTTGATTTCTACGTCAAAAACTTCGCGTTCGTGCTCTAGATAAATTTGGGCTTTATTGCTGTTTTTTTGCTCAATTGTGTTAAAAGTAAAAGTTAAAATAATAGAAATGCCAAACAAAGCGCCCGAAAGCGAAATCAAAATAATATAGACTAACCTAACGCGAAAGTCTGCGATTAAAAAGAAAAAACCAACTAAAAATAAAATAAAGGCAACAATGGTTAATACAAAATTAACAATTCTTTTTATCTGCATTATCTTAAGCAAGGAACAGTGTTAGCACTGCAATTGTGTTGTGCAAAATATGCAGCACTGAAGTAACAACTACGTTTCTTTTTGAGTAAACATAGACTAAAGAAAATGCCAGGCCACCTACCAAATACGCAAAGATATTGTAAGCAAATAAGGTAAAGGAAGACTCGTTGACTACGTGGATTGCACCAAACACCAAGGTAGAAACTAAAACTCCTGGCCAGTTGGTTTTAAATAGTGAAAATATGGCTTTTCTAAAAACAAGTTCCTCAATAATTGGGCCAAATATACAAACTGTGAATATCAAGAACCATTTAAACTCACCTCGCATCGCCGTTTCTATGGTTTGTTGGTTAAGCGATTCTCTAGAAAGCGCGTATCCGTATACTCCATCAATGCTTGCGCGCATAGATTGCACAACAAATCCGCCAACTATTGAAACTCCGAATGAGATACCAAGACCAAATAGTAAAACTAGCCAATTTTTATTTAAAGCCAGTGCGTCTTTTTTAATAAATACAAAGTTTAGTCCAAAAATTAAAGCAAAGCCAACTGCCATGCCAATGAAGTTAAATAAAGCAAATGCATTAACTTGCGAAGTTATACTTTCGGCAAAAAATACATCGTGTTTAAGCAGGGCTGCGGTTTCCAGTTCAGACTCTGCGCTTTTGACAAAAAATGGTAGTTTTTGAATGTTTTGATCAACATACACGCGTTCATAGACATCTCTTCTGTCAAAACCCGCAAGCGGAACATTTGCCAGTAATCTTGAGTAAAGTACAGGATATAGGTCTTTCTTAATTTTAGAAGTCAAGCCAATTAGTCTGCTGGTATTACTAATGTAAATATCTGGAAACTCAGCACTTGGTGCTTCTACCTTTTGATATCCTTCAATTTGCCTATTTTTTTGATGCAGGCTGACAACTACTGTGTATTTATCTAATTTAACATCTTTGACGTTAGAAAATGTGTTAATAATTTTGCGGTCTTGAGAATCCGCGTAAATTAGTTGCGGCAAGGTTATACCAAAACCTGCAGTTTCTGCAATATCAAAAAAAACTAAGCGGTTTAAGATTTTATTTTCTTTTTTGGCTTGTTCAAAATTATTTAAAGCAGTTTGTTGCTCAGGAGTAAGCGATTTAGTATTGTCTGACTTGATTTTAAGAATTTCGCTAATCTTTGCTTTTTCTGCCAGAGTTTGGATGTATAAGTTTTGCAGTTCAACTAGGTTTGCGTAAACTACACTGCTTTCTTTACTTTGAAAAGTTGTGTATTCGCCAAAAGTTTTGACAATCAAGTTGTGCTTCTTTTCAAGTTCTTTAACTTTATTAACATCGCTAATTTTATAAATTCCAATGTTGGTTTTGTGTTGTTTAATTTGTTTAAAAAAACTCTCTTCTTTAGTGGTTACCTTAGAAAGGATATTGTTTTTGCCTTTATTGGTTTTTTGAAACAGCGACATCATTGCGCCAGTTAACATAAACATCAAAAAGTAAAGCAAGAAAGTTAAAACAGCCCACAATACGGTTTTTTTAGTAACTTCAAAACGTTGTGGTACCTTAGTTTTTTTAACTGGTTCAAACTGTTTTTCGTAGTCTGGTCCGAATTGATTTACAAGTTCAGTGTTTGTTTTAGTCTCTTTTTGTTCGTCTGGTTTTTTTTCAATGATTTCCATTATTGGCGCTCCTTGACTTTTGAGTTTACAGATTCTTTTAGTTCTGTTTCCTTGATTTCTAGTTCTTCAGTTTCCGCTTCTTTAACTTCGCTTTCATTTACTTGGCTTTCCAAGTCATTTGAATCAACGCTGGTAGTTTGAATAACTGCAGGTTCAACTGAATCATTTTCGGTCTCTTGTGGTTTTGTGTGTTTATAGGTATTCATTAGTTGTTTTTCGCGTACCTTCCAAGTTGTAGTTAAACAAAAAGGTATAGCGATAGCAATAGAAGAAATACCAACCACAATAAAGGCGATTGCCAAAATTAACGAAAAAGTCTTAGTTGGATCAAATAAATTGATGTAAAAAGGAATTAACATCAAAAATCCAGCGACTGAATATAAAATATCGTCCATATTTTTTTCAAACTTATAAAAATAAAGCCAAATAGTTGTAGCAATTAAGTTAACTCCAAATATAGACTTTGCGACTATATAGCAAATTAAAAGGTTATAATTAGTTGGGCTTTTAATAAAACTAAAGCCGATTGTAACTGCCAAAATTATTGATGTGATTAAAATATAATAACTTCTTTTTTCTTTAAACATATCAACTAATTATACTAAATAAACTTAGGCTTTGTTATAATATAGCCGTCTTTTTAATTTATTTTAAAGAAACAAATTGAGGTATTTATCGTGAAAAAAACTATCTTAGTAGTAGGCCTTGATAATTTCGGGCAAACAATTTGCAAAGACTTGTCTGAAAACGGACATATCGTAATTGCACTTGACCAAACTAGTGAAAAAACTTTGAGAGTTGAGCCTTTTGTTGAACACGCTGCAACTGGTGTTTTGACAACTGCAGACATCTACAAAGACCTTGGACTTGGCCACGCTGACTGGGCTGTGGTTTCATTTCCTAATCACTTTGACACCGCAATGATTATTGTAACTATCTTAAAAGATTTAGGAATGACAAATATTATTTGTCAGGTTACAAATGAATATCAAGAGCGAATTGCAAAAATGCTTGGAGCCTCTGTTACTATTTATCCGGATAACATCGCAAGTAAACAAACTGTTCGCAAAATCATTTGGCAAAACGTACTGGAACACTATGCACTTGACCAAAACTACGGAGTTTACGAAGTAATTGTTAATACCAACCGTTATGACGGAAAAACTTTAAGAGAACTACAATTTCCAGAAACCTACTCGGTAAACATTGTGCTAATTCGCCGATCAGGTGTGACCAAAATGCCTTCTAAAAACGAAGTTTTAGAGAAAAACGACGTAGTAATTGTGTTGTGCGAGCAAAACAAAATCAGCAAATTCCAAGAAATCTTAAATGACTAAACTGCTTTTTGCAAGTCATAATTTAAACAAAGTTAAAGAAATTAAAGCGGCTTTTTTAAATACTGGGGTTGAAATAATTTCTTTAACTGATTTAAATGACCAAACTAAAATTGAAGAATACGGAAAAACTTTTCAAGAAAACGCGTTAATCAAAGCGCGTTATTTTTTCAATAAGTATCATTTGCCAACAATCGCCGACGACTCAGGTTTAGAAATTGTGACACTAAACGGCTATCCTGGGGTTGAAACTAAAAGAAAAGAAGCAGAAATTTTTAAAGACCAAGGAAAACAATTATTTGAAAAACTTACAGGTTTAAGTAAAAAAGCGTCGTTTAAAGTAGTGCTTTGTCTTTATTTTAACGGTGAGGCTAGGTACTTTGATGGTGAAATTAAAGGCGAGGCCAAACCACGCAAAGAGTTTGTCAAAAATACTTTTTTATATGACAACATTTTTTGGCCACGCGGTGCTAAGCGTGCTTTTTGTGAGTTTTCGGTAGACGAAAAAAATAAAATTTCGCACCGCGGACAAGCAATTTCAAAGTTAATAAAATCAGTTAAAAACAAGACTTTTTTATTTGACCCTAAAAAAACTGCCAGTACCTTTATTAAAGACACCTTTGGGCTTGAGCCTGAATACATAGATAGGCTAAATAAGGGTCGCCAAAACTTTGTTTTTAAGTTTCAAGTGTTTGGAAAAACCTACACTATTCGTATCCCTGGGTTTCCGCTTTATCCGTTTATTTCGTATACTGACGAAGAAAAGATATTAGAGATTGCCGAAAAAAACTCAATTTGCCCCGAAACTATTTATCACAATCCAAATGCTGGAATTAAAATCTCTAAATATATAGAGACTGCTTTAGCGCCTAAACTTGACTTAAAAGAAGCAGTTTATAGACTAAAAACACTTCACCAAATTAAAAAAGCAGAACCTTTTAACTATATTGCTCGTCTTGACATAGCAATAAAAATGTCTAATTCTGTTGCCAATAATTTAGTTTTTCAAAATGGATATCAGTTATTTAAAGCAGAACACAAAGAATTGTTTTGTAAATTTTCGCCTTGTCAAATTCACGGTGATTTTCAGGCTGACAATATTTTGGTAGACAAATATTTGTCAAAACCTTTAATTTCTGATTTTGAGTTTACTAGAACAGGATATCCAATTGAAGATATCGCTAGTTTTACGGGTCTTAGTTTAACTAAAATTAAAGAGGTTTTTGCGCTTTATTTTGAAAAAGAACCGACAAAAATAGAAATTAAGGCTGTTTTATTCGCTCGCCTTTTTCAGATGCTTTTTTGGAATGCAGTTGCTAATTTTAAAAAAGATAGCAAAAACTCAGATTTGTTTAATTTAAATTGGCAAGAAATTGAGAGCTATTTAAATAACGAAGTTAAAAATACAATTGAGGCAATTGAGGACTTGAAATGAATATAGAGAAATTATTGCTACTTGAACACACAGTAGACACAGTTTATATCATTAAGTCTTTTTTAGATAAAAACACAATTTCTTTGCAAGACTATCGTCGTGCGGTTTTTTTCATGCAAGAAATACTTTTAGAAAACCACAAGCACAAAGAAGCAATCGAAGTTTCAAACTCTGTATGGCCAAAGTTCAAAGAAGCCGAAGATAAAGATTACCTGCTTTTTTTAACTAACTGGTTTTGGGCGTATTTAAGAAGTGGCAGCGCATTAAACGCACGCGAGATTTTTTTAAAAATTAAAGAAAAATACGGCTACAAAGTTGACTTTGATTTAATTTATCTAGAGACAAACTTACTTAAACTAGAACAAAAATTTGACTCAGATAAAGTAATTTCTGAACTGAAAAAACCAGATTTACCAGAGTTCTACGCTAGATACTATTTGAAAGAACTAGTTTCATTTTTTGTCAGTCAAAACAAGTTAGACTTAGCCTATGACTATTTAAATCAGGCAAATTCTAGGTTTGATGAACGCGACTTTGAGCAAGAACTTAAATTGCTATTCGCCCTTGGTTGGGTTGATGAATTAAAGCAAGTTTTAAAAGACTGCAAAGGAATGGGTCAATATAGGGTAATTTCGCAAGTTTATCACTACTGTATCGCAGTTAGTGAACAAAACAACCACCGCGCAGATATTATTCAGTCAGAATATGAAAAAGACATTTTAAAGTTAGCAGACAATGACTTAATTTTAATGTTTCTAGAAGCGCAGCTTAAGTTTTTTAAAGCAAACTCACAACGCAACAACGAAGAAAAAACAGCGAAACGCATCGCTAAGTTTCAACAAAAAAAAGACAAAACAACTAAGTTAAACCTTGACGAAGAGCCAGTTATTTCACTTCAAGAAGTTTCTAAACCTAACTTTGAAGTAAAAGAAAAAGCCATAAAAGTTGAAGCGAGAGTTTACCAAAACTTTTTTGACGTCATGACTTTTTATGCCAAAATTCCGCAAGATTTGAGTCTAAGAGAAACACTTAGAAGTCTTTTAATTAAAAGTGAGGCCTTAGTGCCAGCGGCTGATTTAGTGATTTTAAAAAATCAAACTTTATATAACTACAAAAAAGAAAGACTTTACAACAAAGATATTGAAGATATTCAGTTAGTAGATACTACTTTTAGTAAACTAGTTCAAGTTAACTTTGACAAAATATACCAACAAGGCGATTTAACTGAGTTTAAAAACCCACTTACCGGCAGTCCTTACTCCTCTGAATACCAGGCGCTTTACTGTTTTTCTTTAAGTAAAAACTTAAAGTTTATCGTGCAAAGTCATAACTTTCAAGAAAGTGAGTACTCTTACTTTAAATTACTTTCAGCACTTATTTTAGATGTTTTTGAAAAAGACAAAAACTTACTTAAACTAAAACAAATTACCAACTTATTTACCACTTTAAAAGAAAACTCAACTCTAGCGTTTAAATACTACATAGACGAACAAATTCATTTAAGCGCAGGAATGCGCACTCTTTTATACGGAGTTGAGACAACTACGCTAGACCAATATTGCACGCAAATTGCGGGTAGCGACAAAATTAGTTACAAAAAAGAATTTTTAACGTGTAGTTTAAAACCAGGAAATTCACTAAAGCAAAAATACAGACTCAGAAAAAAACAAATCATGGAACTGGCAAGTTCTGTTGATTTGTTTGGCAAGGTCGTGGTGTTTTCAGTAGTTTTAGACATAGACGAAGAACAAAGCACAATCAATACATTGGCAGAAACTGCGAAGGTCAACAATATCTATGGGCTGTATTCACGCACTGAACTTGAACGTGCTTTTCAAAGTAAGTTAATTGATAAGTTTTCCTTAATTTTAATTGAACTGAACTTCGGTAACCGCCACCTTTACTCGCTTGAACTGCAAGAAAAATACATTGCTGAGTTTCTAGATGTCTTAAAAGAGTTTTTTAACACTGACTTAATTTACTTCATTCAAGACGACAAGTTTGCTTTGTTTGTGGATTTTAACGACATCAGAGCCTTGAGCAATGTACTTAGCGAGCTAAGCAAAAAAACACAAATCATCGGCAAACAAAACTGCTTAGAGTTAACCTTCTTATTTACAGCATCTGCACTTAGATATCCAACTGCGACTTACAACAAAACTTTTAAAAAAATCTACAGATTTGCAGACCTTGCTTTAAACCTAGCTAAAACTAATCAAAAAGTTTTCCATATTTTTGAAAAAGAAGACCTACATCAAGATATTTTTGAAGACGACGTTATCAAACTAATTTTAAACTACCCAGATAAGTTGAAGTTAATGCTTTTGCCGATAGTTGATGAAAATAAAACTGTTGTGCTTTACCAGGCTGGCTTTAGTCTAGACGGCTATGACCTTGATTTTAAAGAAATCAAAGAGATTGCAAAAAAGCACCGCAAGGCTGTGGAAATTGACTTAATTTTATTTAAAGAAGTTGTAAACGCGCTAAATATAGCAACCGAAAGATTTGGTCAAATTTTTGATGTTCTTTTGCCACTGTCTAAAGAGTCTTTAATGTCTCTGGAGCTTAAAAAACAAATAAGTAAACTAAAATACAAATATCTAGCCCCGCACATTTGTTTTTTATTTCCAAACGAAGAAGAACTACCTGGGGTAGTTGAAAACTTCAAACAAAGCCTTGAACAAAGCAAACATAAAGTGTTTACCAAAAATATCTCGGCGTACTTAAGATATGGTTTTCAAGGAGTAGTTCAAAGATACACAGACGGTATTCGTTTTACTGAGTTCATCAAGATGTTTGCACTTGAAACTAAAATAACAAACTCTTGTTTGATTGTCAAAGACTTAACTAAAAAGGAAGAGTTTAATTCAATTAAAAAAATTAAAGACCTTTGTTTTCAAGGTAAGTTATTCGCGCCAATTTCGGTTAGCGAAATATTTGACAAAATGCAAGAAACTCAAGCCCAAAAGCCTGAGTTGGAAAACGAAAACGAGATTTAAAAAAATCTCGTTTTTTTATTTTAAAAACGCAAAAAACTGTCTTTTTTTGGGTTAAGTCGCCGTTTCGTGGTAAAATTAAAACCAAAGAGGTACTAATTTATGGACAGAATAGAAGACAAAAAACTAATTGGCCAAAAAGTCAAAGTAGAAAAAGAAAGAAGTTACGGAGTGGTTACCAGAATTGACTATGAACACGGTTTAATTTACGTGATTTTTGCTAGAATGCGTGAAGAAAAATACCCTTACCCGGAGGCTATTGACCAAGGAATTTTGACTCCAGTTGGAAAATAATTATGGAAATTTCAAAAGAACTACTTACAAAATACAACAAAAGTTTTGCTAAAAACAAACAACTTAGTGCAATTAAAAGAGCCCTTGTTCGCTCTAAATTAGCAGACGTTGTCTATGTTCAAGAAAACGAACAACTTGTCAGCACTCATTTTTTGCATTCCATCCCTGCTTTAAATATCTCTAACCAAAAACAATCTGGACGCTGCTGGATGTTTTCAGGTTTAACTTTTTTAAGATATCAAATAGCCAAAAAATTAAAACTAGAGAGTTTTGAACTTTCTCAGTCTTATCTGCAATACTACGATTTACTGGAAAAAGTAAATTACTTTTTTTCAGTAATTGACAAAAACTTAAGTCTAGACCCAGAAGATCGTCGCTTTATGTTTATCAACGAACCTTTAACTGGAGACGGCGGCTACTGGCAATACTTTGTTAACTTAGTTAAAAAATACGGAATTGTGCCAAAATCTGTACAACCTGAAAACGCACAAACTTCCAATACCCACCATATGCAAAGTTTAATTACTTTGATTGCCAAAAAATATGCAGCCGACGCTCAAAGTAATTTCAAGGCAGGCAAAGTTGAATTAAATAAAGAACTTAGAGAAAAAGCGTTTTTAGATGCTTTTAAAGTTATTTCTAGTTCAATGCCAGCGCCAATTGAAAAATTTGACTTTGAATACACCGATAAAGACAAAAAATATCACATTGAACGTAATTTAACTCCACAAACCTTCTTTGAAAAATACGTAGACATTAACTTAGATGACTACGTGACTGTGTCTTCTGACTGCTCTCGTAACTTTGAGTTTATGCAACCATATGAGCTTGAATACTGCACTAATATGGAAGGTGCGCCTTGTCAAGTTGAGTTTAATTTGCCAAAACAAAGACTGATTGAACTAACTGTTGCACAACTTAGAGATAACTTACCTGTTTGGTTTGCCTGCGATGTTGGCAAAGAAAGCGACTCTAAACATTTTGCCAATGAAATGGTTGCTTGGAAAGAAATTTTTGGTCTAGATTTAGAGTACTCAGAAAAAGACAGAATTGAAATGCAAGAGCTAAAATTAACACACGCCATGGTTTTCACTGGTTTTTCTGAAGTTAAAAAACAAGTTACTAAGTTTAAAGTAGAAAACTCATGGGGCACTGAACCTGGGTTTTCAGGAATTTATCCAATGTCTGTAAGTTGGTTTAAAAAATACGTTGGCGAAGTTATCATTGACAAAAAATACTTAACCGAAGAAGAAAGACAAGCGCTTTTAAAGAAGCCAATCTTAAAACAATACTTTGAATTAAACTAAAGTAATAAGTAAATTAAAAGCCCCACATTGTGTGGGGCTTTTAAAATGTTTTTTAAAGTCAAGAAAAAACTATTTTCTAACTTCTTTAATACGTGCAGCCTTAGTTGAAAGATTACGGATGTAGTTAAGTTTAGCACGGCGCACTTTTCCGTGTCTGGTAACTTCAATTTTGGCAATTAGTGGTGAGTGGATTGGGAAAGTTCTTTCAACTGCAACACCGTAAGAAATTTTCCTAACAGTAAAAGTTTCAGAAACTCCTCTACCTTGTCTTTTAATTACCAAACCTTCAAACAACTGGGTTCTTGTACGTTTTTCTTCCTTAATGGTAACGTGTACTTTAACGTTATCACCAGGTCCGAAACTGGGAACATCTTGCTTTAAGTATGATTTTGTTAACTCAGCAAGTAATTGTTGACCTTTTAAACTCATATCGGGTCCTCCTTGTAAGATTTGTGAAAGAATGTGTTCATGCTATTTTAGATAAATTTTTGAGTTGCAGCGGACCACATCCTTTAAATTGTATAAAATTTTTCTGAATATTTCAACTAATATAGCAATAAAAACTTCGCTCATTGCTGTGGTTTTGTTGCTAATATGAAATGCGGTTTTTTGAAATTTGATTTAAAAAATTATATTAGTTTTTAAGGTCTTCGCTAGTAATTTTCTTTTATCGTGTTTATGGGCTATAATTTTTATGTGTAGAGAGGTGTTTAATGCAAGAAATTAAACTACAAAAACTTGAAAGAAGTTTAAAACAAACAAAAACAGCATTTATTTTATCTATAGTGTTGTTATGCTCATTAATTTTTATACCGATTTTTGTTGTACTTGTTTTACCTTTTTTATTAACAAATTTAATTGGACTATACGCGTTTACAATGGTTATCTTTTTCTCAGGAATAACCGCTATTGGCATTACCTATTTAGTTTTTTACATAATTTCGCTAGTTAACGAGTTTGACATTGAAAAAGTTCACGATATTCTGTTGATTGTTGGTTTCTTTGTTGCAATTGTTGGAATTGTTGGACTATATTTAAAATCTAACTTCTTAAGAGACGAAATTACAAAATTAAAAATTCAGCCAAAAGATATTGAAAACAAAGAAACAATTATTCTTTAAAAGTTGTTTTTAAAAAAAATAGAGTGCTTATTTAAGCACTCTATTTTTTTTAAGTTCAGAAACTACATAGCCAACAAAGTGGATAGAACCTGTAAAAATATAGGTTTTGTTTGTTTTAAAATTAAGTTCAGCAAGTGAATTTAAATATTCGATATTAGGGGTTTTAATTTCTTTAAATGAATAACTGCGAATATCTGGAAAATCTAAATACTTAACTTCTATTTTTTCTTTTAAAAAAAGTTCAAAAATACCTGCGTAGTCTTTAGGTTTTAACACAGAAAGCACTACACAAGGGTTTTTTAGTTTTTTAATTTCAGGAATGATTTGCGAAATTGCTGCTGGATTGTGAGCGCCGTCTACTACAATATTTGACTTTAATTTAGCAAATCTAAATGGGATTTTCGTTTTTTTCAAGGTTTTTTGGATTTTTTTAACAGAAATATCGGTAAAGTTTAGAAAATAAGTTAAAACCAAAGCCAGATTTTGTTTTAAAAAACCTTCATTGAAATTAGTTTTAAAAATGTGCGTTTTATCGTATATGACTTGGCTTTCTTTACTGGTGTCAAACTTATTAAAATCAGTTAAAAAAACCGGGGAGTGGTTGGTTTCACCAATTTGTTTAATTTCTTCAAAAAAAGTTGAGTCGTTTGTAAAAAACAGCTGATGGTCTTTAAGGGTTGCTATTTTATCTTTAAAAATATCTTCAAGAGTGTCGCCGAGAGTTTCAGTGTGGTCAAGTCCAATGTTGGTCAAAAAAGATGCTTTGTATCTAAAACAGTTTGTGACGTCATTTTTCGCGCCAATTCCAGCCTCAATTACAAGACAATCACAATTTTGGGCTTTAAAGTAAATCAAGGCTGTTAAAAAAGTTAGTTCAAAAAAAGAATAGGCTTGAAAAAAACCATCGTATAGTAGACTAGTTAAAATAGGATATAGTTTTTTTGTGCTAATTTGTTTGGAGTTAACTTGGATGCGCTCACTAAAGTCAATGTAATGAGGTGAGGTAAAAAGACCGACTTTTTTGTATTTACGCTCAAAAAGTTTGGCTAAAAAAATCGCTGTGCTGCCTTTGCCGTTAGTGCCAACTACGTGGACTTTAAAAGTGTTTTGAAAGTCTAGATTTAAATATTTTAAGGCTTTTTTGATTCTTGAAATATTTTCGTCTTTGGGATATCCAGTTCTGATATATAGATGCTCAAGCAAAAATTTTAATTTATCTTTGAAGTGCATTTTTAACTTTTTCAAATTCTCTTAAGTATTTTGCGTACTTTTCTTTTTCTGAGTCAATTTTAGCAGCCGGTGCTTTAGCTAAAAATCCGGGGTTGTTTAGAATTGACTGAGATCTTTTGATTTCGGCTTCAAGGTATTTAAGTTGTTCTTTTAATTGCTCTGGGTTTTGTTTCTCAGCATACACAAAAACCGAGAAATTTGCATCAATTAACTCAGCTGACTCAACTGAGCACTTATCTGCTAAATTAAGTTCTTTTAGTTTTAAAATTGAACGGATATTTTCAAGGTTGTCAGAAAGTATGGCTTTAGTTTTGGCGTTTTTAGCAACTAAAGTAACAGACAAGGCTTTGGTAATTTTGTTTTCCGCTATGTATGAACGCAGCATTAAAAGCACTTTTTTAAATATTTCAAAATCTGCAAAAATCGCTTTGTTGTACTCTTTTTTAGCCTTTGGCCAACGAGCAGTAATTATGAGTTCTGAGTTGTACATTGAAAAAATGTTTTCAGTTACAAACGGAACTATAGGATGAAGTAGTTTTAGAATTTGGCTAAGTACATATACTAAAATTTTGTTAGTGTTATCTTTCAGTTCTTCGGTTCTTTTTTGAACTTTTGCAATTTCTAAGTATTCAGATGAAAAGTCTTGCCAGATAAAGTTTTGCAAAACTTTAGCGGCTTCTTGAAACTCATATTTTTTAAATAAGCGAGTGTATTTTAAAACAGTTTCGTTTAGACTTGCCAAAATGTAGTTATCTGCCAAAGTCTTGACAGAAACTGTTTTCACAGGTTTTTTGTAGTCGCTTAAAATAAACCTAGAGATATTCCAAAGTTTATTTAAGTTATTCCAAGCAGACTCAATTTTAACGCGGTCATATCTAATGTCAGTTCCAGGAGAAGAAGACGTAACTAAAAAATATCTTAAACTGTCTGCTCCAAACTCTTTAATAACATCAAACGGGTTAATCCCATTATTAAGCGATTTTGACATCTTTTGACCGTCTGCTGCTCTGACAAGTCCATGAATTAAAACTTCTTTAAAAGGATCTAGTTTGGCAATATCTAGACTTTGAAAAATCATTCTAGAAACCCAGAAAAATATTATGTCGTATCCAGTTACAAGCAGTTGTGTTGGAAAGAAACGCTCAAAATCACCTGGTTTTTGCGAAAGACAGGAAAGTGGCCAAAGAGATGAAGAAAACCAAGTGTCAAGGACGTCTTCATCTTGGTGCCAACCTTCTCCTGGTGACTCAATTTGTGCTTTAATTTCTGTGTCCTTATACCAAACTGGTATACGATGTCCCCACCAAACTTGGCGAGAAATACACCAGTCTAGGGTATCTGTCATCCAGTTGATAAAGATTTTTTTAAATCTAGCAGGATAAAATTTAGTTTTAGAGCTACGCGCTAGTTTTGAAAAATAATCCATTTTTAAAAACCACTGTAGCGAAAGTCTAGGTTCAACTACTGTGTCTGTACGCTCAGAGTAGCCAACTGAGTTAAGGTGCTCTTCTGCTTTAATAAACTGACCTGTTTTTCTTAAATCTAAAAGTAAATTTTCACGACAAACAAAACGGTCTAGACCTTCATATTTGCCAGCCATTTCATTTAAAGTTCCGTCTTCGTGCATACAAAGTGGTTTTGCTAGATTGTGTCTTTTGGCAACCTCAAAGTCATTTGGGTCGTGAGCAGGGGTTACTTTGACAACCCCTGTTCCAAAGTCTTTTTCCACGTATTCATCTGCAATTATTGGAATTTCTATGTTAGTAGTCGGAATTAAAACAGTTTTACCAATTAGAGCACGGTATCTTTCATCATTCGGATTAACCATTAACGCTTGATCTGCAAAACAAGTCTCTGGACGAGTAGTGGCAACCACCACTCCGTCAGTTTCACTTCCTTTAAATAAATATTTAATAAAGTAAAGTTTAGACTTACTTTCTTTATGCACGACTTCTATATTTGAAAGTGCGGTTTTTGCTTGAATGTCCCAGTTAATGATTTTGTAGTCTCGGTAAATTAAACCGCGTTCATAAAGTTCAATAAAACGTTTTGCAACGATTTCAGAATGTCCTTTGTCAAGGGTGAATAGTTCACGAGAATAATCTAAAGACAACCCCATTTTTTGCCATTGTCGGCGAATTGTGTCTTCGTGTTCTGCTTTCCAGTCCCAGGCTGCTTTTAAAAACTCAGTTCTGCCGATTTCAAAACGATTAGTGCCTTGTTCTTTTAACTTAGCGTCAACTTTAGCCTGAGTTGCAACTCCGGCGTGGTCAGTTCCAGGAAAGTAAAGTGCGGCTTTGCCTTGCATCCTTTGAAATCGAATTACGGCGTCTTGAAGGGTGTTGTCGTAAGCATGGCCAATATGCAAAATTCCGGTAATATTAGGTGGTGGAATTACAATAGTAAAACCTTTGCCTTTTTGGGAAGGTAAAAAAGCATTAGCTTCAAGCCAACGCTCATAAATTAAATTATCGTTTGCAAAACTATATTTTTTATCCATTCTTATCTTATTTTAAATTAACTTGCTTTTTTGACGTGATAGCAAATACCTGTGATGTTAGCGCCTGAGTGCACACAAATAGTTTTAGTTAAAAACGAGCGAACTGTCTTGATATCAGGACAATGCTCACTTATTTTGTCTTCTAAATATTTAGCAAAGCGTTCATCGTCAATAGTTGCAATAGCGACAGTTTTTTCGTCAATCTCGCCTTTTTGGTAATGCTCAAAAAAAACATTAAACACATTTTCTAGGGCTTTGATATGTGTGCCTATTGACTTTCTTGGCAAAATATCGTTTTGCTCTGAGTGGAAAATTGGCTTAATTTGCAAAATAGAGCCAATTAGCGATTGCATACCAGAAACACGGCCACTTCTTTTTAAGTAACTAAGGTCTTTTGAGATAAACTCAATAATCATGCCTTTTTTGTATTCATTTAAGAAATTTAAAAACTCATCAATTGATTGAACTTGGTCTTTAATTTCAACAGCTTTTTTAATTAGGAAAGTTACACCTGAAGCAATTTGCCAGGTGTCTATAAAAAAAGTGCGGTTTTTATATTCAGGGGGTAAGTTCTTTAGTGCAACTTGGAAGTAGTTTAAAGAGGCTGAGTATCTTGAACCGATGCCAAAGTAAACTAAATAGTAGTCGTTTCCTTTTAGTTGACTTTCAATAAGACTGCGAAAAACTTCTGGACTAGGGGCTGCGGTTTTTGGAACATCTTGAGTTTTAGCTTGATTGACTTTAGCAAAAAAATCAAGTGCATCATTTTCACCGTTATCTGGAAAAGTTTCTTCGTTGAAGGCAATTTGGAATGGAAACTGAAAAATTTCGGCTGCTTTTTTAAATTCAGGCGAAATATCTGGGGATGAATCGGTCATGATAATAATTTTCTTCATGCTGTTTTCTCCTTAAAATAATTAGTTAAGTGTTCAATTAGTACTTGACTGGAAAATGCAACTTCGTTGTTCACAAAAAATAATTTAGAGTTTGGAAACTGCTTTTGAAATTGGTTTTTTTTACTAAATACTTTAGACTTTTTTTCTTTATCTATCTTAGTAAAGCAAATTAAAGGAAAAACCTTTTGGCTAAGCAGATATTCATACATCTCTAAGTCTTTTTGAGTAGGTCCTACATAAAAATCTATTAACATCAAAACTAAAGCGTAGTCTTTTGTGCCGATATAAGTTCCAAGTAGACGTGTGAAACTTTCTTGAGTTTTAAAGTCAACTTTAGCAAAGCCGTAGCCAGGTGTGTCAACTAAATAAAACAAGTCTTTGTATTTAAAGTAGTTAAGCGCAATAGTTTTGCCGGGTTTTTGAGAAACTTTTGCGATTTTGCTTTGAAAAAAGTTGTTAATAAAACTAGACTTACCCACGTTACTGCGGCCAAGCAGCAAAATTTCGGGTAAGTCGGTCGGTTTAGTTTTTAAATCAAATACTGATTTGACAAACATTTAATTAAATTTACTTAATTTAAGCAACTAGTGCTGCTTTTAAGACTTCCTTGATTTCAGACACAGGTGTGATTTCAAGGTCTTTAAGTACTTCTTCTGGAATATCTTGAATATCGCGAACATTGTCTTTTGGAATCAAGATTTGTCTTAAACCAGAGCGGTGTGCGGAAATTGCTTTTTCTTTTAAACCACCGATTGGCAAGATTTGTCCGGTTAAAGTGATTTCTCCAGTCATGCCAACAGTGTGTTTAACTGGTTTTTTTGTCAAAAGTGAAACAATTGCTGTGCACATAGTGATACCCGCGCTTGGCCCGTCTTTTGGAACAGCGCCTTCTGGCACGTGGATGTGAATAGTGTTTTTTGCAAAAATTTCGGGGTCTATGGCAAATTCTTCTGCTTTAGACTTTACAAAAGAAAGCGCGGTAATTGCAGACTCTTTCATAACGTCTCCTAGTTTTCCGGTTAAAACAACGTCGCCTTTGCCAGCATAAGTATTTGCCTCAATTTTCAAAGTATCGCCACCATACGCGGTATAGGCAAGGCCAGTTACAACTCCGACTTGATCTTTTTGGTCTGCAATATTGTGGAAAAACCTGAACTTACCAAGGTATTCCTCTAAGTTGCCTTCGTTTATTTCTAAAGATGTCAATTCTTTGGCTAAGAGTTTTTTGACAAACTTGCGAGAAATTGTGCCAATTAGTCGGTTCAGTTCACGAATTCCGGCTTCACGAGTGTAGTGCTGAATTAGTTTATAAATGCCTGCATCTGTAAACGTTAATTGACCTGGTTTAATTCCAGCTAGTTTTAAGTTATCTGGAATTAAGTATTCTAAGGCAATGTGATATTTTTCAACTTCGGTGTAACTGCTTAACTGAATAATTTCCATTCTGTCCATTAAAGGTTCTGGAATGTTTTCCAAGTAATTGGCAGTTGTGATAAACATAACTTTAGACAAGTCAAATGGTTCCTCTAAAAAGTGGTCTTCAAAACGAAAGTTTTGCGAAGGGTCTAGAACTTCAAGTAAAGCAGCGGCTGGATCTCCACGGTGAGACTTGCCGATTTTATCAATTTCGTCAAGTAAGAAAAGCGGGTTTTTAGTACCAGCTTTAACCATACCTTTTAAAATTCGGCCAGGAAGTGCCCCAACGTATGTGCGGCGAAAACCAAGGATATCAGACTCATCATCAGCACCTCCTAAAGAGATTTTAGTAAAGTGTTTATTTAAAGCCTCAGCGATAGAAATCGCTAAAGAGGTTTTTCCGGTTCCAGGAGGTCCGACTAAGCAAAGAATGGCTTGTGGGACTTTTTTGGTTTTGATTTGAACAGACAAGTATTCAAGAATTTTGTCTTTAACTTGTTTTAGTCCATAGTGTTTTTTGTCAAGTGCGTTTTTAACTTTTTTAATGTCAGTGCAGTCTTTGGAAAATTTGTTCCAAGGAAGAGAGACTGCGAAATCTAGATAGGTTTTAATAGAACCTGCTTCAGGAGAATAAGAAGAGGCAGTTTGGTATTTCTTTAATTCGTTAAGCAAGTTAGCCTCAGTTTGCGCAGGCATTTTAGCAGCCAATATTGCGGCTCTGATTTGCTCAATTTCATCAATCTTGCGAGCGCGATCTCCAAGTTCATTTTGAATCGCTTTCATTTTTTCGCGCAAAAAATACTCGCGTTGTGCTTCGTCTATCGATCTTTGTACTTCTTCTTGAATTTTTTTCTCCAAAGAATTGGTCATAGACAAATACTCAAAGTCAATTAACGCAGTTTTAAGTAAGTCTTCCATGGTATTTGCGTTTAGGTAGTTTAGTCTACGCGCAAACTCACGAGTTAAACTATTGCCAAGTAAATAAACCTCTTCGGCTGAATTAAACTCGGCGTTGTAAAGTTCTTTTGTGTCACCGGGCGCTGATTTTAAAAACTCACGGTTTTTTTCAACTAACAGTTTTTGAGTAACCAAGGCTTTTTCAGATAAGTTTTGGCTATCTACATCTGCGTATTCAAAGGAACATGAAGCAAATGGAGATTGGCTAGATGCAGGAAAATAATTTATAAGTTTAATTCGTCTAGAGACATGGAATTTAACTTTATACGAAGTTTCTGTGCCTGGCAGGTCATTTTTTATTTTAAATCCCACTTTGGCAATTACCCCAAACTGCTCAAGGTCTTTTTGCTCTGGATTTTCAATGTCTGGGTTTTTTTGAATTAACAAAATAATTTGTTTACCAGTTCCACGTTCTGCGGCGTCCAATGCTTTTACAGAACTTGGTCTGCCAATGTCTAGACGAAGAGAAGTTGCTGGTAGTGGTACTGAGTTTCTAAGTGGAACAACAGGCAGTAAATTTTCTTGATTTAAATCCATTTTTATATTAGTTTAGCATTCTTGACAATAAAGTCGTGTGCTTTTCCAACTTTTAAGTCTTTTGCTACGTTTTCTTTGCTTAATTGTTTTTTAACTTCTTCAACAGAAGTGTTGTATTGTTTGGCGATTTCTGCGAAATGTGCCTCTATTTCTGCGTCTGTTGCGTCAAGTTTTTCAGCATTTGCGATTGCGTCTAGTGTCAAGGCTTCATGAATTTGTTCATATGCTGCTTTTTTCTCTTCAGCAAGTGCGTCTTCTGCTTTTTTGCCAGTCATCTCTAAGTATTGTGTGTAGTTTAAGCCGTAGGCTTTTAAACTTTCTTCAATACGGCGACGATTGCGATTGGCTTGTGCTTCAATCATAGCCTCTGGAATTTCTATAACTGCGTTATTAGAAGCCTCTTCAAGGGCTTCCTTTTTGATGCGCTCATTTTCTTGTTTTTCTTTCAGCTGAGTGATAACTGATTTCATGTGAGCCTTGTATTGTTCAACTGTCTCAATTTTGTCTTTTTTAAGTTCTTTTACCCATTCGCCGGTTAAAGCAGGAAGTTCAGATACTTTAACTGAGTTAACTCTGCATTTAAAAACAGCAGCATTGCCTTTTAAGTCAGCAGCCTGATAGTCTTCTGGAAAAGTTACGTTAACGTCTTTTTCATCACCCGCTTTTAGGCCAATTAGTTGTTCTTCAAAACCAGGGATGAATTGACCTGAGCCAATTTTTAAATCAAAATCAGTACCTTTTCCACCAGGGAAAGCAACGTTGTCAACAAAACCTTCAAAGTTAATGTTGGCAGTGTCTCCATTTTCAACTAGTTTGTCTTTGGCAACTAGTTTAGCAGAGCGGTTAAGTTCTTCAGTTATTTTTTCGTCAACTTCTTTAGCAGTTACTTTAGTGTTTGGTTTTTTAATTTCAATGCCTTTGTACAGACCTAGTTTAACTTCTGGCTTTACTGGAATTGTTAAAATTACTTCAAACTCTTCTTCGGCTAGTTTTGGTTCTTTTGGATTCAGTTCAACGTTTGTAGGTTCAGCGACCACTTCGTATTCTTTGGCGAAAAGCACATCTTCAAACTTAGCGTTGATAACAAAGTTTAAAGCATCGTTGAAAAGTGAAGCCTTACCGTATCTGTTTTCATAAATTGAGCGAGGCGCTTGGCCTTTTCTAAACCCTTTGATTTCTACTTTTTCTTTTACTAATTGATATGCGTAGTCAAGACCGCTTTCAAAGTCAGAAAGTGAGACTTTTGCTGTCACTTTTATTTGATTTTTTTCTAATTTTTCTATTTTCATATATGTCTAATTCCTCCGTGCATACCTAAATATTTTACCATAATATAATATATACAAAGCAGAGCAAGTGCTTTTATGGCCTTGGCTTTAATTAACAGCGC
>CAUUEZ010000004.1:0-85749 GCA_963544405.1 uncultured Acholeplasmataceae bacterium
CGATTTACTTTACTTTTTGTTTAAGGAAAAGTTAATAGGCAATTAAACAAAAAGTACCCTTTACCTAGTTTTTGATAGGTCTTTCTTTCCTTTGTCCAGGAAATGAGGACTATCAGTTTTGACAAAAAATTCCCGTAAATAAAAATAAGGGTGTGCATATTGCACACCCTTATTAAACTTTTTACTTTTTATTTTAGCGTTGTAAATTAAATAAAAGTTTAATCATAAATGTATGGACGGCAAGGCACAACCCCACCAATGAAGTTCATTGAGTATGTAGTATTACTAAAATATGTAGGGCTTGCGCGATAAACACCTTTTATACCTTGAATAATGCCATTATATTCATAAACTTCTGCAGTAAGATATGCATATGGGCGTTTACTTTGATCGTTGTATTTATTATCTTCAAAATACCAACTACTCAAATATTGAGTTAAACTAGCTGGAATTAGTTTGGCAAAATCAATACCACGATAAACTTGGGTAGTAGCCGCAGTCCAAGGTCCAAGAATTTCTTTTGCATAATCTGTAGGTTCTTTGACTAATTTGTTTATCTTGCTTGGAACTACAGAATTGTAAAGAGCGTTATCGCCACTTGACCAGGTAGGTGGTGTAAGTTCTGAAATTCCCATAACCGCAGCAATATCTTTAAGCATCGCTTTGAAAATTGAGTTTTTGAATTCATATCCAGCGCGACCTCGGTTGGCAGATATAGTGTATGGCGAAAAGTCAATAATTTTTTCAGTCATTAGACTTTCTTTATTTGCTAGTTTCTTCCAAACAACATCTTCAAACTTAAAGTATTTACCGTTATACTTCTCATAGCGATTGCCCTGCGCGTCTTTTACAAATACACGACTGAACTTAGCAACAAGGTCAAAGCCATCTGCGTTGAAGTTAAGTGTTCTTTCGCTAACCTCTTCGGCTTCAAGACTACCTGGATTTTCTACTAAAGTTTGTGGATACTGATATTTAGTTTCTTCATACCAACCAAATTTCAAGGAGACTTCCGTGTTTTTTGTAACTAAATGAGTTTCAATGTCGGCTAAATTGTGTTTTTTGACTTTTTGGCCGTCAATACGGAAATCCAGACGGTCAAAGCCATAGTATTCAACTTGACTTATTTCAATTTTGCCAATTGCAGCACCATGCTTAAGTCTACGCTCATATAATTGGTATAGATCTTGTGGTGCGCCTTCAACATTGAAAGTTACTTTATAGACGTGTAGTTTTAAATAGATAGTAACAACATTGCGTTGGTCATTTTTGTGAACTGTGATAGTTGGATTTGAAAAAGTCATTTCGTATTTTTCGGGTTCAGGGTTTTCGTATTTAGCGGCGTAAAATGAACCAATTTTTGCTTTGTCTTTTTTAAATTTAGTTATCTCGTATTCACCGTCTAACTTTTCCTTGCGGATTTCATAAGTAATGTCTCTTTCTTTGGCTAGGTAGACCGGATATAAGTAAATACTTTTTTTAGTAATAGGGGCGGCAAATTTAGTTAAAGGACCATCAAGATTATCAGAATACTTAGACCAACCAACAAAGGTTGCTGAATCTGTATCTGGAAGTTTGCGAGATAAATTAACCAAGCGAGTCATTTTAACTTGCACACCTTCTGGATATTGATCATTAATTTCTTTTTTGTAGTATACAGTGACAGACTTAAGCGAATAGTACTGATAAACTTTAACGGTGTTGTCACCTGGTATTAAGTCAGCTGTTAGTTGATTTGCTTTATTTTTATCTAAAAAGTAAAGGTCGTTGTTTAATTTAGGATACGCTTCGTATTTTGCACCCAATTCAACTAATTGGTCTTTCTTAGTTTCAATGATTTCATCGTACTTGTCGTTTAAATCAGCAGACTCACCTTGTTTTTCAAGATAGTGTACTATTTGATAATTGACTCTATGTATTTCAACTTCAAAGAAAGGCAAGAGGTCAAGAGGTCCTGCAATTCTGTAAGTACTAAAATCAAAAGCAGTGGTTTCTAAATAAGCACCATTCATTTCTTTGCTGTCTTGCCAGTGTTTAAATTTATAAGTGCGGCCGTGGAAAACAATTGTCGGGTCAATTAACGGTTTTGGTATTTTTGCACCATACTTAAGCATTAGTTTTGTCGGCATATCGTTTATTTTTAGACCTTGGTTTGAAAAGTAATAATAATTTATAAAATGTCTATCCCAAGTTATTTCAAAAACTTTACGTATGTATCTTAACTTAAATACGGTAGAACCGTCTGGTGCAATATTTTGAGTCAGGCTATCTGACATTGTAAAACCGTGGTAGTACTTCCACATACCATCTTTGCCATCAACAGTTACATTGGTGTTAGAAATTGCTCTTCTGGTAACTGTGCGAACTTCTTCAGGAATATCGCCTTCAATTCCTTCAAAAATATGCTCAATAGTGTAAGTAGTGTAGTCTGGTGCAAATACTGCGTAGACTTTAGTAGTATTTCTGGTGATGATAAAATCACCTGGTTTTTCTTTTGGAGCAGACGTCCAACCGACAATCTTCCAGCCTTTTTTGACGTTAGTATTTGTATTAAATCTAAAGTAATTGCCAGCAGTTTCTTGAATAGTTGGCCATGTTGGATTTTCTACTTTATCTAAGTCATCGTCGTCAACGGTTGGAGTGATTTCAACCGTAACTTTTTTATTTTTATATTTAGCCTCTAAGTATATGTTTTTGTTGTAGGCAACAGTTGGGTCAAACTTAGTGCCTGAAACTAAAAAACGATCAAACTCATAGTCAAAATATTGGTCTGTTGTGATAGGTTTGATTTGAGCAAGTTCATCTAAGAATTTCTTTGAAACAGTTTGTGAATATTTAACTGTCTCGCCGTTTTTAATATAGTCAGAAATAGAAGAAGAATCGGTTTCATTATAGGTATAAAACCTAACTATGTAGGTATTGGCCTTGTAGTAAGCAGTTAAAAACTTCTTGTCTTTTTCTTTCGTTACTACCAATTCAAATACGGTGTTTTGACTCTTTGTGTAGTCGTTTATGTGGTTTGGATGTGGATTGTTTCGCAAATATTCACTGATAATTGAATCAAATCTTTTTAAATCAATTTTACCGCCAATTGTCACGTCAATAGGATATGGCAATTCTTTAACTTCATCTGGCGAGTTGTCTAGAGTTTCCCAAACTAAACGAACATAAACAGGGCGAGTGGCTTGAGTTTCTTGCCATTGTGCTTTCAAAGTAAGGTCGCTAGTAATTACAGTCGGGTTATTGTCTGGGTCAAACGAGATACTTGAGTTGTCTAAAGCATTTACCCAACGGGTGAATTTATAAATTGTTTCGGCTTTAGGGTCAAGTCTAGTAGGGTGTTTAACATCTTTAATAATTTGTTGGTATTTATACTGAACTGCTGTATGTGAGTTGCCGTTAACTTCACCTGCATTGTAGTCGTAAGTTACAGTAAAGATTTTTCTGGTGTAATTTAAAACAAAACTAGTTTGCCCATTTGCCAATATTTTTTTCTCTTCAGAAAAAGGAGCAAGTTCAAAGCCTTCTTCTAGTCTAGCCAGACGGTCAGCCTCGGTAACTTTAACAGTTGAGTTTACTACGCCTATTTTAGTTTCAAGTTCTATTCTTTCAGGGATATTGTCAACACCTGGAAGAACGTGCTTAATAGTGTAGTTTACAGTAGTTTGTTTTTCTTCAAAGAAAGCAACTAAAGTGATATCTTGATTTACAGTAGTTAAACTAAAGTCAAAAGCAGAAATTTCTTTATATTCACCATTCATGTCAGTTTTCAGCTGCCAATGTTTAAAGCTGTAAGTGTAGCCTTCTTTAATCATGGTTGGTGCAAACTCAGGTCTGCGGACTTTGCCTTGATACTTAATTGTTTGGCTAGGTTCAAGAGACTCAGCAACTCCACTAAAATGATTGCCATTGTAGTTAACTTCAAAGTTAACTTTATACTGTTTACGGAAATATCTTAAGATAAAGTAAGTTGTGGTGTTAGCCTCAATAATTTTAGTTTGAATTTGGTC
Source organism: uncultured Acholeplasmataceae bacterium (assembly GCA_963544405.1). Lineage (GTDB taxonomy): Bacteria > Bacillota_I > Bacilli_A > Acholeplasmatales > Acholeplasmataceae > CALISC01. The sequence continues at coordinate 4,011 of CAUUEZ010000004.1, forward strand.
AGGAATGTTAAAGCCTTCATCGTAGCCAACTAAGCGGTTGTCTCGGTTAACTGTGACTTTAGTTCCAACGTTTACAGTGACTTTAGGGTCTTCAATAGTTTTTGTCTTAACGTTGTCAACACCTTCAATGATGTGTTGAATGATGTAGCCGGCTGTAGTTACAGTTTCTTCAAAGAAGGCAACCAAGGTAATATTTTTAGTAATTTTTGTGTTGAAATTAAACTCACTTACGAAACGGTATGTATCGTTCATATCGTCTTTAAGCTGCCAGTGTATGAATTTGTAGTTAAAGCCTTGTTTTTGAATAGTTGGGTATTGAGCAGGTCTAGTTGCTTTGCCTTCATACTCCACAGTTTGCGGGCTTTGACTAGAAGCCTTGACGTCTTTAAAGTGATTGCCTTTAAAGTTAACTTCAAAAGAGACGGTAAACGTACGGCGACGATACACTAAGGTAAAGATAGTAGAACCATCTGCTTTGATTGCTTGAGTTTGGTTTTGTTGATCAACTATAAAACCTTCGTCGTAGCCTGGTAGACGATTTTCTCGGTTAATTGTAACTAAACTGCCAATTTGGGCAGTTCGGCTGTTGTCAACAATCTCTTGATTGTTAGTTTGACCTGCAATTCCGTTGATAATGTGTTTAATTGTATATTTAGCGTTAGCTGCACTTGACTCAAAATAAGCAACCAACGTTAAGTTTCTATTAACTTGAACATTGCCAAAATCAAAAGCAGAAACTTTGGCGTAATTGCTGTTCATTTCGTCTTTAAGTTGCCATTGAATAAACTTAAAGGTATAGCCTGGATTTGTTAAGGTAGGGTGGTTGTTTGGTCTCTTAACTCTACCTTCAAAACCAATTATTTGATCTGGCTCTATTGACGGAGTGGCACCTGAGAAATATGTATTGTTGTAGTTAACTTCAAAGTTAATACGGTAAGTTTTTCGTGTATAGACTAAAGTAAATGAAGTAGAACCATCGGCTTCAATTTTTTTAGTTTGATTTTGTTGTTCCACATCAAAACCATGGTCATAGTTGTCTTTGCGGTTATTGCGGTTAACTGTGACTTGTGAGTTAATTTCTGCGTATTTAGTCTCAATAATTTCTTTATCTGGAGAACCATCAACTCCTTTGATAATGTGTTTAATTGTATATTTAGCGCTAGATATGTCTTCGGCAAAGAAAGCAACTAAGTTTAGGCTTTGTGTAACTTGGTGGTCAGGAAAGTTAAACTCAGGTTGTTCTGTGTACTGCCCGTTCATAGCTAGTTCATTTTGCCAATGTTTAAAGGTAAAAGTACGACCAGATTTTTCAATTGTTGGGTTAGTTGCTGGTTTTTTAACCTTACCTTGATACTTAATTTTTTGGGTTTCTGGGTTTTGTGAAACACTCGCGTCTTTGATATGGTTGTTGTAGTTTACAGTAAATTTAACTTCAAAAGTTTTGCGTTCATATCTAAGTTCAAACACAGTAGAGCCGTCTGCTTGAATAACTTTGCTTTGACTAGGTGTTTTGACAACAAAACCTGTGTCAAACTCAGTTAAACGATCGCTTTTAGAAATTGTGACGGTGTCGTTAGTTTGAGCCTTGCCGTAAGTTTCTTTGACAACTTCGTCAATTTCATTTTCAATTCCTTCAAGGATATGTCGAACTGTATAAGTAGTTTCAGTTGGTGCAAACACAGCGTAGACTTCACTCATAGTTCTGCTTATTGTAATTTGTTGAACGGGACCGCCTGGTAAAGTTGTCCAGCCTAAGAACTTCCAACCTTTTTTAATGTTAGTGCCTAGTGGCAGATAATTAAAAGGTTGACCTGCATATACTTTTTGAACTGGCCACGCTTGGCTGTTGACCTTGTCAACATCTGCGTCTGCTGCTTTTGGAGTTACTGAAACTAAAACAGGTTTAGTTTTAAAGACAGGTTTCACAACTATATTTTTGTTATATGGTGTGTTAACGTCTAGTTCGTAGCCAGTTGACTCGTCTATTAGTTTTTCAAACTCATAGTCATTGTAGTCATCTGCTGGTTTTTGAACTTTTTTCATGGCTTCTATTAACTCAGCAGAAATTTTATTTGAATGTTTAAAGGTGTTAGTGCGTTTCAAAATATCTGCGACTGATTGATCTTCCAATCCTGTGCGGTTGAAGTCAACGTTATAAGTTTTGGCTTTAAAGTAAAAAGTTAAGTATTGTTTTTCTGACTTATCTTCAACGTCTATTGCAGTTGTGGAGTTGGCTGCAAACACTTCGTCGTGGTGGAAAGGATGTGGATGATTTGCTTTAAATTGAGACAAAGTTCTCTGCACATCTGAGTCGTCGCTTTTCAGTAGTTTGCCAACCGGTTTTTCTTTTTGAACTAAAGCCTCTTTAACTTCATCTTGCGTGCCGTCTAAATTCTCCCAAATCATTTTTAGGTAAACTGGGCGAGTATTGACTTTTTCTTCCCACTTGGCTTTTAAAAGCAATGGTTTGGTAACTTTTACAGGGTAGTCAAAATCAACTAAACTTCCAGTTTCTTGATTTATCCAACCAACAAAACGATAAACTTTTTGTCCAGTTTGGTCTTTTTTAACAGGGTGGTTAATGTCGGCTAAAGTTTGCTCGTATTGATACTCAACAGTCTTTTTGTTTTCACCATTTAACTCACCTGAATTGTAGTCATAAATAACATTAAATTTACGGCGTACATAGGTTAAGGTAAAAGTAGTTTGGCCGTTTGCCAAAATTTTTTTAGTTTCAGTTTGCGCAGGTAAATCAAAACCAGCAGTTAAGTATTGTTGTAGACCATTTGCTTCAGAAACAGAGACCGTGCTATCTACTTTGCCGGTTTTAACTTCTGTAACGGTTCTTTCTGCGATTTTTTCAACGCCAGGCAGAACATGGTTAATCGTATAGTTGGCAGTAGCCACTTCTTCTTTAAAGTAAGCAACTAAAGTTGTGGCTTTAGTGATTTTGGTGTTAGCAAAATCAAATGGAGTCACTTCTTTATACTCATTGTTCATCGTTGCCTTGTCTTGCCAGTGAACAAATGTGTATGTGTAGCCTGGTTTCTTTAAAGCAGGCGCAAAATCTGGTTTTGCCACTTTTCCCTGAAAAGCAATGTCTTGTGCAGGTTGAGTGGTTTGCGAAACTCCTGAAAAATGAGAGTTATTGTAGTTTACTTCAAAGTTTACTTTATAAATTTTGCGAATATATTTTAAGACAAAAGTGGTAGAACCATCTGCTTCAATAGTTTTAGTTTGACTTTGCTTTTCTACATCAAAGCCTTCATCATAACCACTTAAACGACTTGAATTGTCAACAGTTACCTCACTGCCTACAAGCGCTGATTTAGTTGAATCTTTAATAATTTCGTCGGCTTGTCCATCAACTCCTTGTATTTCGTGTCTAATTGTATAGTTAGCAGTAGTTTTTTCTTCTTCAAAATAAGCAACTAAAGTTATATTGCTTGTGATTTTGGTATTAGCGAAATCAAAAGCAGAAATTTTTTGGTAGCTACCGTACATATAGTCTTTAAGTTGCCAGTGTACAAAGCGGTAGTTAAAGCCAGGTTTAGTTAAAGTAGGCAATTGACCAGGAACTGTTGCCTTGCCTTCAAATTGTACGGTTTCACTTGCTTGGATAGAAGAAGTGGCATCTTGAAAGTAATTACCTTTATAGTTAACTTCATAAGTTACTGTGAATCTACGGCGTTTATATCTAAGGGTAAAAACTGTTGAGCCATCTGCTAAAATTGGCTTAGTTTGGTTTTGTTGTTCAACCTCAAAACCAGCATCATATTGAGTTAAGCGGTTTTCACGGTTAACAGTAACAAGAGAACCGATTTGTCCTGATTTTGAAGAATCTGTAGTTATTGAATCAACCTGGCCAGTAAGTCCTTCAAAAACGTGGTTAATGGTGTATTTAGCAGTTGTAACTTTCTGTTCAAAGTAAGCAACTAGTGTTAGGTTTTTAGTGATTTTTGTGTTAGTAAAATCAAAGGCTTGAATTTTTTCATAGCGCCCATTCATCTCATCTTTAACTTGCCATTGCACAAACTCAAAGTTATAGCCTGGTTTAGTTAAAGTTGGGTTTGAAAGCGGTCTGGTGGCTTTACCTTCAAAGTCAACTGTTTGATTTGGTACATATGAAGGAATAGCGCCGGGAAAATGGTTGCCGTTGTAGTTAACTTCATAAGTTATTGTGTATTTACGGCGAGTATAGACTAAAGTAAAAGTAGTTGAACCATCTAACAAAATAGTTTTAGTTTGACTTTGGTCAGCAACTTCAAAACCAGTGTCATATTGAGTTAAGCGGTCGTTTTTAGAAATTGTCACTTCAGAACCAGCAACAGCGGTTTTGGTGTTGTCTTGAATTACTTGGTCTGGATTGCCGGCTATACCTTTTAAAATGTGGTTAATAGTATAGTTGACAATACTATTTTTTTGCTCAAAATAAGCAACTAATGTCAGGTTTTTAGTAACTTTAAAGTTAGTAAAATCAAACTCAGGTTGTTCTGAATAGTTGCCATTCATCACAGTTTTGTCTTGCCAGTGTTTGAAGTCAAAAGTTTGACCAAATTTCTCAACCGTTGGGTCTGCAGGTTTTTTAACTCTACCTTCAAATTTAACTTTCTGGGTAGCAGGGTTAGGAGAAACTGTGGCGTTGCTAAATTGACTGTCGTTGTAATTAACTTCAAAGTTAACATCAAACTCACGGCGCGCATATCTAAGTTCAAAAACAGTAGAACCATCTGCTTCAATAATTTGAGTTTGAGCAGGAGTTTTTAAAATAAAGCCGTGGTCAAAATGTGTTAATCTGTCGTTTTGATTAACAGTAATTGAGTCTGCTGTTTTTGCAGTTTTAGTAATTGTAGTAGTTTTTTCTTCAATTTCACCTTGAATTCCCTCAAAGATGTGCTTGATAGTGTAAGTAGTTTCAGCAGGTGCAAAAACAGCGTAGACTTCAGTAGTTTGGCGAGTTATCACAACTTCTTGTACACCTAGGCCAGGTTTTGTCGTCCAGCCTAAAAATTTCCAACCTTTTTTAATGTTGTCTTTTGGCTGAAATACAAACTTAGTGCCTGCTTGAACCAATTGTTCTGGCCAAGTTGGGCTGTTTACTTTGTCTTTATCTGCGTCTGCTACTCGCGGAGTAACAGATACTGTTGCTGGAACAGTTTTAAATACTGGTTTAATTTTTAAGTTTTTATTGTATGCGACGTTGCTATCTAGTTCTAGTCCAGTTTCTGAGTCTATTAGTTTTTCAAAAACATAGTCGTTGTTTTCATCGCTTTCCTTTTCAACTGATTTCATTTGATTTAGCAGTTGTTGAGAAATCTTTTGTGTGTATTTTAAAACTATAGTTTGTTTAAGCTGATTTGAAATAGACGAATCTTTTAACCCTGAGTAGTCAAAGTCAATTGTGTAGGTTTTTACATTATAGTAAAGTGTTAAATACTGTTTATCTTGAGTTGCAGTTACTGTCAAGGAAGTGCTAGATTTTGAAAAGTCAACTTGTGTTTCGTGGAAAGGATGTGGGAAATTTTTAAAAACTTCAGAAATTAACGCGCTAATGTCGCTATCTGAAATTTGTGCAGTTTGGCCAACTACTCGTTCTTTTTCAACAGTAATTTCTTTAGTTTCGTCTTGACCAGAAATTCCTTGCCAAATCATTTTTAGGTAAATTGGTCGTTTTGTGATTTCTTCTGTCCATCTAGCACGTAGGCGCATGTTTTTAGTTACTTTGATGTTTTTAGAAAAATCAACAATTTTGTTTGTCTCTTCATCTTCCCAACCTGCAAAAGTATAAGTTTTGACGTTTGCAGGGTCTGTTTTGGTTGGATGTTGAGAGTCTCTTAAAATTTGTTCATACAAATAGTTTTCAACTTTTTCATGTGCTGAGTTTATAACACCTGAGTTGTAGTTGAAAGTTACGGTGTATGTGCGACGTCGGTAATTTAAAGTAAAGACAGTTTGTCCGTTTGCCTCAATTGTTTTAGTTTCAGGTTGTCCTTGAACTTCAAAACCTTCGTCAAATTGAGTTAGACGGTCGTTTTGATCAACAGTAACTGAGCTGCCAACTTGAGCTGATTTAACTGTTTTTTCAACATGAGTTTGGCCTTGAGCGATGCCTTCAAAAACGTGGTTAATGGTGTAATTTGCAGTTGCTATTTTTTCTTCAAAGTAAGCAACTAAGGTTAAGTTTTTAGTAATTTTGGTGTTAAAATCAAATTCATTAACTTCTTTGTAAACATTGCCCATCTCGTCTTTTAACTGCCAGTGTTTAAAAGTATAAGTATAGCCCGGTTTAGTTAAAGTTGGTACAAAGTCTGGTTTGTGGACTTTTCCTTCAAATAAAATAGTTTGATCAGGTTGAACAGACGCCTGAACTCCATCAAAGTGATTGCCATTGTAGTTAACTTCAAAGTTAACTGTGTACCTGCGGCGAGTGTATTTTAATGTAAAAGTAGTAGAACCGTCTGCCAAAATAGTTTTGGTTTGACTTTGTGGACTTAGTAAAAAGCCTTCGTCGTATTTAGTTAAACGATTGTTTTCATCAACCGTAACTTCTGTGCCAACTTGGGCTGAGTTGCTTGCATCAGAAATAGTTTCTGCGGCAGAGCCGTCAACTCCAGGCAGTACGTGGTTAATAGTATAGGTTGCCTTAATAATTTCTTTTTCAAAATAAGCAACTAAAGTAATGCTTTCAGTAATTTTGGTGTTAGCAAAATCAAAAGGTGTGGTTTCTTTGTATTCACCATTCATTTCTGTTTTAAGTTGCCAGTGTTTAAAGACAAAGCGGTAGCCAAGTGTGGTTAAAGTAGGCGCTTGTGCAGGTTTTTTGGCGTATCCTTCAAACTCTACATTTTGACTTGGAATATAGCTGGCTTGTGCGTTGTCAAAGTAATTTGAGTTAAAGTTTACTTCGTAGTTTACACTAAAGCGTCTACGAAGATATCTTAAAGTAAAAACAGTAGAGCCATCTGCTTCAATGGTTTTAGTCTGATCTTGCTGAGCAACTATAAAACCACGATCGTAGCCTGCTAATCTACTGTTTCTATTAACAGTAATTTTAGTTCCGGCTTGTGCGGTGTGAGTATTTTCAGAAATAGTGCGGTCAGGCTGGCCCTCTATTCCTTCAAACACGTGGTTAATTGTGTAAGTTGCAGTTACTGTTTTTTGTTCAAAATAAGCAACTAAGGTTAGGTTTCTTGTAACCTTTGAGTTTTTAAAATCAAAAGGCTTAGTTTCTCTGTACTGACCATTCATTTCATCTTTTAACTGCCAGTGTTTAAAAACATATTGAAATCCTGGTTTAGTTAAAGTTGGATTTACACTTGGTTTTTGAACCTTGCCTTCGTGTCTAACTATTTGGTCTGCCTCAGTTGATGGATTTGCACCAGGAAACTGAGTTGAGTTAAAGTTAACTTCAAAGTTAACCTTGTATTTGTTTCTGACATATTTAAGTTCAAATACAGTAGTTCCATCTGGTTTTATTGTTTTTGTCAAGATAGTGTCTGGAGACAAAGTAAAACCATAAGGCGCTTTAGTTTTATCTGCACTTAAAGTGACGTCTTCGTTGGGTTTTTGGCCAAGCACAGTTTCTTCTTGGGTTTTGTCTTCAATAAATTCACCTGCTTGATCAACAGACTCATATAGTTTTTTAATTACATATTTAGTGTTTTCGACAACCAATGGTTTCTTTTTCAGCACTGCTTTTAAAATTAAGTCTTCGGTGATTGGCTTGTCAAAATCAAATTTAGTTTCTTTACCAGTTATTGGATTTACTACATTCCAGTAATCTAGTTCATAGAAATTACCGTCTTTGTCAAATCTAGTAACTAAACTTGGAATTAAATAGTTTTTATCTAGTTTTTCACCGTGAGGATGAGAAAGTGGAAGCAATTGGTTTGCGTCTTTAGGAGTAATAAACTGCACAGTGTGGTATTTTTGTGGTTTTGGAGTTTGCGGGTCATTTACTTTAACTAACTTTAAGTAAAGTGAAATATTTTTATCTGCTCGTTCTGTTGCAAAATCAAATTTTTCAGTCAACGCGCTGTCCTTATACCAACCAGCGTAAGCGTATCCTGGTTTTTGAAATAAGTGATTTTTAATAGGATCGCCTTTTCTAACGACATCAAAAAACACGCGTTCAGCGCCATTGAAGTAAGACACCGCAACTAAACCTTGTTTGTTTAATTCATCGCCAATTTTGTCAGGGTCAAGAGTTGAGTTGTATCTGGCAATTAGTCTAAGTTCAGATTTTACAAATTTCGGAATATCAACATTTTCACCAGGTTTTAAGTTAACCTGTTTTCCGGTTGGATCAATATAGTACCAACCTAAAAACTCAGTTAAATAAAATGGTGGGGTTTTAAATTGAATATCTAAGTTTTTGTCTTTAGGGTCAAACACTTTAAATTGTGTGTTAGACTTGGCAATATAGTCAAAAACTTGAGTTTTTTGATGTTGATTTGCAAAAATTCCTGGTAGTAAAAAGTCGTAAATTAAAGTTATGTGGTTGTCGTTGTTGACAATAAAAGCGTGGCCGTTTGCTTTGTCTTTATTAAAAACGGTTTCTTTGCCAAAAGCAAAAGAGTCTTCAAGTCCTTGGCGGTTGTAGCGTTTGTAGTGTTCAATTTTAAGCAATTCTTCGTAAATATGTTTATACTCAGAGACTAATTTATAGTAAGGCAAAATTATTGGACTACGAGGGATTTCGCCGTCTCTGGCCTCTGAGAAAAATACACGCAAAAAGTTAGAGTAATCAACAATAACGTCATACTCTTGCTTAATTCCGAATAGATTTTGAGTATAGATTGTAAAAACTTCAGAGTCGTGCTCGCGGTCTGTAAAGTCAAAAGCCAAGTATTTGCCTGGTTTGGCTTTAACTGCAGTAATTTTGCCAAAAGCGCTAGTTGTAAACCAATTTTCTTGGATACTAATAAATTGGGTTTTGGTAGTGTCTATAGTCTCTGGCACCACTAAACGCAATTTGTGTTTTTTAGTTGTTTTTTTAAAACTTAAATTTGCAAGTCCGCTAGCTTTAGTAAAATAAAGTTTAGGATGTGCAAAAATAAAAAGTGTAAATAAAACAATTGCGATTAAAGTGGTAAGTAAAATAGACGTTATTAAAAAACTTTTTTGTTTTTTTGTCATGTTGTTCCTCCTAAAAGCAACTTTTTTAAATAAGGGAATACCGATTTAACGATATTTTGTTTTTTTAGAATTGTAATTTGATTTTGCTAACACCTAGGTTAAATAAACCTAGGTGTTTTATTTGAAAATTAATAAATTTAATTAACTATACGGCAAGGTTTGATACCTGCGATATTGGTAAATGGAATATGTGTATAGCTTGTTTTGACTTTAGCGTGAACATACCAATCACTATTGTTGTATTTTTTTGTTTCATTTGTCCAGAAACTATATTTAGAATTAGAAGTATATGTGATTCCCCATTTTTGTTCATCAAAGCCAGCAAGCATAATGGTCTTTAGATCAATTCCACGGTATTCGCGAACAAAACCAGATTTAGTGTTGCCGTAAATCTCTAAAGCATAGTCTGTAGGCTCAGTATCATAGCGGTCATCATTTACCAGATCTAGCCCAAAAGCCGATAAAGAATGTGATTTAGTCGGCGAGTATAAAGTAGTACCAATTATTTTTTCCATATCTTTTAGCATTGCGCTGTAAAAAGTAAGATACCAATCTTCAGTGGATTGACCATAATGACCAACTAAATTAAAAGGTGAAAAGTCCAGAATTCCTTTTACAATCATACTGTTGGTTTTGCCACCAATTTTAATCCAACGAACCGGTTCAAACTTAAAGTATTTACCGTTGTATTTCTCGTATTTGTTGCCTTGTTTATCTTTAACAAAAATACGGTTAAATTTAAACTCAATGTCTCTGGCATAAGAATGGAAAGTTAGTGTGCGTTCGCTGATTTCTTCGTTTAGCAAATCAGCAGGGTTGACATCAACCTTGCTTTGTGGATACTCACCAAAAGTATCTTCATAAATACCTGTGTGAATTTCAATTACGTAGTTTTTTACAATAACTGTATTTAAAAGATCTTCTTTAGAAATTTCTTTGCCATCTAGTGTAATTTTCAAAATTTGCCAGTAATTTGGTATATCAAAGTTAATATTTTGATTGCGGATTGTACTTCCGTGATATACGTGGAAATTACGCCATTCTGTTTTAACGTGTTTTCCTAAGTATTTAATTTCAATACTAGCGTGATGTCTATTTAAATATATCTTATATGTTGATGTACCTTGATCTTTATCATCAGAACTTTTATAAAAATGCATTTTGAATATGCGTGGATCTGGATTTGTCCAATTCGGAGTGTAGCTTTCACCCTCATTTATTGTGTCAACATTGCGAACAAAGGTTTCATCATAACTATCGTCATACCAGTGTTGCGTGAAAATACGGTAGTGAACATTATATTGACGTTTACGCGGAAAACCAACAAGGCGACTAGTTTCAGCAGTTGCTATAAACTTATCAACAGGGTTGTTCGGTTCATCTAAATAAGCCCAAACTTGAATGTTGTAGTCTGAGTTTTTACCTCTATAGTGAAGTGCGATTTCATCAATTGGGATTAACCTAGTTCGTTTAGTTGGCCAGTTGTCAAGATAATTACTTTTACTCTTGTAATAAACATAAACATTACTAAACTTCAGTGAGTAGTATTGATATACTCGTATATTGTTTTGTCCAGGATAAAGTTTTGTCTCAAGTAAACCTTGTTGACCGTTGTCAAAAAGTTCATAGTCATCGCCAACTAAATTAGTTGATTTAACGTAAGTAGCGCCTTTTTCAACTGGCCAGTTTTGAATGGTTTCAACAACCTCGTCAAACTGATTGTCAAGTTCGCTTGACTCACCTTTCTTTTCTAAAAAGTGTACAATTTCAAAATTAACTTTGTGTGTAGTTTCTTCAAAATAAGCAATTAGTTCAGTATCTTCTGTGATTTGGTCTTTGGTAAAATTAAAAGTGTCTTGCTTAGTGTACTGTCCGTTCATTGGCTTAGCCAACTGCCAGTGTACAAAAGTGTAAGTGCGTCCGTGAAATACAATAAACGGAGTCGCTGGTTGCTTGATTTTGCCTTGATACTGCACCATCTCTGCATCGTATTCAGAGATACTTTCATATCCTTTTACTCTATCTTCAAAGTTTGTAATAAAAGTAACTTTAAAGTAATTGCGTTGATAGACTAAATTAAATACAGTAGAACCATCTGGCTGAATTTTTTTCTCAGTTCTAGGTGAAATTACGGTGAATTTATATCTGTATTCATCACTTTGCAGTTTATTGGAATCTGGGTATACTGAGACGTTTTTATAACTTTCTGCTTGTTTTGTTTCTTTAATTGTTTTATCTTCAATTTCGCCAGGTATACCTTTTAAGATGTGGTTAATTGTGTAGGTTGTCTCACCTTGTTTAAAGACAGCGTAAACTCTGTCTACAAAACGAGTAACTTTAATATCGCCAGGGTTTGAACCAAAAGTAGGAGTTAAAGACCAACCAAGGAATTTCCAGCCTTTTTTAATATCAGTTGGCTCTGGTGTGAACTTAAAGATTTCGCCTGTATAGAACTTTTGTTTTGGCCATTCTGCTAACTCTGCTTTCTCTAAATCTACACTAGAGACGGTTGGAGTGATTTCCATTAAGATAGTTTTTGCAACGTAAGTCGGAGTGATAGCAATTCGTTTGTTGTAGGCAACTGTTGGGTCAAACTCGTTGTCTTCAACCATCAGTTTATCAAACACAAAGTCGTGAATTTCAGTTCCAGGTTTTAAAGCAGCCTTCATTTTATCTACAACTTCAGCAGGCAGAAGTTGTGAATATTTAAGGGTAATTGGTCGTTTAAACTCAGCAGGAAAAGAAGAGTCTACAAGACCTGCGTAGTTAAAGTAAACATCGTAAGTTTCTGCTTTGTAGTAAAGAGTTAAATATTGTTTTTCAAAAGATGTAGTGACTATTAACTCGGTAATTGATTTAGAAAGTAAAAGAGTTTTATGGTAAGGATGTGGGTTTTTATTAAAGAATGCGTTAATATCACTTTGGATATCGTAGGCGTTTGTACTAATAAGTTCACCAACTGATTTTAAATTAGAAAGCGGAGTTTCTACTTCTTCGTCTAAAACACCTTCTTTTAAACTTTCAAAAATAAATCTTAAGTAGATTTTTCTAACAGATTTAGTTTCTTGCCAAGTTGCTCTTAAGTTCATATCGCCAACTACTTTAAAGTTAGTTGGGAAATTAAGTATTTGAGATAAACTATCTTGATTTTGCCAACCCATAAAAGTATAAGATTTTTGGTGAGTTGGGTCGGTTTTTTGCTGTGAACCCGGGTCTTTAAGTACTTCTTGGTACTTAAAGCCAACGGTTTTTTGAGTTTCTCCATTTAAAATACCGGTGTTAAAATTAAAGTTAACTTTAAAAGTTTTTCTTGAGTAGTTTAGTGTAAACTCAGTTTTTCCGTCCTCGGTGATAGTTTTTTCTTGAGGATTGCCAAGAATCTCAAAGCCATGTTCGTATTTCTTTAAAATGTCTAGCGCAGAAACTGTAATTTTTGTGCCAACTTGTGCGCGTTTTTCTTCTTTTTCAACAACTTCCGCAATTTGCTCAATTCCTTCCAAAACATGCTTAATTGTATATTTAGCCTGAGTGATTTCTTCGGTGAAATACGCAACTAATACAATATTTTCAGATACTGTAAAGTTAGCAAAATCAAAAGCAAACACTTCAATATAGCGCCCATTCATTTCGCTTTCAAGTTGCCAGTGTTTAAATGTATAGTCAAAACCAACTTTAGTTAAAGTAGGGGTTTGTCCAGGCATTTGAACTTTTGCGCCAAACTGCACAATTTGTCTGTCTTGACTAGACGCACTAACATTACTAAAGTGTCCATAGTTAACGCGAAAATCTACATTAAAGTGGCGGCGAGTGTAGTGTAGAGTAAAAGTAGTTGAGCCGTCTGCCTTAATTTCTTTAGTTTGAGTTTGCGTGTCAACTTGGAAACCGTTGTCGTGAGCGGTTAGACGATCGCGGTAATCAACTGTAACTAAACTGCCGATTTGCGCCGTTTTAGTAGTATCTGAAATAGTTTTAGCAGGTGCACTGTCGATACCTTCAAATACATGGTTAATCGTGTATTTAGCAAAAGTTTTTATTTCTTCAAAATAAGCCACTAAGGTTGTGTCTTTAGTGATTTTTCTAGTTGCAAAGTCAAAAGTAGAAACTTCGCGGTAACTGCCGTACATCTCATCTTTTAACTGCCAACGTTTAAATTCGTAAATAAAGCCTTGTTTACCAAGTGTTGGAATTTTAGTTGGTTTTGTAGCATGTGCTTCAAATAAAACACTTTGCTCAGCTTCAACGGAAGCTGCAGCCCCTGAAAAATATCCGCCATTGAAGTTAACTTCAAAGTTTACTTTAAAAACACGGCGTGTGTAGATTAAAGTATACAAAGTGGTTCCGTCTTTTTTGATGTTTTTTGCCTGATATTGCTCAGCAACATCAAAACCGTGGTCAAATTGTTTTAGTCTATTGTTTTTGTTAACAATAATTTCAGAGCCAATTTCACCTTGGTGTTGTTCTTCAATAACTTCATCTTGCTCTCCAGGTAGCGCTTTTAAGATGTGTCTGATTGTGTATTTAGCAAATAAAAACTCTTCTTCAAAATAAGCGACTAAAGTAAGTGGTTTTGAAACAGTTTGATTTGCAAAATCAAAGGCATTTACTTTTGTGTATTGTCCGTTCATTTCGTCTAACAACTGCCAGTGAATAAAACGGTAGACAAAACCTGGCTTAGACAGCGAACGGTCGGTTTGCGGACGTTTTACTTTATCTTCATAAGCTATAGTTTGCGGACTTTCGTTAGAAACACTGACATCTGTAAAGTGTTGTTTGAAGTTCACAATAAAGTTTACTTTAAACCTGCGACGAGTGTAGTAAAGAGTAAAGGTAGTAGAACCGTCTGCCAAAATAGTTTTAGTTTCACTTTGGTCAAGTACATAGAAACCTGCTGAATATTGTGTCAAGAAAGCAGTTTGGTTAACAGTGATTTCTGTACCAATTTCGGCTTTATTTGTGTCGTCTATAATTTCTTTTGCAACTTGTCCAACAAGCGGTTCAAAAATGTGCTTAATTGTATATTTAACTATTGTAGTGGTTTCTTTAAAGTAAGCAACTAAAGAAAGGTCTTGAGTAACTTTTTGCGCAAAATCATAAGCAGGCTGCTCTGAGTACTGTCCATTCATTTGAGCCTCAAGTTGCCAGTGAATAAACTCATAAACTCTGCCTGCTTTGGCAATTGCTGGATTAGCAGGTGCTTTGACTTTTCCTTCAAATAAGACAGTTTGAGTAGGCGGAGTTGAAGAAATAGATGCATTTTTAACCTGGTTTTTAAAGTTAACTGTAAAGTTAACTAAAAAGGTACGACGAACATATCTAAGTTCAAACACAGTTGAACCATCTGCTTGAATAACTTTGGTTTGGCTTGGAGTGTTAACATTAAAACCAGTGTCTAAATGAGTTAAACGGTCGCTTTGTGTGACTGTTACTTCTGAGTTAGTTTTAGCGTTTAAAGTAGTAGTTTCGGTTTTTTCTTCAATTTCGCCTTGAATTCCAGAAATTATGTGTTTAATTGTATAAGTTGTTTCGTGTGGTTTAAAAACAGCATAAACTTCTTGAACTTTACGGGTTAGCGTAATTTCTTTTGCGTCTCCGTTTGGAGTTAAACTCCAGTCTACAAACTTCCAACCTTTTTTAATGTCGGTTGGTTTTGGTTCCCAGGTGAATTTTTCACCAGCAACCACTGACTGCGCTGGCCATTCGGCTACATTTGCTTTATCTAAGTCAGACTGAGAAACTCGCGGAGTTACAGATAAGTTAAGTGGTTTTTCTTTAAAAACAGCGCGGAAAGTTACACTCTTGTTGTAGGCTGTATTTGGGTTTATTTCGCTTCCAGTTTGAGTGACAATGATTTTTTCAAATTCATAGTCTTTAGTTAAACTTTCTGGCTTTTTAACCATTTTCATTTGGTCAATAAGTTCTTGTGGTATTGTCTCTGTGTATTTAAGGTAAGTAGTTTGTCTTAAAGCGTTGGGCACACTATTCGGATCCAGTCCTTGCAGATCAAAATTAACCGAGTAAGTTCTGGCTTTAAAGTAAACAGTTAGATATTGTTTTGCGTTGGTATTTTCAACAGTCAACTGAGTATTTGAGTTTGCCAAATAAGGAGTAGTCTCATGGTTAGGATGTGGGTTGTTTTGCAAGTATTCGGCTAATTGAGTCTGAATGTCTGCATCTGAAAGCAAGGCGCTTTGGCCAACAAATCGTTTTTTCTTAATTTCAAATTCCAGAATTTCTTCTTGTCCTGAATTTAACCATTTTTAGGTAAACTGGACGAGTAATTTTCTCTTCAGTCCATTTGGCTTTTAAAACCAAGTTGCTTTCAACTTCAATGTTTTTAGAAAAGTCTACAACTTGGTTGTTTTGAGCAAAAACCCAAGCGGAGAAATTATAAGTTTTTTGGCCAGTTGGATCAGTTTTAGAAGGATGCGGAACATCTCTTAACTTCTCTTGATATAAATAGTTAAGAGTGATTTGATTTGTGTTGTTTAAAGTACCTGTATTGTAGCTATAAGTTACTGAGTAAGTTTTTCTTGTATATCTTAAAGTAAAGACTGTTGAACCATCTGCTTCAATGGTTTTTTCTTCACTTTGACTTTCTAAGTAAAAATGATTTGTAAACTTCGCGAGAGCTTGATTTTCAGAGACTTTTACAGTGGAACCAATTAATGCGGTTATAGTCTGGGTTTCGACAATGTCTTGAATTTGGCCAGGAATACCTGTAAGAACGTGTCTAATTGTATAGGTAGCAGATGTCGGTCTTTCTTCAAAATAAGCAACTAACGTTGCGTTTTTAGTGGTCTTAGTGTTAGTAAAATCAAAAGCAGAAACTTCACGGTAAATATTGCCCATTTCGTCTTTAAGTTGCCAGTGTTTAAAGGTGTAGGTGTAGCCTGGTTTAGTTAAGTAAGGATTTGGATTTGGCAAAGTAGCCTTGCCTTCAAACTCAACGCTTTGATTCAAAACAGAAGATGCTTGAGCATTTTTGAAGTGATTATCTGGGTTTACTTCAAAGTTAACTACGTAGGTGCGACGTTTATAGACAAGAGTAAAAGTAGTTTGTCCGTCAGCGGTGATTTCTTTAGTTTGACTTTGTGTATCTACTGTAAAACCAGTGTCGTATTTAGTTAAACGGTTGTTTCGGTCAATAGTAATGTTAGTGCCAACTTGTGCGGTATTGTGGTTTTCTTCAATTATCTCGTCGTTTGCACCATTTAAACCTTTGATGATGTGTTTAATTGTGTATTTTGCGGAGATTGCTTTGTGTTCAAAGTAAGCAACTAAAGTTAAGTTGCCAGAAACCACTGTATTCACAAAATCAAAAGCAGAAACTTCGCGGTAGTAATTTCCCATCTCGGTTTGAAGTTGCCAATGTTTAAATGTATAGGTGTTTCCGGATTTAGTAAGGGTTGGTAAAGTTTGGGGTTGTTGAACTTTGGCGCCATATTCTACTATTTGCTCAGGCTCTGGCGAAGCGATGGCGCCAGCAAAATAATTGTTGAAGTTAACAACAAAATTTACGCGGTATTTACGGCGCACATAGACAAGTTCAAATACAGTTGAACCATTTGCTTCAATAGTTTTAGTTTGGTTTTGTTGAGCAACTTCAAAACCGTGGTCAAATTTAGTTAAGCGGTTGTCGCGATTGATTGTAATTTGCGTACCGATTTTAGCAGTTTTAGAGCTATCTTTAATAATTTCATCAGGCTGACCATTTAGTCCTTTAATAATGTGGTTAATTGTATAGTTAGCCTCAGTAACTTTTTCTTCAAAGTAAGCGACTAGTGTTGTGTCTTTAGTAATTTTTTGTGTGTCAAAATCAAAAGCGCTAACCTTTTTATAAGTTCCGTTCATTTCATCTTTTAACTGCCAATGCACGAAACGGTAGCCATATCCTTGTTTAATAAGCGAAGGGTTAGTGGCAGGTCTTTCTACTTTACTTCCGTATTTTACGATTTGAGTTTGTTCGTGAGTTGCCAAAACTCCGCTGAAATGGTTTTCGTAGTTAACTTCAAAGTTAACATTAAAACGACGGCGTGAATAAAACAAAGTAAAAACAGTAGAACCGTCTGACGCTATTTCTTTAGTTTGAGTTTGAGTTGCAACGTCAAACCCATCCTGATATTCGTTTGTTAAACGATCAGCACTAGAAACTGTTACTAAGCTATTTGCTTGTGCTGTTTTAGTTTCTGCCTTAATTTCATTTGGCAGATTGTCAGCACCTTCAATCACGTGGTTAATTGTATATGATACATTTGCAATTTCTTCAGTAAAATAAGCAACTAAAGAGATATTTTTAGTGATTTTAGTATTAGCAGTGTCAAAAGCATTAGTTTCGACATACTGGCCTTTCATCTCGTCTTCAAGTTGCCAGTGTTTAAATGTATATCTGTGGCCAGGTTTAGAAATTGTAGGGGCTTGAGGGATTTCTATTTTGCCTTCATACGGAATTTTTTGAGTTAGAGGCGCGGTTGAAACTAAAGCACCACTGAATTTATTTCTGTAGTTGACAGTAAACTGAACTGTAAACTCACGGCGAGCATATCTAAGTTCAAATACGGTAGAACCGTCTGCTTTAATAATTTGAGTTTGCTCTGGAGTATTGACAACAAAACCATGGTCAGTATTTGGCAGTGCATTATTTTGGTCAATAGTTACTTTTGAGTTAGTTAAAGTATTGTGAGTTTTCTCAACAATACGCTCATCAATTTGTCCAGCAATTCCGGCAAAAATATGTTTAACAGTGTATGTAGTTTCACCTGGTGCAAAAACCGCATAAACTTCCTTTGTTAAACGATTAACTGTTATTTCTTCAACACTGTTGCCTGGTTTTGTAGTCCAACCTAAAAATTTCCAACCTTTTTTAATTTGAGTCGGAGTAAAAGTAAATTTTTGTCCTGCTTTGAAATTTAGTGCTGGCCATTCACTAACTTCTGCTTTGTCTTGATCGTCAACATGAACTTTTGGAGTTACAGATACTGTAATTTCAGATTCCTTGAAAACTGGTTTAATTTTTAAGTTTTTGTTGTAAGCCAAATTAGGATCAATTTCTTGTCCAGTTTCTGAATCTATCAGTTTTTCAAAAACATAGTCTTTAATTAGATTATCTCTTTTTAAAACCCTTTGCATTTTTTGAAGCAAACCTGCAGGAATTTTTTCACCATACTTAAATGTTAAGGTATTGAAAAGTTCACCTGCCACAGATTGTGGATCTAAATCGGTATAATCAAAGTTAACTGTATAAGTTTTGGCTTTAAAATAAACTTTTAAAAATTGTTTATCCTGAGTTAAAGTAACTTCAAGTGAAGTCACTGAATAAGGAATGTGTGGGGTATTTTCGTGGTTAGGGTGAGGGTATTTGGCTAAAATTTCTGAAATTGTGGCTTGAATGTCTGCATCTGTAATTTGTGCGAATTGTCCAATTATTCTTTCTTTTTGAATTTTGGTTTCAATAATTTCATCAGGCAGACCGTTTAAACCTTCCCAAATAGTTTTTAAATACACTGGCTTGGTTTTAGTCTCTTCAGTCCAAATAGCCTTTAGGTGTATGTCTTTGTCTACTTTGATGTTTTGACCAAAATCAACAATAGAGCCGGTTTCAATGTCTTTCCAACCAACAAAAGTGTAGGTTTTTAAGTTTTGTAGATCTGTTTTAGTTGGATGGTCTATGTCTTTCAAAGTTTGGCCAAATAGATAGTCAACAACTTTTTTTGCTTGATCTAAAAAAACACCTGAGTTGTAGCTAAAGTCAACTTTAAATCTTTTTCTTAAGTATCTTAATGTAAAAACCGTAGAGTTGTCTTTTTTAATAGTGTGTTCTTCAAAATAAGGAGGGACGTTAAAGCCTTGTTCAAACTGAGGTAGACGATCGCGTTCGGTAATTGGTACTTTTTGTCCAGCTAAGGCTGTTTTAGTTTCGACAATAGTTTTTTGTGGGGTTTGGTCAACTCCTTCTAGAACGTGTTTAATTGTATAGTTAGCAGATACTGCCTTTCTTTCAAAATAAGCAACTAAAGTAATATTTTTTGTAATTTTAGTGTTTTTAAAGTCAAAAGGAGAGACTTCTCGGTAGCTACCGCCCATTTCGTCTTTTAACTGCCAATGCTTAAAAGTATACTCGTGCCCCACTTCTTCGATTGAAGGGGTGTTTTTAGGTTTCTGAGCATTTGCTTCGTACTTAACGATTTGCTCAAGCTCTTCGCTTGCCTTTCCCTTAAAGTAATTTCTGTTGTAGTTAACTTCAAAGTTAACACTATAACGGCGGCGCAGATATCTTAGTTCAAATACAGTGCTGCCACCCTCTTTAATGGTTTTTTTAACTATAGTGTCTGGAGACAGAGTAAAACCTTCAGGGGCTGCTGTCTTGTTCTCTGGTAACTCAACCTCTTCATTTGGTTTTTGGTCGTAAATTATTTCTTCTTTAGTTGTATCTTCAAAGAAACTTTGGTGTGCGTCAGTAGTTTCATAAAAACGTTTGATACGATAAGTTGTAGTTGAAAATACTTTTTTTCGCATTACTGCTTCTAGGGTAATGTCTTCGGTAATTGGAGTGTTGATGTCAAACTTAGTTTTAGCGCCAGTAATTGGGTCTACTAAATTCCAGTAATCCAGTTCAAGTAAATCTCCATTTGCGTCAAGTGCTGTGACAATTGAAGGAATTAAGTAATTAGAATGAAGTTTAGAACCACTTGGCACAGTTAAAGGAAGCAAACGATTGGCGTTTGCAGGAGTAATAAAGTTAACAGTGTGAGTTTGTGGTTTAGGTTGAGTTGGTTCAGTCTGTTTAACTGATTTTAAATAAACTGAAATGTTTTCGTCTGCAGTTGCTTTAGTAAAATCCACTTTCTTAGTTAAATCAGGGTCTTTATACCAACCTTCAAAAAAGTAGCCTGGTTTTTGGAAAATGTGGTTTTTAAGCGGTTCTCCTTTTTTTAAAATATCAAAAAACACAAGTTGTTGTTCATCAAAATAAGAAACTGCAGCATATCCTTTTTTGTTAAGTTCTTCACCAATTTTTTTATTATCTATTTCGCTTTTAAAGTTTGCAAATAAATTAAGTTGGCTTTTGACAAATTTAGGAATGTCGTATTCTTGGCCTGCCTTTAAATCAATGCGGTTGCCGTTTGGATCAATATAGAACCAACCTAAAAATTCAGAAATATAAAATGGAGGGGTTTTGAAAAGAATGTCAATGCCGTTTGCTTTAGGATCAAAAGTTGTAAATTTTGTTTTAGTATTTAGAACCTGTTCGATAACTTGGGTTTTTTGTCTTTGGTTTTGAAAAATTCCTGGAAAACGAAAATCATAAATAAAAGCAATGTGCTTATCGTTATTGACAACAAAAGGTCGTCCTTTTGCTTTTTCTTTAGTAAATACAGTTTCGCGATTAACTGGGTTTGCTTCAGCTACTCCTTGTTCATTGTAAACTTTAAAAGTCTCTATTTTGTAAAGTTCTTCATAAATGTGTTTATATTCTGTCTGCAGTTTAGCGTATGGTAAAAATATTGGTTTGCGGTGGTTTAAACTATTTGGGTTTTTTGGGAAAAATACACGCAAAAAATTAGAAAAATCAATAATGACATCATGTTTCTTTTCAAAACCAAAAAGGTTTTTTGTGTAAATTGTAAAAACCTCTTCGTCGTATTTTAAACTATTGAAGTCAATTGCTAGATTTTTGCTAGGTTTTGGTTTAACCGCAGTTACTTTACCAAGGCGATTAGTTGTAAACCAATTTGATTTGATATTTATGTAGCTGTTTTTAGTCGCATCAATATTTTCAGGAACAACAAAGCGAAGTTTACCATTTGCAGTAGACAAGGTGGCGTGCTTAGGAAAATCACTGTCTTTAGAAAAATAGACAGTTGGGTGCAATAGTAAAAAAACTAATAGTAAAGTTAAAGTAGTTAAAAATAAAATAAGTAAAGCGGCTAGTGAATAACTAATTTTTCTTTTTTTCTTTGCCATAAAATGTTCTCCTGTGCGATTATTTTTTAATAAATGCAAGGGGACGCATATTTATCTTATATTAGTTATTATAATTTTTTTTAAAATAAATCTCACTAAAAATTAAAATATTTAAAATGGCTCAGCAAAGCAATTAAATTAGAAATATTTTTTGTTTTTTTGTATCTTAAAATACATTTAAACATTAAAATGAAATGAAATGATGTCTAAATAAGGCATCAAAAAAAAAAAAAAAACGGTTTTTCGCGCTATATAACCTTTTAACAAAGCGGTTTTATTTATAAGCATGAAGCCACATTTGTTTAAAAATTAGCAATTATTTTTGATTTAATCAAAAAAAGGTGTACATTTCTGTACACCTTTTCGTGCGCTTTAACATAAATAGATTTTTAGAAAATTGTTTTGCTTAAGTACACCCTACATATTGTCTTTGGAAAGCACCAGTCCGCGAACTATATTTGGATTTGAACGAACCGCTTCAAGTTCTGGAGTTATATAATATGGTTTACTAAACTCATTATCTAGTTGTTTTTTGCCAATCACATAGCACCAATAAGTCATCATCTCACTTTGCTCGTAAATTGGCAGATAACTTAAGTCATTTTGAGCATATCCATGTGGTAGAGCAGTGAAATCAATGCCACGCCAAAACTTAGAAACTCCTGTGTGTTGTCTAAAAATAGCCCTAGCGTAGTCAGTAGGTTCTTTTCTAAGTTGCGGTTTTAGTTGAGGATCGCGAATTGCCTTATCTAAACTCATTGGTTTATCAGAAAAAGATATAAGCGGTGCAAATAAATCACGCATCCAAGAAATATATTGAATATTTTTAATTTGTTCTATAATTATTGAGCCGTCAAATTGAGCGTCTGCATCTTGCTTGTAAAGCGAAAAAGGCAGATAGTCAATGATTTTTTTAGTAAAGAATCCAGTGTTTCCAGGGATTTGAACAAACTCAATTGGTTCGTATTTGTAGTATTTGCCTGCAATAACTTCGTATTGTTCTTCGTTTTTATCAAAAACAACTTTTCGAGTGTAAGAAGTTCTCAATGATTCACCGTTAAATACAAGTCTTAGTTCCAGTGATTGATATTCTGCTTCTTGCCAAATACTAGACTGAGAAAGCGCAACTTCGGTTTGTGGATAATAATTGGCTTTACGATCGTTGAAAACCTTGATTTCAACAGTTAAATTACTTTTAACCTCATGTGTTTCAACTTCTGATTTTGTCTTTGTAACACCATCTAACTTAAACTTTAAAAAGTCGTTTTGTTTTAAATCATAGTAGTTTATTTCGCCAATTTGCTCACCATATCTGCGGGTTCTTTCATCAAGTTTAACTTTTGAGTTTATAACATTAAAGACTACTTTGTATTTTTTTCTAAAAACAGTAATTCTGATCATGTTTAAATATTCATAAACAGAAACAACTATGCTCATTTTGTCAGCTTCCCATCTTTCGTAAACATTTGTGTCTTCAATTGAGTAAGAAACTGTGTGGACAGAGCCAACTCGCGCAGTTTTTTCCTCTTTAGTTTCAGTAAAGCCACCGTTTGGGTCTTCTTTTAAGATGAAGTATCTAATTTTTCTTGTTCTGTAATTAGTTACTGCATAAATATTTAAACTATCAATATTTTTCTCTGCAATAAACTTATTTTGAACAGGTCCGTTTGGAGTCAAAGCCCAACCTACAAAGTAATGTGTGTTTTCCATGCTATATCCAGGAGTTTCAATTTCTCTCGTTTTCTTAACTATTTTTTCTTCATAATCCAAGGTTTTTACACCGTTTGCCTTAATAAAATTAACCTTAACAGTTTTTAAGCGGTAATGCTGATATACCACAGTTGAGTCGTCACCTGGTCGTAAGTCTGCTCTTAGTTTTGGTTCCCATTGAGGGTCTTTTTCATATAAGTTAGTGTCAAGATTAGCAAGTGGAGTGTAAGTCGCTCCGTCTTCTACTTTTTGGTTGTACTTAGTTTCAACTACAGCATCGTATTTACCATTTAAAGTAAAGTCTTCGCCTTGTTTTTCTAAATAATGATGCACTTCGTAGTTAACTCTTTCAATGACTTCTTCAAAATAAGCAACTAGGGTAGTGTCTCTAGTAATTCTTTGAGTGTTGAAGTTAAACTCAGATACTTTTGCGTAAGTATTGTTCATTTCTGATTTATCTTGCCATTGAATAAAATTGTATGTACGCCCTTTTCTAGTTAAAACAGGAGTTTCAGGAACTTGAATTCTAGAACCATATTTAGCGTGAATTGCTACAGGTTCTTTTTTAACTTCAACATCTTCAAAGTGATTGCCATTGAAGTTAGCCTCAAAGTTAACTGTAAACTCTTTACGTTTGTAGTTTAGAGTAAAGACTTCAGTGTTGTCACCCGTGATTTTCTTGGTTTCAAAAGGACCAACTACTTCAAATCCTTGTTCGTAGCCTGGAAGTTTTTTGTCTTCGCCAACTGATACATTAGTTCCAATTAACGCCTCGCCAGTTGAAGTTTTAATTTCTTGCTGAATATCGTCAACTCCTTCAAAAATATGGCGAATTGTATAGCGCACATTAGTCTTTAAAACTAAGAAAATTGCAACTAAAGTAGTGTCTTTAGTAATTTGATCGGCGTCAAAATCAAAAGGTCTAATCATTTCATATTCGCCGTTCATGATGGCTTTATCTTGCCAATCACCAAAATTAAATTGATATCCTGCTAACTTTAATGATGGGTTTTGAATAGGTTTTTTGGCTTTTGCTTGGTATTTGACAGTTTGAGTAGCAGGTTGATTTTCAACAGTAGCACCTTTAAAGTGATTACCGTTGAAATTAACTTCAAAAGTTACAGTGTAGGATTTGCGAACATAGTTTAAAGTAAAGATAGTTGTACCGTCTGGTTTGATAGTTTGAGTTTGTTTCTGCTCTTCTACTGTAAAGTGCTCGTCAAACTCAGTTAATCTTTGGGCACGAGAAACTGTTTGAGTTGAGTCGGCTAGGGCTTGATGAGTTCTTGCGTCAACTCTTTGAGCGATGTCGTCAACGCCTTCAAAGACGTGGTTGATTGTATAGTTAACAGACTTGGCGTTTTCAGTAAAGTAAGCAACTAATGTAGTGTTGCCAGTAACTCTAGCGTTGGCAAAATCATACTCTTGGATTTGTGAATAGTTGCCGTTCATTGCAGTTTTTTCTTGCCATTGGACAAATGTATAGTTGTAGCCTTCCTTGGTTAATTTAGGGTCAACTGCTGGTTTTTGTACTTTGCCTTGGTATTTAACCTGAACAGATTGAGGTTGATTATCAATGTCCACGTCACTAAAGTGGTTGTCGTTGTAGTTAACCTCGTAGTTTACGGTGTAAGACTTGCGTTTATATTCAAGAGTGAACACAGTTGAGCCGTCTGGTTTAATTTGTTTAGTTTGGCTTTGGTCTTCAACTGTAAAGTGTTCTTCGTATTCAGCAAGGCGTTGTGCTTTAGATACTGTAACAGATGAGTCTGCAAGTGCTTGGTGAACTCTAGCCTCTGTTTTTTGGGCAATATCATCAACTCCTTCAATTACGTGGTTGATTGTATAGTTAACAGGTTTGGCGTTTTCAGTAAAGTAAGCAACTAAAGTAGTGTTGCCAGTAACTCTAGCGTTGGCAAAATCATACTCTTGGATTTGTGAATAGTTGCCGTTCATTGCAGTTTTTTCTTGCCATTGGACAAATGTATAGTTGTAGCCTTCCTTGGTTAATTTAGGGTCAACTGCTGGTTTTTGTACTTTGCCTTGGTATTTAACCTGAACAGATTGAGGTTGATTATCAATGTCCACGTCACTAAAGTGGTTGTCGTTGTAGTTAACCTCGTAGTTTACGGTGTAAGACTTGCGTTTATATTCAAGAGTGAACACAGTTGAGCCGTCTGGTTTAATTTGTTTAGTTTGGCTTTGGTCTTCAACTGTAAAGTGTTCTTCGTATTCAGGTAGTCTTTGAGCACGAGATACAGTATGGCTTGAATCAGCAATTGCAGTGTAGGTTCTAGTTATTGTCTGTTCTGCAATTCCATCATCTGTTCCTTCAATTATGTGGTTAATTGTATAGTTAACTGCATTTGCAGTTTCTGCAAAGTAGGCAACTAAAGTAGTGTCTTTTTCAACCCTGTAGTCATTGAAGTTAAAGCCAGCGGTTGGTTTATACTGACCGTTCATGGCAACCTTTTCTTGCCATTGCACGAAAGTATATGAGTATCCTACTCTAGATAAAGTTGGGTTTTTAGCAGGTTTAGTAATCTTGCCTTGGTATTTAACAGATTGGCTTTGTGGTTCATTTCCAAACATTGCGTCTGTAAATTGTGTACCATTGAAGTTAACCTCGTAAGTCACAGTGTAAGATTTGCGAACGTAGTTTAAAGTAAAGACAGTTTTGCCGTCTCCTTTGATTTTATGGGTTTGACTTTGCTCTTCAACTGTAAAGTGTTCGTCAAACTCAGTTAGTCTTTGGTCGCGAGAAACCGTAACTTCGGTATCGGTTAACGCTTGATGAGTTCTTGCGTCAGTTCTTGCGGCAATATCGTCAACTCCTTCAAAGACGTGCTTGATTGTATAGTTAACTTTTTCTACAGTTTCAACAAAGTAAGCAAGCAAGAAAAGATTGCCATTTACTCGGTCATTTTCAAAGTCAAAACCTGCAATTTCTTGATAAGTTCCGTTCATTTTAGACTCATCTTGCCAATGGACAAAACGATAAGAGTAGCCTTCTTTAACTATTGCTGGTGTAACTGGTGGTTTTTTAACTTTTGCTTGGTATTTTGCTTTATATGGTTCAGGTTCATCTGCAGCAAGCCTAGCATCATTGAAAGGTGGATCTACTAAATATCCTCTGTGGCCTGCATAAAAGACGTCATATAACTTACGCATGTATTTTAAAGTAAATACAGTAGTACCGTCTGCGTTGATAGTTTTGGTTTGATTTAAACCATCAATTGTAAAGTGTTCATCAAACTCAGGCAGTCTGTGTTCTTGGGTTACTGTGAAGGTAGTTCCTACTTTTGTTGTTTTGGAAACAACCCTGGTTTCTTCTTGAATGTCGTCAACACCTTCAATTACGTGTTTAATTTGATAAATGGTTGTAGTTTTCTCTTCTTTAAAGTAAGCAACTAGTTCAACGTCACCAGTAATTGGCTGACTAAAATCATAAGCTTGCGTTTGAATGTACTGTCCATTCATAGATGATTTAAGTTGCCATTGCACAAAAGTATACGCGTAGTCTGGTTTAGTAATAGAAGGATTTGCTGGCTGTGTTGCTTTTTCTTCGTATTTCACAGTTTGTGAAAAACTTGGGGTAATGTCTCCAGTAAAGCGATTTTGGAAGTTAGTTTCGTAGTTTACGTTAAAGCGACGACGACGATATTTTAAAGTAAACTGAGTAGTAAACTCAGAACTTATTTGTTTGGTTTCAGGTTGAGTGGTTTCTAGTTCAAAACCGTGTTCGTGTCCGGTTTGCTTGTCTTGTTGAGATACTGTTACAAAACTGTCAACCAGCGCTTGTCTAGTTTCAGTTTCTACTCTGTCAGCCTCTCCATCTTTTCCTTCAAATACGTGTTTAATTTCATAGTTAACTTGGTCTTTTGCGACTTTAGTGTGCTCAACATAGATAGTTTTGTCGCTAAAAATACGCTCAGTTAAGTAATTGAAAGTTGTACCGTTTTCATTTGTAAAACGGCTAAACTCATATAAATAAGGACTAATTTTGGTATTGTATTGTTGTGGATTTAAGTCAAGTAGTTCGCCTTTTTTAACCAACCTTACTTCTTTGGTGCCAAGTAATTTATTGACAATAGTTGCCACAACTGTAGTGTCTGGCAGCGGGGTATTTGGGTCTTTTTCAAAAATAGGATAAAGTGTTGTGTTTTCAGTCAACACATCGTTTAGGCCAAATTGACCTTTAATTTCGTTGTCATTAAAGTAAGCCCAGTGTTTAAAGCGGTAGCCTGCTTTTGAAACTTCGGGTAAGGTTCCTTTAAATGTTTGGTTTTTTGGACTAGTTTGAACTGACAAGACAGAAGTTGTCTCTGAAAGGAAAGTAACTTTAATTAAACTTGGGTCAAGCGGTTTTGGTTGACTTGGGTTATTAGGATCTGGAATATCTGAAGACACCACAAAATTATAAAGTCCAAAAACGTTAAGTTCAAAAATTCCTGGCTCTACAGTGTCGTTGATATTGAATTTCTTATTTATATCTGCGTTTAAATACCAGTCTCTGAAGGTAAATTTACCCAAAAGATGGTTTTTTTCAGCAAGTTTTTGGGCAAGTACTGCGTTAATTTCAGCTTTGTCTTTATCTTGAATTTTGTTGTCTTTTAAGGTAAGTGTTTTTTCGTATACTACTTTGCCGTCAATACTGTCAATTACTCTAAACTTAACATCTCTGTCTGGAGTTGGCAGTTTAAGTTCACGCATGTGGGCCTTTAAAGTTAAGTCACTTTCAATTGGTTCGTTGAAGTCAAAGCGTTTACCGGTGTCTTTGCCAGAAACCGGATCTACTACAGTCCAGTAGTCAAGTTCTGAAAACTGACCGTTTTCATATCCTGTAACCATTGAAGGCAGTGAGTAGTTTAAATCAAGTTTGTCACCGTGCATTGTGTAGACAGGCACGAGCTGATTGGCGTAAGCAGGAGTAATAAAAGTTATCTTGTGGTCGTGTGGAGCTGTAGATGTTCTTCTTGATTTAAGGTATAGAGACATGTTTTTGTTGGCTGTGTTGTTGCCAGGTGTAAAGTCATATCTTTGAGTTAAAGCCTCGTCTGTATACCAACCCAGAGCTTCATATCCTGGTTTGTTTGGTTTGAAGTTTTCAATTGGAGTTCCTTTTTTGATAATTGCAAAGTAAATTCTTTCTGGACCGTCAAAATAAGAAATCGCAACATATCCCATTTTATTGATATCATCGCCTACTTGGTTTGAAATTTCGTATTTATATCTAGCGGTTAACTTAAATTCTCCCTTAACCCAACTAGGAACAGTAATTTCTTCACCGATTCCAACGTTAACACGGCTACCAGTTTCATCGTAGTAAAACCAACCTAAAAACTCAGTAACATAGAAAGGTGCTTGATTGAACTTAAGTTTTAAGCCTTTGTCTTTTGGATTTAGAGTTTTAAGAGTTTTTTGAGAGCGCGCAATTCGCTCTAAAATAAAAGTTTTTTGGATATTGTTTTCAAAAATACCAGGTAGTACAAAGTCGTAGTTAACAATAATTTCGTTAGTTGTGTTAACCAAGAAAGCATGGCCTTTGGCTTCGTTTTTTGAGAAAACTAAACTTTTGGAAACTGGGTATTTTTCTTTTTGGCCGTCTTTATCAAAACGGAAAAAACTCTCAAATTTATATAGTTCTTCTTTGATGTGTCTAAACTCATGATCCATTTTGTGGTAAGGAAGCACGATTGGTTTTCTAGTTTGACCTAAATGATTTTTTTCAAAAAATACGCGCAGGTAATTTGAGTAGTCAATAATAACGTTGTACTTAGTTTTGATGCCAAATAGGTTTTTAACAGTTATCTCAAAAATGATTTCATCGTGCTTAACATTAGTAAAATCAATAGCAAGGGTTTTGTCTTTCTTTGGTTGAATTGAGACAACCGAACCAAGGCGGTTGGTGGTAAACCAATTCATCTTAATCGGAATTTGTGTGTGATTAACGATGTCTGCGCTTTCTGGCACGACAAATCTGATTTTACCTTTTTCGTATAGCACTGCTTCATTTTTAGGAAAACCACTTTCTTTTGAAAGATAAACAGTTGGACGAATTAAAAGTAAAATTAAAAATACTGCTAGTGCAGCAACGATTAACATGCTGGCAGCTATTTTTGGAAGTATGGATTTTTTTCGGTTAACTGAATTGTTCATAAATATCCTTTCAACTAAAGGCAATACAGCCTTTTTTTAAGTCTTGAAAAATTTACTGTATCAATTATATATTGGATTGATTTTTTAAATTGGGCATTTAAATCCAAAAAAAAAAAAAAACAGCCTTACAAGGGCTTTTAGTTGTGTATGCATGTTAATTTGGTCAACGATTTACTGTAGTTTATTAAACATAAATAATAGTAATTGATATAGAATAATCGCTAAAATTTTAATAAAATTAAAATGTATAAAAAACAAACTGTTTTATATTTTAATGCCTTTGTTAGGCTAAAAACTTAGAATAAGTTTTGTTTTTTAAGATTTTTTGTTCGCTTAATTAAGGCAAAATAAAAAGACTAAAATACATACACTTTTAGCATTTTTTAAACAAATTATTTTTAAAACTTAGATACTAAAAAACCAAAACAAACGTTTACTTTGTGAAAAAACTAATCGTTTTCAAGACAGTAAAACTGAGCTATTTTCCTAAAATATAGTCCAAAGCATCGAAGTAAGACTGTTGTTTTTTGCCTTGAAACTGAGCAAGTGCCAGGTCTTTAAATAAGTCAATTTTGCGAAAGTCTTCGCGCAAACTTATATCAGATAAATGAACTGTGATAAGTTTTGCTTTAATAATTTCAGCAGCATCTCTGACAGCAATAGAGTAGTGGGTAAATGCGGCTGGATTGAAAACTACGTAGTCAAAACGAGTAGTTGCAAGATGTAGCATATCAATGATTTTGCTCTCTGCGTTAGATTGCAAGAAATGCAATTTTAAATGTTTTTTGTATCTAGTTTTAATTTCTTTAATTAACTTACTTAAAGTAAAGTCCCCGTAATGCGCAAGGTCTCTTTGGCCAAGCATATCAAGGTTTGGTCCGTTTAGTACTAATACTTTTTTCATCATTAACTCCTTTAAATAACAGTTGGTCTACTGTTTATGATTTTTTTAAAAATTTCTTTGGGCGCTAAGTTTTTAGTGTCAATAACTTTGCATTTTATTTTCTTGCCAACTAGCGTTCTTTTTAAAAAAAATGATTTACCTGAGTTTAGCAGAGGACGCGTGTCTTGATTTGTTTTTTTGTTTTGGCGAATTAAAAACTCGCGGTAACTTAACTTAAGATAAACAAGTAGAAAATCATTAACTGACAGTTTTAAAAGAAATTCACGGTTTAATTTATTTGAAATAAAGCCACCACCCAGAAAAATATAGTCAGGTTTTTGCGTTAGTAAATCCTTTAGAACTTTTAATTCAAGTGCTCTAAAACTAGTCTCACCATTAGTTAAAATAAAGTCACGACAACTCATTTTAACTTGTTTTTCAACTTCTAAGTCAAGGTCAAAAACCATAAATTTATTTAAGTCAGAGATTAAAGTAAAAAGTGTGGTTTTGCCAACTAGAGTTGGTCCAAAAATAATTTTGGTCATTTTGCTAAAAACTCACAAACTGCTTTTTCGGCTTTAATTAGTTTGTCTTCATCAAAACAATTTAAAACCAAGTCTGGTTGTGTTTGGTTTTTAAACCAGGTTTTTTGTTTTTTTGCAAGGTCTAAAGTATGTTTTAAAATATTTTGCTTAGTTTCACTAAGTGTGGCGAGGCCATCTATATACATTAAAATTTCGTGGTATCCCAAGATATCGCACTCTTTTAGACCTTCTGATCTTAGTTTTCTGACTTCATTTAAAAAACCACTTTGAAACTGAGTTTCAATGCGGGCTTGAAAAACTTCAGCCTGGCGTTCTCTTGCTAGTTCAGTTTCAATAATGAGCATATCGTAAATTGGTGTGCTTTGTTTGAAATTAGCAAAATCAAGGTGATTTGCTGCAAAGTAATTTTCAACCTTGCGTAAATTTTTGAAATCAATTAAAATCCCTTTTGCTTTAAGATAAGCAATTTTTTCAGATATTGAAATATCTGCGTTTTTTAAATCTTTTGTGGCTTTAAAGTTAAGTGAGTATAGTGCTGACTTTAAATAGTAGCCAGAGCCACCAACTATAATTAAGGGTTTACTTGATTTTTCAATTAAAGCTCTAACGGCTTGTTGAAACTCGTATACTGAGTATTTAGAGTTGGGCAAGTAGTCTTTAAAAGACAACAAAAAATGCTTGACTCCCTGCATCTCAGAGTCAGTTATTTTGGCTGTGCCAATGTCAAAGCCTTTGTATACTTGAGTTGAGTCGGCGTTGATGATTTTTAAATTAAATTTTTTAGCCAAAGCCACCGCAAGGTCAGTTTTACCACTTGCTGTTGTGCCTTGTATAACTATAACTTTTTTCAAATAAATATATGCCTTTCTGATTTAGTTTTAAAAAAAGAACTGCTTTTTTTCAAAAAAAGCAGTTCTTAAAATTTTTAATGTTGTGTGTGTTTAACTACAGTTTTAAAACGTCAAAGTAAAGTAAGATAAACGAAACTGTGGCAATTAACAGACCAAGAAACACAAGGAAGGCAAGCAGGCGGTTAAACCAACCTCTGTCGTCAACCTGTTGTGGCTGCACATAGTAGCCAACCGGCAGTACAGCCTGATTTTCAATAGCACGTGGTTTATTTGCTTCTCTTTCTTTAAGTGAAAATACTTTATACGCTTCTTTTTCGTCAGCCTCTTTAGCCTTTGCGTTTGAATCAAAGTAGCCACCATTGATTACCATGTTGTTAAATTCATGATCTGAATGCTTAGTGTTTCCACAGCATTGGCAGCAGCATGCCATTTCAGCAATTGCACCATCTGTTGACACAACATTTCCAGATGTATTGTTTTTAGTGTTAGTAATGTAGTTAGTTGTGATGTTTCTAGTGATGTTGTGAATTTCGTTTTCAGTCTTAGTGTGAGTTTCAGAAATATTTTTATCTGAACTTAAAGACTCAACAGCATTTTTTGAATCTGCAATATTAGTTTTAGAAACTTCTGTTGTCTGGTTTTTGTTTTCTAATTCCATTAAATCACCTGAGTATTCAGATTGTTCTTTTAAAACAACTTCTTCTGGCATTGTAGGTTCGGTTGTAAGTTCGGTTAAATCAGTTAAGTTAGAATCTTCTACAATTACAGTAGGTTCAACTGCTTTTAAAGTGTCTTCGTTATCAACTAAAATGGTTTCTTTTAAAGTGTCACTAACAACTTCAGGAGTATGTTCTGCAACATCAAACTCTTGAACTACTTCAGTTTGAGGATCTTTGCTAACTTGTTCTTCCATAACTTCTGTAATAGGTTGTTCAACTGTTTGTTCTTCTGCAACTTCAGGAGTATGTTCTGCAACAACAAACTCTTGAACTACTTCAGTTTGAGGATCTTTGCTAACTTGTTCTTCAATGATTTCTGTAATAGGTTGTTCAACTACTTGTTCTTCTACAACTTCAGGAGTAGGTTCTGCTATAACTTCTTCTTCAATAATTTCAGCAGTAGGTTCTTCTGGAACTTCAGTAGTTTTTTCAACTATTTCGGTTTCTGGTTCTTGGTCAAAGTCAGAAATAGTTAAATCAGAGTCATTGATTTCAACTTCGTCAAAGTTAACTGGAACATACTCTTTAAACTGAATTTCAGATGAGTCAAACTCTCTGGTAGTAAGTTCAGGAGTATTAGTGTCAACTTCTTGGTTTTTTGTAACTTCTTCAAGAGTAAGTTCGTATCCTAAGTGGTCTTCTGGAACAAAGTAAGAACCTTTGGTTTGAGCAGCATGCGAAAGAATGTATTCAATAATTTCTTCTTTCTTTAACTCAGAAGAGATAGGGATTTTGCGGTCAATACAAAAACGTTCAAGTTGGATAACATTTTTTTCATTAATTTGCTTTTCAACATCCAGATCAAACTCGTTTCTTTTTTTAAGTTCTTCAATAATGTTTTCAATAAATTGTTTTTTTCTTAATCTAAAAGGAACGTTAACGTCGTATTTTTTGCCAAGTTCGCGAATTTCTTTAACGGTTGATGAGTTAAAAAGTACTGGTCTAAATTCTTCTGGAGTTAAACCATCTAGCACATTTATAGGGTCTTTAAACAGTGGCCATATACCCTTGTTGAATTCATGAATCGCCTTTAAAGGTTCATATGTAGATTTTTCGGCTTGTTTAACTAATTTTAAAATGTCTGCATCTGGAACATTGTTTTCTTTCATAACATTTAAAAACAAGCACCAAAGTTCATCTAGATATTGGCGGTTTAGCGCTTTTGAGTTAAAGTAAATTAGTAGGTTTTCAAGTTCATATTCTGAGTAAATTCTAAACCAAGAAAGACGATAGTTTAACTCAGACGCCAAGGATTGCAGTTTTTGTCTAGTTTTAACAACGTATGGAAATAGCACATCTTTAAGTAGACGAATACGTCTAACTCTGGCGATTCCAGTGATGTTTTGACTAAAGAAAAACTCAAGGATTTTTTTAGGTTCAAGTTTCACTAAACTTTGTGTAAGTTCGCTAACTGGATACTCTTTGTTTTTTAACGATATATTGTCTGATAATCTAAATTGGGGCATATTGACCTCTCGCGCATCGCGCTAACATAAATATTATATTGAATTATCAAATAAATACAAGCGCGAGCGGTGTTTTTTTAAAAAAACACTGGGAAAAGGCTTAATAGAGCAAATTATGTACATTAGTTTTATGTCGTTAAATTTCTTCGCCAAACAAGTGATAAGAGTTAGCTTTGGTGATTTTGACTTTAACAATTTTACCTATTTTGTCGCTACTGCCAACAAAGTTAACCAACTTGTTTTCCGCGCTATAACCCGAAAGTATCTTGTTATTAGAACGTGAGTAGCCATCTACTAAAACCTCTAAAACCTTGCCGACATATCTTAAACTAGATTGTTTTGCATAATATGAAGTTAGTTTATTTAACCTTGCTAGTCTTTCTTTTTTAACTTCCAAAGGCGTATCATCTTTGAATTTAGAGGCTGGAGTTCCTTCACGAGGCGAAAAAATAAAAGTAAACGCACCGTCGTACTCAACTGCTTTAACTAAATCAAGGGTATCTTGAAAATCACTTTCAGTCTCTCCTGGAAACGCAACAATGATGTCTGTAGTTACTGTAACTTCTGGTCTGAGTGCTTTAATTTTATTGATTTTTTCAAGATAAAGTTCTTTAGTGTAGTGTCGGTTCATCCGCCTTAAAACTGTGTTTGAACCAGATTGCACAGGTAGATGCAAATAAGGCATGACTTGTGGAAGTTCAGTGATTGCTTTAATGCAAATCTCGTCAATGTCGCGGGGATAGGAAGTCATGAAGCGAATGCGCGGGATTTTGGTTTTAGCCAAATCAAAAAGTAGATGCCCAAAAGTATATTCGCGGTCTTTAAAATCACGACCATAGGAGTTTACGTTTTGACCAAGTAATGTGACTTCCATGTACCCACGATCTGCAAGCGCTTGAACTTCAGAAATTATTTCAATAGGTTCACGGCTACGTTCTTTACCGCGAGTATAGGGAACTATACAAAACGTGCAAAACTCATCACATCCGTACATAATGTTTACAAAGGCTTTGTGTGCAAACTTATGCATTTGCGGTAGGTTTTCAACAATTTCTCCTTGAATTGAGTAAACTTCTACTACCCTTTCTTTAGAAAGCGCAGCAGTTTTGATGTATTCAGGCAGTCTGTAGATGTTGTGCGTTCCAAAAACTATGTCTAGTTCTGGTACTTTTTTAAGAATTCGCTCAATAGTTTTAGGCTCTTGAGTCATGCAGCCACACATTCCAATAATTAAATCTGGGTTGTGACGTTTAAACTTAATAATGCGACCCAATTCAGACCAGGCCTTGGTCTCAGCGGTTTCTCTAATTGCACAAGTGTTAATAATATAAACATCTGTTTCTTCTAGATCTTGGGCTTTAGTAAAACCCATGTGCTCAAGGATTCCTGAAATCACTTCTGAGTCTACTTCGTTTGACTGACAACCGTGGGTTGAGACCATGAATTTCTTTAAATGGCCAAATGTCTTTAAGTCAGGATCAAGTAAAAAAACAGTGCTTTCGGTTTTTTCAAAAGTACGGCGCCTCGCTTGATTTAAGTCAGGTCGGAAATATTTAAGTAATTCCTCTTCAGTTATTTTTGCCATTTTCAAAAAATATTTACTGTTCGTAGATTTGGATACGTTTAATTTCTTTTTTAGAAAAATCCATTAAGGTTGCGTTTAAATAGCATCTACCTTCAGCAGTTTTGGCTTTTTCTGAAAATCCGTTTAAGTTTCTTTCAATCACCGCAGTGGCTTCAACTCCAATACAAGAGTCTACAACACCACACATTCCAGTGTCAGTTTGATAAAGTGTGCCTTTAGGAAGTACTCTTTCGTCGGCTGTTGGGACATGCGTGTGGGTACCGCAAATTCCTGAAACTCGGCCATCAAAGTGCAAAGCAAACGCTAGTTTCTCGGAAGTCGCTTCGCCGTGGAAATCAATAAAAACATAATCTGCTTCGTTTTTCGCCAATATTTCTTCAACTGCTTTAATTGGATTGTCTAAAGAAATATTTATAAAAACTCGGCCCATTACATTAATAATAAGCAATTTTTTGTCGTTGAACTTAACTAGTTTATAGCCAACTCCTGGCACATCTCCGTAATTGCAAGGTCTAATAATTTGTGCGTTTGGGTCATTTAAAATAGGAAAAATTTCGCGCTTATCAAAAGCGTGGTTACCCAAAGTTACAAAATTAATACCTGCTTTCATGTAGGCCTTGTAGTGTTCTGGCGAAATGCCCAGGCCATGCGTGGTGTTTTCACCATTGACCACAATAAAGTTAGGTTTATAGGTTTGTTTAATTTCAGGTAATTTAGAAAATAAAAACCTTCGTCCTTCTTTGCCAAAAACATCGCCAATAAATAGTAATTTCATCTCTTAATTTGACCTCGTTTCTATACCTTAATTATAAAGGGTTTGTTTTAAAAAAATACTTAAATCTAAACAAAAATAGGTTTGATTTATTTAAGTAAACAAATCAAACCTATTAAAATGATTTTAAAAAATTTTAAGTTAGTGTTTATTTAGCAAAATCAGTAACTCTGGTTTCACGAATTAAAGTAATTTTAACGGTACCTGGAAACTGCATTTCATTTTCAATGCGTTCTTTGATGTTTCTCGCGATTAGTGCCATTTCTTTGTCAAACACTTGATCTGGTTTAACCATGACCCTGATTTCTCTACCTGCTTGAATTGCGTAGGCTTTTTTCACACCTTGGAAAGAGTTAGCTATTTCTTCAAGTTGAGTTAAACGTTTAATGTAGTTTTCAGAAGACTCGTTGCGGGCACCTGGACGAGAGGCAGAAATTGCGTCGGCAGCGGCGACTAATACAGCAATTACGGATTTTGCTTCGCGGTCTCCGTGGTGGGAAGAAATTGCATCAATTACTTCGGGGGCTTCTTTGTAGCGTTGTGCTAGTTTAACGCCAATTTCTACGTGTGAACCTTCCATTTCGTGATCAATGGCTTTGCCGATGTCGTGAAGCAAACCGGCTCTGCGCGCAATATATTCGTTTTCACCAAGTTCAGCGGCTAACTTGCCTGCTAAAAACCCAACTTCCATACTGTGTTTAAGAACGTTTTGTCCAAAACTTGTACGGAAAGCCATACGTCCAACAATGCGAATTAAGTCTAGGTTCATCTTGCCAATTTCCATTTGGAAAACAGCGTCTTCACCAGCCTGAAATACATAGTCATCAACTTCTTTTTGGGCTTTTTCTACTAACTCTTCAATTCGCTGCGGATGAATTCGCCCATCTTGAATTAAAGCAGTAAGCGCTTTTTTGGCAACTTCTCTACGAATCGGGTCAAATCCAGACAAGACAACGGCGTTTGGAGTGTCGTCAATTACCACGTCAACTCCAGTCAAAGCTTCAAACGCACGAATGTTTCTACCTTCTTTTCCAATAATTCTTCCTTTAATTGAGTCATCTTGGAAATTAACCACTGAAATAGTGTGGTCAGCAGTAGCATCGGATGCATACTTTTGCATAGCGATTGCCAAAATTCCTTTAGCCTTGCGCTCTGCTTCAAGTTGTGCACGTTCTTCAGATTCACGAATATATGCACTCATTTCGTGTTGCATCTTGTTTTCAAGGTCTTGCATAATTTCGGCTTTCGCTTGGTCTTTAGAAAGACCAGCAACACGCTCAAGTTCACGTTCAGCCTCAGTGATTTTTTCTTCAACTTTCGCATGTTTTTCATCAAGTTCAAATTGTTTTTGTTGAATATTTTTATCTTTATCGTCAATAGATTGCTCACGTTTATCTAAATAAAGTGTGCGATTGTCTAAAGACTGCTCACGAGTGATTAACTTATTTTCTTGTTCAGCAACTAGTTTAAGACGGCTGTTGATGTTAGCCTCTGCGTCTTGTTTTAAACTTTCAATATTACTACGTCCTTGTTGTAAGTATTCTTTTTTTAAGCGATCGGCTTCTTTTTTTCCTTCGCTAATAATCTTTTCAAAAGTAAATTTGGCTTTTTTTAGCCCCTTTTCATAGGTTATTTTTCTGACAATATACCCAAGGATTGAACCAAGTATAATAGAGGTTAAACTCGCAAGCACTATAATTAGTGCAGTCATTTTATCCTCCAGACAGGGTTTTAAAATTAACTCTGTCGCTATTTGAATTATAGGCAACTCACCCCCAAAAGTCAAATAGTTTTTTTAGGTTAAACTGTGCTAAAATACACCTAAAGGAACTAATTTTTAAATATTTATTTAAAGGAAAACTTAAGTTTTTATTGCCTATTTTGACTTTTAGAAACAAGGCAATTAAAAGCATTTGAATAAATTAAACTTATGCAAAACCAACACAAAAAATAAATATATTATTTAAATAAATTGAGGTATAAATTTATGATTTTGATGAACAATATAATTGATGAAAGTAACGCAAATATCCACAAAAAATGTCTTGAGTGCAGACTACCGCTTTCTTTTAAAGACAAACGTTTAGCCAAAGAACTAATAGATTACGTTAGAAACTCAATAACTCCAGAAATCAGAGACCGCTATAACTTGCGCGAAGCTGTAGGTCTAGCAGCCCCTCAAATCAATGTCCTTAAACAAATGTTTGCAGTTTACTTTTACGACATAGACGAGACTTTTTATAACTTTGTAGCGGTCAATCCTGAAATTATTGAAAGAAGCAAAGAACTAGTTTACTTACCTGAAGGCGAAGGGTGTCTAAGTGTCAACCGAGAAACTGATAACTTACTAACCCCTAGACACAAAGAAATAACTGCTAAATTTTTAAAAATAGTGGAAGGTGAAAAACCAATTTGGGTTACACAAACTTTTAAAGACTATCCAGCAATTGTCTTCCAACACGAATACGACCACTTGCAAGGCACATTATTTGCCGATAAAATGTTTAAAGAATTACCAGAGGCTAAACCTGTTTTTGATTTAGATAAAATCAGAGCTGAGTATCAAGCCAAAGTAGATGCCGCAAATACAAAAGAAATAAAATAAAGGCGTAGATGGCAAAAATTTCTAAAACTAATTTCTTAAACTACATGCGTTGTCCACGCTACGTGGCTTTAGAAAAACTAAGATATGAAAAAGGCGAGGCGGTGGTTGCTTTTGACCCAAACGCCACAATTCAGGATTTTTTATCTGAAGAAACAAACGCGAAAAAACAAGAAATTTTGACGCACATGTATGAAACTATAGAAAACGAAGGCGGAGATTTAGAAGAAGTATTTGCACCTGACTTAAACCAAAGCATCACACTTGATCTTTACATGGATGACTTTAAACAAATTGAGGTGTTGGCTGCGGAACGAGTAGAAAAACAATTTGGTGGTCAAGTTATTTTTGCAAAAGACACTAATCTACAAAAATACATTGCCGTAGAACAAGGAGACCACACTTATTATTCTTTTATTGATATTTTTCAAGAAGACGACAACGCTATTCGTATTTTTGAAGTAAAAGCAACTACTACAAATAAATTTTTAACTAAACTAACTACCAAAAAAGACGGACCTGCTTTTATT
Organism: uncultured Acholeplasmataceae bacterium; assembly: GCA_963544405.1. Lineage (GTDB taxonomy): Bacteria > Bacillota_I > Bacilli_A > Acholeplasmatales > Acholeplasmataceae > CALISC01. Next base: position 42,932 of record CAUUEZ010000004.1, read on the forward strand.
TACAACGAAAAAACCAAAATTATAGAAGACGTCATGCCAACTGAAAAAGCCAGAGCGAAAGTCACCACACGCTTTGACACAAGTGGAATTGGACGAATTTCTTTTGACTTAGCATACCAGCGATATGTGGTTGAACAAAGTAAGCAATTTACCAAGCCAGTTTATTATTTCTTAGCGGTTTTAAACCACGAATACGTATACGACGGTAAAACTAACGAACACGGTGCAAGGGTCTACAACCCAGACGCTATAGTTTCTTTCATTGACTACAACAAAATCACTGAATATTTACAACCCACAATTGCTGAGGAAATTAAAAAAATTGAGCAGGAGATAGACTTAGCTGACGCTTCTAAAGTAAACTTTGGTGTACACTGCCAAAAAGGAAAGAACTTAGAGTGTCAATACTTTTCTTGTGTCTGTAAACACGATTGGCAGATACCAGATAAATACTCCATATTTGAATACATTGACCGCCACCATGGTTTTAAAAACAAGGTAGAAAAACTAGAAATTAAAGACCTGGTTGATGAAGGCACAGTTAAAATGACAGATCTAGACGATGAATATCTAAACCGCGAAAAAAATAAAACTCAAAAATACTGTGTGCTTACAGGTGAAGAGCATATTGACGAGGCTTTAGTTAAAAAATATTTAGACGAAATTAAATTCCCGATTTACCACTTGGACTTTGAATCTACTAACTTTCCTTTACCGCGCTATGTTGGCGAAAAACCCTACACTCAATCCCTATTTCAGTTTTCTATACACATAGAAAAGGAGTTTGGCAAATGTGACTTAAAAACAGACAACGTCTACTTTTTGAATAAAGACACGAAAACTGACTACAGACTTGAGTTTACCAAACTCATGCTTGAAACTATCAAGCCAGACGGTGGTAGCGTGATGGTTTACAACAAAGCGTTTGAAAACACACGAATTAAAGAGTTAATGAAACTTTTTAAAGCAAATACTAAAATGGTAGAGGGCTTGCAAAATATCTTAGACAGAATATATGACTTAATGTATGTCTTTAAAGGGAAAAGTGCAGACAAACCAAAAGGAGGTTTGGCTTACTACCACCGTGATTTGTTTGGTTCATACTCAATTAAAAAACTGCTTCCTGTTTTTACAGACCTTTCTTATAAAAACTTGGAAGTACAAAACGGACTAATGGCAGTGCAGGAATATTTGTCTTTTACTGAAAAAAAAGGACCTGACTACGACAAATCATACGCAGCACTTTTAGCGTATTGCGGCCAAGACACCTACTCAATGCACTTGCTTTTAAAAGCGATTGCCAAAAAAGTAGGTTGGCAACCTAAAAAATAGCAATTAAATCTCAAAACCAATCAGCATAACACTGGTTGGTTTTTTACTTTTCAGCAATTAAACTGCTGTTTAAAACACCAAAAACTATTTTTAAGCAATTTAGTTAATCTGCATAAATATATATGCGGAGGAACTCATAATGTCAAAAAAACTTTGTTTTGTGGTTTTATTTTTTATTTCCTTTTATTTTGGACTTTTTTCACCTAAACAGGTTGTCGCAAAAGAATCTAGAATCGTTGAAAAAACTTTCATTAAAACAGTAATTTACGAAGGTTTGCAATATGAAATGCACGCTGAAGGGATTTACCGTGAGTTTGACTTTAGTTTAGACAATCCAGAAAAAGTCTCATTTGACGAACTAAAAAATGCAGTTAAAGTTTGGTTAAAAGACGCAAACACTGGCGAAAAATATATGGCTGAATCTATAGAATACGCAAAACCAGAAAGTTTTGAAGAAAAATTCTTTTTGACTAACTTCAAACAAAGGAAAATGCTGGTTAGTTTACTTTGTGAGTTTAGTCGTCTTGCCGATGAACTTGAAGTTAATTTAATTATCAATATTTTAGACAGAGAAAAGCCAACTATAAACCAAATTAAGCCAATAGTTTTCACAGAACTTAAAAAAGATAGACTTACAGATAAACAAATTGACGAAATTTTAAAGAAACACTTTGTCTTTAAAGACAATATTTCAACTAAATTAACAACCAAATTACTTGGTGCTGAAGATGTTTTGTTAAACAAACCTGGCAAATACCCAATTGAAGTTCATTGTTTAGATGAAAACGAAAACCAAACGGTTTTAAAAACCTACATAGAAGTTAAAGACATCGAGGCTCCCAAAATTGAGTTTAAAAAACAAACTGACCAGTTAACTACAGTAATCGGTTCGCCGTTTTTTACCTTAAATCAGTTTAATATTACTGACAACAGTGGTGATGAACTTGATATTAAAGTAGAAGGTGAAGATAGGTTAAATAGAGTTGGAGTGCACGAACTATCGGTGACTGCTACTGATAAAAGCGGAAACTCAACTACAAAGAAATTCACTGTTGAAGTTAAAGATACAGGAGTTGCTGAAATTGGTTTTCCTTTTAAAGAAGTAACTAAAGAAGTGCTATCGCCTAGTTTAGACAACGAAAAAATAAAGGCTGAATACACAAACTTCATTGAAGAAATTTTAAAATCGGCCGTTGTAAAAGATAAAGTTTACAACCACGAGTTAAGTGAATTAAACCTAGACATTAGTGAAATTAACTTAAGCAAGGTCGGCAAATACAAAGTTACTTTAAACATCTTTAAACCAGGTACACAAGAAATCAGAGGTTCAAAGTCTTTTGTCTTAGAAGTTAAAGACACAACTAAGCCAACCATTGAGCCCATTCAAACTAAGCAAGATAAAAATAATCAAAAATATGTGCCTGTTCAGATAAATTCTAAGTTTAACTTAACTGACTTATTTGACATAAAAGACAACTATGACTTTAAAAGTGAACTTAAAACTACAATTGATAAAACTATTGACACTAAAGAACTTGGCAAATCATATTTAGTAGAAATCTCAGTTCAAGACAAAGCAGGCAATAAAATCTCAAAATCATACCTGCTAAAAGTTGTAGACTTACTTCCACCTACTTTAGTAAAACAACCAAGAAGTATCTTTTTAAATGTTGGCGAGAAGTTTCAAGCAAGCAAATATTTTTCATATCAAGATGACACTAAAGTAACCGAAAAACTATACGTTGACGGAGAAGAATATACCTTTAATTTCAGTAAACCTGGTAAATACCGCTGTGAACTTAAACTAACCGATGAATACGGAAACGAAACTATACATAGTTTTGTTTGTGTGGTTGGCGACAACATTCCACCAATATTGGAATTAAAAGCAAATAGTTTAACTGTCAAATTAAGAGAAACTAATTTACTTGAAACTCTTCGTCAAAATATCGCGGGTATTTTTGACAATGTAGACAAGTCAATTAACCCTAGCAAATGCCACATTGACGTATCTGGCGTTAACTTAGAAAAATGCGACTACTACAAAGTGTACTACACTGTAAAAGACACTTCGGAAAATGTGGTGACTAAAGAACTTAGACTTTTAGTTGATGACAAAATAAAACCTACAATTAAAGAAACTAGTCCGCTTGAAATTGACATCGTGACTTTAAAAAATAATCCAAGCCAAATTGATTACTTAAAGGGTCTTGAAATTACTGATAACTCAGATACTAAAAACAACAGCAAACTAGACATTTGGCACGAGACAATAGATGCCACTAAAAATAAAGAACTACCTAGAACTCTTTTATATACTGCAACTGATGAGCGCGGAAATATACAAACTTATGAACGGACTATAATTTACAAAAATAGTAGTAAACTCTGCAGTTTACCAACTGTTGTAAAAATAACCATAACAGTCGGTTTTTCTTTAATTTTAATAGGTAGTATTTTTAGTTATTTTTACTTAAAAGACTTAAAGTCTTATAAAACAAAAATACGCAAATTTGAACTGTAAATTAAAGAAAAATAAATTAAAAATTGAACTAAAAAAATTTTAAAATGTTATACTAAAATGAAAAAGAGGAGATTAATATACTATGGAAAAAATACTGATTGTCTACTGGTCAGGAACAGGTAACACCGAAATTATGGCCAATGCTATGCTGACTGCCTTAAAAGAAAACAACGCTGACGCTGAGTTAAAATGGGTGTCTGAGATTGATGTTCCTGATACATCGAAATACGATAAAATTATTTTTGGTTGCCCAGCAATGGGAGATAACGTTCTTGAAGAACTAGAGTTTGAACCTTATTTTGCTGAACTGCTTCCGCATTTAAAAGGTCGTAAAATCGCCTTATTTGGCTCTTATGGGTGGTATGATGACCCTATTTGGATGGATGTTTGGGAAGATAGAGTAAAAGAAGTAGGTGCACTACTTTTTAGAGAAAAAGGGCTTTCTTGTATCTATCAACCAGATGAAGATAAAATTCGCGAATGTATGGAATTCGCAAAAGATTTCATTAACTTCTAATGTTTGCCTTAATAAACTTTAAAAGTGCCTTTTCGTATCAACACTCGCTAATTTCAGTATCGAATGCAGTTAATTTACAATTGAGTCGAGGATACGATATACCTGTGCTTGCTGACTATAATCTAGGTGGAATGCTTGAGTTTTTCAAAAGTTGCAAAGATGAGAATAAAACTGGTTTAATTAGCCTTGCTACGCAGTTAAGTATTGAAAAAAATAGTTTAAGTATTTTGATTTTTCCAAGAAATTCAACTGCTTTTCGTCTTTTACTTAAAAACTATAAGCAAATTGATTCAGACCAAAGTATAGATTTTGATTTTTGCTTTGAGCATAAAGATGATTTCTTGTTTGTTATAAGCGAGCAAAACACAGATGTATTAAAAACAGAAAGCGTACAAATAATGCTTGAAAAACTAAGTGCTTTCAATGTTTACTATTTACTTGACTTTGCTTATTCAAAAGAGCAAATTAAGGAAGTTGAATACATTGTTAAAAACTACAATATCGCTTTACTACCTGGTTTTAGTGCAGAGTTTTCTGAAGTTGAACATATTAAAGCGCACTGGTACTTAAGAAAAATTAACGGTAGCGCGGATAAAGAAATTGGTAATCATTATCTACAAACTGCAGAAGAATTTAAAGAATTAGTTCAAGAATACAATCCAACTCTTCTAGATAACTTAGACGATTTTTTTGACCAAATTCAATTATTTGACTATGAACTTCCAAAGTTTGAAATTCCACAAATTTATCCAAATCCAAACGAAGAAATTAAAAACCGAGTTTATGAGTTTTGCGCGCAGCTTGGACCTGAATACCAAGATAGAGCGAAACATGAACTTAGTGTGATTACAGAACTTAACTTTGCAAACTACTTTCTGTTAGTTAGCAAAATTTGCAGATGGGCAAAAGCAAACGATGTGCTAATCGGACCTGGTCGTGGCTCTGCGGTTGGTTCACTTGTTGCTTGGGCTCTTGGAATAACTGAAATTGACCCAGTTAAACATAACTTAATTTTTGAGCGTTTCTTAAATAAGTTTAGACAAGGATATCCAGATATTGATATTGACGTTGACAGCGCTGATAAATTAAAAGTGGTTAAATATTTAACTGAACTTTTTGGAAACGATAAAATTGCTTTTGTAAATACACAAAATAAATATTTAGAAAAGTCTACGCTCAACGATGTTGTCAGAATTTTAGCAGTTTCTGAATCTGAAAAAAGAGACATTAAAAGAGAGGTTGAAGGGAAATTAGAGTATTACACTAAACCGCTTGCTCGCGAAGTTTCGGAAGTTTGTAAAACTCTATACGGAAAAATCCAAACATTTTCAACTCACGCTTCTGCTTTAATTGTTTCAAATGTTGAACTGACTGAATACTTGCCAGTTAAAAAATCTCCGTATGATGATTTTAATCAGTTAGTTTTTGATATGAACGAACTTGAGTCAATTGGTCTACTTAAACTAGACTTACTTTCTTTAAATAACTTAACGGTTTTAAAGAAACAACTAAATTATGTTAAAAAAATTAACCCTGATTTTAAAGGAATAACTGACTTTCAAAATCAAGATACTTTTAAACTAATTGCTAAATCAGATACCGAAGGAATTTTTCAGTTAGAAACAGAAGGACTAAAAAGACTTTGCAGAAGAATGCAAGCCAAGACTTTTTCAGACCTTATTGACACCTTGGCTCTATGGCGACCTGGTGCACTTGATCAAATAGATGTCTACATAGAAAACAAAAATAAAGGTTCATTTGAAACTGATTTGCCAGAAGAAATAACTGAAATTATCAAAAGCACTAACGGCATCATTTTATATCAAGAGCAAATTATTGAAATTGCTAAAAAAATAGGTGGCTACTCGTTTGCTGAGGCTGATTTCTTTAGAAGAGCGATTTCTAAAAAAGACCAAAGTGTAATTGAAAAAGAACATCCTTTATTTTTAAAGAAAGCAACTGCAAACGGCTACAGTCTAGAGGTTGCTGAAAAAATATTTGCATTCATAAAGAAGTTTGCAGAATACGGTTTTAACAAAAGCCACTCAGTTAGCTACGCCACTTTGGCTTACCGAATGGCGTATATCAAAGCAAATTACTTCAACTGTTTTGCTGCTGCTTTCTTTGAACTATATACAGGAGACACAGAAACTATTGTTAAATACGTTTTTGAGGCAAAACTAAAAGGCTACTTTGTTTTAAATCCACGAGTTTCAATTTCTGGCAAAAAATGCAAACTAAGTCAAAACAAAATCTTGCTTCCTTTAACTGTTGTTAAAAGAATTAGCAGGGAAATTGTTGAACAACTAAACTCACAAAAATACACAGACTTTGTTGATTTTTTAACAAAAACTAAGGACATTTTATCTGAAGAACAACTTGAAAACTTAATTTTTGCAAGTACTTTAGATGGTTTTAGTTTGACTAAAAAACAAATGCGCGACCTTGCTATGATGCGTGCACATACTGTCTTGCTTTCAGACTACAAAAAAGATGAATCTGAATACTCAGACAGTGAACTTAGTGATTTTGAGTTTAAGGCTCTCGGTTTCAACTTAAAATATGATTTACTAAACAAACTGGCAAAAGAAAAGTATTTTGTGCCGTTTTCTGAAATTGAGCGCAGACACTCAATTACTACAATTGCTAAAATTAAAAACCAAAAAGTTTTTAAAAGTGCTAAAGGAACTAGTGTGGCTAAGTTTGAACTGGTCCACGCAAACAATGCAATTTCTTGCACTGCATTCAACGTATGTGCTGATAAAATAAATGACTTAATGCAAAAAGGTAGTGATATTGTTAAAGTAAATGTCAACCGCACAATTTACAAAGACTCGGTTTCCTATATAGTTGTAGATATTTCTGAGTACACCTTAACTAATTAAAATCAAACAAAAAATGCAGGTATTACCTGCATTTTTCAATTTAGCATTAAGTTTTAAAGTGAACCTGCTTTGGTTAAATGTATTTGGTCTTTGAGTTTCTTTTCTAAAATTGTAAACTCATTGTTTTCTTTCTTGGCATTGTTTAACGCTGTTTTTTTGGCCTCAAGAAAAGCAGTTTGTGCTTCTTTTTCAGAATCACTGACAATAGCAAGTGAAGCCAAGACCTTAGCGGTGTTTTGTTTAAACTCAATAATCCCGCGTTCCAAACAAATATACTTAGTTTCATTGTTTTTAAGAGTTAGCACTAAAGTTGCCTCAAGCGCAGACAAAACAATCGGGATGTGTTTATCCATTATCACAACTTCGCCGTTTTTGTCTTTCAGCAAAAACTTAGTAGCCTCTTTGCTTAACACCAAGCCTTGATATAAATATAGATTAAACTGCATTTTGTGCTTTCTTTAGCGAGTTGGCTTTTTCAAGCATCTCGTCAATTGACCCAACCATATGAAAAGCCTCTTCTTCAATGTGGTCGTATTTACCGTCTAGTATGTCTTTAAAACCTTTAATTGTGTCTTTTAAACGTACAAAACTACCCTTAATTCCAGTAAACTGTTCAGCAACGTGCATGGATTGCGATAAAAAGAAACGCACACGACGCGCACGGTGCACAATAAGTTTATCACTATCTGAAAGTTCATCCATTCCAAGAATTGCGATAATGTCTAGAAGTTCGTAGTATCTTTGAATAATTTCCTGCACACGTCTAGCCACAGTATAGTGCTCAGTTCCACAAATGTTTGGGTTAAGTGCAGAAGAAGTTGAAGCCAGAGGGTCAACTGCCGGATAAATACCTTCTTCAATTAGTTGTCGTTTTAAGTTAGTAGTTGCGTCAAGATGTGAAAACACAGTAGACGGAGCCGGATCTGTGTAGTCATCAGCCGGTACATATACGGCTTGAATTGAAGTAATTGAACCGTCTTTAGTTGAAGTAATTCGCTCTTGCAGTCTACCCATTTCGGTTGCTAAAGTTGGCTGGTAGCCGACAGCCGATGGCATGCGGCCAAGAAGTGCTGAAACCTCTGAACCTGCTTGTACATATCTAAAAATGTTGTCAATGAAAAGCAAAGTGTCTTGTTTTTTAACATCGCGAAAATACTCAGCCATAGTAAGTGCGGTCAGCGGTGCTCGCATACGAACACCTGGTGGCTCGTTCATTTGACCAAAAACCAGGGCTGTATTTTTCAAAACTCCGGACTCTTTCATTTCGGTGTAAAGATCAAAACCTTCGCGAGAACGTTCACCTACTCCGGCAAAAATAGAAATCCCGCCAGTGGCTTTCGCAACATTGTGAATTAACTCTTGTATTAACACGGTTTTCCCAACTCCAGCACCGCCGAATAACCCAATTTTGCCACCTTTGATGTAAGGTGCAAGTAAGTCAATTACTTTAATTCCGGTTTCTAGAATTTCAACTTCAGTAGAAAGTTTAGCAAACTGAGGTGGAGCCTTGTGAATTGGCTCAGGTTTGACAGAATCTTTTTTTAGTTCTCCGTTTAAGTCAATTGTTTGTCCAAGTGTATTAAACATACGACCAAGGGTTTTGGTGCCAACTGGTACTTTAATTGGTGCTTTAGTGTCAATCACTTCAAGTCCTTTTTTAAGACCATCTGTTGGCGAAAAAGCAATAGTTCTACAAACCTTGTCGCCAACGTGTAGAAGTACTTCTAAAAAGCACTCTTGTCCGTGGTTATTAACTTTTAAACAGGTATTGATCTTTGGTAGTTCAGTGTCAAAGTAAACATCTACTACTGGACCAATAATTTCGTGTATTTTTCCCATTTTTAATTCCTTTCTTCTCAAGAGCCGTTGACTATGTCTATCAACTCAGAAGTAATTTGACCTTGTCTCGCACGGTTGTATTCCAGTGTTAATTTTTCAAATAATTTTTTACAGTTATCAGAGGCTTTTTTCATCGCAAGTTGTCGCTCTTGGTGTTCACAGGCCTTAGACTTTAGCATTGCTCCAAAAATTTTAGATTCAATAAACGTCACAATCAACTCACTTATTATTCTATTTTTAGACTCATCGTAAATATACTCAGTTTGCGGATTTTCCTGTTCTTCAAAAATATGTCTGGTAATTGGCAAAATTCGCTCAATTTTAGTTTCTTTTTCTAAAGCGTTTTTTGAGTTATTGTAAACTAGATAAACATTTTTAATGTAGCCTGCTAAAAACAGATTTTTAATATCTAAAACGTATTTGCGAAAAAAAGTAATGTTGATGTCTTCGCGGTTAAAGATTGGTTTTTTGTTAATCAGAATATTTTCTTTTTGGCGAAAGAAACTATGGCCTTTTTTGCCAATCACGAGTGCATGGTGATTTTGGTTGCGGCGAGAATGCAAGAATAACTTTTTAAATAGTTCTGAGTGAAAAGAACCACACAGCCCTTTGTCGGAAGTAATTACTATATAAATAGTTTCTCCGTTTTCGTGTTTTTGGAAAATCGGATTTTCGTTAGTTTTAAAAACTGAAAGAAAAATCTCTTTAAATGAACGCATAAACAAGTTGTACTCAGTAATTTTGCGTTGGGCTGAATTGATTTTAGAAAGAGCTGTTGCTTGCATTGCCGAAACTATTTTTTCAGTTTCCGAAAGAGCTTGAATTTTTTTCTTAGTTTCTTTTAAGTTAAGCATTAAAGAACCTTTTTGATCTTCAAAATCAGTTCTGCCATTAGCGTGTCTTCAGGAAAATCTTTAGTTTGAGAAATTGCCTTGTAAACCGCTTTTCCAGTCTCTTCACTTTGCAGAAACTTAGTGACAAAATTAACAAAAGTTTTAACTTTAGCCATAGGAATGTCGTCAAGCAGTTCACGGTTAAGTGCCCAAAGCACGCAAGCAAGTGTGGTAAAGTCAATTAGATCATGAATATTTTGCTTAAAAATTTCAATGACCAGACGACCTCTGGCTAGTTTCTTTAAAGAAAGTTCATCTAAATCTGAGCCAAATTGTGAGAAAGACTCAAGTTCTTTATATGACGCTAAAAATATACGAAGTAGTCCAGACACTCGCTTAACTGCTTTAAACTGAGCAGAGCCACCAACTCGGGAAACCGATAGTCCTGAGTTAATAGCGGGACGAATACCTTTGTAAAAAAGTTCGGTTTCTAAAAAAATTTGTCCATCAGTAATAGAAATTACGTTAGTTGGAATATAGGCAGAAATGTCTCCTGCTTTAGTTTCAATAATCGGAAGCGCGGTAAGTGAGCCTCCACCTAAAACTTTAGATAATTTTGCAGAGCGTTCAAGTAGTCTTGAGTGCAGGTAAAATATGTCTCCAGGAAAAGCCTCGCGGCCAGGTGGGCGTTTAAGTAGTAGCGAAAGTTCGCGGTAAGCAACAGCGTGCTTTGAAAGGTCGTCGTAAACTATTAAAACATCGCGTCCACGTTCAGCGAAGTATTCGGCCATAGAACACGCTGAAAATGGAGCCAAATACTGAAGCGTTCCTTCTTTGTGAGCGGGTGCTGAGACTATAATTGTGTAGTCAAGTGCGTTGTGTTCTTCTAAAGTTTTTCTAATTTGTGCAACAGTTTGTTGTTTTTGGCCAATTGCTGTGTAGACACATATTACATTTTTACCCTGTTGGTTTAAAATTGTGTCAATAGCAATAGAGGTTTTTCCGGTTTGTCTGTCGCCAATAATTAACTCTCTTTGGCCTTTGCCAATCGGAATCAAGGCATCTATCATTCCAATGCCTGTAAGCAGTGGTTCGTTGACGTGGTCTCGCTCCATCACGGCGTGCGCAGGCCTTTCAATTGGCAGAGTTTCTGAAGTTATAATTTTTTCAAGTCCGTCTTGTGGTTCTCCCAGCGGGTCAACCACACGACCAAGTAAGGCCTCGCCAACCGGCACTTCAAAGATTTTACCGGTTAACCTACACTCATCGCCTTCCTTAATTGAAAAAATATCTCCTAGTAAAATAATTCCGACTTTATCAACTTCTAAGTTAAAAATTACTCCAAAACAAGATCTGTTAAATACGACTTTTTCGCCCATCATGGCGTTTTTAAGTCCATAGCAAAAACATATTCCATCACCGACTGTCAAAATATAGCCGACTTCTTGGAACTGGCTTTCGTTTTGTTGAGCCTTCAGCTCTTCTTCAATTTGAGTTTGCAGTTTTTTGATATCTAAAGCCATTTTGTTTCCTTTCTTTATCTAAACATTTCTCTTAATTTGGTTAAAACTGACAAGTCCAGGCTGCGGCCAGCATAATCAATCTTAAGGCCATCTATTAGTTTTGGATTGATTTCTTGTCTTAAAATTAAGGCCTTGCCTTGAATAATTTTTTTAAGTTCAGATGTTAGAGTTTTAATTTGTGTATCTGTTAGTTTTTTAGGCGAAGAAATAGTTACATACGCTTGATTTTTTTCAATGTTTTGCAGGCGCATAAACTCCGCATAAATTTTGTCAATTGCCAAAATTGCTTTGTCTTTAATTAAAATTTTTACAAAACTTTGAGTTTCTTTACTGAACTGAGCAAGAACTCTTTCGGCGTCTATGCGGCCATATGCCAGTGCTGAAATTAACTCAGGGCTTTTGGCATAAATATTTTTAAAAGTGCGGAGTTCTTCAATTAAAACCTTTTGTGAAGTTTTGTCTTTAACAAAATTAAAATAGGCGTGTGCGTATTTGGCGTAGTTATTTTTTTGCATTTTCAAGTTCAGTTTCAATTAAAAGATCAAGTTCGTTTTCGTATAAGTTTTTATCAATTTCTTTTTTGACAATTAACTTAGTAGCCTTGTAGGAAATCGCTTTAATTGCTTGTTTGATTTCTGCTTCTTTTTCTTTAATTTCAGCCTCAATTTCGTTGTCTAGTTTAGCAAGTCGTCGTTCTGCGGTTTTTTTAGCTTTAGCCAAAATTTCGTCGCGTTCTAATTGGGCGTCTTTAATTAAAGTGTCTCTCATTTGTTCGATGTCATCACGGGCAGATAAATACTTCTGACTAATTTCTGCCTTTAAGGCTTTGATTTCTTCTTGTGCTTTATTCGCTTCTTGTTTTTCTTTAATTTCCTGCATTCTGTGTTCATCTAAAAACTTAGTGATTTTTTTCCAAAAGAAAAAACGCACTATTAGATAAAGAATAAACAGCGCAGTTAATTGATAGACAATAATAGACCAATCTGAAAACATTGAGTAAAGACCTTTTTCCACGGTCTTTACGATGTTTTTAGAAATATCTGTATAAATAGTCATTTTTAAAAAAGCGAAACTAAATCGGTGTTTATTTACTTGCTAAAGTAAAGGCAACAACCATACCGTAGATGGCAGAAGTTTCAACGACGGTTTGGGCAATGATCATTAAAATCATAATTTTGTTTGAAGCCTCTGGTTGACGAGCAACACCTTCAACGGCTTTCATGCCAATTAAACCTTGTCCAATTGAAGTTGCAAAACCAGTAAATACAGCAATACCAGCGCCAATATAGGCAAGCGAACCTACAACTTGCATTAAGTTTAAATTAGCAATTAAGTTTAAAATTGTGTCCATGAAATATATCCTCCTAATTTTAATTTTTTGCGTTTTTGTATACTAAATTATACTCTAGTAAAAAGTTTTCATCTGTGTTTTCATACTTATCAGTATTCTCGGTCTTTTGCGAAATCGCAATAACAGTTAGTAGTACAAACACCAAGGTTTGAATACAACCAAACAGAATATCAAAGATAAAATGCATAATTGGCGTGACAAACGGAGAAAGACCGCCTAGTAGTGAGTAGACTAAAGAAAGCAGAATTCCGCCACTCACTATATTTCCAAATAAACGAAAACTCATAGAAAGAATGGGCGTGAACTCAGAAAGCAGGTTAATTGGAAACATAATAGAAACTGGTTCAAACAAACCTTTAAAGTGTTTGGCTTTTCTTGACTTTAGTCCAATTTGATGTTTGCAATATAGTGAAAACAGGGTTAGCGGAACTGTGATTGCGGTGAAGGCAGTTGGTGTAATTAGTCCAAAAATTCCCGAAATATTGGCAAACAAAATAAAGAAAATCAGTGTGAAGATATAAGGAGCAGCGGTTCGCCAGTGAATCCCGATGTTTTGTTTTAAGAAAGTGTTGACGCTGTCAACCGCTTTAATGTGCCAGTAGAGAAACTTATTTGGTTCTTTTCCGCTGAGTCTTTCAACAGCAGCGCCAATTGCAGAGACGTATACAGCAATTATTGTCATTATGAAAAGAGATGCAAAAAAATACGGAGTAATCGCTTGTGGGAACTTATTGATTTCTAGATTTTCTAACATATTTCTCCTTTCACAATTTTTGTTTCAACCAAAATAGCAATACTTGCGAGTACTATACTTCCGGCCAAAGTGGTGCCAAAACTTAAATAATTTAAGCCAGGTGTTTTTAACTTTAAAATACTGCTTAAAATAAAGATTAGTAAAAACAGTGTAAATATCACAAAGTTTTGCAAAATAGTAAATCCAAAAACTTGTGCTTTTTTAAAAGTTTTTAACTCTATTTTTAAAATTAAAGTAAACAAAAAACAATAAACTAAAGCAAGGTTTGCAAATAAATACGCAGTTTTATCAATGTACAACCAAACAAGGCTAGAAATAAAACTAAATAAGTAAAGAAAATAGACAAAGTGGTTAATCGTTTTGATTTTCATCGCCAATTTTTGGGGTGTCTTGAGGTTTTGTTTCCTTCTTCTCAGTTTTAATTAGTTTGCGGTAAATGTTTAGAGCAAAAGAAATTGAAGAAACAAATCCAATTCCAAAACCAATTAAAGCAGCAACGCCAATGCCAACTGAACTATAGCCTGACTTTTTGGCAATCAAAGCACCAACTGCCGTTGGGATTAGTAGTGAAAAAATAATTTGACTGACAAGTAAATACCAGGCTCCGAATTTTTTCATAAATTACTTAGTTCCAAATAAACGGTCGCCACAATCCCCAAGTCCAGGAACAATGTAGCCGTTTTCATTCAAGTGATTGTCTTCTTGTGCTAAATAAATATCAACGTCTGGATGTTTTTCTTGTAGTAACTGAATGCCTTCAGGACAACCAACAATACCTGCGTATCTGATGTTTTTAACACCAATTTCTTTAAGAGCCTGAATTGCGTAAGCAGCAGAATGACCAGTTGCTAACATTGGATCTAGCACAATAACAAGCGAGTTTTTGGTGTTTTCAGGAACTTTAAAGAAATATTTTTTTGGCTCCAAGGTCTCTTCGTCGCGATACAGCCCAATGTGTCCGATTTTGGCAGTTGGAATTAAACTACAAACCCCTTCAACCATACCAAGTCCTGCTCTTAAAACCGGAATTAAAACAACTTCTTCTTTGAGTTCCTGACATTTAGTTTTAACAATCGGAGTAGTAACTTCCACGGTTTTAGTTTGAAAATCGCGAGAAAGTTCATAAGTTACCAAGGTAGCGATTTCAGAAACCAGTTCTCTAAATTCTTTGGTTTTAGTGTGAACTGAACGCAGTTGGCTCATTTTGTGTTCAATTAGTGGGTGATTTAAAATTTTTACCATTGTCTACTCCTTTTAATTAAAGTGAGTTTAGCATGTCAACTCTACGTTGATGTCTGCCCGCTTCAAATTCAGTTTGCAAAAACTCTTCAACAAACTCAATTAACACACTTGACTCAAATCCGCGTCCGCTTAACGCAATTATGTTTGCGTTGTTGTGTAGTTTTGCTAAGTGTGCGGCTTCTTTGGTGTAAACCAAGGCACATCTGGCGCCTTTGACTTTATTGGCAGCGATAGAAATACCAATTCCAGAACCACAGACAACAATGCCAAGTGAGTCCTTCGTTTCAACTACTTTTCTGGCAACTTTTTCACCGAAAACAGGATAGTCAACTGAACCTGTTGAGTTAGTTCCAAGGTCAGTAATTATGTACTTAGTAGTTTCTTTTAAATGTGTTTTGATTTTTTCTTTTGCCGAAAAACCAGCATGGTCAGATCCAATAAATATTTCCATGATTACCTACCTTTTTAGAACTTTTTTTCGTCATTATATAATATTATATTACAATTTTAAAGGTTTGTAAATATTTCAAATGAGTGATTTGTTTGCATGTTTTTTTAAAATGTGTTATTATAATAAAATACGAAAGGAGGAAAAACATGAAAAAAAGTAGAAAAAACATTCTTGTTGTTCTAAAAAATGTAGTTGCAAAAAGCGTTAGAAATGCTACTATCGGTATCTTGAGTTCAATTAACGACTGCGACCACTAGATAGAACTTGTTGTGTATCATAATTGTTTATCTTATTTAAGATAAATAATTATTCTTACCACCGAGTTAAATTCTTTTTAATAAATTATTTAACTAAGTAAATACTTTATTAAAGTGAATTTAAATAAAAAAGTGCCACATTACCTAAAGAATAGGAACGTGGCACTTTTTGATTTACTGAGTTTTTTTAAAAAAATAAACTATTGTTTGAAAATTTGTGAAAGGATTTTTTTGTCTTTTTGGTCAAGCGGTTTACCTTCAACTGAATAGTTTTGAACAACAGCCTCTAATTTACCAAAAGTAAAATAACCTTCTTTAATAATGTTTTCAATTATTTCCTTTAAAGTACTAGGCGTAATTTTTTTATTCTCAAGCCAGTTTTTAACCAAAATATACTGATTGGCAGAAAGTGGTTTGGCACTTTTTTCAATTAGTTCTGCAACTTCTTTAAGTAAACATTCTTGTGGGTCTAACTCTGGATTTTGAATGAATTCTAAAATTTGAGTATAAAGTGGTTTTAAAGAAATCAGTTCTCTAACTTTTCCACTTTCGTTTTCTTCGTAGACAAAAGTAATAATTTTTTTGGAGTGTAGTGAGTTTAAAGTGTTTTCAGCGACACTTTTTTCAAGTCCAGTTTTTTTAACAAAAGAAAGCACTGTATGTTTTTTCTTTTTTTCAGAAAGCAGGAGTACCACAAAAGAATACTCATTTGCCGATAGGTTTAACTTCTTTTGGTATTCTGAAACTAATTTTAAAAAATCAAGTGAGTAGTCTAAAAATAATTTTTCAAGCATTTGTGTTCTCCTTAGTCTGCAATTTTTCA
Organism: uncultured Acholeplasmataceae bacterium; assembly: GCA_963544405.1. Classification (GTDB taxonomy): domain Bacteria; phylum Bacillota_I; class Bacilli_A; order Acholeplasmatales; family Acholeplasmataceae; genus CALISC01. Next base: position 59,263 of record CAUUEZ010000004.1, read on the forward strand.
AGGGCTTTTTTAGCAGCCTCTTTTTCAGACAATGCTTTTGAACGACCTGTTCCAGTAGCCAGGAGTACATCTTTTTCATAATAAACTCCAGAGACAAAAACTTTGTCATTGCTAGGTCCTGTTTCAGATAATAGTTTATAGGAAATTAACTTATTTGAAAATCCTTGATAATACTCTTGTAAGACGGTTTTGTAGTCAATAATATCAATCTCTTTTAAAAACACAGACCATATGTGTTTATTAAAAAAATCTCTACAGTTGTCAATCCCGCTGTCCAGATAAATTGAGCCAATTAAGGCCTCCATACAGTCGGCAATTATAGACTTTGGAATTGGAGAAACTCTGGTTTTAATGTAGTTATCTAAGTTGATTTTTTTGGCGTAAACCAAAAGTGCGTCTTCAGAAATCATGGCAGCTCTTTGTTTAGAAAGAAAACCTTCGTTTTCATCTGGATACTTATTTAGCAGTGCTTCGGCTGCTAAGAAGTCCAAAATACTGTCTCCTAAAAACTCGCGGCGTTCGTAGTTTGGAAGTTTATTTAAATTACCGTAAGATGAGTGAATAAAAGCAGGAATGAAATTTTTTAAGTTTTTTACCTTAACTCCGATTGACTTTAAAAAGGCTTTCTCATCTGTCATTTTCAAGTCCCTTCAAGAATTTTTCAATAATGTTGTTTTCAACAAAAACTTTAGCCTGTTTAATGGCTTGTTTTAAGTCTTGGTGTTTAGCAGCGCCATGTGCTTTAACTACTACACCTTTAGTTCCAAGAATCAAGGCGCCACCAGTGTCGTTTGCAGTCAATTTTTTAACTGCTCTTTTAATTGATTTTCTTAAAATTAAAAAAGCAAGTTTTTTAAGTAAACAGTATTTAAGTTCTTTTTTAAAGTTCTCTTTAAAGCCTAACAAGGCGCCTTCCATGGATTTTAAAATTAAGTTACCACTGAATCCATCTGTTACTAAAACATCTGCATTTTTAAAAAACAGTTCTTTTGGTTCAACGTTGCCATAAAAATTAAACTCATGAGTTTCTTTAAGTAAATCATAAGCAGAACGCTCAAAATCACGGCCTTTACCTTTTTCAGAACCTATAGAAACCAGCCCGACTTGTGGCACAAAATCGTTGTTTCCAATAAGTTGTTTTAAATAAGTAACACCAATTTGCGAAAAATCAACTAAATCTTTTGGCGAAATTTCAGCAGTAGCACCACAATCTAGTAGAATTTTTTTAGTTCCATCAACTGTGTTGAAAGGAATGGCTAATGCTAATCTACGAACTTTTGGTAGTCTACCTACAATTAAGTGAGACCCAAAAACTACTGCTTGTGTTGGACCTGCTGAAACCACGGCGTCAACTTGGTTATTTTTAAGTAAAGTAAGTGCTTTAAAAAGAGAATGCTCTGGAGTTTTTCTAAACTCAGCAAATGGGTCTTCCACTCCCATATCAAGATATTTATCTGTGTGAATAATTTTACATTGAGGGTGATTAACAAACTCACTTAGTCTACTTTCATCTCCAACTAAGTAAAACTCAATATCTGTATTTTCGCCCAACAAGGCTCTTATTGCTTTTTTATTTTCAAAAATGCTAAGGTCCCCACCCATCATATCAACGGCTATTTTAATCATTTTTATCTCCTTCAATTGTGGCAAACACAGCCAAGGCTGTCATTGCTTCTACAATAACTGGTGCTCTTAAACCAAAGCAAATGTCGTGTCTACCTTGGATTTCTATCAACTCTATTTTACCAGTTTTTAAATTAAGAGTAGTTTGAGGCTTGAAAATTGATCCGGTTGGTCTAAAAGTGGTTTCAATTAAAATAGGGTTCCCATTTGAAATCCCACCAACTATTCCACCTGCATTGTTAGTATGAGTTCTGCCAGACAAATCAGCTAAAACGTCATTATACTCAGAGCCTTTTTTGCAAACTGTATCCGAACCAAGGCCAAAACCAAGTGCCTTTACTCCTGGAATTAAATATACAAATCTAGCGATATTGGAGTTTAGTTTATTAAAAAAAACTGAGCCAACACCTGGTTTTAATCCAGTTAAAGTAGTCTGAATTTTAACACCAACGCTGTCTTGTTCTTCTTTGATTTGATTTAAATACTCAACAAACTTCAAAGGGTTTTTTTCAGTGCCAATTTGTTTAATTTGACTGCTGAACTCAATGCCTAAATATTGGCGAACTATTTCGCCAATAAAGACAAACAAAATAGTAGTTCTGCCGGAAAAAAGTCCACCACCTGGAAAAGTTTTTCCATACTTTTGAATTGAAATAAAATCAGCCTGACCTGGTCTTGGAGTTAAACTAAACTGCGTGTAGTCTTTAGATATAGTGTTTGTGTTTTCAAAATAAACATCAATAACATCCCCGTTAGTTTTATTTTCCTTAAACCCGGATACGATAATGTACTTATCTGGCTCTTTTCTAGGAGTCGTAAAAATAGAAGTAGACTTGCGTCTTTCTAAGGCTTTCTCTACTTGTTTAAAATCAACATAAAAATCTTTTGGAAACCCAAATAGCCGAATTCCGATTTTTTCGCTATGAGTGTCTCCGTAGATTTCTATTTTGACTTTTTCAGATATCTCTAAGCTCTGCATTTTCAATATACCAAAATAAGGCGCTAAGTAGTTCGCCAGTATCAGTTTCTTTAGTCAAGGCAGCATAAAGTGAGACAAATGCTTGGTAAATAAGCATAGTTTCGCCGTACTGTACTTGCGGATACTTCAGCCTAAACTCAAGGTTATCTAGTTTATAGTTAACTGAGGCAACAAAACCTGCAGTTTTAAAAATCTTAGGGTCAAACGAACCTTGGTCAATTAGTTGTTTAAATGAACAAGTTGTGGCGTTAAAAATAGCGGTTTCGCTATTGCCTTTAGCCAGTTTTAAAAAATCAGTGTAGCTGATTTCGCCTTCTTTTTGTGGCGAAAGTGAAACAAAGAAGATTAAAGGTACGGCTAAATTAGAGTTTTCTGCGTAATATTCAAGCGCTGCCTTAATAGTTCTAGCAACAGCACCAGTTCCCAAAATATAGACTTCTTTTTTCAAATTAGGGATAGATTGAATGAATGAAAACACGCCAAAAAAATCTGTGTTTAGTAAGTAAAGTTCTTCGTTTTTTTCAAAAACTGTATTAGCGGCTTTTGTCTTTTTAACAATATCGCTTTTTTTGTCAGTGATTTTAAGGACCGAGTTTTTAAAAGGTGTAGTGATATTTAAAAATAATTTATTTTCATCTAAAATTAAGTTTTCAACAAGCCCAGGCAAATCTTTTTCGTCTTCACATTCAAATAACTCATATGGATATTTTTTGACTTTCACAGCCTTAGCAATTTCTTCGTGAATTTCTGGAGACAAGGAGTCTGCAATTCCTTGGCCAATCAAACCAGCGCCAAACACAGAAAGTTGGTTGCTAGATTCAGTTAATGAAACTAAATGATTAAAGAAGTTTCTTGCAAGTATAGATTTTTTTTGATTGATAACAATACGGCGACGGTCATATGAAACTAAATCAAGTAAGTTTTCTTTTTTAAACTTAGCAACTTTGTCAGTAATTTTTTTGCGTTCTAAAAGTGCGGCTTCAATTTTTGCGTCAATTGAATCAATTTGACTGCGCAGTTTTTCAAGTTCTACAAAGTCTTGCAAATCGGTTTTAAAATAAGAAATAAACTCAGGATATGATTTATAGACCGAAATGTATTTTGGTAAAGTAAACTGAGGTACTTTAGCCCAGTATCTAAAAATCAGTTCCAGCATTTGTGCACGGTGGTCAAAAAAATCAGAGCAGTGAACATGGAAAAAATCACACTCCCTCAAAACTGTAAACTCAAGCGTTCCATCTTTATAAAGGTGGTTAATTTTAAGTTGTTTCAAAATAGAAATTAACAGAGCAAGTCTATCGCTTTCTTTAAACGCTAAAGTTTTAATATTAACAAAGCGATATCTAGCAGGGTTAGTTAAACAAAGGGCAAATATAGAAAACACATTGTCAATTGAATTTTTAAAGTTGATTTCTGCAAAGTCAATTTTGTGCGGAATTTTAGGAAGTGAAATAAAGTTGGCGTCAAAAATAGGTGTGTAGCCAACAGTGTTTAGTTGTTCAAAAACTTCAAAACTGTATTTATCTTTAGCGCTAAGACCGCTAAAACTAACTTTGTTTTTAAGTCCTTTAGTTAAAGTAAGGGCAGTTAACAGGTGTGTATAATCTCGGCGAATTTTAATTTCTCTAGGAATTTTAAAGTCTTTTGTGCGTTCAAAATAGTAGTGTCCTTTTTCGTCTTTTTTTAATCCAAAGCCAAACTCTTTTAACACATCTAACGTTAACGTTACAAAATTAGGGTTAGACAAGTCAAAATCAGTTTTAATTTTGTTACCGTTGCCAATCAATGCACAGGCTAAAAATACACCAGATAAATACTGGCTTGAAATTTTTGAGTTTACTTCAATTACTTGATTTTCAACTACACCTTTAGCCAGGCATTTTTGGGCTTTTGCATTCAGTTTAAAGTCAATTTGCGGAAAAATTTCATTAAACTCAGAAAGTGGGCGTGTAAAAAGGGTATCTAGTCCGGTTAGTTTAACTTCGCCAAACTTAAAAAGAAGAAGTGGGAAAAGTAGTCTAAACAAAGTAGCAGATTCATTGCAGTCAATATAGTCTTCTATGTAGTTAAGTTGAGAAGCGTTTTTAATTTCTATTTTATCTCCGTTGACATCAATATTTACACCAAGTTCATGTAAGGCTTTGATAGCAACAAGTTCATCTATCGACAAAGAAGCGCCACAAAGTGTGGCAGGTTTTCCTAAAAAAGCCAAGACTAAAAGTTTTCTAATTGTGTCTGATTTAAAAGAAGGTGCGCTAAACACACCCTCTTTTAAATCAGAATAAAATTTAAGATTATCCTGCATTAGTTTAAATAAGCCTGAATGTCTGAAATTGAGACATTAACTAGTTCGCCTTTGCCAATTTTTTTAACTTTAGTTAAAGTAATTTCGCTATTTTTAGTTTGTTTTTTGTCGTTAAATAAATATTTAACTAAAATACTTCTTCTAATTTCTTCAAGTTTTTCGCGTTTATACAGTGGGAAGGATTTAATGGTTTTTAAAACTTTGTCGAAAACTGGTTTTTTTATTAAACCTTTTTCGTAAATTAACTCAGTTTCAAGTAGCATTCCGTAAAGCACAGCCTCGCCATGTGCGATATCTAGATTTAAACTAGACTCAATGGTGTGGCCAATAGTATGTCCGAAGTTCAACATTTTGCGGCGACTTAAAGAATATGCGTCTTTTTCAACAATTGCTTTTTTGGCTAAAATTGAGCGTTTAATTATCTCTTCATTTAAAGTAAAGTTGTTTTTAATCAGTTTTTTAAGTAGAGTTTTATCGGCTATTAAGGCGATTTTAAGAACTTCTGCAACTCCTTGTTTGTATTCAAGTGCAGGTAGACTTTCCAGGTAAGTCTGATCAATTATAGTTTCATATGCAGGATAAACAGTACCAAGGTAGTTTTTAATGTTTAAGTAGTTGATACCTGTTTTTCCGCCAATTGCAGCGTCTACCATCGCAATTACTGAAGTTGGAACTAAAACATGAGCAACTCCTCTGTAAAGAGTTGATGCAATAAAAGAGGTTAAGTCACAAACCACGCCACCACCAAAACCAATTAAAACATCGTTAGCTGTGAAGTTGTTTTGATCTAAATGCATCAAGACCGCAGAGACCGATTGTATATTTTTGTAAGCCTCACCTGGTTTTAAAACAATCCAGTGAACTTTCACAGAGATTTTTTTAGCAAACTCTGTGCGTGCGCTTGAATCAAAAACATTTTGGTCAGTCACTACAAATACTCGTTTATTTAAGGCTAAGTTATTGCAAATTTGAATATAGTCAACAACTCTGCCGATTGTTACATTTCTTTTAAATACAGTAGTTTTATATGCCATTTTAAACACCTCTTTTACTTATTTTTGATTTTGCTAAACTTAGCAATTTCTGTTAATTTTAATGCTTGAAAACCGTCAGATAAAGCCTTTTCAGGCTCTTTTGCACATTCTACCAAAGCACCTGAAAACTCAAGTTTTCCAATATAAGGGAGAAACTTTTCAACATATTCAGTAGAGCCAATACTATGACTAGGGTCAATGATAACCGGAATTTTAACTAAATCTTTTAAGATAAAAGCGCCAGTTAAATCTAGTGTGTTTCTGGTTAAAGTTTCGTACGTGCGAATGCCTCTTTCGCAAAGTATAATTTGGTCATTTCCGTGTTTCAAAATATACTCGCTGGCCTGTAGAAACTCAAGTATAGTAGAGGAGTCTCCACGCTTTAAAATAACCGGTTTATTAGTTTTGCCAAGTGCTTTGAGAAGCTCAAAGTTACGCATATTCCGCATACCAACTTGAATGATATCACAGTACTTAACAAACTCATCTAAATGCGCTAGTGAGGGGATTTCCGAAACAGTAATTAGTCCGTATTTCTTGCCAATTTTGTGAAGTATTTCAAGTCCTTTTTTGCCAAGTCCTTGAAAAGAATTTGGCTCAGTTCTAAGTTTATAAGCACCTGCTCTCAGGAACTTAAAACCATTTTCTTTAATGGTTTTAGCGATCTCTTCAAGTTGAGTTTCTGACTCAATTGAACATGGGCCAAAAATGTATTCAAACTCAGTAAATATGTGCTTATCATTTACTACAATTTGGGGGTTAATTTGCGCAACTTTTAGGCTTTTAATTGCCGAAATAGTGCTCAAATATGTGTCTTTAAAAGTCATTTAACCTCCCTTAATTTGTGTCTTAAAATCACTTACATTATAGTTTATTTGTGGTATTTTTTGTTGATTTTTAAACTATACGCGCGGTATAGTTGCTCAAAAAACATTAGTCTAAAAAGCTCGTGCGGAAATGTCATTTTAGAAAACGAAAGCAATTTGTTGGCTCTTTGTTTAACTAAATCCGAAACTCCAAAACTTCCACCAATTACAAACACTATGTCTTTGGCTTCATTTTCTAGTTTTTCTAAATATTTAGAATATTCAAGCGAATCCATTAAATCGCCTTGCACATCTAGAAGCACAACAAAGTCACTTGTTTTAATTTGTTTTAAAATGTCTTGAGACTCTTTTTCTCTGTCTTTGACTTTGATTTCAATAACTTGAATTTTAGGAAGTTGCTTTAAGTAAAACTCAATTCCTGCTTTGATGTGGTTTTCTCTGATTTTGTCAACTGCGATTAAAGTCATTTAAAACACCACCTTTGTAATTTTTTTTGAATCTGCTAACTTAAAGTCTAAATTAGTAGGATCAGAAATACATTCAACCAAAGCAGACTCAATGGCCTGGCGTGAATTGCATTCTTGGCTGATGTGTCCAATAAACCAGAAACACTTTTCTTCGCGAGATCTTAGAATTTCTATCAAGCAAGCAGCCTGTTGATTTGAAAGATGTCCGTAGTCCGATGAAATTCTTTGTTTTAAAGAAAGTGGGCGTTTGGAGTTTTTAAGCAAATTATAGTCATAGTTGCCTTCTACAAAAAAGAATTGACTACCTTTGATTTTGGCAGTGGTTGAACTTGGCAGACTGCCTGTGTCTGTGATGTGGACATATTTTGAGTTTTCACTCCAAAAAAAGACGCCACATGGCTCGGCTGCGTCGTGGATTGTAGGAACTAGTGAAAAGTTTAATTCACCTAGTTTGAAATCTGTTAAATATTGGTGTGTGATAAAAAGGTTTTCTTCAATTTTATGCTTTTCAATCAATGCTTTTTTAGTGCCTGGTGTGGCAATTATCTTGATGTGTGGATACTTAAAAACAAGGGCGTGCAAACCGCTTGCGTGGTCGGAGTGTTCATGCGAAATAAATACAAATTTAGCCAGATTTACATCAATTTCTAGTTCTTTTAGACAGTTTTCAAAATATTTAACCGAAATTCCGAAGTCTATCATAAAAATAAAGTCAGAAAAACGATACAAAACACAGTTTCCAGCGGAACTACTTTTTAAGGAAAATACATTTAAATTAAGCATCTTTTATTTTGAATAAAACCTCTTATATGTTATATTATACGTGTTATGTTTTAAATTAAAACTAAAGGAGATTTTATGACTATAAACCCATTTAAAAAACTTTTTGCCTTTGTTTTAGTGCTAGTATCTGCATTTACTTTAGCATCATGTCGTTCGCTAAATTTAAATGTACTTAACCCCGATACTATTTACGCCAAAACAGGTAAATATAACGTAACAAACCGCGAACTTTACAATAGACTAAGATATACAGCAGGTTCTTTTTTATATGAACTTGCTAACCGCCAAATCTACAAAGAATACTTAAAGAAAGTTAATTTCTCTGACACTAAAATTTATGAATACGCAAAAGAGGTTATCTTAAAAGAAATTCTTGGAGTTGGTGAACTTAAGGATTTAAAAAAATACTTAAGAACCAGCAAAATTAAAGACGAACAAATTCTTGAAAAAACTACTAAGTTTTTAGATAAGTTAGTCCTTGAAGGCAAAGTTCCAAACACTAACGTAACTGACCTTGCACAAGAACTTACTCAAACTATTCGTGAAGACAAACGTCTTCCTGACTACCTACTTCAAGCCAGAGACTTAAAAGTTGCTGAATACTTATTTGCCAAAGACCAAATCAAAAAAGACCTTGCAAACAAGAGAAGCGACTACTATGTAACTGACAAAAAAATCAAAAACTACTACAAATCAACTTACCGCTACCAAGACTACACAGTTTCTTTCTTAAAAGTTGATCTGCTAAACACTAAAGAATTTGAAACTATCATGCGTTTATTTAAAATCAAACGTGCTGCTAACAACGTTTGGTATGAAATTCCAGATGTTAACAAAATTCTGCAAGAAAAAAAATTAGACGAAGACGTTAACAAATACGTTAAAAAAATCTTAACTGACAACCCAAAAATTTTTGGTACAGTTAAAAACGACGGCTCATCTCAATTAAACAAATACCAATTAAACGAGTTCTACACACTTTACGAAATCAAAGAAAGTCGTAAAGCAGAAGACGGAAAAGCCGATGTTGCTCTTGACAGCCGCTATCAAAAAAATGCTGATGACAAGAAAAACTACGACGACAAAAAAGAAATATTAAAGCGTTTTATTGAAATTTATAATTTATTTCAACCAGACGACAAAAAAATTGAAATCAGTGCAGAAGGAAAAATAGTTAACAAAGTAACTAAAGAAGTTCTTGAATCTACTAAAGAAATGAAATACAAAGACTTTGAAGATACAGGACTTAGAGACTACATTTACTCACTTGACTTAAAAGACAACGGAGCTCGCCGCTATTCTCAAGACATTCAAAGAAAAAACAACAAAAACTTCCTTGCCTACCTACTTTCTTCAAATAAAGACCAAGTAGACAACGAAAAAATCTACAATAAAAAAGACGATAAATTCCAAAAAACTGACGAGGCTAAAGCAGTTCAAGAAAAAATTCGCAAAATCTTAGAAGAAAAAGCGCTAGACGACGCCTACATTAAACAAGCAAATGAAAAAATGCTTGCCAAAGTTAAAGTGCATGTTAACGACAACGTAATGTATGCACAAACCAGAGCACTATTTAAAAATGTTGCTCACAAATCATCTAGAACTGACATTCTTTCATTTAAAAAATCATCTGTTTATCTAAATGATTTAAAAACAGAACTAAACCCAATTTCGTTAAAAGATTTCTTTGAACATGTTAAGAAAATCATTGGCCCTGGTGCTGCTCGCGATATACTTGGGGAAAAATTCATTTTAGACAACTACCAATCAAAAATTACTGACAAAATGAAAAAAGACATTAAAAAAGCCATTAAATCAGAAATCAACTCATTTTCTCAAAACCAATTTGCAAGCAACAAACTACCTTCTTCAATTGGTGTGTATGAGTTTTACATCAAATACTACAATGTAGAGAAATACTCAGAAATCTACAACAAAAAAATCCTGCAAAAAGCAATTGAACTATATAGACTAGATCCAGATGTGCTTAACTACGAAACTCTAACTAAACGTGCAAATCGTTTATTTAAAGAATACGCAAACGTAGACCTTGCTCACTTACTTGCTTACTTTGACACAAACCTAGACGGCAAACACAACGAAAAAATTACTGCAGATACTCTAACTGCTGAGCAAATCAAAACCCTTTCTAAACTACTTAAATATGCAATTAAGCAAGCATATGAAAACCGTGTTGACAAGATGTATGATACTTTGGACGAAATCGCGAAGAAATTCAATTCAATTCCGCGTCTAACTCCATACGACGCTTACGAAAAAAACACACAAACTCTTGACAACAAAACAAAAGAAAAATTAAACTTTGGTGATGACTTAAAACTAGAAGACTTAGTTAAACTAAGAAATGCTGGCGTGACTTTAAAAGCAGAGAAATTAAACAAAGTTAAAAACTCTAAAAACGACTTTGGTCAAAGCTCTAAGTTTGACGAAAGATTTATGCGCCATGCTCTAGACTTTTATCGTCAATTACTTGGAACTAAAAAACCACACGAAGCATCACTTGAAAACCCAGTAATCGAGTACGCTTCTGAGGCTCAAAACTCAGCAGACTTTACCAAAGAACAACTTAAAAAACTAGAATCAAGCTTCGGTTTCCATGTGCTTGCTGGTCTTTCTTTAGAAAAAGCACCAACTACTGAAGGTCCAAAAGACACAATTAAACGCTTTAAAGAAAAAGGTTTAAATCTAGACAACTCTAAAAAAGACGAACTTACAGTTGGTCAAATTAAAACTTACTTCTTAAGTGATTTTAATGACTACCGTCCAGATCTTCCAACTAACTTAGTTAACGTGCTAAACAACGTGTTAAAAACTTTTAAAGAAAAAGTAAACAACGCAAACACTAAGAAATATGTACTTGAACAAATTCTTGGCTCAGTTGACTTTGGTGCAGACTTACACGCAAAAGCTATGGATAAACTAAATTCAGAAATGAACCAAAGAAGTTTCTTTAACTACGAAAAACTAAAACCAGGTAACAACGACTACAAGATTTACAACGACTGGTTCAGCCCTGATTTAATTCGCAAATAGACATAAAACCATTAAAAAACTCCCTGTGAAGGGAGTTTTTTAATGGTTTAGCAAATGATTAGGGGGTGATTGTTAACTTTGTATTTGTATCAAGTTCATCGTTTTCCCTTTGAAAATGAATTCTCCAGAGTTTTTTTATATCATCATAACTTGCGTTTCCAGTTTTTGGAGTATTAGTATCGCCTACTCTAGTGTATATATGGAATGGGTTGACATCTCTACATTTTTCTGTTAAGTAAAAGGGAACATTTTAGAACTTTTGCAAACAATTACTCCAATATCAAAATGTAGGTAATACAAGTTTTTTACATCAATTTCTGGACAAACACCACCAGCAAATTTTGCGTTTTTCAGCGTGTCGTAAATATTGTTGGAAATTAACTTATTTTCTAATCCTACAACACTGCTGTCATCTTCAACACCAAAAATTAGATATGCTTCTTGATTGTTTATATTGTTTGATAAACAAATAATGTCTGCAACAACGAACCACGTTCGCTATTGCTGGTAAACTCTTTTTTATAGTCGTAGTAATTTTCTTCTTTTTTTGCTTTAATTAGTTCTACTATTTTTTCGTTTAAGTTGTCAATTTTTAATTCTTTGTGTTTTAGTTTCTCGATTATTTCTTTTAATTTTTTCTTTACACTATCACCAGCTTTTCCGTTTACTACCGTATTCCCCTTTTTATTATTATCGTAAATACTAACGATCGCGTCTGTATTTGCAAACTTTAATTGCCAATATTTTCCGTTGTTTTCTTTAACATCACAATCGCTTATCTCATAACCGATTTTTTCAGGTTATCTTTAATATATTCGACATCTATGGTTACTTTTGACATATTTTATCCCAGTCTAGCTATTTTTTAATAAAATTATTGATTGTTTTTTTCAGTATATTCATTAATTAATCTCAAAATTTCTTTTATATCGTGTTTATGCTTAACAGAGCATATGCCAAAAAACCTAAAAATATTTAATAAAGAGCCTTTGTTTTTTTCGTCGATAACGAGCGAAGTATAATTGAATTTTAACTGTTTTGCTGTTTTTCCAATCATTTCGTTACCGTTTTCTAGTGATGCGATAGGTATAATTAAATATAACATTGGTTGGACGCCAGTGGCATATTGTTGTTTTTGTATTGATATTTCAACTGATAAATCGTAATTTTTTTCTTTGTGTATAAAAGTTGGCAGAGTTATATCTTGTTGTTTAAAGAAAAATCCATCTACTTCGTAATCGCCGACAAAATTCATTTTAATTTTGAATTCTTCCTCTAACGATATTTTATTTTTTGATACTTCATTAATCAAATTTTGAATTTCATTATTAGTTACGATACCAGCATCAAACATAGCAACAAGATATTCTGATAATTCATATGGGTGTTTTTCAACACCTTTAAGGTTTGTAAATTTTATCTCATTTAGTATGGTTGGTTTTGATATAGGATCGTTTTCATAGCTTTTTACAGGAACATCGTATCCTATTTGCCATTCTATGTAACTATCTCTAGAATAAGGAATTTTATCAGTAGAAAACCCTTCACCATAATCGTTTGATGTTTTTCTATTTTTCCACCTAAATTTTCCTTTGTTTTTAACAGGGATACTAATATGAACTTTATTATTTTTTACAAAAAATATTTTACTTTCTTTCATTTTGACAACCCTTTAACATAATTTTATCAAATATATGCGTTAAAAGAAACCTAAATTTCATATTTGCCAAATAAATTGAAAATAAATTAAAAGATGTACATTTTTTCTAAACAATCATGAAGAATTTTTTCATTTTCTAATTCAGCGCCATACATGTTTTCAATATCTATTTTAAAAAAATATTTCCTAACTAGGGAATTATTGTTAAATGCGTAATATGCAGATGCATTCTTGAATTCATCAGTTATTTTTTTTGGATATAAAGGCGATAAATTGCCATAAATATATTTATTTTTTCTGGGATTAAAATTATTTTTAAAAAATAAAATCCAGCCATACTTATACAAATTTTCAACTTTAACTTCGACACCATTGGGAATATCACCTTCTATGAAAGTTGCGTTTCTCATTAGAGCGTTTATATCTCTTAATGTGTAAAACTGCAATCCATCGTGTTTCCCTTTTTTTGGATATTTATTAACATTATCATCTATAGTTGTAATATTTGAAAAAACTATATTTTTATTGCTGTTGTAGATATTAAACTTAAAATTATTTATAAATTCTATATCCATTCCTTTTGAATTGCGCTCATATAGAGAAGCAACAACTGGAAATTCAGAATTTGTCTTTTTTATAGATTCGAAATATTGACTAGAGAAAATAACTGATTTTAATAGTCTGTAGTTTTCTTTAAAAAAGCCTAATGATCTAAAATTATTTTTTTTAATAAGATACGCAAGCGGATGTAACACACAAATATATTTGGCTTCTAGCACAGAATAAGCTTTTAAAAAAGAAACTCCAAAATCTCTAGAATATACTTTTTCATCACAAACAAGCGAACCTTTCTCGCCTTTTTTATATAAACTTGTTACATCGTTATATGGCGGGTTACCAATTACAACAAATTCATCTTTATGACTTAGTTTGTATTTATCTCTACTAATGTTTAATAGTGAGTTTTCTCGATAAATTTGAATAGTTGGATACTCTTGTTTTAATAATCTATAAGATTTCTCATCATATTCAGTGGCAAAGCACCTCTTTCCTTTACCTATAAACTGTTGCAAAAAAGCTCCATATCCAGAGCCAAAATCACCGATTACGCTGTTTAAACTAATATACTCATCTAAAAGCTCAGAAACAAGACTGACTAAGTGTTGAGGAGTAAAAATACTTCCGTTTTTAATAATTTCTTCTTTAGATAAATGTTTAATATTAGAAGAATCAACCATTTTTTTTACTCCTGTTATAGTTGTTATAAAAATATAGTTTATGAAACATCGCTGCATATGATGTTATCTATATTAAAATAGCGCTAATGCATAATTTTGTGTAAATAAATTAAAACTTAAATTATAAATTATATATTTTAAATACAATTTTTAAGTTGTTGCAAAAGATGATATATATTTAACAATTTGTTAAAAAGGTATGTCATAATTTACATTTGCATATTGTAAATCTTTACTTTGTTATCTTAATTTAACAACCAAAAATTATAAGGACAATCACTAAAATTTAAATTGTTATGGTTTCTTCCGTGTTTAAGACTAAAAAAACAAATAACTTGTATGATAAGAAATATGGTAGGCCCAGTAGGGTTCGAACCCACGATCGCAGAGTCAGAGTCTGCTGCCTTACCGCTTGGCGATGGGCCTAGATTTGCTATTTGTAGTATAGCAAATTGTTTACGTTTAATGAAAATTTTGAGCAATAAATTATTTAGTTTTAGTAAGACAAAGTGTATCTAAAATTTGATTTTGAGAAATTTCACCAATTCTTAGAAACTCAGCGTTATTGTTGAATAATTTAACGATGGTTGAAGGTAAATTACTAAAAGTTGCTTCGTTTTCATCAAAAACAAAATGCTGAACTTTGTCTTTAAAAGTTGCTTTTATTTCAGTTGAAGAAGTTAACGGTTTTTCACCAGAAATATTGCAAGAAGTTACTCTAAGTGGACCATTTCCTTGAATAATTTCTAAAGTTTGTTTGTGTCTCGGCATTCTAACCGCCACAGTTTCGCCTAGCAACGCTACAAAGTCTTTTTTTGTCTTTAAAATTAAAGTTAGCGCTCCCGGCCAAAAACGATTGGCAAGTTTTAACTCAGATTCTGAAAACCAAGCAAACTCGCTAGCCTGTTTAACCGAAGAAACTAAGACAGGAATAGCCTTTTCAAGTGGTCTTTTTTTAATTTCAAAAAGACGAACCAAAGTATCACATGCCCTTAATTTACAACCAATTCCGTACACAGTATCTGTAGGCAACACAATAATATCGCTTTCTTTTAAAATGATTTTATTCATTTTTTTATATCTCCGAAATTAAAGCAAATCGCACATTCTCGCGTTCATCTAAATGAAATTTAACCTTAAAGCCTTTTGGTAAATTAGTTTCAATTAACTCTTTGTGGGTAGGTGAAATTTCTAAAATTACATGGCCTCCTGGATTTAAGTATTTAGGAAAATATAAAAGTATTTTTTTAATAATCGCAAATCCTTTTTCTTTGGCATACAAGGCTATTTTAGGTTCAAAATTGACGTTTTTAGAAACGTATTCACCATTAGTCAAATAAGGTGGATTTGCTGTAATTAAATCAAACTTTGAGGTGATTTTTTCAAATAAATCACTTTGAACAATCGGCACATCTGCTTGTAGGTTTTTTGAGTTTTGCTTTGCAACTTTCAAGGCTTTTTTAGAGATATCTGAAAGTAAAACTCTGACGTTTGGCACTTCTTTTTTTAAAGTAAGGCCTATACAGCCACTGCCTGTACATATATCTAAAACAGAATTAAACGAAAGTGTTTTGGCTAAGTCTATTAAAAGTTCTGTGGTGAATCTAGGTATCAAAACATTTTGGTTTACTTTAAAGTCATATCCATAGAAGTTCTGAACACCAAGTAAATACTGAGCGGGTAAGTTTTTTTCAAAAACTTGTTTTAAAATTTTAATGAACTTAAATTTTTGAAAATAAGTTAATTTTAAGTCTTGAACTAAATAAAGTTCAAATTTAGCCTTATTTAAAATTTGGCTAAGAACTAGTTCAACAATGTTTTCTTCAAGTTCGTGTCTACGAAATAATTCTTGATAATAATTCAGTAAAGCACTTACTTGTCTAGTCTTTATTTTCAGCAAGCGCACGACGTTCAAATTCCTGTAGTAAAGGGTCAATTATCAAGGCTACATTTCCGTCAATAATTGAGTCTAGTCTTTGCAGAGTTAAGCCAATTCTGTGGTCGGTTACCCTATTTTGTGGGTAATTGTAGGTTCTGATTTTTTCAGAACGCTGGCCACGACCTACTAGTTCTCGTCTAAGTTCGCCTTCTTTGCCGGCTTTCTCTTGCATCATTTGGTCGTATAGTCTTGACTTTAGCACAATGTAGGCAGAGTCTTTATTTTCATGCTGAGACTTTCCGTCTTGACAAGAAACTACGGTATTTGTCGGAATATGCGTTAACCTTACTGCTGATTTTGTTGTGTTAACAGACTGACCCCCTGGACCACTTGAACAAAAATAATCTACTCTGATTTCTTCCCAAGGTAAATTAAAGTCGATTTCTTCAGCCTCTGGTGTCACGTATACGGTAGAAGTTGAAGTGTGTACACGCCCCATGCTTTCGGTTTTTGGAACTCGTTGAACCCTGTGAACTCCAGACTCATATTTAAGCACAGAAAAGGCATTTTCGCCTTTAATCATAAACTCAATTGTAGAAAACCCACCTTGAGTGCCCGGACTTGAGTTTAAAACTTCTACTTTCCAGCCCTTGCTGTCGGCAAAACGCTGATACATACGAAAAAGGTCTCCGGCAAAAATATTGGCCTCGTCTCCTCCAGTTGCTCCTTTGATTTCAACAATTACGTTTTTATCGTCATCTGGATCTTTTGGGAGCAGAAGCACTTTTAGTTTTTCTTCAAGTGCCTTAATTTTTTCAGTCAACTCTACTTTTTCTTCGTGAATTAGCTCAAGCATTGAAGGGTCTTCAATTTCAGTAAGTTCTTTTAACTGAGTGTTTAAGTCTTTATATGCCAAATAAGTTTCTACAATAGGTTTTAATTTTGAAAATTGCTTTGACAGTTTAGTCATAGTTTTAACGTCTTGAACTTCTGCAAGTTGACGTTCTAAATCTAGATAAACTGTGTAAGTTTCTTCTAATCTTTCAAACATAGTTTCTATTCTCTTTCTGTGTAGTCGTTGTTGCTTTTATCTACACCAAATTCATTGAACTTAGAGTGATTTAAAATAAAGTCGTAGTTGATAAAGATATTAGCCTCACCGCGACGGTTTTTCGCAATAGTCAGCGAAACTTGTTTAACATTTCGGTTAATTTGATTGGCGTTGTCAGCAAAATAAGCAGGATCGCTTTCCTGCATAGTGGTAATTATTGCGTCTTGCAAAGCGGTCTCGGGTTCATGGATAAATAAAATAACGTCTGCGTCTTGCTCAATCGCCCCAGACTCGCGAAGATCTGAAAGCAGTGGAGTTTTAGACTCACGGCGCTCAACTTGACGAGAAAGTTGAGAAAGACAAAGCACCGGAACTTGAAGTTCACGCGCAAGTTGTTTTAAGGCTCGCGAGTTTTTAGCCACTTCGTTTTCACGACTCATTGACCTTGAAACTTCACCTTCAAGTAGTTGCAAGTAGTCAATTACGATAAAATCAAGTTTGTTTTTGCTTTTAAGTTGTCTACATTTTGCGCGAATATCGTTGACGTTATTGCTAATTGAGTCGTCAAAAATAATATTTAGGTTTTTAACAATAGTCTGAGCCTGCTCGGTGGCTGTCCATTCATCTGCACCCATGTACCCCGTGCTTAGACGGTGGCTGTCAATCATTCCAACATTGGCCATAATTCGTTGAGTTAATTGCAGGTTAGACATTTCTAGTGAAAAAAAGGCAACATGTTTGTCAGAATGCGCTACATTAACTGCTAAGTTAATTGCAAACGCAGTTTTACCAGCACCAGGACGAGCTGCCAAAATAATTAACTCCTCGGCTCTAAGTCCACCAAGTACGTGGTCAAGGCGAGGATACTCTGTTCTAAGGCCGTTAATGCCTTCACTGGAGTTGGCTAAAAGTTTAGCCTCTTGAACAACTAAATCTGCGACTTCTCCAACTGTAGTAAACCCACCAACTGTACGTTTTTTAGTAATGCCGAAAA
Source organism: uncultured Acholeplasmataceae bacterium (assembly GCA_963544405.1). GTDB lineage: Bacteria > Bacillota_I > Bacilli_A > Acholeplasmatales > Acholeplasmataceae > CALISC01. The sequence continues at coordinate 77,157 of CAUUEZ010000004.1, forward strand.
GTTCGGCTTCTGCCCAGTCAAAAAGTTCTGTGTACTTCTCTGAGTTTAGCATAGCGCGCTCAGACATTTTTTTACTAAGTTCAATAATTTCTCGCTTAAAGGCGTATCCTTTAATTACGTTAATATATGACTTAAAGTAAGAACTAGTTGCAACTAAATCAGAAAGTTCCAAAGTATACTGGTTCTCAGCAATCGGTAAACTACCACGGTAGAAAGTTTTCAGTTCATCTAAAACATCTGGTAGCGTAAAAATTTCTTTAGTTTGACCGCACTTAAGCATAGCCTTGAAAACATTTTGGTGTTTTTCTAAATAAAACATCTCGGGTGTCAAAAGATCTGCGACCTCAACCAAAATTTTAGGCTCAGCAAAAATAGCGGCTAAAAGTGCACGCTCTGCTTCTTCAGAAAAAGGAATTGCAGGCAAGGCACTTGCTAAATTATTATTTGGTTTTTTAGGCTGCGTCATGATTTTGTGGGCGAACATCAACGGTTAATTTGGCAATAAAGTCTTTATTAAAGCGAATTGTTGCCAAAAAGCGGCCGGTTGAGTTAATAGGGTTTTCCAGTTCTACTTTTTTCTTATCAATTATAATTTCGTGTTGTTCGGCTAAAGCATCTGCTATGTGTTTAGCGGTAACTGCACCAAACATTTTCCCACCTTCGCCAGTTTTAACCGTTACAACCACGGTTTTAGTTTCAATATTGACCTTGAGTGCACTATACATTTTTGCAGCTTCTTTTTCCTGTTCTGCTTTTTCTAAGAAAAATTGTTCTCGGGCCTTTAGATTTTCTTCGCTAGCAGGCTCAGCAATACCTTCGTTAAATAAATATTTAGCGTAGCCAGCGGTTACTTCAATTAAGTCGCGGGCTTTGTTTTTCTTAAAATCTTTTTTCAAAATAACTTTCATATTTTCTCCCTTTTGGTTATATTCAGCGTCTACTATGTATCTTAGTTTTATCGCAACTTCGTTAATGTTTGCGTTTGCTACTTTTGCAGCCGCTGCCTGGAAGTGTCCGCCACCGCCAATTTGCTCTAAAATCAACTGAACATTGATGTTTTGTTTAATAGACCTGGCAGAAACATAGACGTCTTCACCAATTTTGGCAATTGCGAAAGCAGCGTCAATGTTTTCAATTTTAACAGCAGCTTCGGCGATTTGGGCAAGTAGCGTGCGGTTGCTAATTTGCTCGTATACCGAAATAAAGCCAAAGCGGTCTAAGAAAACTTGCAGGCCTGCGACAGCATCGTTAATTAGTTGAACTGAGGATAGTTGGTTTCTGAGCCAGTCTTTAACTAAAATCATATTTGCGCCTTTTTCCTTTAAGTAAGAACAGGCTGCAAAAGTATTGGCGCTGGTTCTAAAAGTAAAGGAATTGGTGTCAACTACTATTCCGGCTAAAACTGCAGAGGCTTCTGTTTGAGTTAAAGTTAACTTCAGTCCAAAGAACGGAATTAAAGAAATTATCATTTCGCAAACCGATGAAGTGTTTGGCTCAATAAACTGAAATAAAGCCTTTTCAAAATTACCTTGAACTTGTCGGTGATGGTCAATTGTTAAAATTCTTTCGGCTTTTTGATAGATAGCAGGTGAGATCAATCTCGCTTCAATTGATGTGTCTACGCAAATTAACAGAGTGTCTTCAGAAATTAGCGGTAAAATTTGGACTTCACTTAAAAAAGTACTTAAGAAACGTGGGTTTTCAGAAAGTACAATTTTGGCAACTTTACGAGCAGTTTCGTCAAACTGAGTTTCGCGGTAGTATAAGTACACTCCGTCTTTTTTTACTTCTTTGGCAATTAAGTAAAGCAGCAGCGCTGAACCAAAGGAATCCGTGTCGGTATCGGTGTGTCCCATAATCACGACGTTTTTCGCGCGATTAATTTCGGCTTTAATGGTTTCTGCGTTAAAACGCGAAGAAACAGCGTTGTGATTTTGCACAGAGTCTACTTTTGCGCCAAAAAACTGGACATTTTCATTTTCTATATTGACAACCGCTTGTCCACCACCGCGGTTTTGAGCAAGTTCCAAGGCTTCTTGGGCGATCTGTGCATTTTTAAGTAAGTCTAGAGTAGCCCAGGCAGCTACACCCATGGAAAGTGAAACTAAAACATTGTTGTCTTTTGAAAGTTGATTGATTTGGTCAATTATTTCAAACTTGGTGTCAACCATTTTATCTAAGTTTAGGCGGTCTGTGACAAACAAGAATTTTTCGTTTCCAAAACTTTTAAAGAAGCACGAAAACTTAGCTGCCCACTCAGACATTAGAATAAAGAACTTTGATCTAAGAGCAGACTGCTGGGCAATTTCTAGTTTGGTAAGTTGCTCGTCTAAGTTCTCAATTTCAATAAAGCCGATAATAGTGGTTTTATTGAAGTAAAGTTGACGCAAATGCTCTCGTTCAGAGACGTCGTACATCAATATAGAGTGCACAGGCTCATCGTAAATTACGTCAAAGTCGCGTTGGTTAATTTTAAATAAAAACGGTGCTTGGTAAGTCTCAATTTGTTTAGCAAGTTCTTTTGAAAACTCACTTAGTTCAGTGTGGGCACATAATTCTGGAAAAATCTTTTTAGCGTATTCATTAATGAAAGTAACTTCAGTAAGTTCATTTAAAGTCAAGACACAAATCGGCAGTTGATTAAGCAGTTTGTCTGAAATCTCATTGATGTTAAAAGAAACTTCTGACCACATCTCAAGGCGTTTGTTTAATTTAGTTTCTGTGTTTTTTGTTTTAGTTTTAATCAAAAAAATTAAACTTAAAAAAAACAAAACTAAAGTTAAAAAAACTAAAGAAAGTGCAGCAATTGAAACTGCTTTTTTGCTTTCAGTAAAATGAGGTGGAAAGATAAAAAGTAAAACTAAAGAGGTCACAAGAGTGACTGAAGTTGTTGCTAAAAATAGGTACTTTTTCATTTAAAACCTCCTTAATTTATATATATTATAGCTTATTTAAACGGGTTTTTTGTGTGCTTAATTGGTGTTTTTTGTCAATAAAGACTAAAAAAAACTGTGGGATTTCAAGGGATTTCTGAGCTACTGAAATACAACCTATCTGGGGTTTGTTAAACCTAAAGGATTTAACCATTGGAAAAGAGATTTTGGTGTCAATTTCGTGAATTGGCAAAGGAAGGCCTTCCATTTTAAAATAAGCCTCGGCTGTGGTCCACAGTTTAAAGAAGTATTCAACTTTGTTTGCCTGAGTTAAAAAAACCTGGCGGATGTTTTCAGAAAATCCTCTGAGCAGCACAGAAAAACCCCTGTTTTTAAAAAACTCACAATCTATACCGATGGGTTTGGTAGAAACAGCGACCGCAATTAACCCTGGTTTGTTTGAAATAGAGATAAAGAACTTAGATAAAAAAAAGTAGTTATAGGGCATTTTATAGTAGTTGATTTGCTTAGTTGTTGTGAAAAAGTTTTCAGTTAAAACTTTATTTAAAAGCAAATGCTTTAACACGGTGTAGAGTTTTTTATCTGGCAAATCTGTAAAGTCTACGTCTAAATTCGCTTGAATTATAGCCTTGGCGTTAGTAGTTTGTGCGTAGGTAAGTAAATAGATTTTTTTCATAATTTATTGATTGTTATTTAAGTAAAAAAAGAACCAAGTTAAAATCGGTTCTTTTTTTAAAAAAATATAAATTCTTACTCTTTTACGAAAGGAAGTAGCGCCATGTGGCGAGCACGTTTGATTGCAATTGCAAGTTGGCGTTGCCATTTAGCACAAGTTCCAGTCATTCTGCGAGGTAAAATTTTACCACGTTCAGAGATGAATTTTTTAAGTAGTTCAACGTCTGTGAAATCAATTTTCTCAACTTTGTTTTGAGTGAAATAACAAACTTTGCGTCTACGTTTAAATTGTCTTTTTTGCATGTGTTAATTCTCCTAAAAAACTTTTTTAAAAATCAAACCTAAAGGTCTAAATCTAAATTGTCTACTTTGGGTGCATCGGCGTTCAAAGGGTTGTCTGCCTGCATGTCACCAAAAGACTCAGTTTGGCCTGAATTTGCTTGTGGTGAGTAAGTAGAGACAAACTCGCCGCGTTCTTGGCGTTCACGAATACGACGTTCTCTTTCTTCACGAGTTGAAAGCATGTCAACTGAGTCTACAATGATTTCAAAAGTCAAAAAAGACTCGCCGTTTTTTTCAACAAAACTACGTGAACGAACTTCGCCTTCTATAGCCACTAAATCACCACGGTGAGCGAAGTTGGCAATAAAGTCAGCAGGTGCCTTAAATGCTACACAGTGAAAGAAATCAGCCTGGTCTTTAGCGAAGCGAGAAACCGCTAAACTAAAGGTGGTGAAGGTTGAGCCTTCTCTAGTTTTTCTGGCAACTGGGTCTTGAGCCAAGCGGCCTGTTACCGCGATTCTATTCATTATTCTTCTTCCTTAACGGTGATATCGCGAATAATGTTTTCATTGATTCTAATCAAGCGGTTAAACTCTTTGATGCCTTCTGGAGTAGTTGACACTTTAAGTTGAACATAGTAGCCTGATTTAAAACCTTGAATTTCGTATTGAAGTTCTTTAATACCTAGTTCTTTTAACTCAAGTAATTCAGAGTTATATTGGCTAAAAACAGCATTTAAAGAATTAATAACTTCCTTGATTTTATCACTATCAAGGGTAGGTTTAATAATATACATCGCAAAATATGTACTGTTCATATATTCCTCCTTATGGTTTAAACAGCCGACTATTTAGGCCGGCAAGGTGTTTTACAACAAAAAAATTATACCACATTTGTGGGTTCTGGTAGGCAAATAACTGCGGTGTCTGAAGTTTAGTTTTTTAAAAAATTATATGGGTTTTGTAGTCATATAATTATTAAATTTTGTTTCTAGTTACGACAATTACTTTTTAGTTTTTTGCATTTTGAGCTGATTTTACCCTTTTAATAACTAGTTCAATTATCTCTTTTGGAAGAAAAGCATCCATCATAACGTTGTGTTTAATTAGTTCTTTGATGTTTTTTGAAGAGATAAACAAAAACTTGTGGTCAGCAATTAGATAAATTGTATCAATGCTTTTATCTAAAGTTTGGTTGAAATTATAGAGGTTTTGCTCATACTGCAAATCAGCAATGTTCCTAATGCCGCGAGCAAGTAAGGAAATATTTTCTTTTTTAGCAAACTCAACAGTCAAGCCATTGGTTGTTTTAACTTCTAAATTAGGCAAGTTTTTGCAAACTAACTTTACCATTTCTAAACGCTCGTTTTGCGTAAATAAATATTGTTTTTCTGCATTATTTGAAACTAAAACTACGACTTTTTCAAACTGTTTTGCTAGTCTTTTGATAATTTCTAAGTGACCCAAAGTTATCGGATCAAAAGAACCAGGTAGGCAAACTGAGTATGTTTCTTTAATTTTATCTTTTGTTTTTTTTAATTCAGACATTGAAAAACCTCTTTGTAAATTAAAAAAAGGGTTGAGCCCTTTTTTTGAAAAAAATATTTATAGAATGGCAGGGGTAGTAGGATTCGAACCCACACCAAGGGTTTTGGAGACCCGCATGCTACCGTTGACACCATACCCCTATAAATATTTCCAGGCTGAACCTGGAAATATTTAAATTATGATTGATACTTATTTAGAATCTGGTAAACTTTCGTCTTTCTGCTCTGGTTCTAAGTTTTTAGAAACAGTATCTTCGCCTGCATTTGCGCTAGACTCTTTGTATTCCGCTTCTTGAGCAGCCGGTTGCTTTGCAAATTGATGTCTTGATTTTTTGTCTTTAAGAATTTCAACTATGAATTTATGGAAAACAATTAAATAAATAATACCAAGACCAACTAGCGAAGTTAAGACAGATTGCCAAATAATTTTTCCGTTATATTGGTTTAAGTTATATTGTTTAAACTCAGCAAAAGTTTTGTTTTCTTTGTATTTATTGATGCTTTCAACAGCGTTTGCTTTGGTGTGAATTACTTCTTGGTTGCCTTCTAGTTTAAGGCCGGTTTTAGCAAACTCAACTACAGTTTGTTTATGTCCATACTCAGCAATTTTGCTGTCTTTGATTTTAGCGTTAATAGTTTGGATAAACAGTCTTTCAATTTCAAATGGTTTTTCTTTATCTGCAGTTTCGACAATTGTTGGATATTGCGGAAATAAGTTTACACCTGTATTGTCACTTGTTGGTTTACCTGCTTCTTTTGAGTTTGAGTTAAAAACAACGTCTAGCTTAAATAAAACTTTTGAGTTAGTGATATAAGAAGGTATTTCTGTGTAGTCTTGTTGAGAAGGGTCAACTAAATCAGTTTTACCATATTTACCACTTTCTATAAATAAAAGAAAACCAAGTGCATTAGTTTTGCGGTTTTGAACAGCAAAAAACATTAGTTCAAGATCTTTAACTTCATTGCCTGCTTTTTCTGGGAATTTAGCAGTAAAGTAAGCCCGTGGTTGGATATTAAAGTTATGAAAAGCAGCGTAAGAACGCAAAAACTCACTTCTGGCGTGTTCTTTATTTTTAGCCTCTGCACCTAAATAAGTTTTATAAGTTGCAGCCGGCGATAATTGATTAGTTGTATCTTTAAAAAAAGAAGTTCTACGGTCTTTAAGTCCAGTGATAATTATTGAATATAAAATAAACGCAAGAAATGCAAGTAAAATTACTAGGAAAAATACCCTTTGGATACCAAATTTTTTAGTTTCATTTTTTGACATTGTTCACCTCGTTAACAGGTATTATTATATAACATCTAGTTTAAATTAATCGCTATATAAAATATTTGGATATTTTTTTCCAAAAGCATATAATATAAAAGATGTGGCGGTTGTGGCGAAGTGGTAACGCGACGGATTGTGGCTCCGATATGCGTGGGTTCGATTCCCATCAGCCGCCCCATTTTAAATAAGTTTAAGACACCCTTTTAAGTTAGCAAAACTAATTTAAAAGGGTTTTAATTTTGTCTAAAAACATTCGCTTCAACAAAATCAAAATACGGCTTACACACTTTTTTGGGTAAAAGTGTGATTTTTTACACATAATTGCCAAAAAAAGTGTGATTTTAATTGTAAAAAATATTTTCTTCTTTTATAATTAAGACAAACAGAGGTCAATATGAAACGATTTGCTTTAAATGAGTTAATACTTTGGAAGAATTCAAAATACAGAAAACCACTTATTTTACGTGGTGCTAGACAAGTTGGAAAAACTTGGCTAATGAAAGAGTTTGGCAAAGAGTTTCAGGATTTTGTCTATATCAATTTTGATGAAAACAAAGACTATTGCCAGTTTTTTAAAGAAACTAAAGATGTTTTTAGAATAATTAAAAATTTGGAGTTTGCAACTGGCAAAAAAATAACTAAAGATGTTTTGTTGATTTTCGACGAAATCCAAGAATGCCCTGAGGCTTTAAATTCGCTTAAATATTTTTATGAAAATACACCAGAGATTTATCTGATTTCAGCGGGTTCTCTTTTAGGCTTAAGTTTATCTGCAGGCTTTCCTGTTGGCAAAGTTGATTTTATTGATGTTAATCCTATGAGTTTCTCTGAGTTTCTCTACGCCAGTGGCGACACTAACTTACTTGCCTACATGGACGAAATAAGTGAGCCAAGCCCAATCCCTGAGGCTTTTTTTAACCTGCTTTTAGAGCGCTTAAAAATGTATTTAATCACTGGAGGAATGCCAGAGTCTGTTTATCTTTGGACAAAGGAAAGAGAAATTGAACAATCAGACCGCGCACTTTTAAATATTTTGTATTCATATGAAAGTGATTTTGGTAAACATCTAGCCAACTTTGCTAACCCAAGCACAAACTACGATATTCACAAAATCAAGTTAATTTGGCAGTCCATTCCAAGCAGTTTAGCCAAAGACAGAAAGAAGTTTCTCTACTCAAATGTCAAAAAGGGTGCAAGGGCCAGAGAATACGAAACTAATTTAGAATGGTTAGTTAATGCAAATTTAGTTAAAAAAGTAAAAAAAATCTCTAAACCAGCGCTGCCGCTTGCGGCGTACTCAGACCCTGCACACTTTAAACTTTATCACCTTGATGTTGGGCTTTTGCGTAGACAAAGTAAACTAAATTACCAAATATTTTTAGAACAAAACAGCCTATTTATCGAGTTTAAAGGTGCTTTGACCGAAAACTATGTGATGCAAAGTTTAAATACACTTTTTAAAGATGACCTTTACTTTTGGGCAAACGAAAAATACGAAGTTGACTTTATACTTCAAATTAACAACGATATTTATCCAATAGAAGTAAAGTCTGGAAAAAATGTAGCATCGCCTAGTTTAAACTTCTACAAAAAACTGTATTCAGAAAATACGCCACTAGTTATAAGATATTCACTAAATAATTTGTCTCTTGATGGTAATGTTTTAAATATTCCGCTTTTTTTGATTGATAAAACTAAAGTGCTAATTGGTCTCGCTAAAGAAAAATATTTCAAAATTAACCTATAGTTTAAGAAAATTGTAGTGCAAGGGCTACATTTTTACGAGTTAATTTTATGTTTGTTGAAAACAAAACCAAAAGAGTTATGGTTTTTGAGGTGTGTCTAGAATTTCAACTTACTGCCATGATACCTGAGTTTCGGAGATATGAAATTTAAAACGGAATTATTGGCTCTGTTAAGCCG
>CAUUEZ010000005.1:0-48108 GCA_963544405.1 uncultured Acholeplasmataceae bacterium
GGCTTAACAGAGCCAATAATTCCGTTTTAAATTTCATATCTCCGAAACTCAGGATGCATAGTGTAGACTGGCACAAGTTGATTAGCGTAAGTAGGAGTAATGAAAGTTATCTTGTGGTCATGTGGAACCGCAGATGTTCTTCTTGAATTTAGGTATAAAGACAAGTTTTTATTGGCAATGTTGTTGTCAGGTGTAAAGTCATATTTTTTAGTTAAAGCCTCGTCTGTATACCAACCAAGAATTTCGTAGCCTGGTTTATTTGGTTTGAAATTTTCAACAGGAGTTCCTTTTTTGACAATTGCAAAGTAAACTCTTTCAGGTCCATCAAAATAAGAAATCGCAACATATCCCATTTTATTGATATCATCGCCTGCTTGGTTTGAAATTTCGTATTTATATCTAGCGGTTAACTTAAACTCTGACTTAACCCAACTAGGAATTGTAATTTCTTCACCAATTCCAACGTTAACACGACTGCCAGTTTCATCGTAATAAAACCAACCTAAAAACTCAGTAACGTAGAAAGGTGCTTGATTGAACTTAAGTTTTAAGCCTTTGTCTTTTGGATTTAGAGTTTTAAGAGTTTTTTGAGAGCGTGCAATTCGCTCTAATATAAAGGTTTTTTGAGCGTTATTTTCAAAAATACCAGGTAACACAAAGTCGTAGTTAACAATAATTTCGTTAGTTGTGTTAACTAAGAAAGCGTGTCCTTTCGCCTCGTTTTTAGAGAAAACTAAACTTTTTGAAACTGTGTCTTTTTCTTTTTTACCGTCTTTATCAAAACGATAAAAACTTTCTAGTTTATAAAGTTCTTCTTTGATATGTCTAAACTCATGGTCTAGTTTATAGTAAGGCAGAACTATTGGTTTTCTGATTTGGCCTAAATGGTTCTTTTCAAAAAAGATGCGCAGGTAATTTGAGTAGTCAATAATAACGTCGTATTTAGTTTTGATACCAAATAAGTTTTTGACAGTTATCTCAAAAATCACCTCGTCGTGTTTTAGGTTGGTGAAATCTATTGCCAGTGCTTTTCCTTTCTTTGGTTGAACACTGACAACCGAACCTAGGCGGTTAGTTGTAAACCAATTCATCTTGATAGGGATTTGTGTGTGGTTGATGATGTCTGCGCTTTCAGGAACTACAAATCTGATCTTACCATTCTCGTAAGTCACGGCTTCATTTTTTGGAAAGCCACTTTGTTTTGAAAGATAAACGGTTGGGCGTAAAAATAACAAAATTAAAAATATAGCAATTGCTGCAGTGATAAGCATACCGATTGTTGTTTTTAAATATATTGATTTTTTTCGGTTAGTTGTATTGTTCATAAATGTCCTTTCATATATGTAGTGTCGCTTAGTTTTATACTTTTTAAAAACTATCAATATAAATATACATCCAGAAATTTTAATCAAAAGGGTGTTTAAATTCCAAAAAAAAAAAAAAAAAACGCCTTGCTAGGCGGTTTATTCAAATTATTGTTTGTTATTTTGAATAATATTAACTAATAATCAATCGTCTTTTATGGTTAAAATGATATATTAAAACTTGAAAAAAAATAAAGAAATTATAGGATTACTAGCTGTACTTTAGCAATGAAATAGCAATTGAGTTTTCTTTTAGCGGCAGGTTTGCCTTCTTGTTTGCTGAAAACAAAACAGTTCACAAAACATATTTTCTTTCAGAGTGATACAACCAAAATGCTTACTCAATAACACACTATTAAAGAATTCCCAATTTCTACCACTATATGCTAAAAAATTGCTGACTGCTACTACTGTAATAATGAGCAAAACACATAATTTTTAACCAAAAAGTAGAGTTTAAGGATTTTTAAAGCAATTATTTCCTATCCCAGCTGGCATATTTTTTCATATTTTAAAATGTGGATTACTCTATAACTAATTAGGATTAAATACCTAAAAATTTATTCATTAGAAATATAAAATCGCATTTTTAAGCTTAGATTTTACTAAATTCGCGGTTTTTGTTGCATTTTGCAATTTTGCAAATTTTTATATAGTGGATGTGGCTGTGAATTATTTACACTATAGTAGAAATGTGCATTTCTGTTTTAAAAAAGAAAAGGCCTTTTCGGGCCTATTTTTCTTTGGATTGGTCTTCTTTTTTCTTTTGTTCAAGAACAAGTTGACCTTTGTAGTATCCGCATTCTGGTGTTACACGATGTTGTAGTGTAAATTCACCTGTTTGTGGGCAAACTGTAATCGCAGGTCGTTGAAGTTTGAAATGAGTTCTTCTTTTACGTTTAGCAGTTTTTCCAGTTCTTCTAAATGGAACAGCCATATAGATACCTCCAACTGCCAAACATTATAGCAAAATCTCTCATTTTCGCCAAGTAAAAAGTAAGTTATTTTAGTTTTTTAAAGAACCTTATTTTACCAGTTTTAATAGTTTTTAAATTAAGTAAAACTAAACGATTTTGCTGTAAATTAGCTAAAAACTTTGCTTGGTTTTCATCAACACATATGTATTTACCAGGAAGAGGCGAAACCTTTTTTGAGTCTAAAAGAAAGTAATGTTTTTCAGAGGTTACTTCATAGTAAACATCACTGCCAAGTAGTCTATTAACAAATTTAAAATTACCAACTTTTTGTGCAAGTTTAGCACTGGTGCTAGAAATTATTTTACCTTTTTCACAAACCAAATCTTGCACAAAAACATTAAAATCAGTCTTTAAAGTATCAACACCACCTGCTCTGTTTTTACCATAACAAAAGTTTTGGCCAACTATTGCAGTGTCTACATTAATTTCCTTTAAAAACTTATTAAACTCAAGGTAAGTTTTATTAACTATTTTTGAGTTTAGTCTAAGAAACGAAACTTCTGCTTTTGGCACAATTTCTTTAATTTTTTGAAGAATTTCTAAGCGAGTAAACAAAAAAACTCGTGTAAACGGTTTTTCTATGCAAATTACATGTGGCTCTAAACGTGGGTATCTAAGTAAATTGGCAATCAGAGCACTGTGTCCTTTGTGAACTCCGTCAAAAGAACCTAGGGCTACCACTTTTGGCTTAGCCTTAGGAATTACCTTTGTTTCACCGTATTCGTCTTCTAAATTAAATAACTCTGGGTTTATACTCATTTTTATCACTATTGTATTTTACTAAGGCAATAGGCGTGCCTGATTTAGTTGCAATAAAATCTTTTTTAACGTTAACATGTTTAAAAGAAATAGTTGCACCATTTTCAATTAACCTAGTTGAAAACTCAGACAATTCAATAAAGTCATATTTGGCTTTCAGCCATTTAAATAACTCTATTTTTATAAACTCACCTGCCTGAATTTCGGGTAATGCAAACTCACCAACTGCAGTGCGGTTTAATTTAGTTAAAGTAGCCAAAGTTGAGTTTTCTTTACATAGAGCAGAAATTAGTGAGCGCACATAAGTGCCAGCTTCTACTTTGCAAGTAAATGCAAACCTATCAGGAGCAATTTGTTTAAGGTCTAGAGCATATATTTTTTTAAGCTCAGGTTTTAGTTGAAGATATTCGCCTTGTCTGGCTAAATCACAGGCTTTTTTACCGTTAATTTTTTTAGCTGAATAGATTGGCGGGGTTTGCCAAAAGCCAGACTTTAGGTATTTATTTATTGTTTGATTTGCTTTTTTAAGGTCAAGAATTTGATTGGCTTTTTCAATAACTTTCCCTGTTAAATCAAGTGTATCGGTTTCATATCCAACTTCAAACTCACCATTGTAGACTTTTGCAAAATCAAAATCTTGGACAAAGCGAGTTGCACGGCCTGAAAGCACTAAAAGCAGGCCAGTTGCAAAAGGGTCCAAAGTTCCCGTGTGTCCGACCTTTGTGGTTTTATCTAGTTCTTTTTTAATACCAAAAAGGGCAGCAAACGATGTGATGCCCTTTGGTTTATTTAAAAGATAAATGTAGTTTTGATTTTTCAATTATTTAAAGCTAGTAACCCAGCCAACTAACTCATCGCGAGAAAGTAGACCAACTTTACGGTCAATTTCCTTACCGTCTTTAAATAAAACTAGTGTAGGAATTGAACGAACTGCAGAAAGTAAGGCAAGTTCGCGGTAGTCGTCAATAGAGACTGCATAAACTTTTGCAACTCCTTTTAGTTCTAAGTCTGCAACTTCAGTTACAACTGGAAGCAGTGCTTGGCAAGGTCCACACCATGGAGCAAAGAAATCTACTAAAACTAGTTTATCGCTGTTAATAACATCGTTGAAAAGTTCACCTTTATAAATATTCATATTTGTCACCTCTTCTTAAAATATAGCACACCAAAAACAAAATAATTATTTTAAAGTCTTGCATATTTTTGTAAGTTATAATAGGGAAAAATACGATAAATCAACAAATAATATCTGGATAATTATGGTGTTACATAGCGCTTAATTTGGTATAATTTAAATGTTGTGAGGTATATTTATGCGACGCTTTTTTAAAACAATATTACTACTCTTTTTAGTGCTAATTATTAGTATTTTTGTAGTTGCAGGTACTTTATTTGCTCTACACTTTAATACAGTTAAAACACCTGAACACGCCAAGAATTATCAGTTTGTAGATAATTTGCGCGAAAAAGTAGAAAAACATATATTTCTTGAATCTGCAACTGGCAAAAAGTTTGAGTTTGACTTAAACGCCGAAACTTTAACACAAATTTTAAATCATTTAATTATCTCTAAAAAATTAGCAGATAAATCTTATTTTGAAAATAATTCAGCCGACAAAACACTTTACAAAACTAACCCTGACTACGCCAGAATTAAAAGTGTGTTTTTTACAAAAGACAATGACTATTTTTATCTAAATGTTAACTTTGCATATAAGGCTTTAGGTGAATTTCACAGTAGTTTAACTGCTCGTGTTCAGTTAAGTGAAGATAAAAAAACTGGCGAGATAAAACTAACTTTAGATAAGCTATGGTTAGGTAAAATTGGAGTTAGTTGGTCTTTTAGCAAGAAAATCGCTGACACCTTTGCCAAAAAACAGGTAGAAAGTGCACTGAACAGTTTAAAACAAACAATTGCTAAAAGTGCACCATACATGTCTTTAGATATCACTAAGGAAAACGCAGTTTTAAAAATCAATAAAGCGGGAATGTGGAGTTATGTTTCTAAGTCAATTGATAAAGACTACGAAGTTGAAGAGACTAATCCGAACGGTATAACTAAAAACAAGAGTTTACTTAAAACTGTTAAAGAGTTTATGGACGAAAACTCACTTTATGATTTCACTGTTTCAAAAAACTCAGTTAAGTTAACACTAGACACCAGCAAAATTTATGCAAAAGACGAAGTTACTCAAACAGAACGTCCTGCGATTAAAAGCGAAGATGAGTTAAAAGACTACTTTAAACAAAAAACTACCGATATTTTTATGAGTGCGCTAAACAAAACAAACAACAAAGCAAACGAACTTTACATGACAATATCAATGGAAGAAATTAACCAACTATATCGTTACTTTTTGGAAAAAAGTGGTTTTAAAAAAGACGAGGCGATGCGTACTTTTAAAATCGGTTCAACTGAAATTAAAGTCAAATATAAAATAGACATCAAACCATTTATCAAAAAAGTAGATGGTAAACCTATGCTGACCATTCGCCTAATCTTAACTGTTACAAACGTAAGCGGTAAACCTGGTCTTGACGGTAAATTTTTCCAAACAGTGGTAGACACTGTAGTTAAACCAAAAATTGAAGGTAAAAACATTTCGCTAAACATCCTTGATGAAAACAAAAAAACTAACATCACAGTAGGCAAAGACATCAAACTTTCTCACAACCGTGCAATTAACTTACTGTATTTATTTTCAAAAAGTGTAGATTACCTGGATAAAAACCCAACTTTTAACAATATTTTGAGTTCCCTTTCTCCAGAGACCACAATTAGTCCAGACCTTGAGTTTGACGAAGAAAACCAGTTAATTCGCGTTAAATGTCTGCTTAACGAGGCTAACTCTGACTTAATTGAAACTTTAAAGAAAACCAAAGATAACTTAATTCAAGCGCTTGATAAACACGTAGATACAATTCCAAATGAAAACATTAAAAACGAAGTTAAAAAACTAAAAGAAAAAATAAATAAAGGACAAACCATCAACTCAGCTGACACTAAAAAACTCTACGACACAGTAGCGGGCGAACTTAAAACTACTGGCGAAATTGAAAAATTTAAGTCAGGGGTTTATAGTGAACTTAAAAAAAGTGGTGTGGATTTAGATATGCTTAAATCTATTTTCTCACCAAAAATTAGTTAAATTAGTTTATGGTTTTAAAAAAGCACTAACGTCAGTTAGTGCTTTTTTTAATTCTGATTGTCTTAATTGGTACCTATAAATAAAAGATATTTTTTGTATAAAAGAACAGTAGATAATTTTCCAAATTTTCAGATTTTGTAATAATTTAAAACTGTTGTTTATTGTGTATTTTCAAAAAAATATCGTTCTATTTTGTTCATTTTGTAAATTGTCTCACGAATAATTTAGGTGGAAATACACCTTTTTATTACGAGTTTATTTAATGTATATTACTAGGATATTAAATTAAGACAAAAAATAAAGGTGAATTTCCACCTTTATTTTTCAAGTTTTTTCAATACTTGCTTGTCAGACTTTGCTGGTTTCAGTAATAATATATTTTGCAGCGTTACTGTATTTTTCAGTGAATTCATCTTGAGAAATGAAGCAAGAATCTGGGATATTGAAAAACTGTTTAGACTTTAATTTTAAAATAGTTTTAACTTCATCTTTAGGCTTTATGCAAACTATGTCAAAGCCATATTCAAAAATCAGTTGTCCTAAAGACACAGTTTGAGTAGAACGGACTCCGGCTTCTCCTTTTAAAAAACTACTTACTTTTTCTTCAAGAAAATAGCCTAGTTTGGAGTTTTTGCCGTAAACCGTGAAAAGTAAATCACTTGCTTTTCTCCAAACAGCAAGACATAGATAAACTTGGTTGCCTTGGAAATATTTTGCCTTTTCTATTGTGGTGTCATTAAAAGTAGCGCCCCATGTTTTTGCGTCATAACTTGCCGCTTTTACTTCTAGAAACACATCTTTATCTTTGCTTAACTTACAGTCAAAGCCATGCTTATCTGTGTTAATTAGTTCGTATCCTAAATAGTGTCCTACCATTGAATCCCTGATTTCATTGATAAAACTGTCAGTATCACCTTTTTGCCACTTTTCTTGAACTTTAGCAACTTCTTGTAGTGCCAAAAAACCTTCTAATAAAAATTCATTCTCAATTGGTTTGAAATTACCTTTTTTAAGCAAGTCTATCACCAAAAACAACTGCCTGATAATTGGCGTCTATTTTGTTTAATTCAGCAAATTTGTTAATTCGCAAAATCATCGCATCGCTAATTTTAGGTTCTTGGTAATTTAAAGCAGTCAAAATTTCAAATGCTTTATTTTTATTGTTAATAGGTTCTGGCAACTGAATTAAAATATATTTATGTTGTTTTTTATCTTCCTGATTGATTTCGTAAACCGCTTGAGCTGTTGTGCCGCTGCCAGCGTAAAAATCTAAAATTAAAGCGTTTTCATGTTGTGAACATCTAATTAAAAATTTAATTAACTCAACAGGTTTTGGGGTGTCAAATATCCCGTTTAAACCTAATTTTTTTAAATCATTTGTGCCTTGTCTTGAATAAAAATCCAAAACTGAAGACACATTGTTAACAGCATCTTTTAAGTAATCAACTTCGTAAGGTCTTTCGTTTTTAAAACATAGTTTGTTTTCTTTATGCAACTTAATAAATTTTTGTTTGCTTGACCAACCGCGTGTTTTAAGTGGTTCCAAGGTTAGATTAATTTCATCAATTTTTAAATAATTGGGTTCGCCGGGAGTAGATAAGTCTTTAGCAAAGTATATCTCGCCGTTTTCATCAATATTCGAATAGTTTACTATCCAAGTCTCACCAGTTTCTAAAACATAATCACTAATACTTTTTTTAAGTATCTCGTTTGCAAGAGTAGATGATTTTTTGTATGCAGTTTTAACTTTCTGAATAATTTGCTTTATTTTTTTACCTTCTAAAGAAGACTCTATTCTATTGATATAAAATCTAGGTAAATTAGTTTTTGACTTAGCATAGACAACAACATACTCATGTACCACATTTATATGTTTAGCGTTGCTTCTTTGGGATTGCTTTGTGATAAAAATCCCTGCTTTGTTTTCCTTGCCAAAAACTTCATCACAAATTTGTACAAGACTAGCAAACTCGTTGTCGTCAATTGAAATAAAAATTACTCCTGTTTTTTTAAGCAATTCTTTTGCCTCAATTAGTCTTAGTTTGATGTCTAGAGACCATTTTGAGTTATTATCTCTATATGCAAATTTAGAGTTTTTAGTATTATAAGGCGGGTCAATGTAAATAAAGTCTACCGATGATTTAAACTTTTTAAATTCAGCGCTTCGCATAATTGTTAAATTATCGCCGATATAAATTTCGTTTTTATCCATTTTAACCATCCTTACTTTATAACTTTTTTAATAATCTCGTTTATAAAAATAAAACTCTGATTAACATCAGAGTTTATAATCAAATGGAGCAGACGAGGGGAATCGAACCCCCATTTCAGCCTTGGCAAGGCCGTATAATAACCGTTATATTACGTCTACGTCTCTATTCACTTAACAAAATAATTTTACCACATCGCATAAATATTACAAATTATTTGATTGAATAGAAATATAATTGAAAAATTTAAAGTAAACTTCCATTAAGACTACCGAATCCATTAGCGCATCATGGGTTTTTTTGCCAGGTTCTTTTTCAAAATAAGTTTTGTAAGCGTTAAAAAGCGATACGTCGTTTTTTAACACAAAGTAGTCTTTGTGCAAACGAGACAAGTCAACGAAATCAGTTTTCTCAAAGAAATTAGGAAGTTGGTGAAACTTAATATTTGAAACCAAACAAGGGTAGTCAAAATTGCCCCAAACTACAAACTTGGTGCCAGTTTCCTTTAGTTTTTTTAGTTGATTGTAAAAGTTTTTAAAAGTAATTGCGGTTTTTTTATACTGCTCTAAGTCAAGTGTTAAAAACTTTGTAGTTTTTTTGTCAATTTCTAAACTAGATTTTACAAACTCAGTTTTTTTTGCCAAAATTTTTTTGCTTTGGTCTGTCAAGACATAACCAAACTGAATGATTTGCTGAGGTGATTTAATCTTTCTTAAAGGAAGTAAGGTCATTTCAAAGTCAATAAAGCAAAGTTTATCAAAACTTAGCAGAGTTTGATACATTTCACGTCTAATTTTGTTTAAATCAAAAATTAGCCTTTTGGGGTTGAGTGCAGATATTTTTAAAATTCCAACAACTTGGAAAAACTTATCGTGGTCTTTTTTGGAAACCACTGGTTCTTCTTGAAACTCAAGTTCAACTAAGTAGCCAACTTTAATGATTTCAAGGAAATAATTTAAGTTTTTAGGTAGCCTAAAACGAAGTACTTTATTGTTTTCAAGTGCTTCAATTTCTCTTTTGAGTTTAGAATTTTTTTTAACGACGATAGTTGCTCGGTTCATTCTTTTAACTCCTTGATTTGTCTGATTTGATTTAACCTTAATTTAAAAGTTTTGAGCTCCTCAATGCTGGCAGATTTTAGTTTAGCAACCGAGCCAAAATGACGAATTAATGTGCGTTTTTTTGCATCAGAAATTCCGGTTAAATTATCTAACTTAGTTTTAAAAGCAGTTTTTAAGAGTTTCGCTTTGTGGGTTTGATATGAGAACCTATGGACCTCTTCAGAAATTCTAATTAAGAACTTATATAGATAACTGTGTTTATCAAGGTCACACGAAGAGTTGTCCCAAACTAAAGCAGTTAGCCTGTGGTGTTCGTTTTTCTTAAGTCCAATAACTGGAATATCTTTGTTTAAAATACTAATTTGTTCAATGGCTGCCTTAACTTGATTTTCAGCGCCATCTACTGCAATTAAATCGGGTAGATAAGCGATTTCTTGGTCTTTAATACGTCTAGAAATAACTTCTTTAATCCCGGCTAGATCGTCATTTTTAGGTGTTTTTTTTAAGTTAAATTTACGGTAAAGCGACTTTAAAAACTGTCCGTTTTTCAAAACTATACAGCCAGATACTTGTGCTTGCCCTTGAATTTGGGCGTTGTCGTAAGCCTCAATTGTCTCCGGCATAAAACCAATTTTAGTTTTTAGTTCTTCAAGTCCTTTTTCTAAAATTAAAGACTTTTCTAAATATACAGCACTGAACTTAGACAAGATACTTTCGGCGTTTTTTTGAGCAAGTTTAGTAAGATCGTGTTTTTGGCCTTTTTTAGGAATCTTGGCAAGTTTGCCAAATCTAGTGTTTAAATCTTCTGCTTGAAAGTTATCAGAAAACAACAGTTCGTCAGAATAAATTCTGGATTCATATATTTGGTCTAAATACTGAAGTGCATACTCTTTAGGGTCACCAACATATTCAAAAATATTTCTTTTCTGGTCAACGGTTTTGCCAAACCTTTGAATCAAAATAGAAATAGCCACGTATTTTTCGTCAAATGCAAGACCAATAATATCTCTGTTTTGCGAATCGTTGCTGTTAACAGTTTGATCTACTATTGTTGCTTTAATTGCTTCAATTAGATTTTTAAAATCTAGTGCTAATTCAAAGTCTGAGTTTTCTGAGGACTCTTTCATTTTGGCAGTCAAAGTTTTTAAAATGTCTTTGGCTTTAGTTTGAAAAACACGCTTTACTGCTTTGGTTAGTTCTTTTGCTGTAAACTCTTTTTCTAAATCAGATATGCCTAAGTTATTCGCAAGACCTGTTAAGATATCCTGATCTGTTTTAGAAATTTTACCGACTCTTTTGGGAAAAATTCTATTCAAAACCTCGCAAGTTTCCCTTGCTTGAAAAGTATTTGGAAATGGGCCAAAACCGTTGAAGTTAAATTTACGTACTCTTTTGACCAAAAGTTTGGTGTAGGGTTTATCTGTGACCACAATGTAGGGATACGTCTTGTCGTCAATTAGTCTGATGTTGTATTTTGGTCTGTATTCTTTAATTAAGTTTTGCTCTAAAATTAGTGCATCTTGCTCAGTGTTGCAAACCACATACTCAAGGTTTTCAATTTCTTTAACTAAAAGTGCAGTTTTCCCAAAAACTTTGGCTTTAAAATAAGAAAGCACACGATTTTTTAAGTTTTTTGCTTTGCCGACATAAATAACGCGACTATCTAAGTCGCGCATAATATAAACCCCTGGATTTTGGGGTAAGTTTTTTAAATTTTCTTCAAGCGTTAATTTCATTTCTTAGTTTAAAACTAAGTTATTTTAAATTGAAATTAAAACTCAATTTGCACGTTGCCAGCCAGAATTTCTTCAAGTGCTTTGCCAACTTCTTTGTCGCAAAGTGAGTTTTCAACATGAACTTTTTTGCTTTGAATAAGTTTAGCAACTTTGGCAGAAGTATAGGCTAACTTATATTTTGAATTGATAATTTTAGTTAGTTCATCAATTGAAGGATAGCGCATTCCGTCTTTTTGTTTGTTCATAAATTATTTCTCCTTTTGAATTGCTTCTATATAACTTAAAAATCTACGTTCAGACCTACATTCTTCGGCTAAAACTATAGCCTGTAGAGTTTCTACAGTTTTAGAAATTTCAGAGTTGATAACTATATAATCATATTTATCTGCACATTTAAACTCGTTTTTCGCTTTTTCAATGCGCTCAGAAATTCTTTCGTCAGTTTCAGTTCCGCGTTGTTTTAGTCTTGAAATTAAATCTGCTTTGGTAGGTGGGGCAATAAATATATAAATTGCATCAGTTAGCACGCTTCTAGCCATTAAAGCACCATTGACATCAATTTCCACCATCACGTTTTTACCAGTTCTTCTTAGTCTTTCAACTTCTTCAAAAAGTGTGCCATAGTAGTTGCCAACGAAATAATTCCATTCTAAAAACTCATTATTTTCTAGTTTTGCTTTAAAATCTTTTTCAGAAATAAAGTAATAGTCAACTCCGTGTTTCTCTCCGTTTCTCGGTGCACGAGTTGTTGCTGAAACTGAGAAAACAAAATTATTAACTTTTTCAAACAGCGCCTTTCTAATTGAAGATTTGCCAACCCCAGAAGGGCCAGACATCACAATTAACAGGCCTTTTTTTGTTTCTTTCATAAAGTTAATTATATATTATATTTTTGCTTTTTAAAAGGATTTTTTTGAAAATAAAAAAGCCTGGTTAAAACAATTTAGCAGAAAGGAGAAGAATGAACCACTAAATTATTTTATCCGAGGCTTTTTTAAACTAAAATAAAGGAAATTATTCGGATTTTTGAATTTCTAACTCAAGTTCAGCCATAATTTTGGGGTTTTTAAGTAAATATTGTTCAACTTGTGATTTACCTTGGCCGATTTTATCTTCTTTTAAGGAAAACCAAGAACCTGCTCGTTGAATTAGATTTTTTTCAACCGCTAAATTGATAACTTCCGAAACTCTAGAAAATCCAGTTCCGTATCTTAGTTCTATTGAACAAGACCTGAAAGGAGAGGCAACTTTGTTTTTAACTACTTTAATGTTAACTAAATTACCGTAAAGTGTACCATCTGGTTGTTTTAAACTCTCGCCTTTTCTAACTTCTATACGTTGTGTTGCGTAAAACTTAAGTGCGCGGCCGCCAGTTGTAGTTTCAGGGCTGCCAAAAAGCACGCCAACTTTTTCTCTAATTTGGTTAATAAAAATTAAAGTAGTGTTAGATTTTGCAACTATACCTGAAAGTTTTCGCATAGCCTGACTCATTAGTCTAGCGTGCAGACCAACGTGGCTGTCTCCCATATCGCCAGCAAGTTCTGCTTCTGGAACTAATGCAGCTACACTGTCTACAATTACCAAGCCAATTTTGCCACTTTTAATTAGTTCTTCAGTAATTTCCAGGGCTTGTTCACCGCTGTCAGGTTGTGAAATTAAAACATTTGTGCAGTCCACACCAAGCGCCTTTGCGTAGTTGACGTCAAGAGCGTGCTCGGCGTCAATAAATGCACAAACTAGACCTTGTTTTTGAGCTTCTTTAATAGCGTGTAAAGTCAATGTAGTTTTCCCACTAGACTCAGGTCCGTAAATTTCAACAATTCGTCCACGCGCGTATCCACCAACTCCAAGTGCTTTGTCTAAAGCTAGTGAACCACTTGGAATAGTTGCGATTTTTTCAAATGTTTCGTCTCCGTCTAAAATCATTACGGAACCTTTGCCAAATTGTTTTTCAATGTTTTCAAATATTTTTTGAAAGTCTGTATTGTCAGTTGTTTTCCTTGTCATTTATGTTACCTCGCATATATATTTATACGAGGCTACATAAATTGCTTAAAAATAATTTATTTTTTGCTAATCTGTTTGATAAATGAATAGAAAGCTCCTAAATAAGCGAAAATACAGATAAACAAAAAGTAGAATACCAAGTTGGTATTTGACTTTTTTAACTGTTTATAGTCTAAACTGATTTAAAAATTTCTGCTCTAAGTTGCCAAATATATTGCAGACCTGACCAGATAGTTAAGATAACAGAAATTAAAATTAAAGAAAAAGAAATTATTGGAAAGTTAGAAAACAGCATATTATCTAAACCGAAACCATTGAAAAGTAGCCAAATTAGTGCGACTAGAGTAAAGGCTGTTTTGATTTTGCCAAGCCAAGCAGCGGCAACTACTTTATTTACGCCTACTGCAACTAACCTAGCTGCTGTAACTAAAAATTCACGAGTTAAAATTAAAAAAACAGAAACTAAATAAAGCAGTAAAAATAAGCGAATACCTGAAATTTCCATTCTAAATTGTGTTTGCCAAAACGGAAAAACTGGCAAAAAAATCAGCGCCGTAAACACTAAAATCTTGTCGGCAATTGGGTCTAGAAACTTACCAAAAGTAGTAACTTCGCCTCGTTTTCTGGCAAGATACCCATCTAAAAAATCAGTAAAAGAAGCGAGGCAAAACAGCAGAAGAAAAACCAGTTGCGCAATAGTGATTTGAAAAAACCTGGGAATTTCTGCCTGCAGACTAGGCACGAAAAGTAAAATTAAAGAAACTGGAATTAAAGTAATTCTGCTTAAAGTAATTTTGTTGGCAATTGTCATTTAAAATCTCCTTTTTCTTTTAAAAAAATACGAAATAATGTATAATTGATAGCGTTGGAGGAATTATGGCTAACATCAAACAACAGATTAAAAGAAATAAAACAAACGAAAAGGCTCGTTTGCGCAACAAGTCTTTTAAATCAGCTTGCAAAACTGCAATGAAGAAAGTCAACTTAGCCGTTGAACAAGGTGATAAGACTCAAGCAATTTTAGCATTAAACGCAGCATACAAGAAATTAGACATGGGCCAAAGCAAGGGAATTTATCATAAAAACTTCGTTGCTCGCCATAAATCTAATTTAGCGCTTAAAGTTAATCAACTAT
Organism: uncultured Acholeplasmataceae bacterium; assembly: GCA_963544405.1. Taxonomy (GTDB): domain Bacteria; phylum Bacillota_I; class Bacilli_A; order Acholeplasmatales; family Acholeplasmataceae; genus CALISC01. The sequence continues at coordinate 14,399 of CAUUEZ010000005.1, forward strand.
AAGAAAGGAGTTTTTAAAGAAACTCCTTTTCTTTTTTAAAACAATATATTATTTTTGAAACATGCGAGTTATCGCATTTTTTTATCTAGTTTAAAGGTAAGGATATCCTTAAGACCACCACGTTGTGGCAGATACAAAATTTGTGCGAATCTTAAGTTTTCAGGCACTGGATAGGCTGCAGGATATCCCAAAGTATTGACGTAGTGAGTTAGAAGCACACCGTTTTCAGCATGTACTTCAAACATTTTAAGCATTACTTCATAAGTTGCCAAAATATCGTCACATGCTCGGTGAGTGTTTTCAGTTGTAACTCCGTATTTAGCGATAGCATTTTTTAATTTCCAAGGAAAGCCGTTGAAGTCACGGTAAAGTGCAATTACGTCTAAAACATCGTTTTCAAGACGGTAATCTGGCTCAAATAGACAAATAAAGCGATGCAAGAAATTCAGGTCAAAGTTCACATTGTAGCCAATTAAAATCGGCTCATCTTTAAGTAGTTCTTTAATTTCTTGGTAAGCCTCGGCTTTAGTTACTCCGCTTTCGTTTATCATTTCTTGGGTGATATGAGTAAGTTCAGTAATAATTTCGGGAATTGGTTCTTTGTTTTGAATTAAAAGGTCAACTCTTTTAACTTCTTTGTAGTCTTTGCCTGTTCTTTCTAGCAAAATTGCCCCAAACTCAATAATTTCGTTTTTAAAAGAGTCAAGGCCAGTGGTCTCTAAGTCAAACAATAGTATTTTTTTGTGTTTTAAATCCATTTTTTAGTCCTCCATAATAAAAAAATTAAAAACATCTTGAATATTTCTAGTGTCATATTTAAATAAATAGTCAAAGTCGGCAAGTTTCTGCATTTTATTTACAAGGTAAGTTTCAGGAAAAACTTTGGCTTCTTTTAAGATAAGCGCGGCTCTTGTGTTTGACACAAAAGCAGAGGTACTAAGTGTTTCAACTGGGTTTGGAGAAGAACTTGCTTGCTTTGCTAAGTATAGGTTTAAATAGGCTAAATATATTAACTTATTTAAGTGAGTCAAAGAAACGCCGGCACTTACAAACTCATTAAACAAAACAATGGCTTGTTTCTTTTCTTTGTTTAAAATTAGTTTAATTAAAGTAAAAACATCTTTAGTTTCTGTTTTTAAGTTAAGCGCTTGAATTATTTCGGTTTCTGCTAAATTAGCGCTTATTGCTAATTTAACTTTGTTTAGTTCAGATAAAAATAAGTCGTAATCAGTTAAAAAAATTGTTTTAAGGATTTCAACTAAATTAACAAATTTACCAGGTTCTTTAATTTCTTTTTTAATAATTTCTGTAAACTCGCTTAAAGGAATTTCAGAGAAATCAAAGTACTCAGCAACCAACATAATTTTATTTAAATTAGGATTAGTAAAATCAACTTTATCTAAAATCAAGTGTAAATTAACTTTAGTGCTTTCTTTAACTAAGTTTAGGCATTTTACAAGGTCTGCTGTGTTTTTTTCACTTCTAAGCAGCTGCTCTAAGTTAGTCAAAACTAGGTTTTTTTGACTCAAAATTAAGCCAACTGTTAGGCATTCGTTGGTGATTTCAGATATAGTACAATCTGCTAAATCAAGAAAAATAAAGTCAGATTCTATTGAATTTTTAACCTCTTTAATTCTTTTTAAAGAATAGGCAAGAGACTGGTTTTTAATGACGTAATTCACATATAAAGTATAGCATTTAAGCGCTAGTTTGAGATAAACTTAATTTAAATTTAAGTTGATTTTGTATCTCTAAAAACACTATACTTTAAGTCCTTTTCAAGACTTAAATTTTAATATATTTGGTTGAACGTCCACTGCCAATTTGTTTTATTTTCAGGTTGTCTTGCAACTCTTTTAACGCTCTTTCAACTGTTCGTTTCGATAGCGCTGGCAAAAAAATTAAAATATCGCTTTTAGACAAGGGCTCTAACGTTTTTTTAAAAACTTGCAAAACTCTTTCTTGCGATGTTAATCTATTTTTGGCTATCAGTTTAAATCTATCTTCGCACTCTTGATAGGCTTTTAAAATAATTCCAAGCATATATTTAATAAAAGGAAGTTTGTTGTTTTTGCCAGTATGCCAGTTTTCACTGGATTTTTGTAAAGTCTCGTAATAGGTGTCTTTACTTTCTTCTATTAGCATTTCAATACTGATATATTTACCAACAAAATAATCGGCTTTATATAGCAAAAGTAGTGTTAAAATTCTGCTCATTCTGCCGTTTCCATCGTCAAACGGGTGAATACACAGAAAATCATGTATAACAGTTGGTATTATCAGTAGTGGTGGAACTCCTTCTTTTATGGCTTCACTGTATGCTTTTATCATTTCGTCAAAATATCTTTCTGTTTCAAGAGAACTTACTGGCTGAAAACGAACTTTTTTATTTCCGTTTGAGTCTACTTCTACAATTGAGTTATCCATTGTTTTGAAATTTCCTTTATGTCTATTAAAGGAATATGAATACAGTTGATTGTGTAAAGTTAAAATATTGCTTTTATTAAACTCAATATGTAAATAATTGTCATGAACTAAATCAAGCACGCGTCTATATCCTGCTATTTCTTCTTCATCTCTTTTTCTTGGCTCTGCTTTATTGTTCATCAATTCTTTTAATCTAGTTTCATTTGTATAAATTCCTTCAATAGCGTTTGAAGATCTGGTACTTTGTATTTTTGCCACAGCTGTCATTTTTGTCAAAACATCTGGGTGGTTTTCGGCGTATAGTTCTTGTTTGCCTTTGTATTCATGAATTTTTGCAATAATGGAGTGAACTTTAGCAGGTAAAGATAATTCAATCAGTTTTAGATAGTTAAACTTTCTCATCATGTACCTCTTTTTCATAGCCATTTTACCATAATTGGCTTATATAAGTCAATTATGGCGATATTATTCTCGCCAATATTAATAATTTGTCGTATTAAATTTTCATTTGGTGAGAAATGATTAAATTGTGTTTAGTATTGTTGGATTAACATATGTACCAAACATTTTAAGCAAGTTTTTAATAACAAAAATATTAAATTAAATATGGCTTAATCGGTTTAAAAAACTTTTATTTTACTTATAAATTAACTATAATTAAATCAGTTCGTAAAGGAGCAAAAATGAAAAAAATCTTATCGCTAATTATGCTATTTACCTTTATTTTTACACTTGCCTCTTGTGTTAACCCAAAAGACAAAGCGTTTCTCGGAATGGAGGCACCTTTTGGTAAAAGTAAAGTAGTTAAATCAAGTTTTAATTTACCACAAGAAATTCAGGGTGTAAAAATCAAATGGACCCTTAAATACATTCCTAAAAAGAATGAAAAAGGTGCATCTGAGATTTCTGGCGCTACTGTTAAAATTGTCAGAAACGAAATTGACCAAAAATATGTACTGATTGCTAAAAATGAACGTGGCAAAACAGTTTCATTTGACTTTACAGTTCCAGCCCTTGATAAAGTTAAAAAACTAGAAGTTAGTTTCTTTAACAAAGCAGGTAACTTAATTCAAAAAGTTGAGTACACCGAAAACGAAACAATTCAAAAAGCGTTTACTCGTGAGCAACTTGGTTTATCTCAAGGCGAAGAGTTTGCGGGTTGGAGCAATTCAAAAAACAGTCAAACTGCTTTAGATTCAATTAAGGCTACTCAAGAGAATCAAAGTCTGTATCCAGTTTACCGTCTAAAAGAAAATGCTAAAAAAATCACAATTAACTTTTTTGACAAAAAAGGTAACTTAATTGAAGCCGTTGAGCACGACTTTGGCCAAAGTATTTCAAAATCTTTTTCTGATAAACAGCTTGGGCTTGGTCAAGACGAAGAGTTTTTAGGTTGGACTCCTTTTAAAGGAGAGGCTGCTGTTCCTGATTTGAAAGCCACTAAAGAAAACAAAAATCTGTATCCTGCATACCGTCAAAAGGAAAATCAAGGTCCAACTAAAAAAATCACTATTAACTTCTTTGACAAAACAGGCGATTTAATTGAAGCCATTGAGTACACCGAAGGCGAACAAATCTACCAAGGTTTTTCAGACTCTCAACTAAAACTTGCAAGCGACGAGAAACTTATCGGTTGGACTAACCAAAAAGGCGGCACTACTCCGCTTTCATCGCTTAAGGCCAAAAAAGAAAACAAAAACCTATATCCAGTAATTCAAAAACAAACCAAACCAGATCCTGGTGCTACTGCCGAAATTCCTGAAGACCCAGAAGGAGAAGGTAAAGGCGACTTAGAGCAGGCAAAAGAACCTAAAACTAAAGTAGACTTATCTGGAGTTGAAAAAAATCCAGCAACTCCAGGCTTTACGCCAAAGTCAACTCAAGAAAAAGACATTAGGCACACTTCTAAAAATAAAAAACTAGGAGTTAAACCTTTAAAGGCTGTTGAAGTTGAAAAAGAAGTTTACTACACAACTTTGGAAAACTTCTTTAAATCCCTTGGCAACTTAGTTGACTACCGCAAGGAATACAAAGACCAAAAAGACCAAGAAGGCAGAGTTTACACCTTAAAAAAACGCATTGAAAAAGCACAAAACGGACATATTTACTCACTTAAACTAATACAAGAGTTTGAGTTTACTTCAACCCCTCCTGGCGTTGAAAAGGTTGAAAACTATACTTTAACTAGCGAAATTTACTACGATGCTTTAAGTGGTAAGTTAACTATTTCTAAAGTTTCTTTACTTGACGATATTTTTTCAGAAGAAGAAGGCGATTTTGTGTCTTTTTCAGACTACCGCTTCAGAGGTAGAATTGAGTCTAGACCAGATAAAGAAAAAGGCCGTATTTTTGATTTAAAGAAATACCAACTAATGGGTTGGCAGCAAAACGGCAAAGAACCGGTACTACCTGTTTCTGTGCTTTCTATGATAGTACACGAAAAAAGTGGATTTGCCACTTACTGGACAGGATATGAAATCCGCACTAACGAAGTTGCAAGTGACGGAGATAAATCAATTGACCCAGAAGACGCAAATGAAAAAAATGGTAAGTTCTATCCACATGCGGATGACGAAGAGGAAGAAAAAGTCCCAAAATCAGTCTATTCGCTTTGGTTTAAATCAATTAACTTCTTTGTCTCTGAGTACTACTGGGCAATTGACCGTAAAGAAAAACTGATAGACTCAATCAACAAACGTAAAGAAAATCTACTAACTGAAAACTCAAGCGATTACTATCAAACTCTAAATGAACTACTAGAAGACACAGAAGACTTCCACTCAGGACTATTCGCGCTAGCCTCTGCTTTTCTTTATGTCAACGGGAACCGTCAGTATGACAACGAAAATAAACAAAAAATTGAAGCGATAAAAAAAGCAATGGCAGAAAAAGTGAATAAAGAAATTGAAATTTCAAATGATGGTAAAACCGCTATTATTAACTTAACTCAAATCAACTATGAAAATGAAAATGACAAAAGTATATTAGATAAATACTTAGAACTGACTAAAAAGATTAAAAAAGATTACCCAACTGTGGAAAACTTGGTTATAAACCTTGCGATTAACGGAGGTGGTGATGTTTATGCAGCTATTGAGTTTGTGGCGGCTTTAGCGGGCCCAGATAAAGAAATTTTTTACAGTGAATACAACGCAGCAACTTACAAAACAGACACAACTTATGCAAGAACCACTTTAAAAGACACTGAACTTCCTAAGTTCAAACGTTCTTTTTTACAAACTAGTGTAGGTTCGTTTTCATCGGCTTCCATGATTGCAGGTATAGTTCGCGATAATAAAATCATGCCGGTAATTGGTACAAAAACCGGAGGTGGTGCGTCTAGTACCACCCAGGCTTACTTACCATGTGGATCTGTTGTTGACTACTCTTCTGACAGCGTATATTTGACTGCCAAAAAAACAGTAGAAGCAGCGCATCGTGAGGCTGAGTTTGGAGTTGAACCTAACTACAACTATGGATTCGCTGAGGACTACGACAACATTGCAAACTTCTTTAACCCAAATTATGTTGCTCAAAAACTAGCTGAGTTTAACTTACTTGGTTAATTAGATAAGCATAGTAAAAAAGCACATTCAAATAAATTTTGATGAGCTTTTTTAATCTTGATTGTAAAAGTTATAAAACGGACTTATAATAAAGCAGAAAGTTGGTTTTTAAAGCGAGGTGCACGATGGCAAGAAAAATTAGTCTTTTAATTGTTTTCTTAATAAGTGTTTTCATGCTTTTTTCATGCAAACCGAAAGCAAAACCTGCACCAATTCCAGACAACGGACAAAATGAAGTAATTCCGCCAAATCCGACTCCAAACCCAATTCCTAGCCCTGAGCCTCAAAAATCAAAAACTCTGGACCGTGGGATGCTAAATATTGTAGCAAAATCTATGTTCGTAAAAAACTTAGATAAGTTTTTAGGCAAACCAATTGATGAAGTTGACCCAGATGACTTTATTTATAGTTTTAGAGAAACCTATGGTTGGAAAGACACAGACTTTACACTAATTAAACCTAAGTTTGAAGACCACAACGAAGAAATTATCATAACTTATAAGTTAGCGCACAAAAACCTACTTTCTAGTGTGCACGTCCTTAAATTAACTGGCTTTAAAAAAGCCACACAGCCTGCAATTGAGCCGGAAGACAGTGATGAGAGTTTAACTAAGGCTTTTCAAGACGCTGACTTAATTTTAAGTAAAGAAAACAAAAGTACCTATCTATTTGATTTAACTGAGTCTGACTTTAAATTACTTAATGTAGATGAAAAACACCATTTTAACTTAGTTTTAGAGTTAAACAAAAACTTCTTAACGAACTCAGTGTCAGTTACCTACTACTTAAAACAAGGACAAGAACTATCTTTTAAAAAAGTAAAAACTTTCACTGACTTTAAAAGCATAGATACAGAGACAATTAAAGTAGAGTTTTTAAAAGTAAATCCAATTACCACCGAGTACGGCTCAGATATCTTTAAATACAGCAAAGCCTTAAAAACACAGCACAGTGCCTCAGAATTTACCTACACAATTTCTTACTTTTCAGCACACGAACAGACAAAATCTGTAGAAGTGTATTTAGAAGGATACCTTAAAAACTTGCGTTTTGAGACAACTATTGTTTTAACTCTTAATGCAAATAAAGATAAATACGAACTTAAATCCACAGGGATTGCTGAGTTTAATCCTAGATTAGATAAAAAGGGTTTAAAGAAGTTTGAAGTAATTACTAAAATTAATTTAAACCAAATTAAGGCAAGCGAGATTTTTTCTAAATTATGTCTGACTTTAAATGAAATTACTGAAATTGATTTACTTACCAAATCTGTATATCTGCTTAAAATTACTGCAATGCCTGCAAAAAAAGGTATATTGAAGTTAAAAATAGAGGTTACAAAAGAGTTCAAAACCTTGAGTTACTCAAGTGGTAAGTTAAGTGAAATCACAGAACAAAAACCTGTTTTTTCACAAATCTATCAATATAACCTTCAAGAATAAAAAAAGCAACTTGCGTTGCTTTTAAAAAAATTAAATTATTGCTTTTGGCTTTTAAACAATACGGCCGTCTTCGTCTCTAAAGCCACCAAAGATGATTACAAATAAGTCAATAAGGGCGCCAATTCCAAATAAACCACCTGTTAAAAGCCAAAGAATACCTGTTCCAATTTTGCCAACATAGAATCTATGAACTCCAAGTAAACCAAAGAAGAAACATAGAAGAAATGCAATAATTCTTGATTTGCTGCTTTTGTCTGTCATTTTTTTAAACTCCTTTCTGTTATTTTCATTATAAAAAAAACAAAAGTAAAAATTCAAGGTAAAAAGTATTGTATTTAAGCAAACTCAACCACGATTTTTAATTACTTATATAGGCTATTTTCTAATAAAATAAAAGGAGAAAAATATGCAATTTACAAATATATTTAAAAAAACTATTTTAGTTTCACTAATGCTTTTTTCGGTTGTTTTTTTAATTTCGTGCAAAAATACGCCACAGCCTGCACCAAATCCAACTCCAACCCCGCAACCTACACCGAATCCAAACAACGAATACAAAGAACATGAACTTGATAAAACCTATTATCAAAGTGTGAATTTTCAGACAAAAAACGACGAGGAGTTTATCAGGTCTCTTAGAAAAGTTACGCGAGAAAAGCATACCGATTGGACTTCTTACAATGAAGTTAGACAACTTTTAACAAAAACAGATAAACTGGATAACGGAAAACTTTGGGGTATGTATAACGGAGAAGAGTTTGCGCCAAAATGGACTGGTGGCAAGCCTTGGAACCGTGAACACGTTTGGGTAAACTCCAGACTTGGTGTTCCAAGAGTAAAAGGCGCTGAACGCAATTTGGCTGCTGATTTACATAACTTAAGAGTTTGCAATGCAAATGTAAACTCAGCCAGAAATAATTTCTACTATGTTGCGAAAAATGAAAATGGTCAGTATTTTGACGATCACGCAGAAGCACAATTAGCAGGTTCTCGCAAATACTTTCCAAGTTATAAACATGGAGGAGACGCCATTCGTATTTTGCTTTACATGATAATTCACTACGCTGAGCTAAATTTTGCGGTCGAAGAACCTTTTAAGATGACCTATGTACCGGAAGGAGCATATATAGGAAACGTGGATGACTTTGCTTACTTGCTTCAAAAAGATCCAGTTGACCAGTTTGAAATTAACAGAAATGAAAGAATAGAAAAAATTCAAGGGAACCGCAATCCTTTTATTGACCACCCAGAAATTGCTTTTAGAGTGATTAGATATTTTCAAAATCACAAAAACAAAGAACTAAATGAACGAAAACGAATTTTTGAAGTTGAGTTTTTTATCCAAAGGATTTCAGAAAATCAAACAAGATATTCACACACAGAACTTAAAGACTGTTAAACAAAACTAAATTATCAAAAAAAGACCAGGTAACCTGGTCTTTTTTATTTTCATAAATAATTTGTTTAAAACTAACGAATTAAGCCTTTAATTTGGTGAATTAAACCGTATTCAACCTCAGTTGGTTCAAACTCAGCGTGTTCACCAGTAAATAGACGGTCGCGAAGTGGGAAAGCATAACTAGAGCCGTTTGAGAATCTCAACACTAAATTAAAAGTTTCACGACGTGGGTTTGCGATATCATCTAGTTTATATTCTGTGTCTAGCGAAAGTACATCTGAATACAACACATCAGTTGAAGAAATTGGGTAAATGAAGTCATAGTTGTAGTCAGCTCTGGCAGTATATACCTTGATTGAGTCTGGTGTGAAGAACAGCAGAGTTAAGTTAGCAGTTTCGTAAAAAACTTCTTGGGTATCTCCGTCTTTTAGCACAACTTTAAAGTTTAGGGTTGTTTTTCTTAAAATATCTGGAGTTTTGACTAACATAAAGTTATTAAAATGATACTGAGCCGGATCTAAGTTAAATAAACGGCAGGCTTTGTTGAAAGCCTTGCGGTCAGTTTCATAAATATACTGACTAGCCTTTTCATAACCATAACTTTTTGGGTTGTCTAAAAAGAATTTATGCATAAATTCTAAACGGTTTTTGTCCATATAATACCTCTTTGAAATGAATACTTTAGCCCGAAATGGCTAAGTAATTGTTTTGTTTAGTCTTTAGTTTTAAGTTAATTTAAATTATTTTTTTTCAGTGTGAACAGTAGTTTTGCGTTCACGAGCACAGTACTTGTTAAAAGAAAGTTTGTCAGGTGTAGTTTTTTTGTTTTTATTTGTGTAGTAATTTTCTTCTTTGCAAGATGTGCAAACTAATTTTACTTTATCTCTCATAGTTGTGTCCTTTTTAAAAATTTATGTTGATGGGTGTTTGAATTAAAAGAAAGTTTGGCGAGCAGCAGCTTTAACTTCTTTAGATGCGGCAAACGGAATTCTAGTGGTTAACGACATTTTAGCAGCCACAATTTGCTTAGTTGGCCAAATAAATAAATTACGGTTCCATTGATCTACAATGTCGTTGTAGTAAATTCTAGCAGCAGTAATTTCTCTTTGGGTGTTGGTGTTATCACGCATCGCGCTTTCGATAACTTGATTTGACTTAAGTTCAGGATATGCCTCAAATGCAAGGTTAATTTGTGAAAACCCGCGGTCAACTTGAGCCTGGATGTCGTTTCTAGTCTCTTCTGTAATTTGTCCAGGTTTTACTCCACCTCTAAGTGCGGCAACTCCTTCGAAAACATCCTTTTCGTGTTTTACTTGTTGTTTAACTAAAGCAGCGACGTTTTTAAGAATTTCAAGGCGGTGTTCAAGGTAAGTGTCAACTTCTGAAGCCGCGCGTTGCATTTTTTGTTCAAGGCGCATAAAAAAGTTTCTTGCTTTTATTTTTTTAAATAAGAAAATTAAACCAGGTATAATTAGCGGAAACCAAAGTAGAAACTCAAATAAAGAAGAACCCCAGCCTACTTTTGCATCTATTTTTTTGCCAATAACATTAATATCTTGGCCATTTTCCATAACAGGGCCATTAACTTCGTCTAATAAATTTGCCATAATTATCTCCTCTGTGCGTTTTTTTAAGTTAAAACTTAAAAATTTGTACCTAAATTATTATATCTCAAAATAACCTTATTTGACAATTGAAACTGTATTTTCTTCGCTGTAGGCTTGATTGTTCTTGTCAAAGAAGTTATTTTCAAAATAATTTGAGTCGTCTTGGTTAGGTGCAACTTCGTATCTAAGTTCTTTAAAAACAGGGGTATACTCAATCCAATTGACAGGAACTTGATGTGGACCGTCTCCAGCGTTTACCACAACATATTCAACTCTTGGAACCGCTTTAAAAGAATGCACTTTGCAAACGTTTTCGTATTCAGAAAGCGGTTCCAAAATGTATTCATCAATTCCAGCTTCATCTGGTAGAAGTTCTGAGTTTTTTAATTTAGCAAGCAAGGCAAGGTGTTCAAGGACAGATGGTTGTTTTGAGTACTCAGGTTGTTTTGAAATATTTCCTTCTAGTAGAACTGGATTTGAAAGATAAGGAATAAAACTGTCGTATAGAGAAGCACTTAAAACTTGCGCGTATTTTTTGTATTCACTTAAAAAAGCAGTTAAGTTATAATCAACAAACTCAAGCGGATTTATGTCAAAACTTTCACTTAGTTCACGCAGTGCAACTTCGTTGGTGTTGTGAGATTTTGAGTAAGAGTAGTTGCGACCACTTGGCAGAGTTTTGGCAAAGTTTATTAAGTTTTGTTGGGCAACTTGGCCAAAAAAAGCACGATATTTTTGTTCAGATGAACGTTTAGTAGCAGGAAAAAGCGCTTCAAACTCAGTGTTTGACATTGGTGTGAAGTCTGCGTTCTTTTTTTCAATTTGAGCAAGCGTTTTTTCGGCTTGTTTGATGTATTTGTCGTGTTTAGCAGGATTGTAGTCAAGAACTGGTGCCTTTTCAAACTCAAGTTCAGGAACAGCATTGGCGTATAGTGAGTTTACAGCAATGTACTTGTATTCTGGTTTTGGTTTAACTAATGTGGCGTGCAGTGTTTCTGAAACCAGGCGTCTGTGTTCACCAAAACCTGAGTAGTAGCTAATTGCTAAACTGCCTGTATAGGTGTGCGGAACCATATTCATTTCTTTATACATTCCAACAATAAACGGGTTTTTAAAAAAATACCCGGCTCTGTAGTCAACTAACATTGAAGTTGAAGAAGGCACGTACACAGGGTCAAAATTCTTTTCAATGTATTTAGTGAAGTTAGTATCGGCTGACTTTAAAAACTCAATTTCCGGAATTTGTGCCTGCATTTGGCTATAGACTTGGTTGTAGTTAAATGCACGATAAAACTCATATAGTTTACTTATAGTCTCTTCAATTTTAGCGTCAATTACTTCTTCAAAATTAGAAATTGTTGCCTTAAACTTCTTACTTTTTTTAGAAAGAAAGAAAGAAGTTAATATGATTAAAACGAGAAACCCAACTGCTACTAATATACAACTTGCAAAAATTGAGTAGATAGCAGCAGGGCTAAGCGAAATACCAGGTTCCGTAAAAACGTAATATGCGCCGCCAATTGCGGTCAGCATTAGGATTACTAAAAGGGTAAGTAAAATGCCCATACCTGCTTTAAATAAACTAAACTTGCGTTTAGTTTTTAAAAGCACTTTGTCAAGTGCATTGATTTCTCGGCAGTCTGTTTGGTTTTCTTTTAAAGAAGTGCCAGTTTTTTTAAGCAACTCATTTAAATAAGCATCGGTACCGCTAGCGTGTTCTTTTAAGAAATCAGTTCTATATCTTACTGGATTTAAAATATCTGCAGGCATTTTCTTACCTCTTTAGTGTTTTCGTTTTTTAAATTAAAGTAAAGCAGTTTCAAGCGCAACTTCCATCATTTTATTGAAAGAAGTTTGTCTCTCTTCTGCAGTTGTGACTTCTTTTGTCACTAAATTGTCAGAAATAGTTAAAAGACAAGCGGCTTGTTTGCCTAGTTTTTGGGCATTTAAAAATAAAGCAAATGACTCCATTTCTACGCAAAGCGGGTTGGCTTTTTTGCGTTTTTCTTCAAAAACTGGGTTGTCTGCGTAAAACACGTCAGATGAGTGAATTAAACCGACTTTCAAATCTACTCCGATGCTACTAGCTGCTTGTTTGATTTTAGCGTTTAAAGAAGCAGTGGCGGTTGCTATGTTTGACTGATAGTTCATCAAAGCAAGACCATAAGTGGTTTCTGAGTAGGCTGCGTCTGCCAAGACTACTGAGTAAACTGGCAGGTCTGCGTGATAAGAGCCGGCAGAGCCAATTCTAATAATTTTTTCAACGCCGTAGAAAGCAAACAGTTCATATGAGTAAATTCCAATTGAAGGTTGGCCCATACCTGAGCCAAAAACTGTGACTTTTTTGCCTTTATAAGTTCCAGTGAAGCCAAACATATTGCGAACTGAGTTGATTTGCACAACATCAGTTAGGTAAGTTTCGGCGATATATTTAGCGCGAAGCGGGTCGCCCGGCATTAAAACAATCGGCGCGATTTGGCTTTTGTCTTTTAGACTAATATGCGGAGTTGGAATCACCTTCTTCTCCTTTAACAATTAGTAAACCTTTTGAAGTTCCAATTCTGGTTGCGCCAAGTTCAATCATCTTTTCGGCGTCTAGTTTATTTTTAACTCCACCTGAAGCCTTAACTTCAGCCGCGCCTTTAACGGTTTTCACCATTAAAGCCACATCTTCAAAACGAGCACCATATTCAGCAAAACCTGTAGAAGTTTTTACAAAGTTTGCCTTTGCGCGCACAACTAGTTTAGAGGCTAGTTTGATTTCTTCTTTAGTAAGAAGTGCTGTTTCAATAATAACTTTAAGCACGCGTTCACCGCAGGCTTTTTTGATTTTCTTAATTTCTTTAAGCACACGGTCTTTGTGTCCATTTTTTAAGTCAGACACGTTAATTACCATGTCAATTTCATCGGCACCTTTTTTAATTGCGTCTTTGGTTTCAAAAACTTTAGTTTCGGTAGTTGTTGCTCCGTGTGGGAAGCCAATTACTGTGCAAACTAGTACGTCTGAGCCTTCTAGTTCTTGTTTTGCCAGTGGAATGAAGCAAGGGTTGATGCAAACTGATTTGAATTTATATTCCTTTGCTTCTTTGCAAAGTTGAACGATACTTTCTTCTGTGCAGTATGCACCTAATTTTGTGTGGTCTATGTATTTATTTAGTTCCATGATATTTCCTCCTAATCAACTAAATTATGCAGTCTACACTCAGTAAACTGTTTTTCTACATCTGGTAGTCTATGTTTTAAAATAAGTTTTTGGACTTTTTTGGCGCGTTTTAAAGGGATAATTTTGCTTTCCTTTAAAAACCCGGGCACATGCTCAAGATAAGCATCAGCTATCTCTTTAATTTGCTTAAAGTCAAGAACCCTGTAGTGCTCACCTTGTTCAAGATAAACTAAATCCAAAACAGGCGGTACTAAAAGTCCTGTTTTCTCAGGCCAAACAACCGCGAAATATGCGTTGTTTTTATTGTCTTTAAGTAGTTTGTATCTTGGTACAAACACACCGGTTTCACTAAAATGTTGAGAAAGTGCGCGGTATTCTTCTAAGTAAGTTAAAGCAAGTGTAGCCGTGCGCGGAGATACTTGCAAGTAACTAATTAACTCTTCTGGGTGTCTGACTTTATATTGTCCTTTAATGTATTTAAAAATCTCAAGTACCTGGCTTTGGTCAAACGGTAAGATGTCTTTGAAAAACTCAGAGTAAACAACCAGCCCAAAAGTTTCACATAAATGCTTAACTCTATTTAAGATAAGTTCAACGAAGTAAGTAGGTGAGACAAACGGAAAAGACAGGCGGAAGTTAATGTCGTAGTACTCTGGGTTTAGTTTCCAAAGTTCAGGGACAGAAGATGAGCGAGTGATATAAAAAGCGGCCTTAAATTGCAAATCAGGATGCCTAAGTACGTACTTTACTGCGTCTTTTTCGTTTTCAACAGAATAGGCACCAACTGCCAAAAGATAGGCGTGAAGGTTTCCGTTGATAGCCGGGCGCTGATCGCTTTTTTTAAAAAAATGAATGTTAAAATCTTTCACAAATATTCCTTAATTGTACTTAAAAATTATACTAAACTTTTAGATTTTTGGCTAAATTTTAGCAAAATCGGTGAAATTAGTTAAAATCGGAGTGACCGAAATTAAACCTTTTTCAACGGCTATAAGATCAGTTTGAGTTGTAGAAATTTTGGCGTCTACCGAAAGCACAGTTTTAAAAACCAAAGCAGAGTCAGTGGCTTCTTCTTTTAAAAACTGGTAAGTAGTTTTAAAGTCAGCAAGTTCAGTAATGCAAGTGCTTTTGGCCAAACTAGTTGGAATGTTTACATTCAAAAGTGGGTATTTTGAATATAGTTTTTTTAAAAAATACTCATTTAGCCAAGTTTTGAAGTTTAGTTTAAAGTTATCTGAGCAAGTTTCGCGGCTTGAAATTAAGCAAGTTGGAACTCCTGAAACCGCAGCATTAAAAGCAAACGGAAAAACTAAGTTAGTTGCAAGGTCTGCGCCCAGCACTAAGTTTTTGTTGCCAGCAAACACACAAATGTCAAACTTCACGCCAAAAGTTTTTTTAGCCAGTTCCAAAATCGCAACAGGTTTACTTTCAAAAAGGTAGGTATCACGAGTTGAAGAAAGAGTCGGACAAACACGACTTAGTTTTACGTATCCCGGGTTTTTAAGACAACCGCCTACTGGGTTTTCTGGAAGCACGAGCGCCCAGACAACCGCAAAGTGAGAAAGGGTGGTGGCAATAAAGTCTTGGGTTTGTCTTTCTTGACTAGACATAACTAAAAGTACATTAAGCATTTGGATACTCCTTCTCAATAATTTCTTGGCAGCGTTGGCACAGTCCGTCTGCACTTAAATCAGGTCGTACATTCCAACAACGCAAACAAGACTTGTCTTTAGAAACAGTAGCACTGACTTTAAACTCATTTCCAAAGTTTAGATTAACTTTAGCAACTTGCAAGACAGTAGGCAGGTCAAAGTTCAGATTTTTAAAAGCAGTAAGTTGAGAGTCGGTTAATGTTAAGTTTAAAACAGCCTGCAGAGATTTGCCAATTTCTCCGCTTGCGCGCATCTCTTCAAGAGTCTTAAGCACTGCTTGTCTGACTTCTGTAAACTGAGCGAAATCTGCAAGCAGGCCTGTAAACTCAGAGAAATTTCCAACACGTGGATAGAACTTCTCTAGATAAATTTGTGAGTTTGGGTCTCCGGTTAAAGTTTGCCAGGCCTCTTGTGTGGTGTGCGGAATTATTGGGTTTAGCATGACAAGCAGTTTAGTTAAGATATCTAGATAAGTAGATTGTACTTCTTCGCGGGTATAGGAGTGCTTTGGTTCAATGTAGAGAGTGTCTTTAGTTACATCTAGATAAAAAGCAGACAAGTCATTGGTAATAAATAGCACAATTGCCTGCAAGGCTTTGGTGAAATTATAGTTTTCAAACTGAGTTTTAACTTCTTTGACTAACTCATTTAACTTAATTGTATAAATTTTAGATAAGTTGCTGCGCATAGAAAATGCGTAGTAGTTGGTTTTGTCAAAATCACTTAAGTTAGAAAGTAGATAACGAATGGTGTTTCTGATTTTTCGGTAAGTTTCGGCAGCTATTTTAAGTAGGTTTTGAGAAACTCTGACGTCTTGTGAGTAGTCAACGGAAGCGGCCCAGATGCGAAGTACGTCGGCACCCAGAGTTTTTACAACAGAATTGGGGTCAACTCCGTTGCCAGCAGATTTAGACATTTTAAACCCTTTTTCGTCTAACACAAAACCATGAGAAATGATTTGTTTGTAAGGAGCGGTTTTGTTAAGAGCAACCGAGTTTATCAAACTTGAGTTAAACCACCCACGGTATTGATCAGAACCTTCTAAATAAAGTTCAGAAACTAGTCCATCTAGACTTAAAAAAGAAGTACCTGAGTCAAACCAAACATCCATAATATCGGTTTCTTTCGTGAATTTACCGTTTGGAGATTTGGGGTGAGTAAAGCCTTTTGGAAGCAGTTCATCGGCTTGCAGTTTAAACCAAATGTTAGAGCCGTGTTTCTCAAAAAGCGCTTTGATATGAGCAATTACTTTGGTGTCCAGAATTGGAGTTCCGTCTTCTGCGTAGAAAACCGGAATTGGCACACCCCAAAGGCGTTGGCGCGAAATACACCAGTCTTTGCGCTGTGCTATCATGTTATTCATTCTGATTTTACCCCACTCAGGTGTCCAAGTTACTGAGTCAATTGCTTTAAATAAGTCTTTTTTAAGTGGTTCAATTGAGAGAAACCATTGTGGGGTTGCTCTAAAAATTATGGGTTTTTTGGTGCGCCAGTCATGAGGGTATGAGTGCGTGATTTTAAACTCGCCAAACAGCGCTTCGGTTTCTTTTAAGTATTTAATAATCGCTGTGTTCGCGTCTTCAAAAAAAAGGCCTGCAAATTCTCCTGCGTCTTTAGTTAATACACCGTGGCCGTCAATTGGCGAAAAGGCAGGAAGACCATATTTTTGTCCAACTTTAAAATCATCTTCTCCGTGTCCAGGTGCGGTGTGGACAAGTCCAGTTCCGTCTTCTGCCGAAACGTGTTCGCCAAGTATTACCATATGCTCTTTATTGGTAAGAACATGCGTGTAGGTAACCTTTTCAAGTTCAGTACCTTTGATTTCAGAAATTACTTTAACTTCGCTTAAGTTTAACTTGGTTTGAAGGGTATTTAGTAAATCAGATGCTACCACTAACTTACCACGATTAGTTTCTACAATTGAGTAAGTTAAGTAAGGAGACACGCAAATTGCTAAGTTGGCAGGTAAAGTCCAAGGAGTAGTTGTCCAAATCAAGAGACTTGCGTTTTTAAGTTCGCGAATTCCTTTGGTTTTCTTGACCTTAAACCCAACAAAAATAGAAGGAGATTCAATGTCGTGGTATTCAACTTCTGCCTCGGCCAGTGCTGACTCTGAAGACCATGACCAGTAAACCGGTTTAAACCCGCGGTAAATTAAGCCTTTTTCTACCATTTTCGCAAAAGCCTCAATTTCTCTCGCTTCAAAACTAGGCTCAAGCGTGCGGTAAGGTTCTTCAAAATTACCAATACAACCTAGCCTTAAAAACTGACTACGCTGACGGGCTAATTGAGTCTCTGCAAACTTTGCGCACTCTTCTCTAAACTTAACAGGGTCGCCTTTACGGTTAACGCCAAGCTTAATAACGGCGTTTTCAATAGGCAGACCATGCATATCCCAGCCAGGTGTGAAGTCCACAACATCGCCGTTTAGTTGGCGAAATCTGACAATAAAGTCCTTTAAGATTTTGTTTAAAGCGTGGCCCATATGAATTGGGTTATTAGCGTAAGGCGGACCATCGTGGAAACAAAACTCATTTCCTGATTTTTCTTTGTTGATTTGATTTCTTTTTAAAAAAAGTAAATCATTAGCCCAAGGTGTTTGAATTAAAGGTTCTTTTTCACCTAAGTTTCCGCGCATCGGAAACTCGGTTTTAGGCAAAAGTAGTGTATCTTTAAAATCCATATGTTGTTTTTATTTTCCTTCTTTTAGTTTTTAATTACTTCTTTTAAAAATTTATCAATCGTTCCGTCTAAATAAAGAGTATCGTCGGCAAACAAAAAAACTTTTTCGTTCATTTCAATAACTTCACCGTTTAATGCACAAACGCAGCCAGATAAAAACGCAATTGCTTTGTTAGCATCGGCTATTTTAAGTAAGTCAAAATTCAAAACCACTGGTTTGCCTTGCTTTATCATTTCGGCAAACTCAAGTAGAGTTTCGTCGTCTGCTTTATCTAGTCGTTTAAAGACAATAAGTTCGCGTTTTGTGTAGGTAGGTGTGGTAACAATGGGGGTTTTTTTCTTAAATCCAAACATGAAAAATCTCCTTTTTGGTTAAACATTGAAGCGAAAAGTTATGATATCGCCGTCTTTAACGAAGTATTCTTTTCCTTCTAAGCGAAGGGCTCCATTTTCTTTTGCTAGGCTAATTGAGCCATACTTTAAAAAATCAGGATAAGCAACAACTTCTGCTTTAATAAACCCACGTTTAAAGTCGGTGTGAATTATCGCGGCACAATCTGGTGCCTTAGAGCCAGTTTTAAAAGTCCAGGCTCTACATTCGTCAGGACCTGCTGTAAAGTAAGTAGACAGGTTAAGTGTTGAATAGGTTGTCTCTATAATTTGGTCAAGTCCAGTTTTGTCAAAACCAAATTGTTCAAGATACTCAATTCGCTCGCCTTTGTTCATTTTGGCAACTTCTTCTTCTAGTTTTACGCAGACCGCTAAAACTTGAGAATGGCGAGCACTTGCGTATTCTTTGATTTTTGCTAGGTTAGCATTTGAAGTTTCGTCTTCTTTGTCGTCAGAAATATTGGCGATGTAAATCAGGGGTTTTAAGGTAAGTAAGTTAAGAGACTTAACTAAAAAACGCTCGTCTTCGGTTAATTCAGGTTGGGTTTCGCCAAGAATTGCAGATTTTATTTTAGTTAAAATTTCAACTTCTTGGATTGTTTCTTTGTCTTTTTGGGTGTGCGCTTTCTTTTCAATTTTAGCAATACGGTTTTCTACGATTTCAAGGTCAGCAAGTGCTAGTTCAGTGTCTATTATTTGGGCGTCTCTAACTGGGTCTACTGAGTTTTCAACGTGCAAGACATTGTTGTCTTTAAAACAACGCACAACCTCAACAATGGCGTCAACTTCGCGAATGTGTGAAAGAAATTTATTGCCAAGGCCTTCACCGCTTGCGGCTCCCTTTACCAGCCCAGCAATGTCTATAAACTGATAGGCAGCATATGTGGTTTTTTTAGGTAGATAAACAGAGGCTAGTTTATCCAGGCGATTGTCCTGGACCACAACTTGGCCAACATTTGGCTCAATTGTGGCAAACGGGTAGTTAGCAGACAAAGCATTGGCCTTAGTTAAAGCATTAAAAAGCGAAGACTTGCCGACATTCGGCAGGCCAACAATTCCGGCTTTCAGCATTATTTTCGGGCCCAAAATGGGATATCTGAGTTTTCGTCTGTCTCCGCATCTTGGCTTTTGTCTGTATCTTGGTTAAAAGACGCAAAAAAGTCGTCTTGCGCTTGGTCTTGAATTTTTTTAATTTCTTGATTAAAAAAAGCAGTCTCAGTATTTTTAACAAGTTCATTGGCAAAACTCTCGGCGTCAGTGTGAGATTTAGTTAATTCAACACCAGTGGCTATAACAGTCACAATAATTTCGTCAACTAGTTTGTCGTTAATCATCACACCCATGATGATGTTAATGTCAGTTGAAGTGTTATTTCTAATTTCTTGCAGAACTTCGCTTAACTCAAACTGAGAAAGTTCAGTAGGCGCAGTGATATTTAAAATAGCGTCGGTAGCACCTTGAATTGAGGTTTCCAAAATTTTTGAAGAAATTGCGGCGCGCGCTGCTTTAATGGCTTTGTTTTCACCACTTGCCACACCAATTCCCATGATAGCAGTGCCCTTGTCTTTAAGCACAGTTTTAACATCTGCAAAGTCCACGTTAATCACACCTGGATACATAATTAAGTCAGATATACCTTGCACACATTGGCGAAGTACATTGTCGGCCTCGCGAAAAGCATCAAGTAAAGTGGTGCGGTGATCTGAAATTTCGTTTAATTTGTCGTTTTCAATGACAATTAAAGCATCGCAGTTTGGTTTAAGTTCAGCAATTCCACGAAGTGCATTTTCGCGGCGTCGTTTACCTTCCAAGGTATAGGGTTTTGTAACCACACCTACGACAAGTGCGCCTTCTTCTTTGGCAACTCTAGCGACAATTGGTGCAGCACCAGTTCCAGTACCTCCACCCATTCCGCAAGTTACGAAAACCATTTTAGCGGGTTTCAAGGCCTGGCGAATAGCGTCCTCGGATTCAGTGGCTGCCTCTTGTCCACGGGCTGCGTTTTGACCAGCGCCAAGTCCTTTATCAGGACCTTCTCCAATTAATATTCTGATTTCTGCAAGTGAGCGTTTTAGGTCTTGAGAGTCTGTGTTAATAGCAACATAAGTCACACCACTTACGTTGTTTTCAATCATACGGTTAATAGCGTTTCCACCACCGCCGCCAACACCTGCGACCATGATTAGGGGTTTAATTTGAAAATTGTTTACTGCATCCATTAAAAAGTACCTCTTTATTTCAATTATAACTTATTTTTCGCGATTTTCGTGAGTTTTTAAGCCAGTTTTTCAACTGTTTGTGTAGTTAGTAGTTGCGTAAAACTTGGCTTTAAACTCACTGAATTTACCGTCTTCTGCGGCCTGTTTAATTTCACTGACTAAGTGTTTTAAATACGCTAAGTTCTGAACTGTAGCAATTCGTTCACCTAGTTTTTCGTTAGTTTTAAATAGATGGTGTAAATAACTTTTTGAGTAATTGGCAAACTTGTGGTTAAGTCCGCTGTCTAGTGGTGAGTGGTCATGTTTGAACTTTGCGTTTTTGATGTTAATAGAACCGGTTGTTGTAAAAATGTGGCCGTGTCTAGCGTTTCTAGTTGGCATCACGCAGTCAAACATGTCAACTCCGCGTTCAATTGCTTCAACTAAGTTAGCAGGTTTGCCCACACCCATTAAGTACCTTGGTTTATCTTCAGGCATTTTTGGAACTATAAAATCCAGGACACGATACATCTCTTGGTTGGTTTCACCAACCGCAAGACCACCAATTGCGTAGCCTGGCAAGTCAAGCGCTGTGATTTCTTTTAGTGACTTTAGTCTAAGTTGCAAGTCCAGACCACCTTGGTTGATACCAAAAAGTGCTTGACCCGAAGTTAAGGCTACCTGGCAACGCTTTAGCCACCTAGTAGTTCGCTCAATTGACGCGTCCATGTATTTAAAGTCTGCGTAAACTGGTGGACATTCATCAAACGCCATTACGATGTCTGCCCCGATAGCCATTTGGATTTCCATAGTTTTCTCTGGCGTTAAAAACAACTTATCTCCGTTTTCAGGGTTCTTAAACATCACGCCTTCTTCCGTAATTTTGCGGTTTTTAGTCAAGGAAAAAACTTGGTATCCTCCGCTGTCGGTAAGCATAGCCTTTGACCAATGCATAAAGGCTTTAGCACCCTTAACCTCAGTTAAAATTTCAGTACCAGGGTGTAGCCAAAGGTGATAGGTGTTTGCTAAAATCAGGCCTTCTGAAACCTCTTCAATTTCGTTGACATCTAGAGTTTTAACAGTGGCTTTAGTGCCAACTGGCATGAAAACAGGTGTCTCTACAACTGTGCCGTTTTCAAAACGAAGTTCACCTAGTCTAATTCCTTCTTTAGTAATTTGCTTTGTGAACTTAATCATTTATATCGCTAAGTAAGGCCGTTTTAAGGGCTTTTACTGACTTAAATATTGTGCTTCTTGGCGCGATAGTGTACAGAAAATCAAAAGAACGGAAGCCGTACGAGACTAAAAAGCAAGGGATTTTAGCAATTTCTGCGAAACGCAGGTCAACTTCGCTGTCGCCAATAAAAATGCATTCATCTGGACTAAATCCATATTTGCGACTAAGGAAATTTAGGGTATCTGGCGCTGGTTTGACGCGCAGATTTTGACTAAATCCAAGTACATATGTAAAGATGTTTGGAAAGTAAAAGTCTACGATCTTTTTAACCAAAAACTCAGGTTTATTTGAAATTACAAAAAGTCTTGCACCACTTGCTTTTAAAGTATTTAACATCTCTAAGATACCTTTGTAAGGCTTGGTGTATTTAAGCGGGTCTTCATTGTATGCTTGGTTGTAGTGTTTAACCATTTGGTCAATATTTTGCTTGTCGTTTAAAACACACTGAATAAGTTCACGCGAACCGTTTCCAGTGCAGTAAATTATTTTGTCTTTATTGGCTTTTGCAAACTTAAAGTAAGCAAGGGTTGAGTTTACTGCTTTTACGATGTCTTTAGATGTGTCTAAAAGTGTTCCATCTAAATCAAAGATAATATTTTTCATAATTTTTCCTCTGGTAAAATGCTAAAAAATAGGTAAAAATGTAGTGCTTTATTTCGTGATAAAAACCAGCGATTGCTGGTTTTTTAAAATAAATACTTAATTAGTTAAGTTTAAAATAGTTTCAGTTGCTGCTTTGAAGTAGGTAGTTGGATAAAAACTTTTTGAGTGCAAAAAGTAAAGCGTGCTTTCTTTTTCAAAATAAGCGATGTTCACAGATGTGAAGTTAAAACCGCGATTTTTTAAAAATACTAAGTTATCTGCTTCTAGTTCTGCTTGCGCAGAATGCTCGCTGTATTTCTTGAAAATCAGACAAGTTAAGTAGGTGATTCTTTTTTGTTCAAAGCGTTTTAGGATTTTTTTAATTTCTGCGTCAATTTTAGTATCTAAAAATCCAGTATTTGGGTTTTTTAAATAAAAAGTAAGTTCTAGTCCGCGGTTTTGGGTGTTTTCTTTTAAGTATAAATTAAAATCCAGGGTACTGCTTTGCAGTGTGAAGTTGTTTACTTGCAAAGAATTTGGTAGTTTTTCAAAAAAAGTTTCCTTAACCAAAAACGGCTGTACTTTAGTTTCTTTTAACTTTAAATATTTTTGTTTCAAGTTCAAAGCAGTGATTTTAGTTTTAAAAACTAAACCCAAAATAAAGAAAACCAGTACTAAAAGTAAGGATATAGTTGTAAAAATTGGTTTTGGTGCTTTTAAAAAATAAAGCAAAATTGCAGTGAATAGGACTGCTAAAAAAGCAGTCCATAGCACGGCTAAATATATTAGTTTAGTTTTTTGAATTTTTTTGCTATTCAATTCTTGCCTTAATAGTACCATCACGACGAGTACTTTGAACTAAGTTTCCGTTTAACGAGTAGTAAACTCCGTTGAAATTGCCGTTTTCATTGTACTTAAGTTCTTCTTTAAATTCAGTTCCTGAAGCAAAGTACCAACCTTTAAACTTAGTACCATATTTGGATGTAAGTTCTTGGGTTAGTTCAACTAGTTTTTGAATTTTCTGGCCAAACAACACATCAACTTCATATCTTTTGCCATCGGCAATAATCGTGATTTGATATTCAACTGGCAAGAAATATGGCCAAAGTGTTATGTCTTCGAAATATGTTTTTTCTTTAAGTGAAAGCACTACTGAGTTAACAGGATCGAAGTCAGGCAGACTAGGGTCGGTTGTTGACCAACCTTTAAAATCATAGCCAGTTCGTTTAGCACTTGGCAGGTTAGTACCTTTTGTAAAGTCGTATTTAGTAGGAATGTCTCCTTCTATTACAGTACCTACTTGAAGTGTAGCAAAATTGATTTTAATTTCTGTAAACTCAATTTTTGCAAACAAAGCAGCAGATTCTTTAAAACGGTGGGTCTCAAAGTTAACTTCTTCAGTGTGCGCGGGGTCTAAATACCAAGCGATTATTTTAGCCGGAGCAAAAAGTTCGTAGCCTGGTTGAATAACTTCACCTTTAGCGTTAACTTTTTTGGCAACTGGTTTGTTTAACTTAATTCCGCCGGCCGGAACTTCTGTAAACTCACTTGGCGCAAGATGGCCCTGCGGAATGTAGTAAGCGATTTGAATGCCTTTTACTTTATAAGAACCGCAGGCCGTAAATAAAATTAAAGTTAAAAAAGAAAACAAGACAATTAGTAATTTTTTTGCCATTATTTTTTCTCCTTTATTTCGGCCTGCATCGCCTTGATTTCGCTTGGTGAAGCAAAAACAAAGTGGCCAGGTTTAATTTCTACCATTTCAGGCACTTCAACGTCGTAAGGGTGAGAAGTAGGGTCGTAGTAAATTCGTCTACGACTGCGTTCGTAGTCAGGGTCAGGTTGTGGGATTGCAGAAAGTAGAGATTTAGTGTAAGGGTGCAGTGGTTTTTTAAACAGTTCATCAGAGTCTGCCAGTTCCACAATTTTACCGTAGAACATCACGGCGATACGGTTTGAAAAGAACTTCACAACCGAAAGGTCGTGGGCCACAAATAAAATAGTTAAACCTAGTTTTTCCTTTAAGTCTTGAAGCAAGTTAATAACTTGTGCTTGAATTGAAACATCTAGAGCGGACACTGGCTCATCGGCAATGATGACTTCAGGTTCCATGACAAGTGCACGAGCAATTCCGATTCGCTGTCTTTGTCCACCTGAAAACTCATGCGGATAGCGAGTTGCGTATTCAGGCGCTAGCCCTACTTGAAGGAGTGCTTTGGTAACTCGCTCTTCAAGTTCCTTACGGTTTTTAATACCTTTAATTCTAAGACCTTCTGCAATAATTTCTTGCACGGTCATGCGTGGATTTAGACAAGAAATTGGGTCTTGGAAAATCATTTGGATTTTAGACGCAGCGACTTTTGCAGATTTAGAGCGATGCTCACGAGAAACAAACTTAATTTGCTTAACTAAGGCTTTGGTCTTTTCTAAAAAGTCTAACTTAGCGTTTAGGTAAGTTTGGTATTTAGGGCTAAATTTCTGAAGTACTTTTGAGTTTTCGGTGATGTAAGCATAGTTTTCTTTAGTTAAAGGTCTAAAAAGCAGGCCTTTTTTGGTTTTTGCTAAAATCAGTTTATTTTTGGTTAAAATAAAGAAGTTTTTAATGCGAGTAAAGAAAAATGCACAAGACTCAAGCAGTCTAACTGCTAAAAATCTTGGTCTTTCTTTAAACCAATATTTAAAGAAATTCACAAATCTGCGACGTTTAAGCGCTTTATGTTCACTAAAGTCTTTAGCAGTTTTGGCAGTAATTTCGCTTAATTTATCGGCGTCTTTTGCGTATTTTTTAGAAAGTCCAAAACAAGCAAAAAGTCTAGCAAGCAAATATTTTTTTAAATAACCTTTTTTCGGAAGATCGGCACTTGCTTTAAACTCTTCAATTTCGTTGGCTTCGCGAACATACTGAATATCAGTTTTTTCTTTATGAAAAGCATCTAACTCTTTTAGTTTAGTCTGCATTTCTTCTTTAGAAATGATAGTTTTTGCGTTTTCTTCAATTAAAGGAAGGTACTCTTTTTCTAGGCTTAAAATAGTTTGTGCGTATTGCTCTTGAAAGTCTTTTTTTAACTCAAGTTTAGTGTTTTTAGTCAAAGCCGCAGAATCATTGATGCCAATAATTTTTTGACGGTATGCTTTTTTGGCTTTTTTCAAAGCAATTTTATATTCTTTTTCTTTTGCGTTGTAGGTAAAAGAAATAATTTCTTCGCGTTCTGCCTTGTAGTTTAAGTTACCTTTTTGGACTTTGGCTGTATAAAAGTTTTTAATGTCAAAAATCTTGTTTTTATAAAGCAGACTTTTTTCGCGTTCTGCTAAATACTCAGCCTTTAAGTCTTGGCAAAATTTATGGATTTTAGCCTTATCTGTAAGATAGTTTTCTTTAAACTCACTAAGTCTGGCTGCTGCTTCTTTAGTTTTGGGAAAAACTGAGTTAAGCAGAGTTGTTTTGTATTCTCGTCTGGCTTTTTTTAGTTTAGAAACTAAATCACCAACTCCGGCAACTATAGTCTGGCCCCCTAATACCACGCGGCCATCAGACGGCTTGTATAGTCTAATAATAGTGCGGCCAGTTGTAGTTTTTCCACAACCGGACTCTCCAACTAAACCAAATACTTCGCCTTTGTAGACATCAAAAGAAACACCGTCTACAGCTCTGACTTTTAGGCGGTTTTTGCCAACTCCAACTTTAAAGTGTTGTTTTAAGTTTTCAACGTGTAAAAGAGGAGTCTTGGTGTAATCAACTTTATGCTTCATGAACTTTACCTCTTTTCTTTTGAATTTCAAGCACTGCTTTTGGAGGAGTGACTTTAGGAGCATTTGGATGTAGCAACCAAGTTGCGGCAAAGTGAGTGTCTGTCACTTTAAACATCGGTGGTGCTTGCTCAAGGTCAATTTGCATCGCGTACTTGTTTCTTGGCGCAAATGCATCTCCTTTAATTTTTTGAGTTAAGTTAGGCGGAGTTCCACCGATTGCGTCTAATTTCTCAGAAGTAGCCAAAGACGGCATTGAAGAAAGTAGAGCCCAGGTGTAGGGATGTCGAGGGTCGTAAAATATCTCGTCGGTTGTCCCAATTTCTACAATTTTGCCCGCGTACATCACGGCTATGCGGTCAGCTATATTGGCAACTACGCCAAGGTCGTGGGTGATAAAAATAATTGAAAGGTTGCGCTCTTCTTTTAGTTTTTGAATTAACTCAAGGATTTGCGACTGAATTGTCACGTCCAGGGCAGTAGTTGGCTCGTCGCATATCAAAATTTCTGCGTTATTAGCCAAAGCAATCGCAATAACTATACGTTGGCGCATTCCGCCTGAAAACTGAAAAGGATATTGGTGATATCTTTTTTCAGGCTCAGGGATTCCAACCTCTCGCATCAATTCAATTGCGCGTTTTTTGGCCAAAACTTTATTCATTCCCAGTTTAAAAACCAGAGTTTCGGTAATTTGCTTGCCAATTTTAACAATTGGGTTTAGTGAACTCATCGGGTCTTGGAAAATCATTGAGATTTTAGAGCCTCTGATTTCGTGAAATACCTCTTCTTTGACTTTAAGCAAATCACGGTTTGCGTATAAAACTTTGCCGTTTTCTACAATTGCGTTTCCGGCCAAAAGCCCCATTAAGGCTTTAGAGGTTACTGACTTTCCAGATCCAGACTCGCCAACTATCGCGAGAGTCTCGCCTTTTTGTAAATCAAAAGAAACGCCGTTGATGGCCTGCAGAATTCCAAATTGAGTTTTAAAAGAAATTTTTAAATCTTCAACTGACAGAATAACTTTTTTGTCTTTATTTAAAATAGCCATTATTCAACACCTCTTAAACTTGGGTTAAATGCGTCTCTTAAACCGTTGCCAAATAAGTTAAAGGTAATCATTAAAATAGAAATATAGATAGCCGGAAATACCAGAACATGTGGTTGCGATTGCATCACACTTTGGCCTTGTTCAAGCAGTTGACCGACCGAAATTGTGTTTCCGTATTTTAAAATTCCAAGGTAGGCAAAAGAAGCCTCTGAAAATATAAAGGAAGGCAAGGCTAGCGCAAAAGACGTTACCATGTAGCCAATGGCGTTCGGGAAAATATGTCTAAACATAATTCGCGCGTCTGACGCACCAAGAGTTCGTGCGGCCAAAATATACTCGCGGTTTTTAAAACGATAAAACTGCATTCTGGCCATTGAGTAGTAGCCGATCCAACCGGTGATTGTGAAAGCAAAAATTATAACTGGGAAAGTTGTTCCGTATTTAATAACTAACAGAGTTAACACGGCGATGAAAGGAATTCCGGAAAGGATTTCTACAAATCGGTCAAAAAGTAGGTCAAAAGTTCCGCCGTAGTAGCCAGAAATTGCACCAACTGTTAAACCAATTAGCGCGTTTACCGAAATCACAGCTAGCGCGACCATAAAAGAAATTCGGGCACCTTGCCAAAGTTGAGTGTACAAGTCTTCGCCAGTTCCAATTGTGCCAAACCAGAAGTTAACCTGATCTACAGTTTGGCCCAAGGCGGTTTCAAAGAATTTAACCGAAACTTTGTAAATGTCTTTTTGATGATCTGCTTCATGAATTGCGGTAATTAAGTTTCGCTTAAGTAGGTCTTCAAATTCAGCCTTGTTAAAGGTATAGTAGTTTGGCTTTAAGTCAGTACCAAAGTAAGATTTGGTAAAGTCTAGAAACTTATACTGATCAACTTTGACCGGAATATTAGCGCTTGGAGTTTTTTGATGAACATCGTCCATGTACTTTTTGCTGGTGTCTGACAGAAACATATTGTTGTATTTAGGATGAGCCTTGGCTTTTTCAATAAACTCGCGTGGCAGTTCAGTAAAGCGGGTTCCAGAAAATATACCTGGGATTCTTGGAGGTAAGTAACTTAAATCGTTTTTAAACTCAAGGCGAGTAGGTTCCTTGTAGTTTTTTAAAATTGGGCCAAAAACCATGAAAAACATCAAAATACAAATGATTATAAAGGCAGTCAGCGACATCTTGTTTTTCTTAAAACGGTTCCAGGCGTCCTTGTAGTAGCCAACTCGCTTAGTTTCAAGCGGTTTGTCTTTAATTTCTTTGTCTTCGTTAATTAAAACAAATTTACTTCTATCTAGGTCTTGCATAATTATTTACCACTTCCAATTCTGACACGAGGGTCTAAAATTGTGTAACTCATGTCGGCTAAAATTGAGGTAATTAAGCCTAAAAACTCAAAAAATACCATGTTAAGCAAAAGTACTGGATAGTCTTTTTGACTAAAGGCAGTCAAATAAACTTTTCCAACTCCGTCTACTTTAAAAATGGTTTCAAGAATAATAGAGCCGGAAATCAGTCCAAGGAAACCCAAGAAAATTGCTGGTGCGAAAGGAACTAAAGCATTTTTAAGGGCGTGTCTGTATACGGCTTGTCGTTTAGATAAACCTTTTGAACGAGCGAGAAGCATGTAGTCTTGAGTAAGTTGCTCAGTTAACTCAGCGCGAATTGAGCGAGCCCAGCCAGCAATACCGCCAAAAACCATGACGACAGTTGGCATGATGTAGGTAGAAATACCGTAGAGAGCATTGGCTTTAAACTCACTTGACGAAGCCACACCGAGGCTCGGTGCCCAGTGTAATTTCCAGTAGAAAATTAACTGAAAAACCACGGCTAAAACGAAAGTAGGAATAGAAATTAAAACCATAATACCAACCGAAATAACGTTGTCGGCTGTTTTGTTTTTATAAAGTGCGGCAACTACCCCAAGCATAATGCCAAGCGGCACTGTAATAATATAGGGCACAATTTGGAAGGCCAAAGTATTTGGGATTTTTGAAAAAACCACAGATCCGGCAGATTGGCGTTTATGTGCAGAAAAACCAAAGTCGCCTGCTGTAAAAATATTTCTAAGCCAATAGAAAAATTGAACAATGATTGGTTTATCCAAACCTTCTCGCTCGCGAATTATGTCGTAAAGCGGGTCGTTGCCAAGCGACTTGTTGTAGTCTGGCAACATGTGAATGAAGGCAAAAAAGATAAAAATTACGATTGAAAAAGTAATTAACATTAGTCCGAATCTTTTGGAGAAATATTTTAGCATCGGCAAATTCCTTTCGTTTATCTGGCTATTTGATATAAAAAAGATAGAAAACACACTAATTTTCGCGGTTTTCTATCTTTTTTTCGTAGTTTTTGCTTAAATGTGTTTAAAACATTATAGCATTTTTTAGCCTATTTATATAAATATATATAGGCGAGTTTTGGTCTATTTAGGGTTAGTCCAACCGTAGTCTGCTGGAGTTAAGTTTTTCCAGTCTGGGTCGGTATTTAGGTGTGAATATCTTTGTTGACCGAACCCAAAGATGTTGTGTTCAACTTTGATACGTGGAGAAATTACACGTGGAGAAAGTTCTGAGTAAGATACGTTGTTAAATAGTGGAATTTGCGTAAAAGTTTGGAAGTAAATTTTTAAGAAAGCGTCAACTAAACGGTTGCGGTCTTCAACTTCCCCTGGGTATTGAGGAGCAGATCCATCCCAGACAGTTTGACATTTAATACCAAACTCAACAACTTGGCGTAAACTGCCGATAAAGTAGCCGTTGTTTTTCTTTAGAGTTTCGTAAAGTGGCCACAGAGTTCCACCATCTGTTTCCTTGTTGATTTTGCCTTGAGCCTCAAGTTCTTGTAAGAACCTATAAGTAGCGGTAAGGTCAATTTTGTCCTCAGGTTTAACGTTGTATTTAATATCGTCAAAGTTTTCACCAAAATCAGCAAGATCAGCAATACCAAATTTTGCACTAAGTTCTGTTCTAAAGAAGAACATAAATAGTGGGTTCATAACAGATAAGTTAGTTGCGTTTGAACCACCAACTGCAGTGATTTGAAGTTCAAAACGGTTATTAATAATTGTGTTGTCATTGTCTTTTTCTAACTTAACGTCAATAGTGATATTTTTAAAAATACGCTCAAAAGTTTCTTTGATGTATTTAGACGCACGTTCTAAGTATTCAATTTCTGGGGCAGATAGACGGAAAGTCATTTTGTGGTTTTCAGGTACCCCTACTTCTTTTAAGGCTTTTTCGTAAAGTTCTTTGGCTTTAACTGGATCGTAGCCAGAGCCAATTCCTGATTTTTCAAGCAAGGCTTTGTATTGAGGTCTTTGCACATAGTAAAGTTCGTCTGTATCAAACTGAGTAGCGTTGGCCGGAACTGGTGTGAAAATTGGGTCTGAAGTTGGGTGAATTCCTTTTAGACCTTCGCGGTTAACCGCCATATAAAGCGCTTTTCTAAAGTTTACGTTTTTAATTAGTTTCTTAACGTATTTGTCTTGTGTGTCGGTTAGTGGGTTTGGAACCATGATAGTTGGTGCACCAATTATTGATTTTCTAATTAAACCTTGTTTAACTTTTTCTTCTGAATATCTTTCTTTATAGTAGTCTTTTCTGATGCTTAAGTTATCAATTTCACCTTGTTTGAAAGCATTTAAGAAATCGTTTTCTTTAGCAAAATAAGTATATTGAACTGACTTGTAGTTAGTATGCCAAGCATATTCGTGTGCAAAGTTTTTATTGAATCTTAAGTATTTACCTGGTGCCCAGTCTGAAATTGTAAAAGTACCATAACTTACTGGATGGTTTTTCTCAGTTCCGTAAGTTGAGTTTTTACCGTCTTTGTCTAAAGACGCTTCATAGGCTTTTTTGTTAACTAATTTAAATTGACCAAAGTCGCTAAATACGTCTTTAACTGTAACTTCTTTTTCGTATTCAATTTCAAGTGTGTAGTCATCAATTGCACGAATTCCGACATCTTCTTTTTTAACTTCAGGGAATTTATCGCCTTCTTTACCAACATAGTATTCGTTTTTAGAAACTGAAGGCTGTATTGTTGCTTCAATTAATGCTTTGGTAACTGCAGCAAAAGCCTCGGCTTTTTTGCCTTGTTTAATAGCAGAAATAATAGCGTTGTAAAGATCATCGTTAGTACGAATCATACTGTTGATAATTTGGCCAAATAGACCTTTTACTTGTTCTTCAGTTAAAGCAGTTTTATCAACTAGTCCAGTGGCAGTTTGTGAGCCTTCCCAAAGTGTTGTATTTGCAGGTAATTCTAATTTATAGTCAACTGTACCAACTTTAATTTCTATCTTAGTAGCTTTGCTGGTTGTTAACTTAGTTAAAAGGTTTTCACTAAAATCGAAGTTAGATTCTTTGTCAATGTATTTGCCGTCTTTATCTTTTGCACCAATTGTTTGGCCTTGTGAGAAGTATTTACGAGCATTTACAATAGCAACACCGCTTTTTCTACTACCAGATGGATACATACCGTTTGAACGTGAGTTTAATTGGACTGGATCAATGTATTGTAGATATGAATACACATAGTCATGAGCAGTTACAGGAGTTCCGTCTTCCCATTTAATGTTTGGATTTAAAGTGATGCGGTATCTTTTTCCTTTTTGAGTAGACGCGATATTTTCGTTGAATTTACCAGCATGTGTTCCATCTGTTCCTTGGAATTCACCAGCATCTTGAATAGTTGGATAAGAAGTTGCGCCTTTTAGTTCGTATTTTGTGACGAACTTATTAATTGCTGAACCTTGGATTTTAGAAAAATCACCAACATGGTCTGCAATTTTGTCTTTAATTGCTTTATCCCAGTCAATATCTCTATCATAAAGGAAAGTTGAAAGCATGTTCATGAAGGCATTTTCATAGTTTTGCGTATAAGTTAGTGGGTTTAAAATCGGCTCTGTTGGCATAGTTACCCCAGAGCGGTAAGTTTCTGCTTTTGACCATCTATGAGTTTTTGAATTAAGTGGGCGGAAAACTGGGTAAAGAATTGGGTCTTTTTCGCTTTCTTTTAACTCAAGTGGAAACTTAATTGGGTTTTGTTCACCCCACCAACGTCCACGCGCTGATTTAAACCAACCTTCAAAACGCAAGTCACCGCTTGCTTGTGGTTTATATTTATTTTCGTCTAGTTTTTCAACTACACGTTTGCCACCTTTTCTAACTGAGGTAGTTTGAACCCCGCCATTGGTAAGTAGTTTATCACCCCCACCACATGAGGCTAGTGTTAGTAATGAGAAAATAGTGACAATAATAAGTAAGATTTTTTTCATTTTTTACTCCTCCTTTTGGGTATTTTTATAATAATATCACATAGTCAAAAAAAACGCAATAGTAA
The DNA here is from genome assembly GCA_963544405.1 of uncultured Acholeplasmataceae bacterium. Taxonomy (GTDB): domain Bacteria; phylum Bacillota_I; class Bacilli_A; order Acholeplasmatales; family Acholeplasmataceae; genus CALISC01. The sequence goes on from CAUUEZ010000005.1 coordinate 46,885, forward strand.
TCTAAACTATTTTTTTTGTTAAATCAAATGGCTTTGTTATCGGGTTTATGTATGAAAAAAGCCACAATACTACTTATTTTTTAAAAAATAAATAAGTCTTCAAGTGGCTTTTTAAAAAGGTTAAAAGTTTTTTTTACTTATTTAACAAAAGGTTTAACATTGCTGTCTAGCGGAATTTCTCCGTTGAATGCTTTGTCAAATGTAAGTTCGTAGTTTAATTTAGAAACTAAAGTACCTTTTACGGTTTTGCCAAGAATTTTTTGTTCAAATTCTTGTGCAAACTCAAAACTATATCTGAACTTAGAAATAGTGTGGGTTTGTGTGTCAACTTCTACGCTAACTTTAATTTCACGGATGTTTTCTTGTTTAAGTTTACCCACTACTTTATCTTGACCGTGTGAAATTAAGAACTCTTTTATTAAATCAATTTGGCTTTCTGTAAAAGTAAGTTCGTAAACTGAACCTTTTTTAGTAGCTGAGCTAATTTTGTCTTTTGCGTATTTAAATAAGGCTTTTGCGTAAATTGAGTATTCATACGGTTCTTTGAAGTTTTCTTTAATAGTTTCTTTTGGATCTGTGTCTTTATTAGTTTTTTTGTTATGTTTGTAGGCTACTTTGTGTAGATTTCCATCTTTTAAGAAATGATAGTTGTGTTGGTCTTTAAGTAAAGCGCCACTGGTAATTTCGTCTCTTAGGTAAGAAAGACAGTTGTTGCGGTTGTAGTAAGTAGTTCCGTTAAAGAAAGCGCCTGGTAGCGGAACGTTTTTAATTTTGTTTTCAAAAACATTAGTAAAAGAAAGACTGTAGTTGTATTTAAAAGTATCTTTTTCAACGGTGTTGGTTCTTGTCTCTAAGAAATACTCTAAGTCTGTTAGATATTTTGCGTAGATTTTAGTGTCTTTAGTAACTTTAGTAGTTAAATCTAGTTTTTTAGTAAGTTCGCTGTCTTGAAACAAACCTACGAAGTTGTATCCATCTTTTTTAGGAGCATCTGGTAGTTGAATTGTTTTGTTGTATTCAATTACTTTGTTGGCGATTTTGTTAGTGCCGTCAAAAAAGTCTACGTTGTATTTAAGTGGGGTAAACTTAGCGTAGATATTTAAATTGCTAGTAACTTTTTGATTTACTTCAAATTTTTGGCAAATGCTTTATCTAGATACCAACCTTTAAATAAAAAAGTTCTAGTACATAACTATATATTTAGTTGTTTTGCCAATTCCTCAA
>CAUUEZ010000006.1:0-33646 GCA_963544405.1 uncultured Acholeplasmataceae bacterium
AAGAAATCTGGTGGTGATGGCAAAGTGGAAACACCTGTTTACATCCCGAACACAGCAGTTAAGCACTTTTACGCCGACGATAGCACAATAGTGTGAAAATAGGGAGCTGCCAGTTTCTTTTATCCGGAGGTTTAGCTCAGCTGGGAGAGCATCTGCCTTACAAGCAGAGGGTCGGGGGTTCGAGCCCCTCAACCTCCACCAGAGCCGAGATAGCTCAATTGGTAGAGCAACTGACTTGTAATCAGTAGGTTGCGGGTTCAATTCCTGTTCTCGGCACCACTATCTGTCCCGTTAGCTCAGTCGGTAGAGCACCTGGCTTTTAACCAGGGTGTCAGAAGTTCGAGTCTTCTACGGGATACCATTGCCCGGGTGGCGGAATAGGTAGACGCGTGGGACTTAAAATCCCATGGAGGAAACTCTGTACCGGTTCAAGTCCGGTTCCGGGTACCATCCTTTTTTAAACAATGTTTAAAAAAAGCGATTGTTTACCCTTTTTTTATTTCAAATCAACTAAACAAATTTAGTATACGGCGGTGTAGCTCAGCTGGCTAGAGCGTACGGTTCATACCCGTGAGGTCGAGGGTTCGATCCCCCCCGCCGCTACCAAAAGGACCCATAGTTCAGTTGGTTAGAGCAACCGGCTCATAACCGGTTAGTCGTAGGTTCGAGTCCTACTGGGTCCACCAAAACTACGGAGGAATACCCAAGCCTGGTTGAAGGGATCGGTCTTGAAAACCGACAGGGTGTAAAAGCCGCGGGGGTTCGAATCCCTCTTCCTCCGCCATTTTATTTTTTCATATCGCGGGGTAGAGCAGTCTGGTTAGCTCGTCGGGCTCATAACCCGAAGGTCGTAGGTTCAAATCCTTCCCCCGCAACCAAGTTGGTCTCGTGGTGTAGTTGGTTAACATAAATGCCTGTCACGCATTAGATCGCGGGTTCAAGTCCCGTCGAGACCGCCACTGGTCCGGTAGCTCAGTCGGTAGAGCAAGGGACTGAAAATCCCTGTGTCGGCAGTTCGATTCTGCCCTGGACCACCATTTCATTTTTTTACTCCTTTTAAACCTCCTTTTATTCGGAAATATTTTTAAATCCCTAAAATATTACGAAAAACTTAAAAAAGTCGCTTTATGCACAAAGCGACTTTTTTTATTTTTAAAGTAATTCCTAAAAAGATTTGAAAACACACTATTTTAATGCAGTTTTTTATTGGAAAACAAACAATTTACACCTATATTTTTATTGGAAAACACACTATTTTAAGGTAATTTTTTATTGGAAAACAAATAAATATGCTAAAATAAATGCGTAGTAAGGAGATTTTAAATGTTTAGACGAAAAATAGAAAAAATATTGACAAAAAACTATCAAGATGAAAATGCCAGAATCTTAATTGTAGAAGGTGCTAGACAAATCGGAAAAAGTTATATTGTTAGAAAAACTGCTCCAAAATACTTTAAAAAATATTTAGAAATTGACTTAAAGTCAGACTATGAAGGTAAACAGTTCTTTTTAGGTATTAGAGATACTGCTTCGTTTTATATCCACCTAAGTTCTATTTTTGATTTAAAAGGAGCAGATCTTTCAAATACAATAATTTTTTTAGACGAAATTCAATACTACCCACATTTAATCACTTTATTGAAAGACTTGTATAAAGAACGCAAATATAGATATATAGTCTCTGATTCCTTGTTCGGTATTACTTTAAAACATATCTTTATACCGATGGGGGCAATTGATGAGGTTGAAATGTTTCCACTAGACTTTGAAGAGTTCTTGTGGGCAAACGGAGTTGGAACGGATGTAATTAACTACCTAAGGTCTGCATTTTCAAACTTAACTCCAATTAACGAAGCCATTCACAAACGTATTCTATATTTATTTAAAGATTATTTGATCTCAGGTGGCTTACCAGACGCAGTTAAAGAATATGTGTTAAACAAAGATGTTAAAGCAACACGCAGAGTTCAAACCAAAATTTATTCATACTACCAAGACGACGCAGCCAGATACCAGGAAAACACCAAACTTAAAATTTCTAAAATTTATAAAGAAATGGTTTCTAATATGTCTAATAAGGTAAAAAGAGTTAATTTTAAAGCCATTGAAAATAAAGTAAACTCATCTTTTGAAAAATACCAAGATGAATTTGAGTATTTAGTCTCTGCAGGTGTTGCCAACCAAGTAAAAGCAGTTTCTAATTTTAAGTTTCCACTAATTGATGCAACTGCTAAAAACTTAATTAAACTTTACTACAATGATGTTGGAATACTAACTAACATACTGTTTAAAACTAATGTACAACCGATTTTGAATACTGATAAAAACATTAACTTAGGTTCTGTCTACGAACACGCTTGTGCAACTGAACTTAAAGCCCACGAACATGATTTATTTTATTTTGATTCAAGAAAAGTTGGAGAAGTAGATTTTTTAATCAATGACTATGATTTACTTTCACCTGTTGCTATTGAAATTAAGTCTGGAAACGACCAAAATAATTTCCGAGCACTGCCTAAACTAATTGATAAAAATGGGCAATATAAACTTGCCAAAGGCTATGTTTTTGGAAACAAAAATATAGTTAAACAAGAAGGGAATTTAATAACTTTACCAATTTACCTAATTATGTTCGTTTAAAAATATTTAAGGAGAACAATATTCATAATAAAGAAATTATTTTAGAGCAAATACCGTTTGTTTCATACGACCCATCAATTGCTTACTAGATCAATTAAAAATGTCATACATAGATTTAGTTAGCCATTTAATTGCTAAGTACGGACCTGCTAATGGAAATTACTTTTTAACTGAAACATGTAAGTCCAAAAACCCGAAAATAACTAGGGGAAAAGAAGGTTTGTTTTGCCACCACATAGATGAAAATAAAGCAATCAAACTCTCTAAACCAGAATTTGCTATTAAACACCCGTTTGCATATCAAAAAGCAGAGAGATTAGTATATTGCGATATTTTGGAACACTTAATTTTGCACATTAAAATTATTGAAGAACCAAAAGGAGAATTGGTTGGAATTGGCGGTGCCTCTCTTATTTGTAGACAAATTAATGATTGTTACAGCGGAATGACTTTTACGAATCCTTTTATGATTAGCGTAAGTGAAAAAATACAAGATAAATTTGGCGATTACCTAAAAATTCTTCAAAGATTTTTTGATTTGATTAAGAAAGAACCACTTTATTCAACACAGATTTCAAAAGAGAGTATTTGTAAAAGTTACGACGGCAAAATTATTAAAAAGATATATAACGCCTTAAAATAAGTAAAAAAGATTTTAAAGTAAGCAGTTAAGGAACATAATTTTTTTAAAAATTCGCAAAACTTACATTAAAAAAACAAAATTTTTTTAATCATTTTCAAAATGTAAGCGTATACATTTAATATTTTGACTTTATTTTTTTCATTCTATATAATATAAATATCTCTATATACACACGCCATAAAATGAAGAAAATGGCACAAAAAAGGAGCGGTATGGAAGTTAAATTACAAGGTCTTACTAAAATTTTCGTCGACAAACAAAAACGCGAAACTACTGCGGTTGATAAATTAACAATTACTGTTGGCGATGGTAAGCTAATTGGTCTACTTGGACCTTCTGGTTGTGGTAAATCAACCACCCTATATATGATCGCGGGTTTGCATGAACCTTCTGGCGGTAAAATAATTTTTGGCGATGAGGATGTTACTCCACTTTCTGCCGACAAACGCGGAATTGGTCTAGTTTTCCAAAACTACGCCCTTTATCCTCATTTAACAATTCGTGAAAACATCATGTTTCCACTACAAAACATGCACGTACCTGCCAATGAAATTGACGATATGGTAGAAGAAGTTGCACGTTTGGTTGGTATTGCTAACTTACTTGAACGTAAACCTTCTCAACTTTCAGGTGGTCAACAACAACGTGTAGCGATTGCTCGTGCTTTGGTTAAAAAACCAAAAGTCTTGCTACTTGACGAACCACTTTCTAACCTTGACGCTCGTCTACGCCTACAAATGCGTGAAGAGATTAAACGTATTCAAAAAGAAACTGGAATTACTGCAGTTTTCGTAACTCACGACCAAGAAGAAGCGATGTCTATTTGCGACGAAATCGTTTTAATGGAAGCCGGAGTTGAACAACAACGTGGTGTTCCTCAACAAATTTACGATAACCCTGCTAACTTATTTGTTGCGAAGTTCCTTGGAACTCCGCCAATTAACCTATTTAAAGCACACATCAAAAAAGATCGTGTGTTTGTCGGAGACGAAGACGTGCTTTCTGCCAAAGGCGCGAAGGCTGTCGTTAAATCTTGGGCTGAACTTAAACAAAACCACCCAGTAGTAGAGCGCGACAACTCAGATGTAACTCTGCACATCGCGGGATGTGGTCAACTTAAAGCAGAAATTGAACCGCTACTTGCTGAGTTTTCCAAAATCGCAGGTGGCTTCCTTTATGACTTTACTTTAAACGGAGCAACTGAAGGTTTCACCTTAGTTCAAGGTAACCGTCGCAAAGCTCCAAAGAAAACTAAAGATTTATCAGTTGCTAAGTTAAACCAAAAAATTGAATACAAAAACTACCAAATTGAATACTACCAAGCAAAAATTGCAAGAACCGAAGCACAAGTTAAAGAAGTTAAAGCCAACAAAGACTTTGTTGACGAAGTTAAAATCACTAAACTTGAGCAAAAAAAAGTTAAATTAGACCTAGCAGTTCAAGCGGCTAAAGCAAAAATTGAGCAACTTCAAGAACAAATTAAAACAATTGAAGCAGACCGCTCTCCATACATTGACCCTCGTTTCCACCTAGGACTTGTAAACCGCGAACTTAACCCTAACTTTGAACGCGCAACTAAACGCTTTATTCGCCGTTTCACCGCGAAAGCTGTAGTTCCAGTAGTTGCTCCAAACTCACCACTTTCTGAACTTTCATCTGCTACCCTTAAAGCAATTTTCCAAAAGAAATTAACTAAATGGGACAAACTAATTGACACAACCCTTCCTGAAAACATTGATTTCATGAAGAAATCAATCCACACCGTGCTTCACCACAAACGAAGTGGCGTCAGAACCCTAGCATTCCAAAAATTAGACATTATTCGTCTACCTAAAAAAATCTTTGGAGTAACACTTCCAACTCTACACGAAACTACAGTTCAAAACAACGAAGAGTTAATTAAAGCAATTTCTGAAAACCCACTTGCAATTGGTTTTATTCAATATGACTTACTTAAAGAATCTGGTTTAAAAGAAATTAAAGTCAATGGTCAAATGGCTACAGACGAAGGTGTGCGCACAGGCTCATACTTCTTTGCCTCAGTTTCAACTATTTTGGCATGTCAATATCCAATTGTAATTCCTGACAAAATTGCGGCTGCCTTCCTTGATTTCATTAAATCTAAAGAAGGTGAAGCAATTATTGCTAAACACTCAAAAATGTATCCAGACAGAAACTACTTAGTTGGTATTCGTCCAGAGGCCTACACAGTAGATTCAGAAAAAGGTTGCTTGACTCTAAATTACCAATACTTTGAGTCAATTGGTCGTGACTTAACCTTAATCGCTGCTCACCCTCAGGCTACTCACCGCACATTTAGAGTAATTCTGTCTGACGTTAACGACTCTAAAAAACTAAAAGACGGTAAAGTAAAAATGTCGCTAGATTATTCAAAAGTCTTTGTCTTTGACGAAGAAACTGGCGAAAGGATTATCTAATGCATTTCCGTGTCGATGCACGAAGAAAACTAAAAATCTGGTTCCAAAACAACAAAGGTTGGGTGTATCTACTCCCAATCCTAACCTTAATGGTTATATTTACTTTCTACCCGTTAATTAAAACCATTTTAATTTCGTTTGACCCAACTTTCCGCCGCGATATTCAAACACTGAGTCCTGGTTCTTTTAGTTTTGACAACTACCGTGCTCTTTTTGCTGAACACTCAGATTTTGGCCTGGCTTTGAAAAACACCGCACTTATTGTGTTTGTAACAGTTCCACTGTCTACTATCATTGCCCTTGGAATTTGTGTATCTTTAATGTCGGTTAAACGCATTCGTTCGTTTTTCCAAACTATCTTTTTCCTTCCGTATATCACCAACACTATCGCGATTGGTTTAGTGTTTGCCGTACTTTTTGACTACCAATCTGGGCTTGTTAACTCATTTTTAGGTTTATTTGGCATTGGTAAAACTAACTGGCTAAACCCAGCGGCCGTTGGTCAACACGGCTACGCTGCTGCTACAGACGGTGCAATGCGAGCAGTTACTTTGTTTTACATCACTTGGTCAGGTCTGCCTTTTAAAATTCTGATTTTCATGGGAGCGCTGCAAGGAATTAATAAACAATACTACGACGCTGCTAAAATTGACGGAACTTCATCTTGGCGAACATTTTATAAAATCACCGTGCCACTAATTTCGCCAATGATTTTATACGTGGTAATTACTTCGCTAATCGGTGCATTTAAAACTTACGCCGCAGTTATCGGTCTATTTAATGACCCTACTCTTCGCGCGAGAATGAACACCGTAGTTGGTTATGTTTACGACAAACTAGCCGACAGTGGCTCTGGCTACGCCCAAGGTGCCGCCGGTGCAGTAGTTCTGTTCTTAATTATCCTAGCACTTACTTTTGTAAGTACTTGGGCATCTAAGAAAAAGGTTCACTACTAACAAGAGGCAAACAAAATGAACGAAAGAATTGATGTTAAGAAAAAACTAGTCTATCAAAAAATTAAGTCAACCTCGCAAAAAACTGTTGCCATAATTTTTTTGTCTATTATGGCTTTAATGATTATCGTACCTTTTTACTGGATGCTAAATACTTCTTTTAAAAACGAATCTGAAGTCCTTGAAGAACCGCCAACTCTCTATCCACACGCCTGGACTTGGAAAAACTATTCATACGCTTTTAACGGAACAAGACTAACCAACATTCGTTTACTTCAACAAAAACTTAAAGAATACGAAGGTCCAAATGGAGTTGTGGCTGTTGCTAAAAAAGAACGCGACAAAATTGCTTTAACAGACACAGAAAAAACTAAGTTAGCCGCACTTTTAAAAGGCGATCCTAAAAATCTATACACAGACGCTTACTACAAAGACGCACTTGAACCTTATATTCTTGATAACTCTAAATATGCATATCAGGCATATAAAGACAAACAAGCCGAAAAAGCAATTTTAGAAGCCAAAGAAAAAGAGGCTAAAAACATCGCTGAAAAGGTTAAAATTCAAAATCAAATACGCAGTATTAGTGATTATATTACTAAATTTCATGTTCAATATAACGCTGATTTAACTAAATTTTCAACTTGGAAAGACACACAAATTTATAAACCTGATTACTTAAAACTAAGAAATAAAGACTTGGCTTACCAAGTTGCTGACCGTAAATACCAAAATCTAGCGAGTGAGTTAAAAGGTCTGCCTGGCAAAATTGAAGGTGAAGAAAATGCACCTTCTGATCGTTTCACCAGATACCTGTTAAACACCTTGATTGTGGGTATTTCTTCAACTATTGTTGGTACCTTTATGTCAATCATCGGTGCCTTTGCGCTATCTCGTCTGGAATTCAAAGGTCGCGATACAATCTTTAAAGTAATGCTTTCTACCATGATGATTCCAGGTGAAATGATGGTAATCACAAACTACGGAACAGTCTCTCGCCTTGGCTGGACTGACCAAGCACCTGCTTTCTCAGGGGCTCCATTCCTCGCAATGACGGTGCCGTTCTTAGTCACAGTCTTTCACATTTACTTAATTCGCCAAAACTTCCGCCAAATTCCAAACGAACTTTACTACGCTGCCAAGGTTGACGGAACTTCTGACTTTAAGTATTTATGGAAAGTCATGGTCCCACTTGCCAACTCATCGATTATCACCATTACAATTTTGAAACTAATGGGTTCTTGGAACGCCTATATCTGGCCAAACTTAGTAGCCGGACAAAACTTTAAGTTAATTACAGTTTGGCTGCGCTCTGCGTTTGTAGACCAAGAGTCTAACCGAATTGCGGTTGAACGCCAAATGGCGGCAACTGTTATCGTGTTAATTCCACTACTGCTTGTCTTCATCTTCCTTCGTAAATATATCATGCGCGGTGTTGCCCGCGGTGGAACTAAGGGTTAGAATTTAAAATAACTCTGCAAGGAAAAATTATGAGAAAATTATTTTTAGCACTTATCGCTATCTTCTCAACACTATTTTTAACTGCATGTGGCAAATATGATGTTACTTTTTGGCATACATTTGGTAAAAAAGACATCACTGCCATTGAAAAAAGATTAAAAGATTTTACTAAAAAAACTGGTATTACCGTTAAACTTGAACAAAAGGGAGGATACCAAGACATCAAAGGTGCGATTGACAAAACTCTTTCTACCAACAATCGTCCTAACTTAGTCATCGCTTATCCAGACCACGTTGCTTCATTTAACGAAAACCGCAAAAATGTCCTTGACTTAACTAAGTTCATCAATGAAGGAACTCAACTTCAAAAAAAATACATCAGCGACCAAGACTTTAAAAAAGATTGGGATGAACAATTTTACGATTTCGTAAAAGAATCTCCACTTTCTGAAAAAGGTATTTACACAACTCCGTTTGGCCTTTCTACTGAAGTTATTCTTTACAACAAAGAACTTGCCGCAGAAATCCCTAACTTTACTGAAAAAGTAAAAACTTGGGAAGGTATTTGGGAAATGGCTAAAGAATACCGTGAAAAACATACTGAAAAGTTTGACAAATTAGTTGATCTTCCAGATCCAAAAGAACCTGGTAAAACTAAAAAGCAATTCGAGCGCACTGCAGTGTTTGGCTATGACTCAGACGCTAACATGCTAATCACTATGGCAAAACAATACGGTCTTCCTTACACTGATTTTGTGAAAAAGAACGGTGAACTTAAAGGGGATGCTTTTTTCCACGACACTACACAAAATGCACAATTAGTTGAAATGTTAGACACTCTAAAAGGCTACGCTGCTCAAAACTTGTTTACTACTGGTGCAACTTGTGGAAACAAATATAACTCAACTGCCTTTAAAAACAAACAAATCGTGTTCACTATCTCTTCATCTGGTGGAGTTGGCTACAACATTCCAGATAAAAACAACCCATTTGAAGTAGGTATGTTGCCACTTCCTCAACCTGAACTTCAACTTAGAAAAACTCAATTAAAAGAAGCAAATGACTTACTTAAAACAGATCCAAACAACGCAGACTTCAAAACTCTTCAACACAACGCACAAACAGCATACGAAGCTGCTAAGGATAAATATCCTAACTTAATTGAAGACAAACTATCTGGCGCTTCTATTTTCCAAGGTCCTTCAATTGCGATGCTTGACCAAGCAAAAGAAGGTGAAGATTCATATAAAAACTTATCTAATCAAAAAGCATATGAAGTATTTAAATTCTTATTCAGCAAAGAAAACGTACGCGACTTTTCTTTAGCCAAAGGCTACGCGGCACCACGTAAAGACGTATTTGAAACTGAAGAAATTAAAAACTTTATTCAAGAAAATAAAGCTATAAGTAATACACTTGAAGGTTTAGTTGCTAAATCTTTTGAAACTATCAAAGACACACTTGACAAGAAAAACACTTTCCAATCAATTGCCTACGAAAAATCTTCAAATGCCCGTACAGTTGCGCTAAACATCATTAAAAACGTGTTAACTGACGCTGAAGTTGGCAAAGAAATTGTCACAAAAGAAGAAAGCAAAGACAAAAAACCTTTTGAGGCATACAATAGTGTTGCGAAAGCTGAACGTCTTAAAAGAATTCAAGCATTACTTCAGTTTTACTACGATAAACACTGTAAATACGAATAAACCCTGCAAAACAAACTTTTTAAAATAAATAAACAACAGCCAATTACTTGGCTGTTGTTTTATATATAAACTAATAACTTCTAATTTTATTTAAAAGAAAGGAGAAAAAATGAAGAAACTAATTTTAACGCTAGCTACTCTTTTAACTTCTGTTTTTTTAGTAGCCTGCCACAAAGCATTTTATATTGCCAAACAAGAGACAGACATCATAATTCATAAACTAATTATGGGCAGAAGTTATGAAAACTCCGTGCTGGAACTGAAAAACATCTCAAACTCCGCGAAAAACCTAAAAAACTACTCAATTAGATATTTTAAAAAATCAAGCCAATTTAGTGAACTAACTCTTCCAAACAAGGAACTAAAACCTGGTGAGTTTTTTTCAATTGGCAACGTAGATGCTACCCTTGTAAAAACTAAAGGCGATACTTCTGCTGGCAATTCAGGTAAAAAAGTTGAAGTTGATTTGCTGCAAAGCAAAATAACTTTTGGCTACTCAAAAAGACTTGAATTAAAAAAAGAAGCTAAAACTATTGATGTATACGGCCAAAAAGACGCTAAAAATACTTTAGCCGAAGAAGCTTCACTTTATCGTTTTGCTGAGTTTGAAAAAAATTTAGGTGAAACTCACCTAAACTTCGTTTGGTGTTTATTTAAAGTAGAGTACTACACTGCACTTGGTCAAAAATGTCCACTTACTTACGAAGAAGTTCTAAAAGGTCCAAAACCTGACTTAACTAAGTTAGTTGAAGACAAAGTAGATGCAGGTCAAAACGCCAAAGAAACTTTAATTCAAAATATCTTAAACAAAACTCCTGGCAATGGTGAAATTATTCCAGTAGACCGAGTTAGTCTGTATAAAGATGGAGACACTACTGACTTTGTCGTGTCTTTCACAGAAAGCAAAACTGGCAACAGAGTTGAACACACTCTTCCAACCAGATACGCGTATTGCGATACCCCTGAAAAAGGAAAAGGTGTTACACGACCTGAGCCTTTTGCCAACCAGGCTACCAACCTAACTCACGATCTGCACGAAAACGCGAAAACTACTTACCTGCAAACTATTCCGCGTGGACAAATTGACGGTAGTTTTGGTCGCTACTTTTTAGTAGTTTGGGCAGGTGAAGACCTTGTTGCGTTTAAATTAACTAAAAACGGGCTAAATGAAAAACTACCTTCTAGACTAAATATTTCAGACGCGATACTATATAAAGATATCCCACTTGAATACTACATTGAAATGGCTTACTACTACGCTGAGCAAAAACGCCTAAACCTTGCCTATGAATACAACAAAGACCCTTATTTTAACTACAGCACAGGTAAATTTAAAAAAGGTCACGAAAACGCAAGGATAAGAACCATTGAGTAAAAGAACTCTTTTAACTGTCCTGCTTTACCTACTTTTTGTAGTAATTGTAGGCGTGCCTTTCTTTTTTGCAATTAACGCAGTGCTTGGCAAAAGAGACTTAGACTACTTTCAGTCCAATGTCTTGGCACTTTACGCAAACCCTTTAAAACAAAAACAATATCTGCAAACTTACGCAAAACTCTTTGGCTATGAAACCGAAAATACCCCAGTTTTAACGCTGCACTCAGAACACCCTGAACACTCTAGCATTAAGCTTATTGTTTTAAAGGCACATAACCGCAAAACTAAACAAAATGCACTACTGGTGTATGTCGCTGAACTCCTTGCCTATTCAGGCAACCCTAATCACTATGTAGTGGATGCCACCAATAAAAATAGGCTTCATCCCCAAAACTACAAATCAGAAGTTCTCTATCGACTGGAATTTTCGTTTACCAACTCAAATTTTAAGTTTACACAAAAAAACAAGTTCAGTGATTTTTTAAAGCCGTTTATTATAAATACTGATTTTGTAACCCGTGCAGGTAAGTTTGAAAACTATATAGATGGAATCAAAATAACACCAATTTATGCACCCAGTACTTTTCCAAACAAACAAAAGATTAAAAAACCTGAGTTAATAGTTGCAACCAAAGATTCAAAGTTTGCAAAAGAAGAAACGGCCTACCCGAACGCTAAGCGTATTTTGCCCGCTTACCATAAATTATTTGACCGCAAGTATTTAACTCAGCCTTTTAATGTTTCCGATAAAGCAGAAATCAACGTCAACTACTCTGGCTTAAACCGCGGACTTGTATTGGTATCACTTGCTGGCACAGGCCTGATTTTGGTCATCACTTACTTTACTTTTGTCAGAAACCCGCTTAAAGTTTTTATAAAAGAGCGAAGAAGAGCAGCACATCGTCGCAAAGAAGAACAAGCTGGGATAGACACAGAAACTAAGTTTTTCGGCAAAACAGCCGACAAAGTTGAGCAAGACAAACAATAGAGGCCAAAAACTTCTGTTTTTCTTGAAAACACATTCACAAAACCCTTAAACTGGGTTATAATTTATTTAAAGGAGACATAAAAATATATGTTTAAAAAATTATTATTAACTTTACTTACTCTAATAGTTCCATTTGCTTTAGCGTCATGCGAACCAAGATATTTTGATGATGTTAAAGTTACTAAAATCAAAGATATCTACAATATGAGCGCTGGTGACCCAGTCGCTGCCGCTGGTATTCTTTTCCGTGCAGCTTCAAAAGCAACTTGGTATTTAACTGACGGTACTTCTACAATCAAGGTATACGATAAAGCTGGCGATATTGATTACGACAAAGATTTAAACCACGATTTTCAAAAAGTTTTAATCAAAGGTAAAGTATCTGAGTTTGCTGGTGCAAAACAAATTGCAATTCAAGACATTAAGTTAAACGAAAAATCAAGTGCTAAATTACCTGAACTTACAGACATTTCTCAAGTTAAGTTATTTGCAAATAAAGAAAAAGGCAAAGAACAAGCTTCTGCTGATTTTGCTAAACTAGACGGCAAATTAGTTAAATTTGAGGCTAAGCTACTTGGCTTTAAAGAAACTTATGTAGGTCAAGTAATTGAAAAAAACAAAGAAGGTAAAGACCAACTAATTGCTGGTAAAACTCCAGACTACATCGAAGTTCAACTAGAAATTAACGGCGAAAAAACTAACGTTCGTTTTGATGTTCGTGAACCAAAATGGACAAAATGGTTCCAAAAAAACATCGCTGCAGTTAAAACACTTTACAAAGACATTAAGTTTGAAGCAACTGAGAAAAAGAACAAAAAAGGTGACAAGATTGAAAAAACTTATCTTGAATACAAATTACCTGAGGCAAAACAAGTTACAGTAAGCAACGTAATTGCATCAGTTTACAAACCTTGGGACAAAGCAAAAAAACAATTTGTTGGTACTTCTTTTGCTCAATTTGACATTTCATCTAGATTCACTATTACTTTTAAATAAGCTGCTTAAACTTTTTAAAAAGCTCAACGACCCCGATATTTTATCGGGGTTTTTAAATTAAGTGCAAAAACCACGCAAATGTGGTATCCTATTTCAGTTAAGTGTACACAACACTTAGTGGTAGTCTCTATTGCTGAGACGCTGACCACATGCTTACATTATTTAGTAAAAGGAGGTTGTGTTTATGGCTAAAAAAATTGTCAAGCAAATCAAACTACAAATTCCGGCTGGCAAAGCGACACCAGCAGCACCAGTAGGTCCTGCCCTTGGTCAAGCGCAAGTGAACATTCCGCAATTTGTTAAACAATTCAACGACGCTACTCAAGGTCAAATTGGCTTTGTAGTGCCAGTAGTAATTTCTGTATATGAAGACCGTTCATTTACATTTGTTACAAAAACTCCACCAGCTTCAGATCTACTTAAAAAAGAAGCAGGTATTGAAAAGGGTTCTGCCAACCCTCTTAAAAACAAGGTTGCTAAAATCAAACGCGCCCAAGTTGCTAAAATCGCAGAAATCAAAATGCGTGATTTAAACGCCAACGACATAGAGGCGGCAACTAAAATTATTGAAGGTTCTGCCCGCAATATGGGCATTGAAGTTGAATAAGGAGCACTGAAATGCAAAAAGGAAAAAAATACACAGAAAGTGCTAAACTTATTGACAAAACTGTTCAATACTCACTACTAGATGGTGTTGAACTCATTAAAAAAGCAAAGTTCGCAAAATTTGACGAAACTGTTGAACTCGCTTTAAAAATGAACCTAGACTCACGTAAAGCCGAACAAAATTTGCGTGGCGCACTAGTCCTTCCACATGGTACTGGAAAAACTCAAAAAGTCTGCGTAATTGCTGAAGGCAAAAAAGCAGAAGAGGCTAAAAAAGCAGGCGCTGACGTAGTTGGCGACAACGAACTAATTCAACAAATCGCTGGCGGTTGGCTGGAGTTTGACGTCATGGTTGCAACTCCTGACATGATGCCAAAACTAGGTAGACTTGGTAAAGTTCTTGGACCTCGTGGTTTGATGCCAAACCCCAAAACTGGAACTGTAACTTTGGACGTTGAAAAAGCAGTTCACGACATTAAAAACGGTAAAGTTGAATACCGAGTTGACAAATTCGGAAACATTCAAGTACCAGTTGGAAAAGCATCTTTTACATCAAAAGCACTTGCAGAAAACATCTCAGTTGTACTTGACCAAATTATTAAAATCAAGCCAGCGACTGTCAAAGGTACTTACCTTAAAAATGCCACAATTTCTACAACTCAAGGCCCTGGTGTGAAAATCAATCCAGAAACTCGCTAGAAGTTGTATAATATTTAAGTCAAAAAAATTAATCTCCAAAGACAGCAGGCACAAACTTAAGTCCTGCCGAGGAAAAACAAGAACAAATCAAAACCCTTTTTTGTTTAACTCGCTTTGGCTATGTTAATTTAAAAAAAGGGTTTTTTAATTTATAAATAGATTTAAACGGAGGAAAAATGAAAGAAAGTTTAGTCTTAAAACAAAAACAAGTAGACGAACTTAGCCAAATTTTTACAGCCGCTAAAACTATCGTTGTATTTGAATATGGAGCACTCTCTGTAGAGAGTTTAACTCAACTAAGAAGAGCACTTCGCAAGTCAGAGTCAAACGCCAAAGTCTACAAAAACAACATAGCACGCCGCGCTGCTTTAAAATCTGGACTAGCCGACCTTGCAGATCACTTAGTTGGACAAGTCGCAATCGCGTACTCTTTAACCGACACAGTAGCACCTGCTAAGGCAGTTTATGAGTTTATCACAGCATATCCTGACAAAAAAATTGTCACAGGTGCTGTTGACAACAAAGTTGTCTCAGTTTCAGAAATTGAAACTCTTGCAAAACTTCCCAACAAAGAAGGTATGCTTCAATTATTGGCAGGTGCAATGTACCAGCCACTTCAACGCCTTGCTATCGGGCTTAATATGTTAGCAGAATCAAAATAATTTTGCTAAGGAGGATATAATAATGGCAAAAATAACTAAACAAGCATTTATTGATGCGCTTAAAGAAATGACTATCCTTGAAATCAAGGAACTTTTAGACGGACTTAAAGAAGAGTTTGGAATCGATCCAACTGCAGTTGCAGTTGCTGGACCTGTTCAAAGCGGACCTGCTCAAGAAGAAAAAACTGAGTTCACAGTAGTTCTTAAATCATTTGGTGAAAACAAAATTGCCGTGATTAAAGTAGTTCGTGAAATCACTGGACTTGGACTAGCAGATGCTAAAAAAGCCGCAGAAACTCCAGACTCAGTACTTAAAGAAAATATTTCAAAAGAAGAAGCCGAAGCAATTCAAAAGAAACTTGAAGAAGCCGGCGCTAAAGTTGAACTTAAATAGTTTTTACTTTAGTGGAACATTACTTTACAAGCAAACCGCAAATTAAAAGTAAGCAAACTAAATACAGCGCCGTTGTTTTTAAAAAACATTTTAGTTTTTTTAAAGACAACGGTGTTTTTTCCAAAGACAACTTAGATAAAGGAACTTACCTTTTTTTAAAACATTTTGACCTTAAAAACCCAGAGACTAGTACTGCTTTAGATATAGGCGCTGGAACTGGCGAGATTTCTATAATTTTAGCCAAAATTTTCCCAGAACTTAAGTTCACGGGCATTGAGATAAACGAAAGAGCAGTTGCTTTGGCTAAAAAAAACAGCGAACTTAACCAGTGCTCAAACACCGAGTTTATTCAAGGTGATTTCCTGGAGTTTATCGCAAATAAAAAGTTTGACTTAATTGTTGCAAACCCGCCAATTAAGATAGGTAAACAAACTGTTTTTGAGTTTTACCACAAAGCCAAAAGTTTGCTTTTTAAAAACGGTCAGTTTTCATTAGTTGTCAAGCACTCACAAGGTGCAGAAAGCCACCTAAAGTTTTTAAAAACTTTATTTCGCGTAGTGGAATTTAAAAAAGACGCAACTTACTATTTAATTTCGTGTTTTAATTAAAACTTTATTTTAAAGAACCGTAAAAGCGGTTTTTAAAAACTAAAAAAGGAGTTTAGATAAATATGGGACGTGCATTTGAAGTTAGAAAAGAAGCAAAAGCCAAAACCGCCGCGGCTAAAACCAAAGTTTACTCAAAATACGGTCGCGAAATTTACGTACTTGCTAAAAACGGATCACCTGATCCGCAAAGCAACCCTGATTTAAAGCGAATTATTGAAAAGGCTAAAAAAGACCAAGTGCCAAACGACATCATTCAACGCGCTATTGATAAAGCCAAAGGTGCAGGTGGTGAGAACTTTGTGCCAGTAGTCTACGAAGGCTTTGGACAAGGCGAGGCTCAGTTTATAATAGAAACTTTAACTGACAACGTCAACCGCACGATTTCACAAATTCGTGCCATTTTAAACAAAACTGGCGGTAAACTTGGGGTTTCAGGTTCAGTTTCGCACCAATTTGCACACGAAGCTGTTTTTAAACTACCAGTTCAAGAAGACGATGTGCTAAATGCCCTACTTGAGGCTGACGCAGACATTAAAGACACCACAGCCCTTGAAAACTCAACCGTTGTCTACGCTGAAATTGATAAATACGGCCAAGTTAAATCAGCGCTGACCACTGCTTTTCCGGACACTGAGTTTGAGATTGACGAAATCACTTACTCAGCACTGACTTTAGTTGAACTAAACCCTGAAAACCAAGAGAAGTTTGACAACATGCTTATGCAACTTGAAGAACTTGACGACGTTCAACATATTTATCACAACGTTAAATAAAACTATGGAAAAAGAAATTTTAGACTTTATTTTAAACAAAGTTGGCTATATTGCCACAGTTTCTAAAGAAGGTGTGCCAAATGTAGGTCCGAAAGTCACAATGCGACACTTTTCTGGAAACATCTTAATTTGGAACGAAACCACTTGTAAACACACTAAATTCAACATTGAAAAAACTGGCAAGGCTTCAGTTTGTTTCATTGACGAAGTTGCGCAAACTGGGTATCGTTTTACAGGACGTGCCACAATTTTAGACAAAACCAGTCAACTTTTTGAACTGTACTCAGAAAACGCCAAAAATCTTGGTCTTAAACAACCTGAACATTTTGGTCAACTTATAGTTGAGCAAATTTACTTACTAGACCGTGGTCCAAAAGCCGGAACTTTGCTTAAAAACTTTGTGTAAACACTTTTTTAAAATAATACAAATTTTATCATTATGGGTTTGCGTCCATTTCCTTGGCAATCTTCTTGCTAATTTCAATTTTAATAATCCTTTTTAATTTAATGCACTTAATAGTGTCAATTTATTTTTTTAAAAACTTAGCTGTAAATAAAAACTAAATTAGTCTTTAAAACCAAGCTTTGCTTGGTTTTTTTATTAGTTTGCAATAATTTGTCTAAAAAAAACAAATAGTATATAATTATTAGGTATGTGCATACGCACAAAGGCAATGATATGTAAGGTTATTAAAACACAAATAGCCGTTGCTGTGTTTTAAACAATTTACATGGAGCAAGCCTAATCTTTAGAATTAGACGAAAGGAGACTTTAAATATGGCTGAAAAATCAAAAGGAACAGTAAGAATTACTCTTAAGTCGTACGATCACAAACTAATTGATCAAGCCGCACTTAAGATAGTTGACGTTGTAACTAAAACTGGTGCCACTGTCGTAGGACCTGTGCCACTACCAACTAAACGCGAAATCTTCACTGTACTTCGTTCACCACACGTTAACAAAACTGCTCGTGAACAATTTGAACGAAGAACCCATAAAAGACTGATCGTAATTGAAAAAATCGGTCAAAAAACCCTGCCACAATTGTTTCAAACTGACTTACCATCAGGTGTAGATATTGCGCTAAAACAATAGTTTATACACAAGAAACTGGCAAAACAGACAAATTATCGTAAACGATAGAAAGGAAAAATTATGTCTAAAGGAATCTTAGGTAGAAAAATTGGAATGACTCAAATCTTTTCAGAAGACGGCAAGTTAATTCCAGTTACCGTTCTAGATTGTGCAGACAACGTAGTGCTACAACAAAAAACTGTTGAAAAAGACGGATATGTTGCAACACAACTTGGTTGCCAATCAAAACGCGAAAGTCTTGCGAACAAACCAATTTTGGGACATGTTGCAAAAGCAAATACTGCTCCTAAGCGCTTCGTTAAAGAACTTAGGTTCAAACACAGCGCCTCTGAGCTAGCAGGCCTTGCAGTTGGTCAAACTGTAGAACCTACAATTTTTCAAGTAGGAGAATTAGTAGACGTCATTGGAATTACTAAAGGTAAAGGATTCCAAGGTTCAATTAAGAGACACGGTCAACGCCGTGGACCTGAAGCTCACGGTTCTCGCTACCACCGCGCCCCTGGTTCAATGGGTGCCATCAAGGGAAATATGAAAGGAAAACCACTTCCTGGTCACATGGGACACGAACAAGTGACTATCCAAAACCTTGAAGTTATCAAAGTTGACAAAGAACAAGCACTACTTTTAATTAAAGGCGCTGTTCCTGGTCCAAATAAAGGATTTGTTGTGGTTAAATCCGCTGTACGCTAAAGGAGTTTAAATTATGGAATATAAAGTATTAAACCAAAGCGGCAAAAAAGTAAAAACAATTGAGTTAAACGATTTTGTTTTTGGAATTGAGCCACATAAACAAGCACTTTACGACGTTGTTCGTGCACAACGCCTAGCTATGCAACAAGGTACTCACCAAGTTAAAAACCGTTCAATGGTTTCAGGTGGTGGTCGCAAACCTTATAAACAAAAAGGAACAGGTAGAGCCCGCCAAGGTTCTCGCCGTGCAGTTCAATTTGTTGGAGGTGGGGTTGCGTTTGGCCCACAAGTTCGCGAATACGACATTAAAATCAACAAAAAAGTTCGTCAACTTGCTCTTCGCTCAGCCCTTTCTCAACACGCTCAACGCGGTACTTTAGTTTTAGTTGACAAGATTTCTCTCGCTGAAGTTAAAACTAAACTATTTGCCCAAATTTTAGAAAGTCTAAAACTAGAGCGAAAAGTTCTGTATGTTGACAACGAGTTTGAACCAAATGTTGTCTTGAGCGCACGTAACTTAAGTCAAATTACTGTAATGAACGAACCTAGCCACACTTCTGTATATGACCTGCTAGATGCTAAATACTTACTACTTACAGTAGGTGCTGCTAAAGAATTTGAGGAGGCGTTATGTTAAATTTAACTAAAATTAAACAATTTGATATTTTAGTAGAACCTATTATCACTGAAAAATCAAACAAGTTAATTGAAGCCTCAAACTCATACACTTTCCGTGTAAAAAAAGACGCAACTAAACCAGAAATTAAAGCAGCCGTTGAATCTATTTTTAAAGTAACTGTCTTGAAAGTCAGAACTGTAATTTCTCCTGCTAAGAAAAAAACAGTTGGTCGCTTTCAAGGTATGGTATCTGCTTTCAAAAAAGCCATCGTTACTCTAAAAGAAGGCGACAAGATTGCTGAGTTTACAATTTAGTGAAAGGAGTAAATCGTGAAAATTAAGAACTATAAACCTACTACTAACGGACGCCGCAATATGTCTGTTATTGATTACTCTGAACTTTCAAAAGTTGCTCCAGAAAAATCACTACTGACCACTTTAAAGAAAACCGGCGGTCGCAACAACCAAGGAACGATAACTGTTAGACACATTGGTGGTGGAGTTCGCCGCAAATACCGTGTTATTGACTTTAAGAGAAATAAAGACGGAATTGATGCAGTAGTTAAAACTATTGAGTACGATCCAAACCGTTCAGCAAACATCGCTTTAGTTGCCTACAAAGATGGTGAAAAACGCTATATTTTGGCTTGCGAAGACCTAAAAATCGGCCAAGTTATTCAAAGTGGCGAACAGGCGGATATCAAAATCGGAAATACACTGCCACTTGGCAAAATCCCTGTAGGTACATTTGTTCACAACGTTGAGTTAAAACCCGGCAAAGGTGGACAAATCGCGCGTTCTGCTGGAACTTCTGTCCAAATTCTTGGTCGCGAAGAGAAATACGTGCTACTTCGTCTACAAAGTGGCGAAATGCGCAAAGTCTTGGCAACCTGCCGCGCTACTATCGGTGTAGTTGGCAACTCTCAGCATGAACTAGTTGTTCTTGGTAAAGCCGGTCGTGTTCGTTTAATGGGCGTAAAACCACACGTTCGTGGTACCGCGATGAACCCAGTTGATCACCCTCACGGTGGTGGTGAAGGCCGCACACCAATCGGTCGTAAACAACCACTTACTAAATGGGGTAAGAAAACTCGTGGAGTTAAGACACGCAACCCTAAAAAAGCATCTAACAAACTTATTGTTAATCGTAGAAAAGGAGGAAAATAATGTCTCGTTCAATTAAAAAAGGACCTTATTGTGAATACACACTACTTGCAAAAATTGAAAAAATGGCAAAAGCAGGCGAAAAGAAAGTTATTCAAACCTGGTCACGCCGTTCCACTATTTTCCCAATTTTCGTAGGGTTCACTCTAGCCGTTCACAACGGAAAAGAACACGTACCTATCTATATTACTGAAGACATGGTTGGCCACAAACTAGGTGAGTTTGTGCCAACTCGTACCTTTAGAGGACACACCAAAGCCGACAAACGCGCGGCTGCTAAATAAGGTTGGTGAAATTTATGGAAAAACAAGCAAAAGCAATCGTACATGACGCCAAAGTTACACCACGTAAAGCCAAATTAGTTATTGACTTAATTCGCGGAGCAAATGTTAAAGAAGCACTGGCTTACCTTCAATTTACTAACCGTAAAGCATCGCCGATTGTCAAAGAATGTCTAAAATCTGCAATCGCAAATGCTGTAAATAACTTAAAATTAGACCAAACTAAGTTGTATGTTAAAGAATGCTATGCCACTGAAGGTCTAAAAATGAAAAGAATGTTGCCACGTGCCAAAGGTTCTGGCGACACAATTGTGAAAAGACGTAGCCACATTACAGTAGTTGTGGCTGAAAGGGGATAAGAATGGGTCAAAAAGTTAGTCCAGTCGGTCTGAGAACCGGAATTATTCGCAACTGGGAATCTCGTTGGTATGCAGACAAAAAACTAGTGCCTGCTTACATTAAAGAAGACTTCCTAATCCGCAAAACCATTAAAACTTATCCTGAATACAAAGAAGCGTTAATCTCTTCAATTGAAATTGAACGCTACAAAGGCAAAGAAAAAGACAAAGTAAGAATTCGTCTATACACCGCCAAACCAGGGCTAGTAATTGGCACTAACGCCGAAACTCGCGCTAAAGTTATCAAAGCCCTTGAGAAAATCACTAAAAAAGACATTATTTTAAATGTAGTTGAAGTGAAACGCTCAGAACGCAGCGCAGAAATCGTTGCTCAGTCTATCGCTACCCAACTTGAAAACCGTGCATCTTTTCGTCGTGTGCAAAAAATGGCAATTCAGCGAGCTCTTAAAGCCGGAGCATTGGGCTGCAAAACTCTAATTTCAGGTCGTCTAGGCGGTGCTGAAATGGCACGCTCAGAAGGCTACTCAGAAGGTCGTGTTCCTCTGCAAACCTTGAAAGCAGACGTAGACTACGCCACTGCTGAGGCCAACACAACATACGGTATTCTTGGCGTTAAAGTCTGGATTTACAACGGAGACGTTAACAAAGGCGAAACTCGTGAAGAGAAAATCAAGGCCTATGAAGATGCCGCTCCTGAACGCAGACCAAGATTTAAAAAACCAGGCCAAAGACCTGCTCGTCCAAACGGAGGTAAATAGTTTATGTTAATGCCTAAAAGAACTAAATATCGCCGTCCACACCGTGTGTCTTACGAAGGTGTTGCCAAAGGTAGAAACGAAGTTATCAACGGAGACTTTGCACTACAGGCCCTTGAAGGTTCATATATTACCTCTCAACAAATAGAGGCTGCTCGTATCGCGATGACTAGACACATGAAAAGACTTGGTCAAGTTTGGATTAACATTTTCCCACACATGTCTCGCACCAAGAAACCTCTTGAAGTGCGTATGGGTTCCGGAAAAGGTGCGCCAGACCACTGGGTTGCGGTAGTTAAACAAAACAAAATTATGTTTGAAGTTGCCGGAGTTGCTGAAGAAATCGCACGCGAAGCGCTTCGCTTGGCTTCACACAAACTACCAATTAAATCAAAAATCGTGAAAAAGGAGGTTAAATAAACATGAAAAAGATGCAAGAACTTAGAAAATACACAGACGTTGAAATTGAAAGCAAAATTTTTGAGTTAAAGCAAGAAATATTTAACCTACGTTTCAAACAAGCAACTGGGCAGCTGACAGACACAGCCCGCGTTAAAAAAGCCCGCAAACAAATCGCTCGTCTCTACACTATTTTAACCGAGCGCAAATCACAAAAGGAGTAGTCAACAATGGAAAGAGAAACTAAAAGAAAAGTTTTCCGTGGTAAAGTTGTTTCAGATAAAATGGATAAAACTATAGTTGTCGTTGTTGACACTTATAAAAACGATCCACTTTACAACAAACGCTTTAAGGTATCTAAGAAATTCCACGTTCACGATGAACAAAACGAATGCAAAATTGGGGATATCGTGGCGTTTGCAGAAACCCGTCCACTTTCTCGCACTAAGTCATTTAGACTAATTAAAGTGCTTGAAAAAGCCGTGGTAATTTAGTTTGAGAGGTGAAGCAAAATGATTCAACAAGAAACTAGATTACTAGTCGCAGACAACACAGGCGCTAAAGAAGTTTTAGTAATTAAAATTCCTGGTGGTACTCGCCACCGTTATGCAAATATTGGCGATCTTGTGGTTGTAACTGTGAAAAAAGCAACTCCTGGTGGAGTTGTTAAAAAAGGTGACGTTTGCAAGGCAGTGGTTGTCAGAACTAAAGACGGACTACGCAGAGCAGACGGTTCATATATTAAATTTGGTGAAAACGCAGTTGTATTGGTCAAAGAAGACAAGACTCCACGTGGAACTCGTATTTTTGGACCGATAGCTCGCGAGCTTAGAGACAACAACTACACTAAAATCTTGTCTTTAGCACCAGAAGTTTTATAAAAAGGAGGAATTTGTTAAATGTATATCAAAACTGGAGACAAAGTTGCCATCATTGCTGGCAAAGACAAGTTCACTACTGATAAAAAAGGTGTTAAAACTCGCACGACTGGCCGCGTTATTCAAGTACTTCGCGACAAAGAAATGGTAGTCGTAGAAGGCGTGAATATCGCTAAAATCGCCAAAAAACCTAACCAAAATAGTGAAAAGGGTCAAATTATTTCTAAACCTATGCCAATTCACGTCTCAAACGTGGCGCTAATTGATCCAAAAACCCAAAAACCTACCCGTGTTTCTTTTAAGCAAGAAAACGGTAAAAAGGTGCGCATCGCTAAATCTGGCGACGCGATTAAATAAGGAGCAGGCAAATGACTTCAAGATTAAAACAACATTATTTAAAAAAAGCAATTCCTGCTTTAATTAAAGAGTTTAAGTACTCATCTGTTATGCAAGTGCCTAAACTTGAAAAAATCGTGATTAACGTCGGAGCAGGCGACGCTGCTCAAAACTCCAAAGTTATTGAAGATATCGTCAAAGAAGTTGGCCAAATCGCGGGACAACACCCAGTTGTCACTCGTGCGCGTAAATCAATTTCTAACTTCAAACTAAGAGAAAATATGCCAATCGGTGTTAAAGTTACACTTCGCGGTGAGAAAATGTATTACTTTTTAGATAAACTAATTTCAATTTCTCTACCTAGAGTTCGCGACTTTAGAGGAGTTTCTAAAACTGCGTTTGATGGTCGTGGAAACTATACTCTTGGTGTTAAAGAACAACTAATTTTCCCAGAAATTAGATTTGACGATATTAAAAAAATCCGTGGGATGGACGTAGTTATCGTAACTACTGCTAAAACCAACGAAGAGGCATTTAGTTTACTTAAAAACTTAGGCATGCCTTTTGCTAAATAGAGGACTTAACTTATGGCTAAAAAATCAAAAATTAATGCAAATAACAAAAAACTAGAAGTCTATCTACGCTATCAAGAACGCGCACGCGAACTGAAGGCTAATAAAGACTATTTAGCACTACAAAAATTGCCAAGAAACGCGTCGCTTTGCCGTTACCGCAACCGTTGCCAAATTGACGGTCGTCCCCACGGTTTCATTCGTAAATTTGGAATTTCTCGTAATAACTTTCGCAAAATGGCAGCAGCTGGACTGCTTCCAGGCGTAAAAAAAGCCAGCTGGTAGAAGGAGGCATTTATGGTATCAGATACAATTGCAGATATGTTAACTCGCATTCGCAATGCGAACAGACAACACAAATTAAGCGTAAATGTTCCACATTCTACTGAAAAAGAACGTATCTTAAAAGTCTTAAAATCAGAAGGTTTTATCGCTTCTTACGCTGTTTTTCAAGAAGGCGTGGCTAAAAACATGAACGTTGAACTTAAATACTCAGAAGACAAGGAACTAGTAATTCACGGACTTCGCCGTGTTTCTAAACCAGGTCTGAGAGTATATTCAAGCAAAGAAGAACTACCTCGTGTCTTTAATGGTCTTGGAATTGCTGTAATTTCTACATCTAAAGGCATTATGTCAGACCGTGCTGCTAGAAAAGCAGGTTTGGGTGGCGAAGTTCTTTGCTATGTGTGGTAGAAGGAGTCAGAGTCTATGTCTAGAATTGGAAATAAAACTATCTTAGTTCCACAAGGTGTCTCTGTCTCAGTTTCTCCTGAAAACTACACAGTAGTTAAAGGCCCACACGGCGAACTAAAGGCTCAGTTTGCTTCAATCTTAAAGATTGTGCAAACTGACAATCAGATTCAAATTACTCGTCCAAACGACGAAAAAACTACTAAACAACTACACGGAACTACTAGAGCCTTGCTTGCCAATATGATCCAAGGTGTGCACCAGCCTTTTCAAAAGGAATTGGACATCATTGGTGTTGGATACAAAGCAAACTCAGTTAATGGTAAGTTAAACCTAGCCCTTGGTTTTTCTCATCCTGTTGAAATTGAAGTGCCAAAAGGCTTAGTGTGCGAAACTCCAAGTCCAGTTAAAATCATTATCAAAGGTATTGACAAAGAACTAGTTGGTGAGTTTGCAGCCCGTGTACGCCTACTTAAAAAACCAGAACCATATAAAGGAAAAGGTATCCGCTACTCAGGTGAACACGTTCGCCAAAAAGCCGGAAAAACCGCTAAATAAGGAGGACGACTATGATTTTAAAAATTTCAAAAAACGAATCTCACTTGTCAAGACATCAACGTGTCAGAAAATCAGTTTCAGGCACCAGCACTCGTCCTCGCTTATCTGTCTACCGTTCAAATACCCACATCTACGTCCAAATTATTGACGACACAAAAGGCCATACTTTAGTTGCTGCTAACACCAAAGAACTAAAACTCGCTAAAAACTTAGAAGCAGCCACTGCCCTTGGTGAAGCAATTGCCAAAAAAGCACTTAAAGCGAAAATCAAAGCAGTTGTTTTTGACCGCTCAGGTTATCTATATGCAGGTCGCATAAAAGCCCTTGCTGAGGCTGCTCGTGCTGCTGGACTTGAGTTTTAAAGGAGTAAATTATGTACGATAAATTTGAAAAAGAAGAAAAAGAATTTGACGAAAAAGTCGTTCATATTGGCCGCGTTACTAAAGTTGTTAAAGGTGGTCGTCGTTTCCGCTTCTCAGCGCTAGTAGTAGTTGGAAACCACAAAG
Organism: uncultured Acholeplasmataceae bacterium; assembly: GCA_963544405.1. GTDB lineage: Bacteria > Bacillota_I > Bacilli_A > Acholeplasmatales > Acholeplasmataceae > CALISC01. Next base: position 25,845 of record CAUUEZ010000006.1, read on the forward strand.
GCAAAGTAGGTTTTGGAACAGGTAAAGCAAACGAAGTTCCAGACGCTATTAAAAAAGCCATTGAACAGGCAAAGCAAAACCTAATCACTGTGCCAATTGTCAACAACACCATCCCTCACTACATTGAAGGTGTATACGGCTCTGGACACGTTGTCTTAAGACCAGCCTCAGACGGTACTGGAATAGTTGCCGGTGGTGCGGTTCGCGCGGTATGCGAACTAACCGGTGTTTCTAACATCTTGTCTAAATCTCTTGGTTCTCGTACCCCAATTAACATGATTAGAGCAACTTTTGAAGGTTTTAAATTACTTAAAACTAAAGAAGAAATCGCTCGTCTACGTGGCGTGGAGGTTAAAAACCTATGAAACTAAAAGTTGTTTTAAGACGTTCTTTAATCGGACGGCTACCACGTCAAGTTAAAACTGCCGAAACTTTGGGCCTAAAGCGCATCAACGATGAAGTGGTTTTAGAAGACAACGCTGTAAACCAAGGCAAAATTAAAACTATTGCTCACTTGGTTGAAGTTAAGGAAGTTAAATAAGGAGGCCTTTGTTTATGCTAAATGAACTTAAAAACTTACGCCCGCGTCCAGATAAGAAACGTCTAGGTCGTGGAATTGGCTCTGGAACTGGTAAAACTGCAGGCAAAGGCCACAAAGGTCAAAATGCGCGTTCTGGTGGAGGTACTCGTCCAGGTTTCGAAGGTGGACAATTACCACTTTTCCAACGTTTGCCTAAACGTGGTTTTAACTCACTTAACCAAACTAAAAACGCAATCGTTTCACTAAACGTTTTAAACTGCTTTGAGCCAGAGACTGTAGTTACAGTTGACTTGCTTTTAGAAAAAGGTCTAGTTTCTAAACCTTTTAAAGCAGTTAAAGTCCTAAACGGGGAACTTACTCAAAAACTAACTTTAAAAGTTCACCAAATCTCTAAATCTGCCTTAACTAAACTCCAAGCACTTGGCGGCACATTTGAGGCAATTTAACAATGAATAGAGTCAAAAGAATTTTATCCAATAAACAAATTCTGGAAAGATTTATCTTTACACTTGCTCTACTTTTAGCACTCAGAGTGATGTCTTTCATTCCGATGCCGCTGGTTAACGTAGATGCAATTCGCAACCTATTTGAAAATGGACTTGGATTCTTTGCGATTTTAAATAACTTTTCAGGAAGATCACTTGAACGTTTTTCCTTCCTGGCAATGGGAATTTCTCCCTATATTACAGCCTCTATCGTCACTCAACTTCTGCCAATGGTAGTTCCTACCTTTAAAGAATGGCAAGAACAAGGTGAAGAAGGTCGCTACAAAATTAACAAAATCAACCGAATACTGGCTATTGCAATTGCTTTTGTCCAAGGTATCTCGCTTGTCCTTTCCTTCTCAGCAGGCCGCGGAACTCAGTTTTTCGTAGGTTTCTCTGGCAGCATCGGGATGGCGATGATCTACATTGGGCTAACTATTGCCGCCGGTACCGCGATTTGTATTTGGTTTGCCGACATGATTACCCAAAAAGGTATCGGAAACGGCTCTTCTATGCTAATTACTGCAGGTATTATTATTTCAATTCCTTCAATGTTTAGCATGATGACCAAAAAATACATCACAGAAGCCACCAAGTGGACACACTACGTTAACTTCGTGGTAATTACTCTACTCTACATAGCAATCATTCTAGGGGTAATTTTTGTTGAAACCTCTAGTCGAAAAATCCCAATTCAACACGCCAACCGCCAGGCTCAGTCTGACTCAAATATCCCAATTAAAGTCAACACTGGTAACGTGATGCCCGTAATTTTTGCCTCAACCTTGCTTGGTATCCCGCAAACAATTACCGGGTTTATTACGCAAAACTACTCATCTGGTGGCGGTTTTTGGGTTAACGAAATCTTTAACTTCCAAAGACCAATTGGCTACATTATCTATATTCTGTTAATTATTGCTTTTTCGTTTTTCTATACCTTTATGCAGTTTGACCCTGAAAAAATTTCTGATAACTTATCTAAATCAAACGCCTATATTCCAGGAATTCGCCCAGGTGAAGACACTAAAGACTTTATTGCCAAGACTTTATTTAAAGTCAACGTCATTGGCACAATTTACTTAGTAATTATCTCTTCGCTGCCAATTTTAACCGCTGTGATTTTTGGCTTGCAAGGTGCAGAGGCTTCTGCAATCACTCTAGGCGGAACTTCGCTACTTATCGTGGTCGGAGTGGCAATAGAGACCACTAAACAAATTGAAACTGACGCTGAAAGCAATCAATATAGGGGGATTTTTGGTTAATGATAATTATTTTAATGGGACCTCCTGGTGGAGGTAAAGGCTCACAGGCCAAAGTACTGAAAACTCACTACGCAATCCCCCACATTTCAACCGGGGATATGTTTAGAGAAAACATTAAAAACGAAACTGTACTTGGCAAGAAAGTCAAGGCTATACTAGCCGCTGGTGAACTAGTTCCGGATTCTTTAACCGATGAACTCGTGCTTGACCGATTAAGTCAACCAGATGCCAAAGGCGGATTTATCTTAGATGGATATCCGCGTAACCTTGCACAAGCCGTTGAACTTGACCGCATCCTTGCTAAACTTGGATTTTCAATCACAAAGGTAGTCAATATTGATGCAGCTGATGAACTAATCGTTTCGCGCTTAGCCGGCCGCCGAGTTTGTCCAAAATGCGGAGAGACTTACCACATTCCAAATATGCTGCCACAAGTTGAAGGCAAATGCGACAAGTGCAGTGCTGAAATCGTGCAAAGAGCAGATGACCAAGAAGCCACAATTCGCGCAAGACTCGCACTTTACCACGAAAACTCAAAGCCAATTGAGCAGTTTTACAAAGACAAAGATCTATTTTGCACAGTTGACGGCAATGTTTCCATTGAACACACTAAAGCCCAAATTATTGAGGTTTTAGGTAAATAGTTATGATTACTATTAAAACCCCTGAACAACTTAGTAAAATGAAAGAATCCGGCAGGATTCTTTCAGAACTAAGAAAAGAACTTGAACAACACTTAAAACCAGGAGTATCTACACTTAAACTAGATGAAGTTGCAGCTAATTTTTTAGCCGACCGCGGTGTTGTTTCTTCTTTTTTAAACTACGAAGGTTACAAACACTCAATTTGTGCGAGCGTTAACGACTGCGTAGTTCATGGCATTCCTTCTAAAGACGTGGTTTTAAAAGACGGCGATATTATTTCGCTAGACTTAGGTGTCTTAAAAGATGGTTGGCACGCAGACTCTGCGTGGACTTACGAAATTGGCGAAGTTAGCTCTGAGGTCAAAGACTTAGTTTTAAGAACTAAAGAGGCGCTTTTGCAAGGACTTTCTGTAGTTAAACCAGGCAACTTCATTACAGATATTGGTAAAGCCATTGAAAACTACTTAAAACCGTTTAAATACGGCATAGTTCGTGAGTTTTGTGGCCACGGAATTGGCGAAAAACTACACGAAGATCCATACATTTTTCACTTCAACCAACACATGAAACACACCGAAATTAAAGAAGGTATGACAATTTGCGTGGAACCTATGGTAAATCTTGGTTCACACAAAGTAAAAATTCAAAAAGACGGTTGGACAACCGTCACTAAAGACCACAAACCCGCTGCCCACTTTGAGTATACTGTCTACGTCACTAAAGATGGATATGAGATACTCACTCCCAAAATTTAAATAAATAGGTACTAAAGCATGAGAAAAGAACAAATAGAAATAGACGCTGTCATTGTTGAAGTACTACCTAGTGCTGTATTTTTATGCAGACTAGAAAGTGGACACGAAATTAAGGCCCGAGTGTCTGGTAAAATTCGCATGAACAACATACGCATTTTACCTGGCGATAAAGTAACTTTAGAATTATCACCATATGATTTAACTCAAGGCCGCATTATTTATCGCAAAAAATAAGGAGGACTTATGAAAGTCAGATCATCAGTTAAGCCAATGTGCGATAGCTGCAAAGTTATTAAAAGAAAAGGTTATGTGCGTGTAATTTGCGAAAACCCACGCCATAAACAAAGACAAGGATAGGAGATTAAAATATGGCCAGAATCGCTGGGGTAGATATCCCTTCAAACAAAAGAGTAGTAATTTCACTTACCTACATTTACGGTATTGGGGTTAAACTTGCTCAAAAAATTCTTCAAGATGCTGGAATCTCTGAAGACGTTCGCGTTAAAGATTTAAGCGACGACGATTTATCTAAAATCCGCAAAGAAGTTGCTAAATACACAGTTGAAGGCGATCTTCGCCGAGATGTTAACCTAAACATTAAACGTTTAATGGAAATTGGTTCATATCGCGGAATTCGTCACCGTAAACAACTGCCAGTGCGTGGACAAAATACTAGAAACAACGCCCGCACTCGCAAAGGCAAAGCAAAAGCAATTGCCAATAAAAAGAAATAGGGAGGAATGAACAATGGCTAAAAAAGTAAGCATACGTCGCAAAGCACGTAAAAACATACCTCTTGGCAAAGCATACATTCACACAACTTTCAACAACACAATTGTGACAATCGCTGACCTTGACGGCAACGCCATCGCTTGGTCTTCAGCCGGAGCACAAGGCTTTAAAGGTACTCGTAAATCTACTGCCTTTGCTGCTCAAATCACCGCAGAGGCTGCAGCAAAAGCAGCAATGGAAAACGGTATGATTAAGGTAGAGGTTTCGGTTAAGGGACCTGGACCAGGTAGAGAATCTGCTATTCGTTCACTACAAGTTGCTGGTCTTGAAATTGTTTCAATTGAAGACAACACACCAGTTCCACACAATGGTTGCCGCCCACCTAAGCGTCCACGTGGCTAGGAGGAAGTATGCGTAATTTAAAATTTGAAAAACCAAACGCTATTTCCGTAATTTCTGCAGATAAAACTACTGCTAAATTTTCAATTAAACCACTAGACCGTGGATACGGTATCACAATCGGCAATGCACTTCGCCGAGTACTGCTTGCCTCAATTCCAGGAGCAGCACTGATTAACGTAGAAATCAAAGGTGTGCCACATGAGTTTTCAACAATCCCTGGTGTTAAAGAGGGAGTTGTGGAAATCGTTTTGAACTTAAAAGACGCTATCTTTAAACTAGATTCAGTTGAACCTGGTTTTCGCGCAGAAGTTTCTTTGAACGACGTTGACAAAGAAATCATCACACTTGGCGACTTAGTGGTGCCAGCTGGTGTTGAAGTTGTCAATCCAGATCACGTAATTTGTCATTTAAATAAAGGAACCAGCATTTCACTTACTGCAACTTTAGCAACTGGTGCTGGATATGTTACTCAAAACGACAATAAAGCATATCTTGACCACATTGGCCAAATTGCGCTTGACTCAATTTTTACCCCAGTTAAACGTGTTAACTTTAACGTTGAAAAACTACAAGGTGGGTATGACGAGTTAATTTTAGAAGTTGAAACTAACGGCGCAATTGACGCTAAAGACGCAGTTTCTGAAGCCGCTTCTATGCTAAGTGAGTTATTTGGAGCGGTTCGCCAAATTTCTGAAAACGCAGAACAATTCCAAGACTACATCACAGAAGAGGCAGAAACTGCGGCGCAGGCAGTTGACAAAAACCTAACAATTGACAGACTAGATTTATCTGTTCGTCTATACAACGCGCTTTCTCGCGAAGGCATTAAAACAATTGATCAACTACTTGATATGACAGACCAAGAAATTAAAAGCATCCGCAATCTTGGTCAAAACTCGTTCATTGAACTGCAAAATAAATTGGCTGAGTTTAAAGACAGCACAATTACTAAAAAAACAGTTGATGACGACGATGCTTTAATTAAAGAAATTTTTGACGATATTGAGGAGGGACTATAATAATGAGATCAAAACTATCTAGAAACTCAGCTGCCCTAAGAGCAGTACTTAGAGACTTAGCGACAGCACTAATCGTTAAAGAAAGAATCATTACAACTCACTCTAAGGCCAAAGAAACTCAAAAAATGGTAGAAAAACTAATTACTCTTGGCAAAAAAGGTGACATCAACGCAAGACGCCTTGCCCGTACTTACCTTAGAGATGTAGAGACTGACACAAAAGGCGAAACAGTTTTATCTAAACTATTTCAAACAGTAGCCCCACGTTTTAAAGACAGAAACGGCGGATACACTAGAATTATTAAAACAGTTGGCCGTAAAGGCGACAACGCCCCAATGTCAATTCTTGAGTTTGTATAAGGACTTTATTAAAATAATTTAATCGCAAATACAATTGAGAACCACGCTTTTTTAAAAAGTGTAGTTCTCTTTTGCACTATTTTAGGAGAAATTTATTTATGAAATTAGTAAAAGAAACTAAATCAGAAGTTAAAGTTGCTTTAGTTAAAGCCAGCACTAAGTGCTTGCTTTTAAAAGAACTTTCAGAAAAAAGAGGATTCAAAGCACAAGCCGGCGAAATTCTGGATTTACTTAGTTTAGAAAACACAGGCACAGTTTATCTAGGACTAGGTGACAGAACTCATGAAGACCTTCGTTTAGCCGGTTTTAAATTAGTTAAGTTCCTTGAAGTCAGAAAAATCAAGAGCGTTAACCTAGATTTTGCGCATGTAAAAACTCTTGACACAATTTACTTAGTTGAAGGCTTTTACCACGGTATTTACCTATACAACCGCTATAGAGCCGATAAAACTCAGTTCTTGCCAGAAATCGGACTCGGTGAGTTTGCAGATGAAAAAGAAGCGCTACTTGAACTTAAAAACCTAGCAGACTCAATTTTTCTTTGCCGCGATTTAATTAACACTCCAGCAAATGACCTATACCCTGCTAATTACGCTGAGTTAATTAAAGAAACTTTTAAACCTTTTAAAGATGTGGAAGTTACTGTATTTGATAAAAAACAAATGCAAGAACACAAACTGTTTGCAGCACTTGCGGTCGGTAGCGGTTCTGATAACGACCCGAGATTTGTGGTAATTAAATATCAACCAAACAAAGCAGACGATGAATTTCTTTCTTTTGTTGGAAAAGGTATAACTTACGACAGTGGAGGATATGCTTTAAAAATTCCTTACACTAATATGCTGACAATGAAAACCGATATGTCAGGGTCTGCCGCTGTAGTTTCGGCAATTTTAGCACTTGCTAAAAACAAAGTTAAACAAAACGTATGTGGTGTAATGTCACTTTGTGAAAACGCAGTGTCTGGACACGCTTATAAAAATGGAGACGTTTTTAAAACTCACAAAGACGGAGTTACAATTCAAGTTGACAACACAGATGCAGAAGGTCGTGTGTCTATGGCCGACTCAATTCACTGGGCTGCCACTGAAGTTAAGTCAAAATCAATTGTTGAGTTTTCAACTCTAACGGGCGCTTGCATTGTTTCGCTTGGAACCGACATTTCTGGTTGCGTTTCTTATCACCCAGAGCTTACTCAAAAAGTAATTGAAGCAGGCGAAGAGGCTGGAGAGAGAATTTGGCAATTCCCAATTTCTAAAAAACACGAAGAAGCTGTTAAAGGAACATTTGGTACAATTAAAAATGTTTGTTCAGGCGGAGCCGGTTCAATTACTGCCGGAATTTTCTTAACTTACTTTTCTGAAAAAGTTCCGTATGTCCACGTTGACATCGCCGGAACTGCTTACAATCCACCATACCTTTACTACGCAGACGGAGCAAGCGGAGTTGGTGTTAGAACAATTTACAACTTCGTTAAAAACTCACTTAAAAAATAATTTTATGCAAATAAAAATCCCTTTAAAGTGACTAAAATAAGCAATTTAAATGGAATAAAAAAGTTCTAGTACATAACTATATATTTAGTTGTTTTGCCAATTCCTCA
>CAUUEZ010000007.1:0-30399 GCA_963544405.1 uncultured Acholeplasmataceae bacterium
GTGGGCATATTTTACTTGGCGTAAACGATAAAAAAGAAATTGTAGGTGTAAGTCCAGATAAAGTAGATAAGCTAATTAAAGAGTTTACAACTACAATAAACAATCCACAAAAAATAAATCCTTCTCTTTATCTTCAACCAGAAGTTCTCACCATAGATAATAAAAAAATAATTTATATCAGAGTACCAGAAGGCACGCAAGTATGTAATCAAAACGGTAAAATATGGGATAGGTCATTTGATGGTGATATCAATATCACAAACAATTCAGAAGCAATCTACAAGCTATTTGCTATAAAAAGGCGAGAATGTTTTGTAAATAAAGTGTTTCCTAATCTAGATATCGACTTTCTAGATACTTCTATTATTGAAAAAGTAAGAAAAATGGCGGTTGAACGCAATAAAGATCATACTTGGAAGACTATGAGTGATAAAGAGCTTTTGCGAAGCAGTGGCTTAATTTTGACAGACCCAGAGACTAAGCGCGAAGGAATTACTTTAGCTGCAATCCTTTTATTTGGTAAAGATAACTCAATAATGTCTGTTCTTCCGCAACATAAAACAGACGCTATTTTTAGAGTTGAAAACAAAGATAGGTATGACGACAGAGATGTCGTCATAACAAACTTAATTGATAGTTATGAAAGACTTATGGAATTTGGGCGCAAGCATTTAAATGACCTGTTTGTTTTAGACGGGATTTACAATGTCAACGCAAGAGACAGAATTCTTAGAGAAATAATTTCAAATACTTTGGCCCACCGAGACTACGCGAGTGGTTTTCCTGCAAAAATGATTATAGACGATGAAAAAATCATAATTGAAAATAGCAACTTGCCACATGAATTGGGTGCCTTAGACTTACATAAGTTTAAACCATTTCCTAAAAATCCTCCTATATCAAAAGTTTTTAGGGAGATCGGTCTTGCAGATGAGTTGGGGTCAGGGATGAGAAATACCTATAAATTCACTCAACTTTATTCAGGAAAAAATCCACTTTTTGTGGAAGAAAACATTTTTAAAACAACAATTCCACTAAAGAAAATAGCGACCCAAAAAGTAGGTCCAGTATCAGACAATGTCCCTCTAAATGTCCCTCGAAGTGTCCCTCTAAAAATTGAAAATAAAATAAAAAATATAATTAAAAATGATATCAAGGTAAGTCGTAAAAATATAGCAGTTATCATAGGAGTTAGTGAAAAAACAATTTCTAGATATATAAAAGAAATTACTGAAATTAAATATGTTGGTAAAGGAAAAAACGGTCATTGGGAACTAATCAACCAAACAAAAAAATAATCACTAAATGCTAAAATATAGATATAAAAAGGCCTTTTTAGGCTTTTTTATATTGTTCAAAGTTTTGATAACCTTGGGCTTATGGATTATTTTTATCTCCAATGGAAATAACTTATAAGTATACCGAGTGTGTTTAAAGAGATACTAAATTATATGAAAAGTATATTTAGGTTAATATTTTTTATCTTAAGAAAATAGCAGATAGAAAAGCAAAATGTAAGCATAGTGATTGTTATCAGAATGTCCCCCGAAGTGTCCCTCGAAGTGTCCCTCAAAAATCTAACAATCATTGATTAAAAACTGCATTAAAATTACCTTAAAACTATAAACTGAATTTTATGAAATTAGACATTTAACGGCACATCAACTTATCTTTTTAACACAACAGCTAATAAAAATATTTCTTGTACTTTGTTTCATAATTTTGTACTGTATTGTTTTGGCAGATTTAAGTTATAACTTAGAAGTTTTTTTATTACATAGACATCAAATTTTAATGAGTTTACTTAAACTTTTATGTGAATCGCACGACCTCAAAAAATGTGGCTTTAAATACATTTTATTAGTTAAACAGCAGTTATCACTAAATATTTTTATTTTTTTGAAAAATATTTAGTGATAACTTGATTCTAACGCGACTATATAAAAATTTATTACGAAGGGGATAAACTTTATAAAAATTTTTAAGAGAGAAAATATCTATCAAAATCAGAGTATTTTTATTTGGCAAACAATCTAAGAAAAGTAATTACAGGTATTAGGCGGCTCAAGTAAATCTACACTGATGAAACGGTATATAGATGCATTAAAATTTTAATTGACGCAAAAATTCTTTATGAATGCAATAGATTTGACATGAAATCTAAACAATACTTAAAAGGAGAAAAGAAATACTATTTAGCGGACTTGAGTTTTTACTATGCTTTGAATACAGACAATAGAATAAATTTTGGTACAAGTCTTGAAAATATCGTTTTTGTTTTTGCGAGAAGCAAGGGCTACTCAGTTAGCGTTGGTAGAATTGGTCTGCTTGAATGTGATTTCATATTAAGAGATTTAGACAATAATTATTCATACATACAAGTTGCCTACACTATTTTGGCAAACTTAGAGACTGAAAACAGAAAATATTTGCCACTTGAAAAAATCAAAGACAATTTTCCTAAATATGTAATGACTTTAGATTATTTAGAACAAAAAAGAAACGGGATAAAGCATATAAACTTAATTGAATTCATAAGAAATAATTTAGATTTTTAAAGGAGTAAAGTAGATACAGTGAGACCAAAAAACGCCAAATTATAAAATAGAATCAAGCCAAATTATAAAGTGAAATCAGTCCGAATTTCCAAGTAGAAGTAAGCCAAATTGCCAAATAGAAGTAAGCCAAATTGCCAAGTAGTTGATTATAAAACAATTAACTATACAATATAGTCAAAGGAGCAAATATGTCTGAATACTTAAATCGAATCATAGAAAATAAACTCAAAGAAACACTTGAAACTTGTGGGGCTGTATTGATTAAAGGACCTAAATGGTGTGGAAAATCTACTACTGCCTTAAAATTCGCTAAAAGTGTAATTTTTATGCAGGATATTGATGAAAAAGAACAAAATATAGCGCTTGCGAGAACTTCTTCAGAGATTTTTTTAGCAAAAGAACCGCCTTTACTTATAGATGAGTGGCAAGTTATACCTTTTATATGGGACGCAGTTAGATTTCAAGTAGACCAAAGAAAAAAGTTTGGACAATTTATATTAACAGGTTCATCAACTCCTCTTTCTAAAAATAAAAAAGCGCATATTATGCACTCAGGAGTTGGCAGAATTACTACTATATATATGAGACCCATGTCTCTTTTTGAATCTTTAGAAAGTACAGGTTCAGTTAGTTTAAGTGATCTTTTTAGCGATATTTATCCAAAGGGAGCGATTTCTAAATTAAACTTAATGGACTACAGTTTTTTAACATGTCGTGGTGGTTGGCCTCTGTCAGTCGGTTTGCCAAGAGAAAAAGCACTAAAAATTGCAAAAAACTATTTTACACAAGTTATTGAAAAAGATTTGCTAGAAGGTACAGATATAGTTAGAAATAAAGACAAACTTAAAAAAACACTAGCAGCATACGCTAGAAACATTTCAAGTGAGTGTTCTATTCAAACTTTAATAAATGATGTGAAGTCAGATGGCGACACCGTAATATCGGACAACACAGTGGCATCTTATCTTGAGATTTTCAAGGAGAATTTTATAATTGAAGATATCTGTGCCTGGAATCCAAACATACGAAGTAAAACAGCTATCAGAACTTCTCCAACTAGACATTTTATTTGCCCCTCAATTGCAACAAGTGCATTAAATATTGGTCCTAACGATTTGATAAATGACCTTAATACTTTTGGGTTAATGTTTGAGGATTTGGTTGTGCGTGATTTAAAAGTATATATAGATAAACTGGGCGGTACAATTTACCATTATCGCGATAAAAGTGGATTAGAATGTGATGCTGTTGTTTATCTTGATAATGGTAAATTTGGTTTAATTGAAATTAAACTCGGAAGTGCGGTTGGAATTGAAGATGGTGCTAAAAATTTACTTAAATTAAAAACATTGTTGCCCGAGGAAAAGCAACCTAGTTTCTTAATGGTAGTTACAACTACCAACTTAGCCTATACTCGTGAAGATGGAGTAATAATTTGCCCACTTGGTTGTCTCAAAGATTAACTTTTTGCATTTTTTGAAAAAGTTAAAAAGTTAAAATAATTTAGTTTTTTAAAGAAAATAAGAAAAAATTCTTTGACCAAAAACGTCAAATTATAATATGAAATCGCGCCAAATTATAAAGTGAAATTAAGCCAAATTATAAAATGAAATCGCGCCAAATTATAAAGTGAAATTAAGCCAAATTATAAAATGAAATCGCGCCAAATTATAAAATGGCTTGATTGAAAAAGATTTTTATATTAAAATGTATGTGCGGGTGTTCATATGAAAAAATATTTAAATCGCATAATTGAAAAAAAAATTCAAGATAAGTTAGCAAGTTGTGGTGCACTATTAATCAAAGGGCCTAAATGGTGTGGAAAATCAACTACAGCCTTGAAGTTTGCCAATAGCGTTATCTACATGCAAACAAATAAAAATAAGGCTCAAAACATTGAACTGGCAAAAACTGAACCAGGGGATTTTTTGGCAAAAAAACCACCTCTTCTAATCGATGAATGGCAGGAAATTCCTTTTATTTGGGATGACATTAGAACAGAGGTTGACAAAAGAGGAGAATTTGGCCAATTCATATTAACAGGCTCTTCGACACCTTTAATGCAAAAAGAAAAAGCACAAATTATGCATTCTGGTGTCGGTAGAATAACAACTTTAATTATGCGGCCTATGTCCTTATATGAATCTCTAGACAGCACTGGCGGAGTTAGTTTAAATGAACTTTTTATGGGGGAGAAAATCAAAACTCAAGAATCTAATCTAACTTTTAAAGACTATTGCTATTTGATTTGTCGTGGCGGCTGGCCGCAAAGCGTAGGAGTTTCAAAAGAAGTAGCTCTAGAAATTTCAAAAGACTACTTTGAACAATTAATTCAAAGCGACCTCTTAAAAGATAAAAGATTTTTTAGAGACAAACAAAAACTAACAAAAACTTTAAAGTCATACGCTAGGAACATCTCAAGCCAATGTTCGATTAAAACTTTAATGGACGATATTAAAGAAAATGACAACCTTTCTATATCTAACATCACTATTCTTTCTTACCTTGAGTTGTTTAAAGAAAACTTTATTATTGAAGACATTCAGGCCTGGAACCCAAATTTACGTAGCAAAACAGCAATTAGAACCGCACCAACAAGACACTTTATTTGTCCGTCAATTGCCGCTAGAGCCTTGGAACTAGGACCGGGTTCTCTTTTAAACGATCTCAAGACTTTTGGTCTGCTTTTTGAGGATCTGGCAGTTCGCGACCTCAAAATATACGCTGAAAAACTAAACGGAAAAGTTTATCACTACCGCGATAAAAACGGGCTTGAATGCGATGCTGTGGTGTATCTAGATAACGGGGATTTCGGACTAATTGAAATAAAGATAGGAAACAGTACTAGAATTGAAGAAGGCGCTAAAAACCTACTTAAACTAAAGTCTTTACTATCACCTAAAATGAAAGAACCTAGTTTTTTAATGATACTCACTACAAGCGACACTGCGTATGTTCGCAGTGACGGAGTAATTGTGTGTCCACTTGGTTGTCTTAAAGACTAACTTACATATTTGAAAAAGTGTCTGACAAAATTGAAAATAAGTAAAAACTGAGATTTTATATGTCTTAGTCCAAATCCTTTAATAACTCTTTTTTAACTTCTTCTAGGCTATATACTTTACCATTTTTAAAATCTTTTTCTGCTTTTTCTAGTTCTAAGTTAAATTCATCTTCTTTTAAATCTGAAATAGAAATCAGTTTATTAAAAGGAACCTTAACATCAAAAGGTAATCCATTTTGCATAATAACTTGTTTAAGAAAAACAGAAATTGCGAATGACATTGAAACAACTAATCTTTCAAGCACGGCCTCTGCCTGCGCTTTGACATCATCTTTAACTTTTACACAAATATTTGAAGTTCTGCTCATCTATATCACTATCCTTTCGTGCCAATGATACCATTTACTTTAAATAACAATCAATTCAAACTGACATTTAAATTTATTCATGCAAAAAAATAGCAACCATTCCGAATAAATTTAATAATTCTTGATAATTGCCAAAATCTCTAAACTGTTGTATACTTACTAACTGTTAAAGCACGCATTTATTTGTTTTAAATATCTTTAACTAGAATGTAGTAGTTTGTTTATTGCTTTACAAATGAGGCAATTTAAAGATTATAAAGTTAAATAAGGGCGTTTTGCTGACTTATTCTATAAGGAGGTAAAAATATATGTCACGTTTCTTAGGATCAACTTGGAAAAAATCTCGCCGTTTAGGCTATTCAGTTTCAGAAACTGCCAAAGAACTGAAAAAAAGAGCATATGCTCCTGGTCAACACGGCAAAAGACGCGCTAAAGTATCTGACTATGGTTCTCAGTTAAATGAAAAACAAAAAGTTAGATTTACTTACGGTGTATCTGAAAAACAATTTGTCAAAACTTTCCACGAGGCTAAAAAACTTGCCGGTAACTTAGGTGAAAACTTCATCAAGCTACTAGAATCTAGACTAGATAACTTAGTTTATAGAGCAGGTCTTGCTAGAACTCGCCAACAGGCTAGACAACTTGTCAACCACGGACACATTTTAGTTGATGGCAAAAAAGCTGATATTCCATCAATGCGACTAAAACCAGGTCAAGTGATTTCTTTAAAAGAACGTTCAAAAGATTTACTTGTTGTTAAAGAAAGTCTTGAGGCTAAATTCAGAAGTTTTGAGTTTGTTGAACTAGATGAAAACAAAAAAACAGCAACTTTTATGCGTTTCCCTGAAAGAAAAGAAGTGCTTCAAGAAATTAACGAACAACTTATCGTTGAGTTCTACAACCGTTAATTAACTTAGCTAAAATAAAATACCCCATTTCCTAAATAATTGGAAATGGGGTATTTTTTGCTTTGTTTGCGTGATTAGTTTAATAGCTACTCAAGTGCAGTTCCTTCAGAAATAATATCAACATACTCTTTATAGACATACTGCTTATATCGTTTTTTATCTTCAAGAAGTTCAAGTATTCCGAGCTCCATCAAAGTTTCTAGCAAATTATTGACAGTTGGTTTACTTAAATTTAAAAAATCACAGATTTCTTTGGCCTCTAAAATAGGATGCTTTAACAGAAAATCGTATATCGAAAGTAAATTTGAGACATTTCCTTTTGCAACTTTTCTGATTTTTTCTATATCTGTTTTTTTGAGTTTTATAATTTTTTGAATAGACGCAATTGCATCTTCAGATACTTCACAAATTCCTTTTATGAAAAACAAAACCCATTCTTCAAACTTACCTTTTACACGAACGTTGTTTAAAAGTTCGTAGTACCTGGTTCTATTTTTTTTAAAAAAATAACTTAAATAAATAACTGGATATTCAATCAAGCCGTGTTCTTTTAAGAATAGTATTATCAGTAGTCTGCCTATTCTACCGTTTCCATCTAAAAACGGATGTATTGTTTCAAATTGATAATGAATTAACGCAATTTTAACTAAATCAGAAATGGCGCTGTCTTCGTGAATATACTTTTCTAAAGCACTTAAAGCGTTTTCCATTTCAGCAGGGGCTGGTGGTACAAAAGTAGCTGCACTTAATGTACATCCAGCGAAGCCAATCCAGTTTTGAGATCTCCTTAACTCACCTGGTAGTTTTTCGCTACCTCTGACATCTGACAATAAAATAGAGTGAGTTTCTTTAATTAGTCGCATGCATAGCGGTAGTTCTTTTAATCTATTAAAAGCGTATTTGGCTGTCTTGACATAATTTACAATTTCAGCGGTATCTTTGATTTTTTCGCGTTTTCTGTCTTTTTGTAAAACGTCAATCAGTGATGCTTGCGTACCTTCTATTTGCGAACTAATGACTGCTTCTTTTTGTACGTGCATGGAAACAAATAAATCAATATCTGGTAGAGTTGTAGTTACTCCGTCTAATCTTCCTAAAAGCAAGTTAGCCTTATTGATTAGGCTTTGAAGTTCTGAATCTATATTCAATTTCAAAAGTTTTAAATCGTGTGGAACAAAACATTCATAGCCACTTTGCATCTTTTTTAAAACGCCCGCTCTGTCAGTTTCTAGTTTCATAATTTCACCTTTTTAAGTTAAGTTTGTTTTACTTAGCCTAAGTATATCGTTTTTAAGTAAAATTTTCAATCGTTTTTTTTACTTAAAATATGTTTTTCTATTTTAAGTAAAATTTTCAATCATTTTATTACTTTAAAATATGTTTTCTATTTTGCGGTTTTAGTGAATAGTCTATCATACTAAATGCACAATTTGAGATAAACAGTGAAGCAGATTGCATGATTTTTCTGGTTTATACTTTGCAAGTACAATATAAAAAATACCCCCATTTCATTTGCGCAGGAAATGGGGTCAATTTCAAACAAAAATAAGTTTTTGTAAAAAGTAAAGAATTTTTCTAAAAGTTGATTGCTTACTAAACTGGATGTTTTGATAGTTTAAAAATTTGTATCTCTTAAAATAAGAAATCGCAGGATATTTAATTTGCCTGTCTTCAAAATTCCCATCAAGTGTATAAACAGAAGAGCCAGAACCAGTAGTCTGTAGTTTAAAGCATGCTTTTTTGAGTGCAAGATATACAGCCTGTTCTTCTGGGTTTGTCAGTTCATAAATCTCATCAAAGTCATTTTGAACACTCGCCCAAAACTCATTAGTTTTACCTTCATTAAATAACTTAATAAGCTCTTTTACTTTCTCGGTGTCAATTTCGGAAGGTTTTACTTTTTGATACATGCGAGCGGTTTCAAAAGTCTCATTAAAGTTTTTTAAATGCACATACTTAAAAGGACATTTACCAAGATACTCAACAGTTGAACCGGTTTTTAGCATCACGCCAGGCAGTGGCTTTAAAAAGTAAACGCAGTCTTGTCCGTATTTTTCAATAAAGTCTGCTTTTTGCATTAGTGTTAAATCTAACTTATATAAAGAAGACAAACAATTTAAAAGAGTTGCAAGCACAGTACTAAGACCGCCTAGTCCAGCGCCTAGCGGAATATTTTTTTGAATTGACAGCGCTACTTTTTTAGTAAGTTGAAACTTAGTTTGAAAGTCAGTTAAAAACTGACTTAGTTTATCTACTTTAAACCAAGGAGTTTTAGAAACGATTTGGTTTGTGGATTTGTTTGTCAATTTAACCCAAATTTTGTCATGCAAAGAAATTGGTGCAACAATAGAAACAATTTCATGCAAACCATTTTCCATTACCTCACCCACTCTTAAATCTAGATTGATTTTGGCATATGCCTTTGCTTTCATATTTCCTCCTTAATTTTGATCAACTTTAAAAACAAGTTTTGAAACTCAATTGCGGTCAGTTTTTCTGCTCTGATGTTTTGATTGATTTCAAGATCTTTAAAAACATTTAAAATATCTTGTTTTTCAATTTTGGTTTTAAGTAAATTATTAAACAAAGTTTTTCGCTTAGAAAAGAAACAAGTTTTTAAGAACTCAAAGTATTTCTGTTTTTGGGTTTCTGAAATCAGTGTATGTTTTGCTTGAAAACAAACAACTGCACTATCTACTTTTGGAACCGGGTAGAAGCAGTTTTTAGAAACAGTGAACGCTTTTTTAACTTCAAAGAAACTTTGAACTGAAACGCTTAACTTTGAGTATTCTGAAGAACCAACACTGGCAACTAGTCTATCTGCGTATTCTTTTTGAACCATCAAGATAAATTCAGAAACCTGGCTATTGATGATTTTAAAGATTATGTCTGAAGATATATAGTAGGGAATATTGCCAATCACGATATCGTAATTTTGCTCAGTAAGGCTATATTCAAGAAAATCAGCGATAACGAAATTAAAGTTTTTGTACTGATTTTTAAGGTCTGTTAGTTTCGCTGCCAGGTCTTTGTCTATTTCTACAGAAAAGACTGATTTTGATTTTTTTAAAAGAATTTTGGTAAGCGCGCCTTCTCCTGGTCCAACTTCTAAAATATTTAAATCAGGTCTGACTTCAGCATCTATTTTGTTTAAAATGTTTAAATCATTTAGGAAGTTTTGGCCAAAATGTTTTTTGAACTTATGCATTTAAAACCTCTTTTAATTGTTGTTTTGAGTAATTTGAATTATTTAAGAAATTCAGAAGTTGCTTTGTATTGAAGTGATAAATACCAAGTAGGGAGTGTAGTTTATTTTTATTTCCTCTGCTTTCAGGACCTGTCATTTTTAATTCAACTAAATCCGATAAAGAAAAATTATTTTGCTTTAAAATAGCCTTGTTAAGCAATTTACCAGTGTTTAGTATTTTTAAGAAATCTTCTTTAGATAGGTTTTCGAGCCCAACTTTACGCTTTTTAATACATTTGTCTTTAGGTAAATCTAAAAAACTCGCAGAAGGGATTTCTGATAAAACAATGTTTCTAATCTTAGTGCCAGCACTGTCAGGATCTGTAATTACAATTATTTCGTTGTCTTTTTCAAGGCTTTTGAGTTGGTCAATTGTTGCCTTGTTAATGCCAAGACCGTTAGTTTTAATACAGACGCTTTCAGGAAATACACTTTTGACAACTTTAATATCGTTTTTTCCTTCAACTACAAATACTTGCATTATTTACTCCAAGTATATTGTTTTACAACTTTTGCACGCTTTGCTAAGTTAGCAACAAAGTCAGAGTAGTCTTGTAGTTTAACTATTTGCTTATCTTGAGTTAAAAGTAAAATTGGTTCTCTTTGAAAATCATAAATTTGTTTTTTAAGTTCCCAAATTACACCATTTGGCTTTTCATCAGTGAATTCTTTTGGTTGCCAGTTTTGGCGATATATAAACTCATGTGCTACCTTAGCGGCTGGCAAATTGCTTTCACTTAGTTGTTTAAAATAAGTTAAAAAATAAGCATCGTCTAAATTTAAAAATAATTCTAAATCTGGGTTGTTAGGCGATTTTAAAACTTTTTTAAGTAGAGGGTCATGAACACTTTCAATGTCTTTAAAAATCTCTATTAAATTAAAATCTCGCCCAATTACGCTAGGGTGTAGATACACCTGCATATACATGTGATAACGAGAAATTAAATAATTTTCAATTGCGTATACTGCACTTTCTTTAAAGCATAATTTACCATCATGGACAGTTAGACTGTTAATTAGTTTAGATGAGTCTATGTCGCCAGTTTTAACTGCAGCAAAATACGCATCTCTTTTTAAGTAGTCTAGTCTGTCAATATCTAGTTGACTAGATAGTATAGATTCAAGTAAAGGAAATCTTTTGTCTTTTGTTAAGACTGAGCAAACGTCTTTGACAAACTCTTTGTCAACTTCATTTAAAATACCGCTAATCTCGGGATCGTTTGCAATAATATAAGCACCTCTTAATTCGTGAACTCCGTTAACTAGACTATCATACAAATGTGAAAAAGGACCATGTCCGATGTCATGTAG
Organism: uncultured Acholeplasmataceae bacterium; assembly: GCA_963544405.1. Lineage (GTDB taxonomy): Bacteria > Bacillota_I > Bacilli_A > Acholeplasmatales > Acholeplasmataceae > CALISC01. The sequence goes on from CAUUEZ010000007.1 coordinate 11,397, forward strand.
TAAAGACGAGACCATTAAAATTAGTTGCTCTCTTTTAGAAATTGGTAGTTTTTCGCATATCTGTCTTGCAAGTTCATAAACCCCAAGGCAATGTGAAAATCTAGTGTGTACAGCGGAAGGGAATACAAAAAAGGAGTTGCCCATTTGATAAATACGACGTAACCTTTGGAAAAACTTAGTGTCAACTAAGCGTTTAATAATATCATCTTTTAAAATAACGTAGCCATAAATCGGGTCTACTATAACTCTGTCTTTCATTGCAACTCCTTTCTGAATTTAGTATAATTTTTAAAAACCGAGGTAATAATGGAAACAATTTTTAGTAAAATAATCAATAGGGAAATTCCTGCAAACATAGTGTATGAAGATGAATTGTGTTTGGCTTTTCTAGATATCAATCCACTAAGTAAAGGACACACTCTAGTAATACCAAAGAAATATGCATGTAACTTTTTAGATGTCGACGCAGAAACCTTGATGCACTTAACTAAAGTTAGCCAAAAAATAGCACAAACTATGCAAACTGCTTTAGGCGCTAAAGGTGTAAATATCTATACAAACGCAGGCAAGTTAGCAAATCAACAAGTGATGCATTTTCACATTCATGTAATTCCTAGATATACTGGCCTTGAGTTTAAAACCCAACGCTTTGAAATTGAACCTATTGATTTTAAAGAAACTGAACATTTATTAAAAGAAAGTCTGAAATAGACTTTCTTTTTTTATTTTATAGGTTTGATTTCTTTAACTCCCATATATTTTTGCAATGCTTTTGGGATTAAAATTGTGCCATCTGCTTGTTGGTAGTTTTCAATTATAGCAATCGCACATCTACCAACTGCCACACCTGAACCGTTTAGAGTGTGTACAAACTCGGTTTTTGCGTCTTTGGTGCGTTTAAAACGAATATTTGCACGTCTTGCTTGATAGTCATTGGCAGTTGATACAGAAGAGATCTCTCTATATTTGTTTTGTCCAGGTAGCCAAACTTCAATGTCGTAAGTTAAAGACATAGAATGTCCCAAATCTCCTGAGCACAGTCTAACAACTCGATAAGGCAACTCTAGTTTTTGTAGGACTAATTCTGCTTCTTTTAACATTTTCTTAAGTTCTTTTTTACTTTCTTCTGGTTTGGTGAAAGCAATTAGTTCTACTTTATGAAATTGATGTTGACGAATTAGACCCTTGGTGTCTTTGCCGGCTGCTCCTGCTTCTGGTCTAAAGGCAGTTGAGTAGGCACAGTACTTAAGTGGCAAAACACCAAAATCCAGAATTTCGTTTCTATACATGTCAATCATTGGAATTTCTGCAGTCGGGTTTAAATAAAGTTCGGTGTCTTCAAGATGATAAGCCTCTGACATAAACTTAGGAAACTTACCAGTTGCATACATTGAGTCTTTTGACACTAAATAAGGCGGAATACACTCAACGTAGCCACGTTTAGAATGCAGGTCTAACATAAACGAAATTAGTGCTCGCTCTAGTCTTGCACCAAGTCCGATGTCGTAGACAAATCTAGCACCTGCGACTTTGCCTGCGCGCTCAAAGTCAAACAGCCCAAGTAGCTCATTTAAAGCAATATGATCTTTCGGGTTAAAGTCAAACTTTGCAGGTTCTAGATAAGTTTTAATTACGGTATTTTCATTTTCGTCTTTGCCGAAAGTTACTTCGCTGTCGGGAATATTTGGCAGATCTAAAATCAAGTCTTCAAGTTCTTTAGAAACAACTTCAAAGTCTTGAGTAAGCGTGGCAATTTTTTCACCGCACTCTTTGCTTTCGGCTAGCACCAAAGAAATATCTTTCCCTTGTTTTTTAAGTTCAGGGATTTGTGCAGTTAGTGTATTTTTTTTGGCTCTTAAGTTGTCAATCTCTGCTTGAACTTTTCGTTTGTTTGAGATTAGTTTAGGTAGTTTGGCAAGCTCTTCTTTCTTGAAGTTAGACCTTAACGCTAACTTGGCTTGAACTTTTTTAAAATTTTTTTGTAAATAATTTAAGTCAAACATCTATGCTTACTCGCTTTCTGTCTCACTTTGAGGCAATTTATCGGTTTCTTGAAAAGACTCGTCCAAAGTAATAGTTTGGACTTTTGAACCTTCTGCTGGTTTGATAATTTTAACGCCTTGGGTATTTCGAGAAGTTCTTGAAATCTCGGCAATCGGAGTTCTAATTACCACACCAAGGTTAGTGGAAGCAATTAAGTCTTGTTGGTCAGTTGCAACAATCAGCGCTACAAGACTACCGGTTTTTTCGGTGATTTTCATAGTCTTCACACCTTTTCCAACACGCGAAGTTGTGCGGTATTCTTTTGCTTGAGTTCGCTTACCTAGGCCAAGTTCAGAAATCACTAAAACATCGGTTTCGTCGTCTTTAACAATAGAACAGCCAATGATTTCGTCGTCTTGTGCTAAAGTAATTGAACGCACACCTTGAGATGCGCGACCAAGTGGACGAAGAGTATCAGATTTGAATTTCAAGGCTTGTCCGTGTTTTGTAGCAATCATAATAAAAGGATTGCCTTCAAAGTGCATGGCTTGAAGTAGTTCATCGTCTTCAACTAACTGAATGGCTTTTTTCCCGTTTGCATTAACTCGGCTAAACTCACTGTCTGGAGTTTTTTTAATCTTTCCACCTTTAGTTAAGAAAAACAAATAACCGTTTTCCAAATCTGGGGCTAAATTAGTAATACATTGAAAGTGTTCATTTTCTTGAAAATCAATTAAGTTAACTAAAGGTAGGCCTTTGCCTTGTTTTGAGGCTTCAGGAATTTTAAAGGCTTTTAGTTGATATACACGCCCAAAATTAGTAAAAATTAAAATTTGGTCGTGTGAGTTGGTTTTTAAAATCACTTGGACTTTATCATCTTCATTGACCTTAATTCCACTTGCTCCAACTCCACCTCTAGATTGTACTCTATACTGATCTGCATCTATTCGCTTAACATAGCCATTTTCAGTAACTGTAATAATTACATCACGTCGTGGAATTAAGTCTTCGTTTTCAATATCTAGCGAAGTTGAGAAGTTCAAAATAGACTTACGTGGTTTGTTGTATTTAGCAATTAGTTCACTAAGTTCGCCTTTAATGATTTCTTTTTGTTTATCTGAACTGCTCAAAATTAAGTTGTAGTATTCAATTTTCGCAAGCAATTCTTGGTGTTCTTCGTGAATTTTTTCAATTTCAAGACCAGTTAGTCTTTGCAAGGTCAAGGCCAAAATTGCTTTTGCCTGAATTTCGTCAATGTCTAGGTTTTCAATCAATTTAGTTTTAGCAATTTCTGGAGTCTTGGATTCTTTGATTAGTTTAACACAAAGGTCTATTGCTGAAAGTGCTTTAATAAGCCCTTTTATAATGTGAATTCTAGCCTCTGCTTTTTTTAATTCAAACTTAGTTTTGCGAATCAACAACTCAATTTGAAACTCAATAAAGTTGCGAAGTATTGGAATAAGCCCAAGTTGTTTTGGAACTCCGTTAACAAGGGCTATCATGTTAATTGCAAAACTAGACTGCAGTTGGCTATATTTATATAAGTTATTTAATACAACTTCTGGAATAACGTCTCTTCTTAAGTCCAAAACTATGCGCGTACCTTTGCGGTTAGATTCATCGGCCATTCCTACAATTCCGTCAACTACTTTTTCTTTGACCAGTTCAGAGATTTTTTCAATGAGCAGTTTACGGTTTACTAGATATGGAATTTCTTTAATAATGATTTGTGATTTTCCACTCTTGGTAGTGTTAATGTCAACAATTGAGCGAATAACCACGCGTCCTTGCCCAGTTAGATAACCACGATGCAAGCCGTTTAAGTCAAGAATCTCGCCACCCGTTGGAAAGTCAGGACCCTTAATAATGTTCATCAAATCAGTAAGCGGCAGGTCTGGGTTGTCAATCAGCGCTATGGTCCCTGCTAGTATCTCTTGCATGTTGTGTGGCGGAATGGATGTCGCCATACCAACAGCAATCCCTTTAACTCCATTTACAAGTAAGTTCGGAAAACGTGCAGGCAAGACTTTTGGTTCTTTTTCGCTACCGTCGTAGTTATCACAAAAATCAACTGTTTCTTTTTCAAGGTCTCTCACCAAGTCAAGCGCAACCTTGGACATTCTGGCCTCAGTATAACGCATGGCAGCAGCGCCGTCTCCATCAACTGAACCAAAGTTACCATGTCCGTCAACTAAAGGGTACAAATACGAAAAGTCTTGGGCCATTCTAACCATTGCTTCGTATACAGATGAGTCTCCGTGAGGGTGGTACTTACCAATTACTTCACCGACGATACGTGCGGATTTTTTGTGTGCAGAACCAGGTAAGATGTTAAGTTCGTTCATAGCGTAAAGAATTCTTCTTTGCACTGGTTTAAGTCCGTCTCTGACGTCAGGCAGTGCTCGGTCAACGATAACCGACATCGCGTAGTCTAGAAACGAGTCTTTGATTTCACTTACTATTTCAACTGGTTCTTCTTTGGCGTCTTTAAAATCAGCCAGGTTAGTCTCAAAGTCTTCTACTTGCTCTTCGTCCTGACTAACTTCTTCAAGATTATCGTCGTTAAGTTCTAAATCTAATTTTTCTTCGTCTAAAAAATTAAGCATGGTGTGCTCCTTTAGATGTCTAAGTTTTTCACAAACTTAGCGTTTTCTTGGATAAACTCACGTCTCGGCTCAACGTTGTCACCCATCAGCATATCAAAAGTTTGATCGGCCAAGGCGGCGTCGTTAATTCCAACTTTAAGCAGGGTTCTGTTTTTTGGATTCATCGTAGTTTCCCAAAGTTGCTCTGGATTCATCTCACCTAAACCTTTGTAGCGCTGTATAGTGTATTTACCTTCAAGTTGAGCAAGCAGAGGTTCAAGTTCATTTTCTTTGTAGATATAGTTAATTTTTTTGCCTTGTTGAACTTTAAAAAGCGGGGGCTGAGCAATGTAAACATAGCCTCTGTTAATCAGTTCTGGCATGTGTCTGAAAAAGAAAGTCAAAAGCAAGGTTCTAATGTGTGCGCCGTCCACATCGGCATCGGTCATAATAATAATTTTGTGGTATCTGGCGTTGTCTGCGTTAAAATCACTAGACACACCGCAGCCTATTGCTAAAAACAAAGATTTTAACTCGTTGTTGGCCAAAACTTTATCAAGGCGTTCTTTTTCTACGTTTAGCACTTTTCCACGTAGTGGCAAAATCGCCTGAAATTCTGAGTTTCTGCCTTGCTTTGCAGAACCTCCCGCCGAATCTCCCTCTACGATATATAGTTCTGTATTTTCAGGTGACTTGTTACGGCAGTCTGCTAATTTTGAGGCAAACCCTAGATTGTCAAGTGGGCTTTTGCGGCGAGTTGCTTCTTTTGCGCGACGAGCCGCTAGTCTGGCTTTTGAAGCCATTAAACATTTTTCAACAATTGCTTTTGCGGTTTGTGGGTTTTCAAGTAAAAACTTCTCCAAACCTTCACCAACTAAACGGCTAACTAGCGAGCGAACATAAGGATTTCCAAGTTTGGTTTTAGTTTGACCTTCAAATTGAGGCTCAGGCAGTTTAAGCGACAAAACAGCGATTAGTCCTTCTCTGGTGTCTTCGCCTAAAATTTGGTCAGTTTTCTTAATTAAATTATTGTCAGTTGCGTATTTTGAAATTACACGAGAAAGTGCTAGTTTAAGTCCATCTTCGTGCATTCCACCTTCTTTAGTTAAGATGTTATTAGCGAAACTCAAAATATTTGGCGTGTAGGTGTCGTTGTAAAGCATTGCCAGTTCAACAGTGGTGTTTTCAGCGGTAGTTTCAATGTAAATAGTTTCTTTGTTGATTCTGGTCTTTTGTCCATTTAAAAAGGCCACGTATTCGTTTAACCCGCCTTCATAGCGATAAATATGTTCTTCGGCTTCTGGTTGCCTTTTGTCAACAATAGAAATAGTTAAACCTTTATTTAAGAAAGCAAGTTGTTGTACACGCACACGCAAGGTCTCAAAGTCATAGGCTTCGCATTCTGCAAAAATTGAATGGTCAAACTCAAAAGTTATAGTGGTCCCGGTGTCTGTAGTTGGAGTTTTGGTGTCAACCAAATCACTAACAGCGTTTCCGTAGGCAAACTCTTGGCGGTAAAGTGTGTTGTTACGGCTAACTTCAACAACTAAACTTGAAGAAAGAGCGTTAACTACCGCTGCTCCCACTCCATGCAAGCCACCCGAAACTTTATATGAATCATTGTTGAACTTACCACCGGCGTGCAAGACAGTTAAAATAGTTTCAACAGTTGAAACTTTGGTTTTAGGGTGCACATCAACCGGAATTCCGCGACCATTGTCAGAAACCCGAATTAGTTCGCCTGGCAGAATTTCAACGTGAATTCGGTCAGCAAAACCCGCAAGTGCTTCGTCAATTGAGTTATCAACTATCTCCCAAACTAAGTGATGCAAACCAGTTGGTCCAGTTGAACCAATATACATCCCTGGGCGTTTTCTAACGGCTTGCAGACCTTCTAAGACCTGTATGTTTTCAGCGCCATAATTGTTATTACTTTCCATAAGTTAGTCTCCTTGTGTTTTTAAATAAACTAAATATCTGCGTTGTTGTTTTGTTAAAGGTTTTTAAAAATTAAATAAAGGCGCTTGGAAATCGCACCTTTATTTAACTAAACTTAATATAAAACGCAAAAATATAGATAATTTTTAGTTTTCTTCTTCAATAACTTCAGTTAAGAAACCCTTTGCAATAGCCTTGCGGTCAAGTAGCGGGGTTTCTTTAAATACAAGTTGATACTCATCACCAACTAAAGTAATTAAAGCGGTTTTGCCTTTAATGTTAACTTTAGATTTTGGAAACCAAACCGCATATTTTGAGTATTCAGATTCAGCGGGGAATCCTACTAACACAGCCTTTGGCGTGCGTCTGATGATTTCAATGTTTTCAATTTTAATTTGTTTCATAGCTTTACTTCCTTTTTTTAAAAATTATTAAGAGGGGTAATTAGAGTAACCAATTCAGGCTCTTCAAGTGAAGTTATTCGAACTGCACGGTCATTTGAGTAAAACTCAAGTGCGAGTTCTTCAATACCCAGACTTTCGTAGACCGAAATTGCTTCTTGCAAGTGTTTAAGTGAAAAAATCATTAAGAAGGTTTCGGCTAGTTGATTGTAAATTTCTCCTGCTGGAATTAAAATAGCGCGAGATGAGCCTTTTCCGTTTTCAGAAGTTGCAACTTCACAAGTCTTGTTTGGTTTTAAGGTGAAGTTAATTAAGTAAGTTGACTTTGATTTATCAGTAACTGCCGAAATTGTTTTAAGGGCATTGCTAAACTCAACGGTTTTTAAAGGAATTGAGAGTTTAGTTTCAAATTGAGTAGCGCTGTTTAAATTACCGTATTTATCTGAAAGCACGGCAGTTTGAAAAAAGACATTTTTAATCACAAACAACACTTTTGAACAAAGTGGGTTCACAGAAATTTCAACATCGCCATTAGTTTGCTCAAGAATTTTAAGCAGTTCTTTAATAGATTCAGCAGGTATAGTTAAATTCAGGTTTTTCTTTGAATTAACTTCTAGGTGTTTTTGGGCAAGCCTAGCGTTGTCGCTACCAGTTAGTGTTAATCTGCGTTCACTAAACGCAAAGTTAACACCAGTTAAACAAACGATTCTTGGTTTAGCATCAGGATCTGCTGTGCAGTAAACCACTTCTTTTAAAGAAATTGCTAAATCTTCGCTAGAAATGACAATCGATTTTTCATCTTCTTCAAAAATCAAGTGTTCAAGGTCGTAGTTTAAAGCATTTAGTCTAAACTCAGAAGTTCCCGCAATTATCAGAACTTGGTATTCAGAAATTTGAATAAACTGAACTTCTTCGTGCAGAGCAATACCTGGCGACTTAATAATGTTTAAAATTGTTTTACCATCTAATATTGTGTTACCTTCTGTGAGCACTTCAATGTTGCTATCAACTATTGCCATAATTTCTAGATTTTTGTGGTTTGCAAATATTTTAATTGAGTCTTTTTTAACTGAGAATTTGATGCTTTCGCTAAGTGGTCTTGGGCTTTTGTTCGGCAAGGCTTTAGCAACTAAATTGATGTATTCAATTAAAGTTTTTGTTTTGATTTTAAAGTTCATAAATTTTCCTTTTTATTTTATTATTTATTTATTGTTATTAGGGAAAGTGGAAATGTGGATAACTTCAAAAACCACCATTTCAATCACCTATAATATTATATTATATGGGCGAAAAAAACGCAAATTTCGTCCGAATTGAGCACATTTCACTATCCACATTTTCCACGAGTTCTCCACATTTTTACTTAATTAAACTACAATAAAAAAGACGGTTTGCCCGTCTTTTTAAAGGTAAAACTATTTTAAAATCCCGAGTTTCTTTTCAATGTCTTCAATGGCTTTTTTTAACTCAACTTGTTCAGATATTTCTTTTTGAATTTTTTCAACAGCAGAAATCACGGTAGTATGGTCTTTGCGGTTAAAAAGTTTTGCGATTTTTGTAAAAACTAAGTTATAGTGTTGGCGAATTAAGTACATACAAATGTGTCTAGCGGTGACAACTTTGTAACTTTTCTTTAACGAAAGAATGTCAAAAGGCTGGAGTTCATAGTATTTAGCAACTACCGAAATTATGTTGTTAACTTCTTTTTCAACTGAAGCCTTTGGCACAAAAGTCTCGGTTTGTGCGTTGATAAGCACACGAATGGCTTCTTTGACATTTTCTAAGTTAATTGGAATGTTAGACATCGTGCAGTTCATGATAGAAGAATACAAAGCACCCTCTAAGTCTCGGACATTGGTTTTAATAACTTTAGCGATATACATTAAAATGTCTTCGCCAATTTGACTTGCAATTTCTGGCGCAAACATTTCACTAGCCTTTCTTTTTAAAATTGAGACGCGGTGTTCGTCGTTTGGCACTTCAATGCTGGCAGTCAAACCCCATGCAAAGCGAGAAACTAAACGGGAATGGATGTTTTGAAGTTCACTAGTTTTGCGGTCAGAGGCCAAAACTATTTGTTTATTTGAGTTATGCAGGTGTTCATATAGCTTAAAAAACTCATTTTGAGTCTTTTCAGCACCGCTAATCATTTGAATATCGTCAATCAACAAACAGTCTAAAGATTTGAATTTTTTGTTAAACTGTTGCATGCGGTTAGTTTTATCGGTCCCATAAAAAACGCTAGTAAACTCTTCAACAAAAGTACTTGCAGGAATATATAAAACCTTTAAACTTGGGTTGTTTTTTATCATTTCATTGCCAATTGCATGCATTAGGTGAGTTTTTCCAACCCCAACTGCTCCAGAAATATAGAAAGGGTTGCCAGTTAAAGCAGGCTGTTCTGCAACTGAAATCGCACAGCGATAGGCAAAAGAGTTCGAAACTCCGACCACAAAGTTTGAAAATGTATATTTTGGGTTTAATTTACTGTCAAAATAACTGTCAGTTTCAAAAGCAGCAGGGCTTTCTTTTTCTTTTTCGTATTCCAGGTCAGTTTCTGTAATAAATTTAAATGATAAAGGAGTCTTTTGAAACAAAGTAGCAGCAATTTCATTAATTTTTTCACTGTGGTATACAGAAAGTCTAGTTTTGACAAAATCGTTGTCTACTAAAATATAGACAATGTTGTTATCCACCCTATAAATACTCGTTTTATTTCCAAAAAGTGAGTCAAAACTCTCTTCTTCAATTTCATTTTTAAGTTGATTTATAATGTCTGACCACAGTTTTTTTACGTCGCTGTCCATGAGTTCTCCTTTTGTGTAAATATTTTAGCAATATCAGGTAAACAAAAACAATTTAGGTTGTCCACATTTTTTGTGGATAACTTGGCAAACGGTTTGCAAATGTGGGTAAAATTGTGGACAACTTAGCCAAAAAAACCTTTTAAATAGCCGATTTCCCCAAACTTATCCACATCTCCACATTTTGTTTTCCACATCGCAGTTATCCACATTGTGGTTAAAATCAAATTTTGTGGATAAAAAACAGTTTGTTAAACTCGCTAAAAATACACCAAAATTCTCAATTTATGCATTAAAAAAATTGCAAAAAAAGCTATGGTGTGTTAAACTTTTAAAAGCATTGTTTGAAAGGACTAATATGAAAAGAACATATCAACCAAGTAAAATTAAAAGAGCACGTACACACGGTTTCATGGAAAGAATGAGCACTGCAAACGGCCGCAGAGTTCTACAAAGAAGACGTGCAAAAGGACGTTTAGTTTTAACAGTTAGTGACACTAAACACCAAAAATAATTTAAATAAATATTTGAACCTAACCACCAGATAAATATTTTTAAATTAAATATTTTAAGGTGGTTTTTTTATACACATTATGGAAAAAAAATACAGAGTCAAAAAATACGCAGAGTTTGACCAAATATTTAAAACCGGCAAGAAATTTAGTACACCACATTTCAGAATTGTGTTTAGACCAACAGAAGAGCCACACTCTAGATTTGGCATTTCTATCGGTAAAAAATTTGGCAACGCTGTTCAACGCAACAAAATTAAAAGACAAATCAGAAATATTTTGAGAAACTATAAACAATGCAAATTAAGTTTTTTAACAATAGTTGTAGTTAAACCTGTAGCAGCAACACTAACTTTTATAGAAATTAAAAAAGAACTGACCAGTTCTTTAAAAAAAATCTACAAAGTGGAGGAACAATGAATAAAATCAAAACCCTGCTTTTGTTTTTTATTTCAGCAGTTTTAATTTTTACTTTAGCTTCATGTAATAAAAAACAAAAAATCATTGGTCTATACCATCAATTCGGTACCTACTCAGAACGAGTGCAATTAAACTCAGGCAAAGAAGTTTCTTTGCAAGGAAATGTCTTTAGAGCACTTGCTCCACTTACTGAAAACTTGCCTTCCCTTTCTGTATATCGCCTACTTGAAGACGGATCAGTTCAACAACTAGATCGTGGTAACTTTAAAGACGGATATAGACTAACTCTTGGTGAAAAGGTTGATGCAAACGGACTAATTGACGTCACTTTAACCGATGTACAAGACAAAAACATCACTCGCACTTTTAAAGTGGTTTACGACAAAGCACTTTTCAAGGCAAGCAAGGCCAGCATGTATTTTCAAACTTATGAGCTAAACATTGGCAACGCTAAAAACCCAGTTTTAACACCTTTTCCGTTTTTTAGGAGAATTGGCGAGCGCGTTAATTTTTCTGACTTAGTTAAGTTTAGCAATATCTACCGTTTTAATTTAGACATAGCACCAGAACCTGAAATTATAGAAAAAACGTTGTACGCAAAAAGTCTGTCGGCACTTGAAGAAGGACACGATAAAAAAATCCAAACTCAAGACTTAATTGCCAAAAAAGTAATAGACAGCAACTTTGAACAGGCTAGATATTTAGTTAAAAACAAAGACAAAGAAGTAATTACTTACAGTTACCAAATTAACTATAATTCGGCGCTAGGCGAAAACTCAGAGTTTAAAGCCAAATACAGTGACTTTAAACTAACAACCGACGTTTTTGTAGGTGGAGGTCAGTATCCTTTACACAAACAAACTTTTGGTTGGTTTGACTACTTAACCACAGCCTGGATGGGATGGCTGCTTGGCAATACCTCAATTGCAGGTAAATTCGCAGTTGGTATTATTTTTACAACAATTATTGTTCGTATTCTTGCCTGGCCAATTTATGCCCGCACTAACGTAATGTCTGCCAGAATGCAGAAAATGACCCCTGACTTAAATAAACTAGAGCGTAAATATCAGGGTAGAACAGATAAAGCCTCTATTCAACAAAAGCAAATGGAGACGATGCGAATTTATCGTAAACACAAGGTAGGCTTCTCGTCTTTTTTGATTCCTTTCTTGCAAATGCCGATTTTCATTGGAGTTTACAACACCATTAACCGAGTTACTGTGGAAGGTGGATACTATGCATACCAAGTTTGGGACAAGTCTTTTATGGGTTTGAACTTAGGCGCTGGTAAAGACTTAACCAACTATCTACTTGCTTTTATAGTATTTTGCACCATGGTTTTAATTCAGTTAATTAGTTCGTACAAAACCGCAAAAATGCGTGAAAAAGACGCAAGAACTGTAGTAATTGACCCTAAAAAAGACCCTAAACGCAACCAGCGCATGATGCTGATTTTCGGAATTATCATGGCGGGCGTGATGACTTGGTGGTCAATTAACGACCGAGGACTCGCGTTTTACTGGATAATTGGTAACTTATTTTCAATCGGTCAAACTGCTTTTTATAAAATTGTTTCAATTAAAAAAGAAAACAAACCCCAAACAGAGGAGTTATTATAATTATGAATATTAAAGAACTTGACAACATTCAAGCAGAATCTGCAGAGGCTGCCATTCAAATTGCTGCTAAAGAACTGCTTTGCAACCCAAGCCAACTTAAAGCAATTCCAACTACTCCTGGAACTTTTAATGTTTTTGTAAAACAATCTCCCGCACTAATTGCCAAAGAGTACTTGGAAAACATCTTTAAAGCTCTTGATATTGACCTTAAAATTGAGTTTAGAACTCTTGAACAAGGCAAACTAATTGTTTTTAATTTAGAGACTTCTGAAAACGCTTTTTTAATCGGGAACCGCGGAAACACACTGCATTCGCTTGCTGTTTTGACAAAAATCGCGACAAAACAGTTTTGTGAAGAGCAAACCGAGGTTGTTTTAGATATTTCTGGATACCTTGCTAAACGCAAAACTATTTTAGAGATTTTGGCAACCAAAGAAGCCAAGAAAGTCTTGGCAAGCAAAGCGTCTGTAGAACTTAAAAACCTAAACTCATATGAACGTCATATAATTCACGAAAAACTAAGCGACTGGAAAAAAATCCAAACCCATTCACACGGTGAAGGCAAAGACCGAGTTTTAACAATCTCATTTGTTGAAAACAAAAAACCTACCGCAGATTCCGAAGAATAGTTTTTGAGTAATTTTTAAATACTTTTTAAACTATATAGATATCCTAAATTAAAAAAAGGAGCTGAGATGTTAATAGATTCACAAATTTTAGCCACCAACTTCAAAGATTATGCCGGCAAGGAAGTTACTTTAAATGGTTGGATTAAAACTAATCGCGACCAAAAAGAGTTTGGGTTTATCGCTTTAAACGACGGTCTTAGACTTGAAAACATCCAAGTTATTTACGAGGCTGGTTTGAGTAATTTTGCAGATGTCGCTAAGTTAAACTCAGGTGCCTCTATTTCTGTCACTGGTTTGGTAGTTCTAACTCCTGACCGCGCACAAAGTTTTGAAATCAAAGCAAGCGAAGTTAAGATTATTAAAAACACAGACCCAGACTATCCAATTCAACCAAAAAGACATACCCGTGAGTTTTTGCGAGAATACCTTGAGTTAAGACCGCGCACAAACTTATTTAACGCAGTTTTTAGAACTCGCTCAGTACTTGCGCATGCTATCCATACTTTCTTTCAAGAAAAAGGCTTTATTTATCTAAACTCTCCAATCATAACTTCTAATGACGGAGAAGGTGCTGGTGAGATGTTTGTAGTCTCTACGCTAAAGCCTGGACAAACTGACTATAAAAAAGATTTTTTTGAAAAAAAGGCTAACTTAACAGTAACTGGACAACTACACGCCGAGGCTTACGCACAAGCCTTTCAAAGAGTCTATACCTTTGGACCTACTTTTAGAGCAGAAAAATCAAACACCCCTAAACACGCTGCTGAGTTTTGGATGGTAGAGCCCGAAATTGCTTTCTTTGACCTTGAAAAGGACATGGCTTTAGCCGAGGAAATGGTTAAATTTTTAGTAAACGAAGCATTTTTGAAATTAAAGCCCGAGCTTACTCTTTTCAATAAGTTTGTTGAACCTGGTTTAATTGATAGGTTAACTGAAGTTAAAGACAAACCTTTTGCGAGAGTCACCCACGCTGAGGCGATAGATATTTTAAAGAAGGCTAAAGTTAAGTTTGAAAACGAACCAAAGCATGGTCAAGACATATTTACTGAACACGAAAAATACCTAACTGATGTTTATTTTAAGTCTCCTGTTTTTATCTACAACTGGCCAAAAGAAATTAAAGCCTTTTACATGAAACAAAACGAAGACAATAATACCGTGGCAGCCTGTGATTTGCTTGTTGCTAAGTCTGGTGAGTTAATTGGTGGATCACAACGCGAAGATGACTACGATAAACTGCTTTGTCGTATGCAAGAACTCAAAATGGACATAGAACCACTTAAATGGTATTTGGATTTAAGAAGACATGGTGGCACTCAGTCTGCAGGCTTTGGACTTGGATTTGAGCGACTTGTGATGTTTATAACTGGTATTGAAAACATCCGAGATGTTGTACCTTTCCCAAGAACCTCTAAAAACTTAAACTACTAAAAAACAAAAATAATTTTTAATGAACAACACCATTGAAATTGTTGACAAAAGGAGAAGAAGTCAATTTTTCAATGTAGCTGAGGCTACACTTTTGTTTATAGCAATCTCTCTGGTTGTTGTTTTTTTATTGCTCAAAAAATTGGGCAATAAAAACAATCCAACCTCAGGACTTTCAATTGAACAAAGTTTTAAAAATAATATTTTAACTAAAGTATATTTGCCTAAACTATATCTTGGAAAGAGTGTAAACTGGTCTGTAAATAACAAATTAGTTGACTTAAAAACAGGTGATGTTACCCAACCTTTTTTAGATACTAAAACTAAGTTACTTGCAGAAATTAGTGGATTTAAAAAAGAATTTATTTTGGAAATTAAAGGTTACAAAAACGCTTTGTTAGGCGAAAAAACAAAAATAATTAAAGCAATAGAAAATCTTAGATATTATAATTTTGACCCAAGTTTTTTAAATACTTTCTCTAAGTTTAAGCAAATTGAGTTTACAGAACAGGAGTATGAAAAAGAAGTTGAAAAACTGATTTACCAATTTTCCAAACAAGAGTATTTAGGTAAAGTTACGGCTAATTTTAAAAACTTTGAAAACATAAAAATCTATCCAGAAAAGCCAAATTACATGGTTGGTGAGCTGATTTTTATTAAAACTAAATATATATCTATTAACCAACAAAAATACACAACCTTCATTTATTTTCCTTATATTTGTGATGAAAATAACGTTAACAATGACATTCAACTTGAAAAATTAAATCCAAAAAACAAGACAGAGATAAACTCTTTAATCGCATCGTTAAAGGAAAACTTCAAACCACTTACATACCACGCATACAATCAATGTCAGGGTGTGTTGATAAACTCAGACAAGTCAATTGATGACCTTACACAAATTACAACAATTTATGACAACAAACTTTATCCTGCCGTTTGGGATGGCAAAGAACTAAACAAAGAACACGTTTGGCCAAACTCACGCCTAGGCTTGAAAAGGGTTCAACAAAGCGATCGTGATATTAGAACTGATTTGCATAATCTTAGACTTTCAACCACTAAAGTCAATCAGTTTAGGTCAAACTATTTTTTTAGCGAGCACCAAGATTTATCAAATCCTTTTAGATATACTTTAAAAAACCAACAATTTTGGCCGTCTAAAGACTCAAGCGGAGAAGTTGCTCGTATCCTTTTTTACATGGCTTTAATTTATCCAGAACTTAAACTAATTGATTTTGAAAACCTAAACTACAGTCGTATTTCTACTATAATGGGTTCACTTTCAGAAATTAAAAAATGGGGTGTAGAAACCCCCATTTCTGAATTTGAAAAAAGACGAAATAGAATAATTTTAAAATACCAGGGCAACTCAAATCCTTTCGTTGAGTTTCCAGGTTTATTCGAAGTGCTAAAAGAAAGCGATTATTTTAATAGTTATAATTATTATTTGCTACAACTAAAATATAGAAAAGCAACTTTATTGTGTGTCTTTTTAAGAAAGCAAAAAAACCAAAATTTTTAAGTCTTAGATTTGTTTTTTTAATTAATTTCATTCAGTAGGTATCCTTCATCGGCCACTTTTTTGATGAGCATCAAAATAAGTTCACCATATTCAGCCTTCACTTTATTTTTAAATAGTTTTTCGTAGTTGATATTTTTACTTTTAACGTATTTCTCTGCTTCAAGATATCTTTTAACATCTGAAACAACTTCATTTCGACAGCAATCTTTATTGTAAAAATATTTAGCAATTTTCAAAGCAAGGTCTATAGTCTCTGTTTGAAAGCGAATCAAGTTTACGCGCATATCTTTTTCCAGATACTTGTTTTCAATAATCTTTTTAACAAACTTAATTTGATTTTTAACTTTGTTTGTATAGATGAAATAAGGGTTTTCTTGTTTTTCAAAGAAATTAAGAAAAACCAACATCTCGTCTACATTTATACAGTTAGTAAAACCATTTAGTAGATTGACTGGAAACTTACGCTTAATAATTATATCAAACATCTTAGTTTCACGTAAATTATTGATAAACTCACGAAAATACTTATTTAAAAAAACCTTAGTAAACTCGCTTGTTATGCGTTCAGGGTGGATTTCTTTAACTAAATAACTAAGGTTATTTAAACTTTCTTTCGTGTTTGTTTCTATTGAAAAACCCAGTTTTGTTTGAAAGTAAATCAAGCGAATTAGTCTAAGTGCATCTTCTTTAAAACGATTGTCGGGCGTTCCTATTGTCTTAATTTGTTTGTTTTTGATATCAGAAAGCCCACTAACATAGTCTATAACTGTGTAGTTTTTATCCAGGATTAGTGCATTTATCGTAAAGTCTCTTCTAACTAAGTCTTCATTAATTTCTTTGGTAAAAACAATAGTTTCAGGATGCCTGCTGTCTTTGTAGTTAGTTTCACTTCGGTAAGTTGTCACATCGTAAGCAACTCCGTCCACCAACACACCAACTGTTCCGTATTTAATACCTTTGTCAAAAGTGTGTTTAAATACTTTTTTAATTTCTGTGGGTTCTGCGCTTGTTGTGATGTCGATATCTGTACTTAAGTTTTTAAACCCACAAATGAGGTCTCGCACAAATCCACCTACAATGTATGCAGAGTGTCCCGCTTCTTCAAGTTTTCTTAAAATATAAAAAGCCCCCATAATTATGGGGTTTTTTAAGTCAATTTGTTTTTTTACGTTAATTTTGATTGCTTTCTGCATTGCATCTTTTTTTGCAAAGACATTTGTTTTGCAAAAGTCCAACTTTGACAATAAAGATAAGCGCAAATATTGGAATAAAAAAACCAATTAAGAAACAAACAAAATCAAACTTTTTAGTAATTTGATTGTTTTTAATATAAGTTAGCACATAAAAAATTAAATAAGTAAACGCTGAAGCAACCGCCACAATCAACATAATTGACGCTGTTGTTAAAATCAAAGAAAGTTGAGCGGACGACTGAATTTCTGGTTTTAAGGCAGCAGCATTTGCCTTAATTAAGTTAAATGCACTTAGTAGTACCGCACTTGCGATAGCAGCAAGCGCTGTTGTAAGATATAAATAAAGAGCAGTTAGAGAAATTTGTTTTTCTTTCATTTATAAAACCTCTTTAGGTAATTTTAGCACAGTGCACACGGAGAGATTAGTGTATTTATTAAAAAACAACATAGAGTTAGTAACAGAAATTAAAAAATCAGTCTTTTATACGCTAGTAATAAAGACAGAAACTGTCGCCGACTTTGAACATAAATTAACAGAAATAAAAAAGCAGTATCCTGGTGCTACTCACTATGTGTACGCATATAAAATTAAGCAAAACTTTAAGTTCAGTGACGATAAAGAACCAGGTGGAAGCGCAGGTTTTCAAATTTACACAGCAATTAAAAATCTAGATATCACTGATTTTACTGTAGTTATCATTCGTTTCTTTGGTGGAATTAAGTTAGGATTAACTGCTTTAACCAGAACCTACAGAAGTCTTACAGCTGAAGCCATTAAAAAAATTAAGAAAGTCAAAGAAGAGAATTACATACTTGCAACTTTTAGATTTAACTACAGCGCAAAAGAAAGAGTACTTAACCTTGTTTTTGCTTTAAAACAAATTGGCAGTAAGTATTCATATAAAGACCAAATTTACGCAGAAATTAAACTAGATAAAAACGAAGATTTAAACTCACTTAAAGATTGTGGCGATATTGAAACGCTTGAAGTGAAAACGCTTACATTTTTGACTGATATTGATTGAATTTTTGAAATTGATAGTCTATACTAGTAAGTGAAGTTTTTTAAAAAAGGAGATAAAATGGGAATTTTTAAAAAAATCACTTTAGCACTTGTATTAGTATTATCAGCCGGATTTATGTTTGCGTGCAAAAACACACCAAAGCCAAATCCTACACCAAATCCACCTGCACCTGCTCCAGCACCAAAACCAGAAGAAGATGGATTTCAAAAGATGAGCATCAAGGAAGCAGCAACTAAAGAAAAAGGTACAAAAATCCACGTTGAAGGATATTATGTTAACGTTGGTGGCTACAATAAACTAATTGACGGCGAAGGCAATGCTTTAAACTTAACTTATGTCTATGCAAAAGGTATTAAAACTGGCGAAAAAGTAAGCATGAAAGCAGTGGTAAACGAAAGTCAATATGGTAAGGAAATCGCAAAGAAACCTGCACCAGTGTTTACAAAACTAAACGATACTTACTCAGCTGTAGATATTTCTCACCGTCCAGCAAGCGAAGTTGAAACACACGAAAACAAAATTGTTAAGTTTGCTGCAGAAATCAAAAAATATACAGAAGAAACCAGAGAAAAAAATGGTAAACAATATATTTATATAACTGTTAGAGTTTCAATCGCTGACACCGAGTATGAAATCAAATACGACGGAAGATCAGAACAAAGATTAAAAAATAAGCCAATGCTTAAGAAAATTCAAGAACTTAAAGACAAAGAAGGTATGAGAAAATCCTTTGAAGGCTTGTTTTTAGTAAGAGTCAAAGGCGAATTGAGATTTACACCAACCACAGGTTTAGGAATTTTTCAATAAAAATAAATAAAATGGGCCAACACCGGCCCATTTTTATTTTCCTCAATGTAAGCGTTTACATTTTAAGGTTTTTATTGTATAATTCCTGAGTTTCGGAGATATGAAATTTAAAACGGAATTATTGGCTCTGT
>CAUUEZ010000008.1:0-25794 GCA_963544405.1 uncultured Acholeplasmataceae bacterium
GAGTGTGATTTTTTGCAGAAAAAACCGATTTTTTAAGTTTTTTAAAAATATTTAGAAAATTTTATGTAAACGCTTACAAAATCGTTATATATAGAATATAATAAGTGTATGAATTGAGGCCAACATTGGCCAGAAAAAGGGGTAAATATGAAAACAAGCACTAAAGCAAATAAATTGTTTTCAACAATCTTGAAAATATTTGCAATCGCTGCTTTAACACTAGGTATTTTTGCACTTATGTTTTCGTGCAAACGTGAACCTAAACCAAATCCAGATCCAAAACCAACAGATCCAGATTTAACTCAATTGACAGTTCCGAGTGGAACAATTGACAAAAACTTTACGTTAGACCGTAAAATTGGCAATTTTGACGTTACTTACGAAATTATAAAAGGTCAAAATGCAGCGACAATAAAAGACGGCTATACTATTGAAGTTGTACAACAAGCCGAAGAAGTTGAAGTTACTTTAAAAGCAACTGCGGGTTCAGTTTCAAAAGAATTTACCTTCATTGTTGCTAAAAAAGGCACACAACCTCAACCTCAACCAGAGCCAGAAACTCCAGAAAAACTACTTAAAAAACTAAAACCACTGCCAAAAACAGTTGACGGTGACCTTGAATTAACTAAAGAAATTGAAGGAAAGTCAGTTAAATGGACTTCATCTCACCCAGATGTTTTAAAAATCGAAGACGGCAAGGCTAAATACACTGCACCAGAAACTACTACTGAAGTTACTTTAACTGCCGAAATTGAAGGCAAAACTCGTGAGTTTAAAGTAAACGTACAAGGTAGCAAAGTCAGAATTACTTTTGCTAACTCAAAAGGTACAGTTCAAGACGACATCCCTGCGCTTGAAGTTGCGCGTGGTTCAAATGTTGAACTTAGCCAATTGCCAAAAGAAGATAAATACGACAGCGCTGAACGCGGTGAATTTTTATACTGGCAAATCAGAAAAGGCAATAAGTTAGAACCTGTTACTGAAGAAAGCCTAAAAAACCTTACTCATGACCTTAAATTAGTTGCCAAAACTGCTAAAAAAGGTACACACCGAGTAGTTTTTAAGGGCAGAGACGGCCAAGAAATTTACCGTGGTACTTCAAATGCTGGCAAACCAGTTGAACTAAAAGACGTTGACTTTAAAACACTACTTGACTTAAAAGAAAACGAAACTTTGAAATGGTTGCCAGAAGACCAATTTAACTCACTTACTCAAGCCACTGTATTTACCCCTGAAATCACTGTACAAACTAAAAAAATCAATTTAACTTTCTACGACAAAGACAACACTACAGAACTAAGAAAACTTGAGGCGTTCCCTGGTAAGTTTGAGTTATCTCAATACGAAGACTTATTTAAAGAAAAAAATGTTCAGTATGACTTTAGAGGTTGGTTAAATAAACAAACTAACGAGCCTATTACTGACATTAATAAGTTAACTGAAGACACAGAACTTGTACCAAACATTGTTCAGTACACTGTTCTTGACATTACTTTTAAAAACGAAGATGCAACAGACTTAGCTAAGCTACAAGTTAGAAAGAACTTCAATAGTACAGACAAAAATTTAAAACAATGGAACGCACACTTTACCGCAAGAGATTCAAGAATTCCAAAAGTTCCTACAAAAGAATTCCACACAGCTAAGTGGTCTCAAAACTTCCCACATAACTTTACTGAAACTACAGTAATTTCCCCTGTCTACACAGAACACAAAAAAATTACTTATCGTTTCTTTATTGGTGCAGCTGAACACAAAGTAGAAGGACACGTTGGCCAACTAGTAACCCCACCTGCTATTCCTGCAAAAGAAGGCTACACACAAGAATGGGTATTTAAAGACACAGGTAAAGCACTCGGCGAAAACGCTAAGTTTGTAAAAACTCATGATGGCAAAATTTTGGAAGTTAAAGAAACTTTAATTAAATACACCTTAACTTATAAGTCAGGCGATACAACTATTCAAACTAAAGAGTTTGACGTAACTACTGAAACATTTGATTTAATGGCTTTCCCAAATAATCCTAGCAAAATCTTTGAAGGTTGGTATAAAGAAGCAGACTTCCAAACCAAAATTGAAAAAATTGAAAAAGGTACAGTTGGAGATATCACAGTTTACGCTAAACTAAAAGACTTTAGACCAACTGTTAAGTTTACATTTACAGACGGCAGACCTGAAGAAACTAAACAGTACGCTTATGGTGAAAAAATCCAATACCCTGCGCTAAGTACTACACCAGGTTATGACTTTAAATGGTCTGAAATGCTAGAAAACGCAGAAAAAGACATCACTATTTCTGAAGTTAAAACAGTCCACACTTACTCAATTACTTATCAAGGACTAGAAGGTGCACAAAACTCACCTGACAACACAGCAACTTACACAGTTGAAAATAAAGTTGAGTTTAAACATGCAACTAAACCTGGATTTAGATTTATTAAATGGGTAGACTCGGAAACCAACGAAGAAATTAAATCTACTGTCGGTAAGTTTAAAGACTTAACTTTAAGAGCAGAATTTGAAGAATCTAACTTTACTGCAAAACTTGAAGTTGTAAACCAAAATACAGTAACCTTAACTTTCACAGAAGATGCTGAACTTGAGGCTGCTATCGCTGATCCTAAATCAGTATTAGATGGTCTAGATATTCCAGATGCTTTTGATTTAAGTAAGATTAAGATAACTTACGCTAACAAAGTTATGACTATTACCTTTGAAGAAGGTTTTGTCAAAGCCAACTACGTTAAGAAACTTTCATACACAGAAGGCGATGGTTCTGGCGTGATTTACTCAAGATTCATGATTAAAGCAGCAAACATTAAGAATGCTGCAATGATGACCTTACCTGAAGTTCCTGCATTCTACCTAAAATCATCAGTACTTGAAGGCGATGCACCTAAATGGGACAAAGTTCCAGTTAACACTGCACTTTCTCAAGAACAAAAGGACAAAGAACCTCAACCAAGCCCACTTAAACACGAACTTAATTTAAAATACAACACAAAAGCACATGGTGCTCAAGAAGAGAAAAAAGAGTTTATCCACAACAGTAAAATTACCGATGAACTGCTTACTCCAAAAGACATGCCAGGCTACCGTTTTGTTGGTTGGTTCAAAGAAGACACATTTACAACTAAAGTAGAAGCAAAAGACATAACTGACACCAAAGCCGATATTACTCTTCACGCTAAATTTGAACTAATTACTTACAAAATTGAATACGTTGTTGATTCTAGAATTGGTCAAGTTCAAAACTCAAACCCAACTACTTATACAGTGGAAAGCGAAGAAATTACCTTTAGCGCGCTTGCAAACGGCAAAGGCTACACCTTTAAAGGTTGGGATATCACTAAAATTGAAAAAGGTTCAGTGGGTGACAAAGTAATTACCGCAAACATTGAAATTACTAAATACAAGGCTTACTTAGATGGCGCTTCTATGTCTAGATTTTCATACAACTCAGCCAAATCCGCACTAAGTGATGTCAAAGAAGAAAACGGTGAACACTTCGTTGAATTTAACTACTTTGATGGTCTTGAGCTAAAACCAGTTTCAGATATACGCGAAGGCTACACCTTCGAACACTGGAGTTTAACTAAACGTGGAACTGCTGACCCTTACACTAAGATTGAAAATAACAAAATTGGGGCTAACCAAATTGACTACGATATTAACTTAACAATTAGTCAAAAAGAAAGTTATTTAGATTTTGGGGACTTGCACACCAAAGCAGGTTCTTTCCTTGCTAAAGTCACCCAAATTTCAGATGTTAAAGAAATTCAAGGTTCTGAAGATCAAAAAGGTGAATTTGTTAACCTTGCTCTAGCCGATAAAACTGGTAAATACTTAGTAGTGCTTGTAATGAAAGACTTTGGTGCTAAAGTCGGCGACATCGTTATTCTTGACTTTCTAAAAGGCATCTTTGAGAAAACTACTTATCAATATATTGAAATTCACGGTTTTGAAGGTAAAAACTATGTGTACTACGAAAACTCAGACATTCGCAAATACGCAGGTACAGAAACTATAGACCCAGTTGCTGCAACTAATGTTGCTGACCTAAATGTTCTTTGGAATACAGAAACTGGTACTTTGGTTTCAATTAACAGTCAAGTAATTAAAAAGGATAAGAATGCTGAAAAATATTACCTTCAAATTGACGGTAGAAAAAAGATTGAACTAGTTGTATTAAATGATGCTGCGAAAGCGCTGCTAGCAGACGGCAAGGCTGTTCACATCAAAGACGCGGTCTACAGATACTTTGGAACTAAACGCGGTCTGTTTATCTTAAGTCAAACTGGACTTACACTAGACGCTGAGTTCGAGAAAAACCAAACTCGCGACAGAGTAAAATCTGAATTGAAAGCATTCTTTGACTTAAAGAGTGAACTTCGTTCAAGAGATGAAGTTAAATTGCCTAAAGAACTACACGGTCAAAAATTAACATGGACTTATACTCCTGCCGACATTTTAGACGGAGACGGCAAAGTTAAAACCGACCAAAGCCTTGACAACACCAAGGTTAAGTTTACCGCCACAGTTTCGGAAGGTATCTTGAAAGACGAAGTTTTTGAATACGAAGTTACTTATAAATACTTAAAAGAAGGTGAAGTAAATCCAGAAAAAACAGCAATATTTGAGTTTGATGGTGTTAACTTAAAATCAAATACAGTTGATGGTATTGCTGCAAGTATTACTAAAAAAACCAATTTTGTTAAGTCTGGTTCAAAAAATAAACTAGGTACAAATAGTAAAGCTGGTGTTCTTGAAATTGACTTTGGCACACATAAAGTTAAATCTATTAACATAAAATACGGATGTATGGCCGGTAAAGATGTTTATATTTCTGTCAATGGTCAAAATTCAACAAATGCAGTTAATAAGTCTGATGGTGATGTTGATTTTACATTTATTTTAAATCCTAAAACAAATAAAATTGAAATTAAAAAAGATGGAAAAGGAAGTCTATATTTAGTTTCATTTACTGTTGTTGTTGAATAAATAATCACTAATCGCTAATTTAAAAAGCCTTGTTCATAAGAACAAGGCTTTTTTTATTTTTCTAAAAAATCACTGCCTTTAAAACATTCAGGTTCAAATTTTTCCATTTCAGGAAAATTTAGTTTTTCTGCCCAAAAGTAGCCAACTATCGCCACGGTATTTGCGAGATTTAAAGAGCGGACATGTCTAGACATTGGAATTCTAAAACATTTGCCTAAGTTATTTTTTAAAATTTCTTTATCAATCCCTGTAGTTTCTTTGCCAAACATCAAATAAACTGGTTTATCTGGCTTAAAGTCAAGGTCAGTGTAGCACTGCTTTGCGTAACGAGAAAGATAGTAAATTTGCACGGGGTTATTTCGTTTTAAGAAGTTGCTGTAGTCTAGGTAAAAAGTAACACAGCTAAACTGGCGGTAGTCAAGTGCAGCTCTTCGCATTCTTACGTCGTTTATATCAAACCCAGTTGGACAAATTATATGCAGATGTGCGTTTAAAGCCACACAAGTTCGCATAATGTTTCCAACATTTTCAGGAATTAGTGGTTCAAATAACACTATGTTAAGCATCACGACCTGCCTTGTTTAAAAGTTTAGTTTGCAAGTCTTTCAAAGACTCCGTGATATCAACATAAAAAGGGTGTGGGTTGCTTAATCTCAAAACCTCTGGCCAGACTTCTTTAAATTGCATGCTTAGTCTTTTTCTGGCTTTTTTTAATGTATCTTTAACTAAAATTTCGCCGTTTTTAAAAACCAGCGTGCGCGCAGGTTTTAACTGAAATTCTTTTAAACTTAATTTAGTCTGCAGGTCAGAGAGCGGATATACAGATGTTGTTTGTACTAGATTTTCGCCTTTTTGGGCAATTAAGTCGCCAATTGCTTTGCCATCTTTATAAATTCTAAAAACTTCTTTTACACCAGGCAGTGTTGTTTTTTCAGGAGTTGCAGATACTTTAATTTTAGGAATCTCAACACCATTTTCAACGGTTGCAGCTAGTTTATAGACAGCTCCAAGTACAGGTTGAGAACTTGCGGTAATCAGTCTTTCGCCAACTCCAAACAAATCTGCCTTTGCACCTTGATTGGCAAGCAGATCAGTAATAATGTATTCATCTAGTGAGTTAGTTGCGCAAATTTTGACAAAACTCATGCCAGCGCTGTCTAGTTTTTTTCTAATTTGTTTAGAAAGGTAAGCGATATCTCCGCTGTCTATTCTAACTGACTGGACTTTTAGACCTTGCTTGTCTAAAACTTCTTTTTGTAGTTTAATGACATTTGTAAGACCAGAGCCTAAAGTTGAGTAAGTATCAATGAGCAAACTAATGTTTCCAGAGTTATGTTTAGCCCAAGTTAAAAATGCTGTGTATTCGTCTCTAAAGGCCTGAACATAGGAGTGTGCCATAGTGCCAACTACTGGAATTTTGTTTCTTTTACCCGCCAAAACATTGGAAGTTGCAAGTACTCCGGCTAAGTAAGCCGCACGCGCTCCTTTAATCGCTGCACTACTTGAGTGTGCGCGTCTGGTGCCAAACTCAAAAACCGCACGACCTTTTGCGGCTTTAACAATTCTGGCAGCCTTGGTTGCAATTAAAGTTTCAAAGTTAATTGAGTTTAAAATAAAGGCTTCAACTAACTGACATTCAACCAAGGTGCCTTTTATTGTCATAATTGGTTCTTTTGCAAAAACCAAACTACCTTCTAAAAAAGAGTAGACTTCGCCTCTAAACTTAAATTCTTTTAAATACGACAAAAATTCGGGTGCAAAAATTCCAAGACTACTTAAGTATTTAAGCTCGTCTGCTTTAAAACGGACTTGCTTTAAAAACTTTAGCGTAGTTTCAAGTCCTGAAAATACAGCGTAACCTCCGTTTTCCGGCATATTTCTAAAAAACACATCAAAATACACAATTTCTTCGTGTTTATTGGCTAAAAAATAAGAATTTGTCATGGTTAACGCATAAAGATCGCAAAACAGTCCACTTTTCATACACACCTGCTTTTTTTAAATTCAATTTTAAAATTAAATAACTACTTAAGTATAGCACTAAAAAACCCAGTTTTCTTACATATTTTTACTAAAAGTTTTAACCAAACTTGATATAATTATAGGTGAGTTAAAGAGGTCTCAAATGAGTATTTATAAAAAATTTTTCATCTTTTTTATATCCATTATCTCAATATTTTCGCTATACGCTTGTAAAATTCAAATAGAAAATTTAAAAGATGTGTTAATTGAAAACACTAAATATGAATTTACAAAACCGGATAAAGATCGTTTAAAAATTACTAAACCTTTTAAAATTAAAAACTCAATTTTAGAAGCAGGTACTTATCAAGGTAAGTCAATTTCAGTAATTTATCAACTAAAAGACAAAACTAATCAAAATTATTTCCAAATCGTTGGCAACCGCGTAAATGTTTTGCAGCCAGATGATGGCAGAGACCGAATTATTTCAATTGTTGCAAAAATCACTTTTGACAACACAAACTCATTTGAATACGAACTTCGCTTTAAGGTTCTGCCTGTGCAAGGTGATTTCTACACTATCTCGCTGCCAGCAGAAGTTAAAATTACTACTCCTGGTATCAATCCAAACCAAGTTAGACAAAATACCGAAGTTGAGTTTGAAGTTACTGTACCTAAAGGTAAAGAAGTATCTGCATTTAAAATTAACGGTAGCGACTGGACTGATGCTTTAATTGACAACAAATTAAGATATACAGTTTCAGAAAACATCGCTATTTCAGTTGAGTTTAAAGCAAATACCACAGACCCTGAAGAAACTGAATATGAAGTTGTATATGATAGCGCTAATTTAACCGTAAAATCAGGAGAATTGACTGCTGAAAACAAAGCGCAAAAGGGTGCTGAACTTGAGTTTGAAATTAAGCGAATTCCTGGCAAAACTTTTGAAAAACTAATAATTAACGAAGAAGACAGAACTAACTTAGTAAAAGCGAATAAATTCACTATTAAGGTTAATGAAAAAACTACTTTGGAAGTAATTTATAAAAACGATGGCGCTGACCCAGAACCAGAAGATTACTTAGTTAACTACAACAGCGCACACCTTAATTTAACTGCAGGCACAATTGACGCAGTCAACAAGGCCAAAAAAGGTGCAATGCTGGAGTTTGAAATTAAAAAACTGCCAGGTAAGACTTTTAAGAAATTAACTATTAACGGTAAAGACAGAACTCACTTGGTTGAAAACAACAAATTTAAACTTACTGTAAACCAAGCAACAAACATAGAAGTTGAGTATAAAAACGCAGAGACTTTTGATGTTAACTTCCAAAACTCAGAACTAAGTTTGCTAAGCGGCAATTTAAACGGTAACAAAGCTGAAAAAGGTACTATACTTAAGTTTGCAGTTAAAGCAAAATTAGACTACCGAATTAAGTCACTGTTAATAAACGGCCAAGACAAAACTTCTTTAATTAAGGCAGACAACACTTTTGAAATTCAAGTCAAAGGCAACTTAACTTTGGAAGTTAAATACGAAAAATCAGTTGAACCTGAGGCAAAACACGACGGTTTTAGACGAGCAAACACTGCTATTCTTTCTGAAAACGCAAAAAAATACTACCAAGGAATTAACTTCAATACTGAAAACCCTACTGAACTTCTAAGACAACTTAGAGAACTAACTGTTCGTAAACACACCAGTGTTGTTAATTACAGATATGCTAAGAAACTTGGTGAAATTGATAAACTAGATAACGGAAAGGCTTGGTCAATTTACGATAGCATAGAATACTCAACTAGCTGGGGAAACAAAGGCATACCTTGGAATCGCGAGCACGTATGGCCAAACAGTTATATGGGAACTCAAGAACATGCTGGAGATAGTAGTAAAGGAATTGATTCTGATCTACATAATTTACGTGTTTTGACGAATAATCTAAACAGTAAACGCAATAACTCATACTATAGAGATGGTTCAGGCACCGGCGATGGCAACGCTACTTGGTTTTACCCAGGTGATGATCACATTGGTGATGTTTCCAGAATTCTTGCCTATATGTTAGTGCGATATGATTGGCTAAAAGTTACTACTGAAAAACCAGGTAAAAATGCGTACTTCAAAAACAATGGTAATTCTGAAATTGAAGGAAAAAAACGCGCTAAAATTGGCGATG
This sequence comes from uncultured Acholeplasmataceae bacterium, assembly GCA_963544405.1. Taxonomy (GTDB): domain Bacteria; phylum Bacillota_I; class Bacilli_A; order Acholeplasmatales; family Acholeplasmataceae; genus CALISC01. The sequence goes on from CAUUEZ010000008.1 coordinate 9,141, forward strand.
TTCGCAACTTTATTAAATTCCACACTAAAGACCCAGTCACTGTCTTTGAACAAAACCGCAACGAAAGAATTGCCCGAATTCAGGGCAACCGCAACCCCTTTATAGACTTTCCTCAGTTTACCGAAATCATTTTTAGACACTACATGCAACTTGCCAATATTTCTTTAATCAACCAAACTATTGAAAAACAAATTGACTTTTTCATTAGTTCTATTCACCAGATTCAACAAAACTACTTTAACCAAAATAAACAAACTATTTTTGCTTAATGTGAAAAAAAGAGATGTTTCAAAACATCTCTTTTTTTAATTTACCTAATCGCGCAGGCAACCAAGTGGAACTACATGTATTCCGTCTTCTGGTCTGGTATAGGCCATTTGACTATTGGTAACAATCATTAAAAACTCAGGTTCTTTGACCGCAAGTTTAGCGAGTTTAAGTAGATTTTTAGCAGCCTTATCTAGTTCGTTTAGCCCTAATTTAACTTCAACTCCAGCCCATCTTCCATCAGGTAGTTCTAAAATTAAGTCAACTTCGAGCCCACTTGAATCTCGGTAATAGTAAACTCTGGCATCAAGCATATCAGCATATACTCTTAAGTCACGAGTAACTATAGACTCAAAAAAGAAACCCAATGTTTCAAAGTCTTGCAGTAATTTATCTGGAGATAAATCTAACGCCGCAACTGCTATGCTTGGGTCAACAAACTGTTTTTTATAACCTTGCTTTAGTCTAGATGAACTTCTGATTTTAAAAGACCAAGGCGGTACATCTTCAACTATATAAAGTGCTTTTAAAGCATTTAAATGTTTTTCAAAAGTAGGCGCTTCAACAATGTTTTCGTAGTTTTGATCCCGATATATTGTTTTATTAGTAGCCAATGTTGAAATATTTCTAGCATAACTTTTTATAATTTTATAAAGTTTTTCTTTATCTTTTTTAATACCATCAACTTCATCTATATCTTCTCTAAGTATGCCTGAAAGCAAATCTTTTGGTATATCAAACTGTAAGTCTTTTGGTAAAGTTAAAGTTCCTGGCCACCCACCTCTACAAATTAGTTAGGCAATGCCTCTAACAGAAATTTCTGAGTAAAGTGGCGCAATTTTTGCTTTTTCAAATAGAGACTTTAAGGAAACTGATCCAGTTGACTCACCACTTTCAAATAATGACATTGGGCGCATCATAACTGAGTTGATTCTGCCAGTCCCTGTATGCATGGTTTTTACATTCTGTTTTTTAGTAGAACCAGTAAGTAAAAAATTGCCTTTTTCTTGAGTTTCATCAACATTCATACGAATGTAATCCCAGATTTCTGGTACTTCTTGCCATTCATCAAACAATATAGGGGGCTCGCCACTAAGAATCTCTGTTTTAGATAATGCAACTAATGTTTTATACTTTTTTCTGGTATCAATGTCTTGCAATTTAATTATTGTCTTTGCGTACTGCGTTGCGGTAGTTGATTTCCCTGACCATTTTGCACCATCTATCAAGACTGCACCACTATAGAGTAATTTTCTTTTAATTTTAGTTTCAATTAATCTTTTTTTATATTCTATATGACTCATTTTATTTGCTCCTCTACACAAATTATAGTACATTTTGTTAGATTATCATTTTTTCAGAGTGTTTATTATCATTACAAATCATATGGTAATTATTACATGTTTTAATCTCATTACAAATCAGTTTTAACGAAAAAATAGTTAAACTTTTAAGAAGTGTAAAACCACTGTTAAACCAGTGTTTTTGATGTGCTAATATACTTGATAGAACGACCTTTGCCTTCTCTTTTTAATTCACCTTGCGCAACTAATTTCCTAAGTGCACCTTCAATTGAACTTAAACTAATTCCGGGGCAAAGGTCAACAATATCTTGCTTTGAAAATTTGCCTAGTTTTAGTTTTACCGCTTTTTTAACATAATCAACTGCAGATGATTTTGTGTCAATTAACAGAACTTTTTCGGTAAAATCTCTATACGCAACTAGTAAAGTAGTCAACATATATTTAATAAAAGGTATGACGTCTTCTTTTTCATCGTGCCAATTTTTACCAGATAAAAAAAGTGAACTATAGTACTCTTTGCTAGTTTCAGCGATGATTTTTTCTATTGATTGATATTTTGCAACATGAAAACCGGTTTTTAAAAGTAAAAGATTGGTAAGCAATCTAGAAATTCTACCGTTTCCGTCATTAAAGGGGTGGATACACAAAAAGTCGTGAATAAACGTAAATATCACCAGCAGCGGCTCGCACTCAGGGTCAGAAATTGCTTTGTTAAACTCAAAACAAAGTTCATCTAAGGCAAAGGGTGTTTCAAATGGTGAAAGTGGTGTAAAAATTACCTCGCTTTCTTTATTTGCATAGGCGGCGCTTATGTAGTTTTGCCATTTTTAGTCTGACCAGCAAAAGATGTGCACACGCGTTTAAGCATAATGCCATGTAATTGTAAAATATGGTTTTTAGAAATACCTATGATTTGATAATTTTCATTGATTAAACTCAAGACATCTCCATAACCAGCTATTTCTTTTTCATTTCTACTAATTGGTTTAATTTTTTCTTCTAAAATTTTTCTTAGCCTATAGTTTGTGGTAGATATACCTTCAATTTCATTGGAATACTGAACGCTTTGCGCGACTGAATTTGTAACTAGTTGTGAGGTTTCATTTGGCAATAATTTCAAAAAAACTTCTTCTTATCCGCGATATCTATAAATTTCTCTAATTAGGTTTTGAGTTTCGTTGTCTAGTTTTATATTTTTAATTTTTAAAGGTTCTATAAAATTTTAGGGGATAAAACAAGAAAGTTATATTTTAGGAGGGTTTACGAGCAATTTGCACATAGTAAACAGCTAGTTCAAAAGAAAATCGGACAGGCTAATAATTTTGATACCGTCTTCGGTTTGATAACTTCTAATCGGCAAGTTCATCACAACCAAAATTTTTTCAAAATTATCGTCAATTTCTCTAAAAGGTCTCTCTTCAATTTTTTGTTTCTCTAAATCTTCAATTGAATAGCATGACTGAATGTAGAGTCTCTTATTTCCTTTGTTTGCAACAAAGTCGACCTCTAATTTTACTCTAGTGCCGTTGCCATTTTGATTAAGCACATTTTTTTCAACTACACCAACATCTACTAAATACTCGCTAGAAATTAGTTGATTGTAAATTAAGTTTTCCATTAAGTGAGTTGGCTCAAATTGTCTGAAGTCTAAAATTGAGTTTCTAATTCCAAGATCTTGAAAATAATATTTAAAAGGTGCAGAGATATAGACATTGCCTTTGATGTTGTATCTGGTTGCTTTTTTTAGCAAAAAAGCATCAATTAAAGCATCAATGTATTTTTCTATTAAGTAAACAGAGATTTTGGTTTTAGTCAAACTAAGAAAAGTATTGCTTAGTTTTTGTGGATTGTTGAGTGAGCCTATATTTGAAGCTAAAGTTTTAGTTATTTTAACTAACTCTACTTCGCTTTCTATCTTTTTTCTTTCAACTATATCTTTAATGTAGGTAAGTTCAAAGAAATTTTTAAGCAAGGCTATTTTTTCTTCCTCAGTGTTCGCTAAGACAACTTTTGGAATTCCGCCAAAGTAAAGATAATCTTTTAAAGTGTCTTCTTTGCTTAATTTACTGTGTTTAAAAACTTCAGCAAAAGTAAGCGGATATAGTTTAATTTCATCGCTCCTGCCTCTAAACTCAGTAACAATGTCTTTAGCTAAAAACTTTGAGTTACTACCAGTTACATAGACATCTAAGTTTCCGCGACTAAGTAAACTATTTAAAAGAAAGGGGAAGTCTTTAACTAACTGAATTTCGTCTAAAAAAACATAGTAGTTAACAGTTTGGTCATCCGTTCTTTTTTGAATGTATTTAAGTAAGTTTTCAGCTTTTCTTAAAGTTTTATTTTCAACCAAGTCTAGTTCTACGATAATAATTCTGGTGTTAGAAATTCCAATTTCTAACAAATAGTCGCGAAATAACCTGGTAAGTAAATAAGTTTTGCCTACTCTTCGCATCCCAGAAATAATTTTGACTAAACCATTTCCTTGTTTGGCTATCAACTTATCTAAATATTTTTTTCTCTCAAACACCATTATAGACTCCTTTAAATATCGCTGTTTTTACAACTATATTTTACAGTAAACCCTATTTTATGTCAATTTCCATTCTAAATTATGCGATATATCGCTTAATTTTAAATGCTTTTTAGTTCATTTTAATTAAAACTGCGTTTTTTTATTATAAAAACTGCGATATTTTTTGAATAAAAAGCCCTATTAGGCTGAAACCTAAAAGGGCTGAATTTTGTTCTTGGTTAAAACTCCAGTTTATTTATCGATTGTTTGATTTTATTTGGTTTTTTGCTTTATTTTTAGGCTTTGGTTTTAAAGTTTTTTTGTTTACCGCGCTTTCAGTTAAAGCGGTAAGTCCAATTTCTCTGATTAACTTACGCAAAGCCACTATTTCTATATAGGTTTTTCTGTTTTCTGAAATCACTTCACCGTCTTTAAAAAAACGGCCATGTTTATACTCAATTTTCTGATAAATCCGCTTAATTGTGTTAAAGATATAAAAAGTTGGCATAAAGATAGTTCTAAAGTCATAAATTCGTTCAACTAAATATTGCTCAGGCAGCAACTTATCAAAATAACTGACTTTAATATGTTGAGGGTCATCTACAAAATCCAGGACTTCCATAACTTTTTTGTATTCCAGACAAAACTTATAGATATGCAAAATAAAGTCAAACTTATTGAAAATCTGGTCAAGTACAATTACTGGTAAAGTCTCGGCTTTTTTAGGCTCTCTTAAATATTTGGCAAAAAATGTACCGTCTTTAATTAAAATCGGCTCTGTAAGTTCAGAAATTACTCTGGTTTTAGTTAATTTTTGAATTTCCTCGCCACTTTCTTTATTTGAAATAAAGGTGTAGTCAAAAGTATATTTGCGTTTTAAAATGTGGGGAATAAAGTCCAGGGCTTTTTTAATTTGCATGGAGTCTTGCGCGCTTAAGTTGCGCTTGGCTTTAAACTCATAAAAATGTAGGTGTTTTTTTGCCTGATTTAAAGCAATTAAATCAAACTCACAAAGTGGGTAAGTTAAAGTGCGGCCATTGAAATCAAACTTATAAATGTAGTAAAAAGCGTTGTTAGTGATATTAAAGTTTTCAAATTGGTTTTGAGCGATGTGTTTAGACTTATCAAAATGTGGAGTGATGAACTTAACCGCGGGGTCTTTATTTTCTTTAATTAACTCACTAATACAAAAAACCTCGTAAGCCTCGCCTCTGGCGGCGTTGTATGCCAAATCTTGGTCTTGTTTTAATGAATTTCTTTTAAGTGGTTTAAGTAGCACTTGCTCAGGTGTTTGGCTAGTTTTGCTTTTAGGAGTTTTATTCATTATTCAAGTCCTTTCAGCTCAGCGATGGCGTCTCTGAAGTTAATCGCACTTTCAAAGTCAAACTCAGCGGCGGCTTTTTCCATTAGTTTAGTTAACTCTTTAATTAACTCAGGCACATCTTTGTCGGATTTAGCAATAAAGTCAATTGCTGGATTGACTTTTTGTCCAAACTCTATGTTTTCAATATTTTGTTTTTCAATTACTATTGGCGAAACTCCGTTTTCGCGGTTAAACTTAAGTTGGATATCGCGGCGACGGTAAGTTTCGTCAATTGCTTCCTGCATTTGTTTAGTTACCTGATCTGCATACATTATAACTTTTGCTGCCTTGTTACGACACGCTCGGCCAATTATTTGAATAAGCGAATTTTTAGAGCGAAAAAGTCCAGGAATATCTGCGTCTAGTATCGCAACTAGACTAACTTCTGGTATATCCAAACCTTCTCTAAGCAGGTTAATACCAACTAAAGCATCAAACTTACCTGCTCTTAATTCTTTAATAATTTTTAAGCGTTCAATACTTTTGACTTTAGAGTGCAAATACGCTACTTTTAAACCATTTTCTTTAAAGTACTTAGTTAAAAGTTCGGCAGTGTGGATAGTTAAGCAAGTCACTAAAGTGCGTTCATTTTTTTGAGCTCTTGCTTTAATTTCTACAAACAAATCGTCAATTTGTCCAAGTTTTTCTCTGACTTCAATTTCCGGATCTACTATGAAAGTCGGGCGAATAACTTGTTCAATTACCGGTAAATTACGAGCCATTTCGTATTCTCCGGGTGTTGCTGACATGTAAATAACTTTATCTAGTTTTGCGGTAAACTCATTAAAATAAAGCGGACGGTTATCAAAAGTAGAAGGCAGGCGAAAACCGTATTCAACTAAGTTAGCCTTTCGCGCTGAGTTGCCCGCAGACATGCCCTTGACCTGCGGCATAGTGATGTGAGATTCGTCTACTACCGTAATAAAATCCGTGCCAAAAAACTCAAGTAGAGTAGACGGGGTGGCATCTGGCTCTTTTAACTGCATATGTCTTTGGTAGTTTTCAATTCCCGTGCATGTACCAGTTAACTCTATCATTTCAATGTCGTAGTTAGTAATTTGCTGAAGTCGCTGGGCTTCAAGTAGTTTGTTTTGAAAATTAAGTTCGGCTAATCTATCTTCAAGTTCGGCCTTAATTCGCTCAATAGCCAAACGTTGTTTGGCTTCGTTGACTAAGAAAAAAGTTGCAGGATAAATTGTGATAAACTCAATTCGCTTTTGTGGACGTAAGTTTAGTTTATCTACAAACACTAAATCTGAAATCAAGTCATCTTCAAACTCGACGCGAATTGCCAGATCGTGGGTGTTTGCAGGATATATATAGACGGTATCTCCTTTTACTTGAAAAGTTCCACGCTTTTTGTCAAAGTCGTTTCTGGTGTATTTAATTTTAACTAACCTAGCAGTAAAGTCAACAATACTCATTTTGACGTTTTTTCGTACAAACAAGGTTTGTGCTTTAAACTCTTCAAAATCACCAATGTCGTAAATTGCTGAAACCGAGGCTACCACTATCGTGTTTTTAGACTCTAAGAGCGAAGATATAGTTTTGTTTCTAAGTTGATCAATATCGTCGTTAATCGCAGCGTCTTTGGCAATATAAGTATCAGTTGCTACATTGTAGGCCTCTGGCTGATAGTAGTCGTAGTAAGAGATATAGTACTCAACATTGTTTTTGGGAAAAATTTGTTTTAGTTCCGAGTAAATTTGGCCGGCTAAAGTTTTATTTGGCTCTAAAATTAGTGCTGGTTTATCTAAGTTGGCAATAATATTGGCAATAGTAAAAGTTTTGCCGGTTCCAGTTGCTCCAAGCAAAATTTGTTCTTTAACTCCGGCTTTGAAGTTTTCAGTAATTTCTTTAATTGCGTTAACCTGATCACCTTTTGGCGAAAGGTTAGAAATTAGTTTATAAATTTTAAGATACCAACCTTAAAATATTAAACAGTTGCGTATGGTCTCTTTTTTCAAGCAGTGCTATCTCTAGAGTGGTATAAACTGGTTCTGAGTTCTTTAGACCAACTGCCAGACCACCAGTTGCTTTAGCCTTAATCAGTTCAACTGCTTTAACACCAAGTACTGTCGCTAAAAAGCGGTCGTATTGAACAGGTGAACCACCACGTTGCACGTATCCAAGCACTGTGGCTCTGGAGTTAAAACCTGTTTCTTTTGAAATTTCTTCAGCAAGTTCGTGTACATTTAGTAGTTTTTCTGAAACCACCACGATGGCGTGTTTACGGTTTTGGCGTTTATATTCTTTAAATTTAGCCATTAAGTCGGCTTTATCAAAAGGTTTGTCGTGAGTTATTACGTATTCAGCTCCCCCACAAATCGCTGAGTAAATCGCGAGCTCTGAAGAACCTCTGCCCATGGTTTCAATTACAGAGCAACGATGATGTGAAGAAGATGTGTCTCTGAGTTTATCAATTGCGTCCATAATAGTGTTTAGGGCAGTTGAAAAACCAATAGTAGAGTCAGTTCCGCCAAGGTCATTGTCAATAGTTGCCGGAATACCAATTGTATTGACACCAAGTTTAGATAAAGCCAAGGCGCCTTGATAGGTTCCATTTCCGCCAATTGTAATTAAATAATCAACTCCGGCTTGTTTTAAATTGTTTTTTGCAATTTTTTGTACGCTAACTTCCACAAACTCTTTTAAGCGGTTAGTTCCCAAAAAAGTTCCACCCATTTGTAAAAACCCGCTAACGTCGGTTGGCTTTAGTTTAATAAAATCATTTTCAACTAAACCGGCGTAGCCGTTTTTAATACCTAGAACTTCAATACCTGCTTGATCTGCTGTGCGCACAACTGCACGAATTGCAGCGTTCATTCCTGGTGCGTCACCACCCGAAGTTAAAATTGCTATTTTCATAAATTGTCTCCTAAATAAGGCATAAAATGCCTCCTTTATTTTAACACGAAAGCCTTGCTTTACCTAAATTTTGGTCTTTTTTACTGAGTAAAAAGTTAGTTAACTTAAGCAAAAAAGTTAAGCAAAATAAGACCGAATTTTTATTTTAAAAATCCTTTGAAACAACCTAGTAAGCCGATTATTGAAGTTTTAAAATCACCTTTTTATTAAAGAGATTTATTCTTATATAGGTGTGTTATAATTGAATGAGAGGTAAAAACATGGCATTAAGAGGATCTGTTTTAATTGGACAATCTGGTGGACCTACCAGTGTTATCAATTCTTCACTTCTAGGAATATATGAAGAATGTGCAAAATACGAATTTATTGAAAATATTTACGGAGCACAAAACGGTATAGTTGGCGCTATTAACGGTTGGCTGATTAACATTCGTGCTCAAGATAAACAACAACTTGAACTTCTAAAAAACACCCCAGCGTCTGCTTTGGGCAGTTGCAGATACAAACTAGACAAAGACCTACAACACCCAGACTATCAAAAAATACTTGAGACTTTTGTAAAATACAACATTCGCTACTTTTTCTACATTGGTGGCAATGATTCAATGGATAGTGCTTACAAGATTTCTCAATACCTGCAAGCCAAGAAGTATGAATGCAGAGTTATTGGAATTCCAAAAACTATAGACAACGATCTAGATTTAACTGACCACACACCAGGTTATGGCTCTGCCGCTAAATATATAGCAACTACGTTAATGGAATTAAAACAAGATGCCGATGTATACAGCACTCCTTCTATCAATATTGTAGAAATTATGGGCAGAAACGCAGGTTGGTTGACAGCCAGCGCTATGCTTGCCAAAAAAGCAGGTCTAGGTCCTGACCTTTTCTATCTACCTGAACAAACTTTTTCAATTCAAGAGTTTATCGCAGACGTGCAAAGAGTATTGAAAAAACAACCACATGTTTTTGTAGTAGTTTCTGAAGGCATCAAAGACATTGAAGGCAATTATATTGCTGAACTTTACAAGCAAGCAACTAAAGACGCCTTTGCGCACACTCAACTAGGTGGAGTTGCCCAAATTTTGGCCAATGAACTTAAAAAAGTTTGTGATGTTAAATCAAGAGCCATTGAGCTTTCTACTATGCAACGTTCAAGTGCACACCTGCAAAGCAAAACTGATGTCCAAGAGGCTTACAACTCAGGTGTGTTTGGTGCAACTGCGGCTATTATGGGACACACTGATAAAATGATTGCAGTTAAACGTGTGCCTGGGCAAATTTACAAACTAGAGTATGGTGTAGTTTCACTTTCTCGTATTAAAAATAGTGAAAAAAGAGTGCCACTTGAATGGATTAAAAAAGACCACACAGGTTTAACAGATGATTTCATTGAATACGCCGAACCGCTAATTCAAGGTGAAATGAAAACACCTTTTGAAAACGGTCTACCTAAATACTTTCAATTCAAAAAATAGATAAATATCACTAATTTTTTAACTAATTTACATTTAAAAAACGAGGGCAACCTCGTTTTTTTAAAAATGTTTTTTAAGCACTTTATAATAAATTAAAAAGGGAGCGTGAATACTTTGCGAAAACTAAAATCCTTTAATTTAGTTATTTTAACTTTCTTGACCTTCTTGCTTTTAGGCTTAGTTTTTTTAAAAACTACCGCTAAAGCTGAAGTTAAAGACATCAATTACTACAAAGCAGAGGTCAGTAAAAAAACTTACCTTGAGAAACTAAGTGTCTTAAAAGAAAAAAACTTAATTTACAAACCAAGCGAATCCGTAGATAAATACAGCCAAACTTCTAAACTAAACCCAGACCAAAAGGCTAAGTCCAAAGAAATTGAAAACAAAATGTTTGAACTTTTAGCATCAGAAGGGTTGACGGATTCTGGTACTTTAGAACTTGACTTAGATGGTATGGAAATAGTAGACCACGATAATAACTTAACAAAAATTGTCTATAGTTTCTTAAATAAACCCGAATACTTTTGGCTAACTGGTTCTATTGGCAAACAAGTTTATACCACAACTCAAAAAGTCAAAACTCTGAGACTAGAGTCTTATTTTTCAAACCAGATAAGTTTTAAAAAAGCACTAGATGAGTTTTTAGCCTACTCTGAATACTCAACCTGGCAAGAGGCTTATCAAGACCAAAATAAAGACGGAGTAATCACCAGAGCAGAGATTGCCAAAAATCTACACGACTCCATACTTAAGCGCAAACCCTACAACAAGGCAGCGGCTGAAAACCTAGGCTCAAGTGAGTTTAGTTTTAAAATTGCCCACAGCGCTTTTTCTGTTTTTTCCAAAGAAAACTTACCAGTTTGCGATGGGTACGCCAAGGCTTATGCCTTTGTGCTAAATAAACTCGGAATCCCGACCTTAGTAGCAGGTGGCAATGCCAATGGACCACACGCCTGGAATTACGTCTATCTAAATCAAAATTGGTACTTTACTGACCTTACTTGGGACCAAAATCTAGATGGTGGTGAGATTTTTCAAAAGTACTTCTTAAAAACTCAACCCGAGAGCCACCAGAACTACGAAGATAGTTTTGTAAGTAACTCCATTGTTTTTGAACCAAAAAAACCAAAACTTACTGACTTTGACTTTGGTGGACTTAAACAAGAAGACGAATATAGTTTAACCAACGACGCACTTCCACAATTTGAAGAAGGTGAGTTTACCGAAGGCTTAAACCCAGAGCAAGCAAATCAGTTAATTGAATTAGTGTTAAAACATTTAAATATTAGTGCAGAAAAACCACTTTATTTAAACTGGCGTTTAAGTAAAACAGGCGTTCTTAAAAAACAAATTGAGGGCTACGGTGAATATCTACTTGAAATAGTAGCAGCGACTGAGACTAAAATTGCCAAAAAAACAATTAAGATTAAAACTACTTACCAAGGTACTACTTTAGTTAAAGTAAATACCCCAAGTGGACAAACTGAGCTAAGTGCTGACCTTGGCTCTAGGCTTGGCTTCTATCCAAATAAAACTTACCAAGATAAAACTTTTGTAGGTTTTGACAAAGATATCAGTAAAGTCAACAAAGACTTAAAAGAGGTTTCTGCTAAATACGAAAAAAACCGCAGTTTAATTAACTTTTTAGTTAAAAGCCAAGATGGTTCTCTGCTTTACTCGGGTCAAATGCTGAAAGGTCAAAGTGTGCTTGAGGCTATTAAAAACAACTTCTTAAAACCATTTTTCCCACATCTTTCACTCGGCTCTAAGTTCTCGCATTTAGAGTTAAACGGCCAAGTTTTTAACGCACGCACTCCTTTGTCTAAAGACACCGAAGTTACCGCAGTTTATAGACACGAAGAGCCAAAAACCACCCAAAAAGAAACAACTGTCTCACAAGTTTTGAAACACAGTGAGTTTGAAAAAACAATTGGCGAAACTAAGTTAACCAACCCCAATGCATTATTTGACTTACCTGATTTAACTAAATACGGTTGGGAACTTGATTTAATTAACTCAGATATCATCCAGGTGGCGGGTAAGTTTAAATTAAAAGACCCTTTTTTGACTACCCCAAAAATTTACTACAAACCAATTTCAGATAGACTAAAAGAAATAACTATAGACACTACTAAACACACAGCAGTTTTTAAAAAACCGGGCAGGTTTAAGTTTAAATATATTACTAACTTGCCATTTAACTCCAAATATCAGTTATTTGATTTAAATAACTTAAATCAAGACTGCAAACCTGGATACTCACTTATTGAATGGCAAATAAAAGGTCTAGGCGAAGGTTTTGATGTCAGTCAAAGTAAATACACAGACAACCTTGAACTAATTCCAAAAGTTATTAAGGCAAAAGTTGAACTGCTATACAAAGAAGGCGACAAAACTGTTGACTTCAATAAAGAAGGCATCGCTAATGCTGCGCAAATCGCTAAGTTGATTCCGCCTGTAGATAAAGACACCTTATTTGTTGGCTGGCTGGCTGAAGACAGGCACTATATCTACACTGGCTACAATGTAGACAGAGACACCAAGGCCTATGCTCAGTTTATTTCAAAAAAAGAACTGATTGCTAAATTAAATTGGGAAGTTTTTAAAAATGGGAAGTTTATTTTAAACTCAAGCGAACTTAAAAACCAAGATTTTGGCAAAACTATTAGTTTAATTAAAAAGAGATTTCCGACAATTGACATTAAAAAAATCACGCTCAACGGTCAAAAAGTTACTTTAACACTAGGTTCAAATTACTCTCTGCACACAGTTAACTGGGAGTTTGATTTTGTCAAAGACCCGATAATCTACTGGGATTTCTTTAAAGACCCACTTATGTTTTTCAAAAAATTCCCAAAACAAGCTGCAGTCATTGGTGGATTGACCGTGGTGCTGGCTGTATTTTCTTTAATAATCCTGGTATCGGTAATTAAAGTATTTAAAAGAAGCGTTAAAAATAAAGACTAAATAAGGTTTTTTAAACTGCTTTATTTTTGACTTAAAATGCCTTTTTTGGTATGATTTTAAAGGTACATTTAATTTCCGAGTTAGCCCTTTTTTAAAAAGTTAACTTAATTAAAAAAAGGAGATTTAATATTTTTATGAAAACACTAATGGCAAAGCCAAGTAACTCAAAAAAATGGTATTTAGTTGACGCAAGTGGTAAAACCCTTGGTCGCCTGGCTACTTTCGTTGCTTCTATTTTGAAAGGTAAAGGTAAAGTCGACTACACACCAAACGTAGACTGCGGAGACTACGTAGTAATCATTAACTCTGCAAAAATTCAATTAACTGGCAAAAAATGGACAGACAAAATTTATTATCACCACACTGATTATCCAGGTGGACTAAAAGCCATCGCGGCTCGCGATGTGCACGCTAAAGACCAAACTAAATTAGTTGAAAAAGCAATTCTTGGAATGCTTCCAAAAACTAGACTAGGTCGCCAAATTGGCAAAAAGCTTTTTGTCTATGCGGATCAAGAACACAGACACAGTGGCCAAAAACCAACTGTTTTGGAGGTTAAATAATTATGCAATTAGTACAATTTAGAGGAACTGGTCGTCGTAAAAACTCAGTTGCAAGAGTTATTTTAACTAAAGGTACAGGTAAGTTTTTAGTAAATGGTCGTGAGTTTAGCAACTATATAGCCTCAGCTGCTGTTCGCCTTGACGTAATGCAACCACTTGCTTTAACTAACTTAGAAAGTCAATACGATGTTTCTGCAAATGTCAACGGTGGCGGAATTTCTGGCCAAGCCGGAGCAATTCGTCTTGGAATCACCAGAGCCTTGCTTGAACTAAACCCAGAACTTAGACAAATTCTAAAGCCAGCGGGACTAATTACTAGAGACCCACGCGTCAAAGAACGTAAAAAATACGGTCTTCGCAAAGCCCGCCGTGCACCTCAATTTTCAAAACGCTAGTTTTAAGTTTAAGTTTTTACAAATCAATTATAAACAACTCAAAAAAATGCCGATGGAAACATCGGCATTTTTGTTAGAAAACTATTTAGTAAAAATATGTAAATTTTAAAAGCACTTAATGTCTGAAATGTGCCCCATTTCCTGTGTCTAAGAAATGAGGCACTTATCAATACTTATATGCTTTTTTGTTGTGAACTGATAATTGTTCCTTTTTGCAAATAAATTGAAAAACTAATAGTAGCAGATAAAGTTGTAGTATTCTACTCACCTAAAGCAAATTAAACGATTGTTCCACCTGAGAAAACCACGTAGCAGTAAAATCTCTAAAACAGAAATAAAAGAGAGTACCTAAGACAAGCTGTCAAGAGACTACCTAATGCAAACTACTACACCATAAACGGCGTAGGTATCGCTGTCGTTCAGTAGGCCACCCCTACGGATATAGCGCGCGCTTGGGTTAGAGCGAGGATACTGAGTACCGAGCCACCAATCCCATCTGCTGCGCCATTGGTAATTGGCAATTAAAGCACCAGGTTCTGCAAAAGGATTTAAGTCAACACCACGATAATCGCTAGTTTGATAACCACCAAAATTACCTAAAATTGCTTTGGCATAGTCAGTAGAATCTCGTGCTATTTTGTCGTATTGATTAATATCCAGAGCAGGTTTAACACTGAAATCTCCATCATCATATGTGGGCATATAAGTAGTTACACCGATAATTTTGCCAATTTCTTCAACCATTGCTTTAAAAATAGAATGCTCAGGTTTGCCATTATCTGAGTAACCATTGTAATAAATGTTGAATAGTGAAAAGTCAATAATGTGTTTAGTAAACCAAGTCCTTTTCTTAGGAATTTTTGCAAACTCAACATCTTCAAACTTATAGTAATTATCCTTATACTTTTCGTATCTGTTGCCTGAGCTGTCTTTATAGTATTTACGAGTAAAGTTTACTGTGTAGTTAACAGCCTTAGAATTAAATTTAAGTTCACGAACATCATCTCTCTCAAATTGTATTCCAGCAGGACTATCAACCTTAGTTTGCGGGTATTTACCTGCTATTTTTTTAGGTTCTCCTACATAAACCCTGATTATATGATTTTTTGTAACTAATAAGTTTTTGATTTCTTCTTTGGTCTTTTGAATATTGTCTAGTTCTAACTTAACAATACCAAGTTCATCTGCTTCAAACTTACTTTCATCAATTTCGCCATGTTTTTCGCCATGTCTAAATGTTTTATTTGGAATTGTAGACGCGTGGCCGTCGACTTGATAAGTCACTGTGTAAGTTTTACGATTAATAGTAATGGTTACCTTGTTTTGATTTTCATCTGAGCTTACAGTCAAACTGTTCACGCTGTACACTGGGTTTTCATACACAGTATTGTCTGGGTTTGTGTAAGCAACTGTATGGTTTGTGCCAATCTTTTCGCTCTTAGTCTCAGTGTTTATAGTGTAACTACCATCTGCTTTTTGAGTTTTAATTATGTATGCGATTTCTCTGTTTTGCAGTTCAGTTTGTGCGTATATTTTAATGTTTTCATTGCCTGCTATAAACTTAGGCTGAATTTGGCCGTTTTCGCTTAAACTCCAACCCACAAAGTTATATGTGTCTTTTAAGTTAAACTCAGGTAAAGTAATTTTTCTGGTTTTTTTAACTGAGATTGTATCAGCAGTTTTAAAGCTGTCAATACCTTCAGTTTTTTCAAACTTGACGTTTATTTCTTTTAACTTATAGTATTGACGAACTTCAGTTGTGTTGTCACCAGTTGTGAGTTGTGAGTTTAACAGATTATTCGGATGCGCTGTGTCTTTTTCATATAAGTTAGAGTCTAGTGCTGAGTAATCGCGGTAAGCAGCACCCTCTTCTACTTTTTGGTCTTGCTTAACTTCTTCTATTCTGTCGTATTGGCTATTTAGCGCACTGTTTTCACCAATTTTTTCAAGATAATGAACTACTTTATAGTTAACTTTATCAATTGTCTCATCAAAGTAGGCAACTAGGTTTGTGTTTTTAGTGATTTTAGTGTTGAAGTCAAAAGGAGTTGCTAAATTGTATGAGTTGCCTGTCTCATCTTTTAACTGCCAGTGTTTAAAAGTGTAAGTACGACCGTGTTTTGTAATTGTTGGCACAGGCGGCTGAGTAGCATTAGCCTCATACTCAACAGTTTCGGGATTTTGAACAGATGGAGTGCCTTCAAAGTGGTTCAGGTAGTTTACTTCGTAAGTTACTGTAAACTTACGACGACGGTAGTTAATAGTAAAAACGGTTGAGCCATCTGCTTCAATATTTTTAGTTTCGCTACCTGCAAGCGGTTCAAAACCCTCAAGATAAGCAGGGTTTGCGTTAGTTTCACTAACAGTTAAACTAGTGTCTGCAATTGCTTGTTTGATTTCTGGTTTAGTTTCTCCGACTGCACCATTTAAACCAGGAAGTACATGATTAATTGTGTAGTTAACCGAATTTGGTTGTTCTTCAAAATAAGCAACTAGCGTTAAGTTTTTAGTAATTTTGGTGTTTTCAAAATCAAACTCTGCGCCTTGTTGATAAGTTGTTTCGTCTTTAAGTTGCCAGTGTTTAAATGTGTATGTATAGCCAATTCTTGTTAAAGTAGGGGTGCTTGGTTTAGTTGCAGTTCCTTCATACTCAACAGTTTCGGGGTCTTGTAAAGAAGGATTAGCAGGAAAATGGTTGCCGTTGTAATTTACTTCATAGGTTACTGTAAACTTACGACGACGGTAGTTAATAGTAAAGACAGTAGATCCGTCTGCTTCGATATTTTTAGTTTCACTACCAGCAATTGGTTCAAATCCTGCTAGATAAGAAGGGTTTGCATTAGTTTCATTAACTGTTAGGCTAGTGTCTGCAATTGCTTGTTTGATTTCTGGTTTTGTTTCGCCAACTGCACCATTAAAACCAGGAAGTACATG
>CAUUEZ010000009.1:0-25597 GCA_963544405.1 uncultured Acholeplasmataceae bacterium
TTAAAAAATAGCAGAATTTACTCCAAAAAAATCTTGTATAACCCCGAAACACGGGAACTTAAAGACAAAGAAGGTATGAGAAAATCCTTTGAAGGCTTGTTTTTAGTAAGAGTCAAAGGCGAATTGAGATTTACACCAACCACAGGTTTAGGAATTTTTCAATAAAAATAAATAAAATGGGCCAACACCGGCCCATTTTTATTTTCCTCAATGTAAGCGTTTACATTTTAAGGTTTTTATTGTATAATTTCTTTGTATTTAAAAGACGTTTGGTCTTTAGGGAGAGTATATATGAAAGCACTTAAAACTAGTTTCTTTTTCATCTTAGCCGCGCTAATTTTTGGTTTTGCTTTTGCATGCAAAAAAGCAGATCCACACAAAATTATTAAAGGTGTTGAATTGCAATTTGCACAAGGTGAAACTAAAGACACTGTAAAGTCAGATTTTACAGTTCCAACCAAGATTGATAAATTTAAAATCAAATGGCAATCTTCAAACGACAAGGTTGTGCAAATTGATGAAGACGGAAAAGTTTTAGTTGCCCGTCAAGATAACGATGAAACTGTTAACTTAACTGCTCAAATTGAAGACGCGAAAAAAACTTTTACAATCACAGTTCTTAAAAAAGACGGAACTCAACCTACTCCAGACCCCGAAGGAAATAAAGTAGATAAAGCAGAGTTTGACAAAACAATTGCAGACGCAGAAAGACTGGCTGCACTAGATTTTATCAACAAAGCACCTGAAATGGTAGAAAAAGACAAAGAATATGTTCGCACATCTACCGATAAAAATAAATTTATTGCCCGTCTAAACGCATTAAAAGCAGCCGACTCTCAAAACCTATCTAAAAACGAACTTAAAGAATATAACATTCTTAAAAACCAAGTTACACAAAATTTAGCAAAAATTACCACAGGTACTCGTCAAGACGGATACATTAGCAACAGTCAAGCTCAAAAAGTTTTAGCATCAGCAAAAAGTTATCTTGCTATGACTTGGTCTGAGAAAGACGCATCTGAGTTTGACGAAGGAACTAAATACATCAAAGCAGCCGACTCTAAAAAACAAGAATTAGTCACTCTTTACATGACAGTTTCTAAATACACTTTTGACCGCGTACCTACAAACGAAGAAAAGACAAAATACAAACAGTTAAAAACTAAACTAGAGGAGGTTAAAAAATTTGTTACTGAAGGAACTAAAAAATTAGAAGATGGTAAAAACATCACAGCAGATGTTAGCGCTACTGTTCAAAAAGCCATTGAACTTACTCAACTAGAATGGATTAGTCGTATTCCAAGTGAAGTTAAAAAAGACAAACAATATGTTCATGCATCTAAAAAACAATTAAATGAACTTAAGGATCAAATTGAAGAAATTCAAGAAAAACTAAACGACCATAAATTTGACATGGCAAGCAAAGAACTGCAAGCTGAATTTAACAATTTTAAAGCGCTTGTTCAAAAATATCAAAATTTAGTTAAAACAGGTGAACAAAATTCATTAAAAGATGAAGCTGAGCGAGTATTAGACAAAGCAAAAGAAATTAAAGACCTACCTTTTGAAAACAAAGAACCAGACCAAGTTTCTGGCAAATATGTAAAAGCAGACCAAGCAAAAAGAACTGAGTTTAATGATGCTTACAACCCAGTTGCAAAAGTAAAACTAGAAAAATGGGAAGAAGGCTATACTAAACAACAAGCCGAACAACTAGAGGCTCTTAAAAAACTTGTTGAAGAATTAGTTAAACTAATCTCTCAAGGTACTAAACCAGAAGATCCGAGCAGCATGAAACTAACTAAACACTATGACTTTACTAAATCACCCGCAGGAAGCGGCTATAAGGCACGAACTCAAAAAATTAAAAACCAAATAACTGGCTCAGACGATACACTTAAATTTAAAGGAGTTAGCGCTTCTTCTGGAAAAACTGGTTTTACACTTGCCAAAAATGATAATGACATCTTCAGTTATATTGAAATGGAATTTGGAAAAACTGCTTCTAAATCCAAAATTGAGTTTTTTATGGAGAAATGGACTAACAAATCAGGCATCAATAAATTCCAAAAACTAGAAATTCAATATAGAGTCAACGGAGAATGGAAAACTGCAAAAGAAATTACAGATATCAATGAATTTGATGGTAAACTTTGTTCAGTTGAAATTGGTGAATCAACAGACGCTCTTCGTTTAAAACTTTCTGCCACAGAAAAACCTAAAGATAATTCTCACCACCGTTTTAATATTAAACAAATTAAAATTTATTACTAATTTAAATTTGTTTTCATAAAATAACCCGATGCTATAGCATCGGGTTATACTTTCATATAAAACCCAAATATCTCACAAAGGAATAACTTATGTCTAAAAAACACACAATCTACGACATTGCCAAAAAAGCCAATGTATCTATTGCTACAGTTTCCAGAGTTTTAGCCAAATCAAGTAAAGTTAGCGCCAAAACTCACGAAAAAGTCTGGAAGATCATCAAAGAAATGCAATATTTTCCAAACAGAGTAGCCGCTTCTTTGGCATCTCAAAACTCAAGAAACATCGCACTTATTTTATCTGAAGTTTCCAGACCTTCTATCTCTAGGTTAATTTCTGGTATTTTAGATGCTGCTGCTAACCAAAAATACACAATCCGTATTTTTTCATACAAATCTAAAAGCAACTACGAAGCCTTTATTTTATCCGTACTGGCTGAAAAAATAGACGGAATTATCTTTTTAGATGAACATATCACAAACGAACAAATTGAAGCGTTTACCAAGCCTTTGCTAAATGCTAATTTTCCGTTTACATTTATCAACACAGCAGTTAAGTTGCCAGGCGTAACTTTTACAGCACTAGACTTTAAAAAAGCGGTTGCAACTGCAACCAAACACTTAATTGAAAAAAACACGAAAAGAATTTTATTTTTAACTTCTAAAATCACTTACTTTTCTAACTTAGAAAAGGAAAGCGGATATCTACAAACAATCAACGAAAGTAGCTTAAAACCCTATATTTTTAGAATGGATCCGGAAGACATTGAAGAACATGAGTTTTTGTCATTTTTTGAAGAAAACCAGATTGAGGCAATTGTGGCAACCAGAGATATCGCCGCACTTAAGGCAATTAACCTGCTTAGACAAAAGAACTTAAAATGTGGTACTGACTACCGTGTGGTTTGCATGCAAAATACTAATTTTTGTAAACTATTTACTCCGCAGTTAACTTCAATTTCTTATTCTAATTACCGTTTAGGCGAACAGGCCTTAATTTACTTAACTCAGTTAATTGAAAATGTTAAAATAGATAAGACACAAACTTTCGTTGAATATGAATTGATTGAAAGAGAAAGTAGTAGGTAATTTATGAATTTACTTGAAGAACTTAAATGGAGGGGAATGGTCAAAGACTGTTCTTCTTTAGAACTTGCTGAAAAAAACTTAGTGCCAGGTACTAAGTTCTACATTGGCTTTGACCCGACCGGAAGTTCCTTAACTTGCGGGCATTTAGTCCAAATTATTAGAATCAAACTACTTGAAGAAAGAGGCTTAATTCCGATTTGCTTAATTGGTGGCACGACTGGAGCAATTGGCGACCCTAAACCAAATGGCGAGCGCCACATTCTTTCAAATGAAGAAGTTAAAAAGAATGTTGACTCAATTGAAAAGCAAGTTAAAAAGATCTTGAAGTCTGACAAGGTGATTTTTGTAAATAACTCAACTTGGCTGTCTAAACTTTCTATCATTGAATTTTTAAGAGATTTTGGCAAAAACTTCGGAATTAACTATATGCTTGAAAAAGACGTTATCAAAAGACGTCTGGAAACCGGAATTTCTTACACCGAGTTTTCGTATCTACTTCTTCAATCTATTGACTTTCACTATCTTTACAAAAACTACGACTGCAAGATTCAGTTTGGTGGCTCTGAACAATGGGGAAATATTACCGCCGGCCTTGAACTGATTCGTAAACTAGAAGGCGAAAACGATGCCCTAGGTCTATCTTCTCCCCTGCTTTTAAAAGCAGATGGTACTAAGTTTGGTAAATCTGAAAGTGGAGCGCTTTGGTTAGACGAAAACTTAACTTCACCATACACACTGTATCAATACTTTTTAAATGTTGAAGATAAAATGATTGTTGAGTATTTAAAACTACTTACCTTACTTTCTGTAAAAGAAATTGAAGAACTTGCGCTTTCGGTTAAACAAGAACCCGAAAAACGACTTGCACAAACCAAACTGGCTGAGTTTGTTTGTGAGTTTGTACACGGCAAAGATGCTCTTAATTCTGCTAAAAAAATTACTGATATTTTATTTAAAGGAGCACTTGCCGAACTTGGCGAAAGCGAATATAAAATGCTTTACTCAGCATTCGGTAAACAAAAGTTTGGAAAAGACGCAAGCATTTTAGATATTTTAGTTTCACTTAACTTAGCGAAATCTAAACGCGAGGCTCGTGAGTTTATGCAAGCCGGATCTATTTCTGTAAACTCAGAGAAAACCACCAACCTTGAACTTAAACTAAGTGATTTAAAACCTGCTTTTAAAAAATATTTTGTAATTAAACGCGGTAAAAAACAATTTAGTGCTTTTGCAATTTAATTAACGCCTAAATGTATAGAATTATTTACAACCCACTTTCTAAAAACTACAAAAAAGCCCATAAGTTTTATTTAGAAAATCAAGATAACGCTACTTTAAACTCAATACTTGCGCTTTCCGATATTGAAAAGTATTTAAAGTCTTTTTCCAAAAGAGACGTGATTTTGATATTTGGCGGAGATGGTACTTTAAATAAAATTGTAAACTCAGTTAATTTAACTCAAGTTAAAGCCACAGTGTTAGTTGCGCGCGGTGGAACCGGCAATGACTTTCTACGCGGCTTTAAAGACAAAACCAAGGAAGTTGATTTTAAAGCCAATTTAAAGTATTTTGGGCAAGCAAAAATAGGAAGTGAAACCTTCTTGTTTTTAAACGGTGTGGGAATTGGTATAGACGGAGAAATTTGCAGACGTCTTGACAACATGCGAGCATACAAAATCAAAAGCACTTTTGCTAAAGTTACAATTGCTACTTTTTTTAGATATAAACCATTTTCAGCAAAAGTATCGGTAGATGGTGTGCCTAGCGAACACAAAAACTGTTTTTTAGCTTCCGTGATGCATGGCCCCTATTTTGGTGGTGGCATGAAAATTGCACCAATGGCTAAAAGAGAAGATTTTCTTTATTTGATATTAGTAACAATTCGTTCAAGATTACTTTTATTGCTACTATTTCCGTTTATTTATTTAGGCTGGCACACAGTATTTAAAAGATTTGTTAAAACTTTTAAAGGCAAAGAAATCACTATAGAAACTGAAAACACCAAAACTGCACAAATTGACGGTGAAGTTTTTAGAGGGGTTTCTAAAATAGAGACAAAAGTTGTCAAAGGATATTCATATGGACAAAAATAGAAAAATTATTTTAACAGCCATTAAACCAACTGGAAGTCTAACTCTTGGCAATTATTTAGGTGCGCTTAAAAACCTAAAAGCGGTTGTCCAGGCGAATACAGACTCAGAACTTTTGATTTTTATTGCTGACCTACACGCCACTACTTTGCCAATTGACCCAAAGGAACTGAGAGAAAATATTTTAAGAATCGCAGCCTGCTATTCAGCGCTGGGTTTTGACAAAAACCACACTCATATTTTTGTGCAATCTGAAATTAATGAACACGCAGCACTTGGATTTTTAATGGAGTCCACTGCTTATTTTGGTGAGCTTAGTAGAATGATTCAATTTAAAGAAAAATCTACTAACTCTAAAAATATTAGAAGTTCATTGTTCACCTATCCTGCTTTAATGGCTGCAGACATCCTGCTTTACAACGCAGACATTGTGCCAATTGGTGAAGACCAGAAACAACATATGGAATTAACCGAAACTTTAGCAAAACGTTTTAATAAAATGTACTGTGAAACTTTTAAAATACCTAAATACGAAATCAATAAATACACATGCCGTATAATGTCCTTGCAAGACCCTTTCACAAAAATGTCTAAGAGTTCTGAAAATCCAAAATCTTATATTTTACTTTCAGATTCCAAAGATTCCATACTTAAAAAAATCAAATCTGCCGTTACAGATTCAGAAGCAAAAATTTATTTTGATACGGATAAAAAACCCGCAATTTCTAATTTAATCAATATATATGCAGCACTGACTAATTTATCTATTAAAGACATTGAAACTAAATATAAAGATGCAAAAACTTATGCAGAATTCAAACTAGACCTTGCCGAACTTTTAATTCAAGAAATCGTTCCGTTAGGTGAAAATATTGAAAAACTTGTTAACTCAAAAGAGTTGATTGAAACTCTGGAAAGTGGCAAAAAGTTTGCTGAAAAACTAGCAAAAGAAAACTATACAAAGGCCAAAAAAGCAGTTGGTTTAGGATATTAAAAAGAGACGCTTGGCGTCTCTTTTTAGTAAAATTATTTAAGTTTTTTAAGTTCGCTGATCTCTATACCCATGGAATCTAAAATTAAGTCATAGATATTTGCATCAAATTTATCTCTGTATTTCGCCAGTAATTTTGTTAATTCTAGGTAAAAATTCTTAAAGTCATTTTTATTTAATAAAAATTTTAGAAATAAAATAACATCGATAAGTTTATTATGGCCGGTATTTCCATCAAGATTAAATAAATTTCTCAAATCATTTATTTTTTTAGTTTTTAGTTTAACATTGTAAAGTCTTTCATCATGTGCACACATATTTCTAACAAGGTATATTATTTTTAATCCTAATCTAAAATTACCAGTTTGTAGTTTGTATACACTTTTTGTTTTGTATTCTTTATTATATTTAGTATAAAATTTATTGGCTATTTCGTTCTTCTCAGATTCTTGTAAAGAATCATAAAAATGCGATAAATTGCCTAAAGTCATCCTATTAACTAAAACCCAAAAAGGTACATCGGTGTGTACATCCAAATAGTGTTTAATGGGGCCTTCATAGTCTACCTGTTCGGATAATATTTTGGTTGACACTATAATTTGGTTAAATGCAGACTTTCTATCTTTAGAAAAATTTGTCTTATCAAGGTATGAGTTTGAATTAGGGTATTTTTTGGTAAAAACATAAGATAGTATACTTTTGAATGTATTTTCAAAAATTAAAATGTATTTTAAAAAAATTATTCTTAGTTCTCTGTCAAACAAAAATAGGAATTTTAGTGAATCAAAGTGTGTATTTTCAACAAAACACTCAGGATTTACTAAATTAACGGTTGTGTCTTTTTCAAGAAATAAATATTTATAACCATTTATCACATTATAATAATTATTTTCTTCTAGAAATTTTTTTGGTTTACCGTTTTTTGGTACAATCAAGCCTCTTTTTCTTAAAATATTTATTTGCTGTCTTATAGTTTTAAACTCTTTCATTTATCTTTACCATTAAAAATGGTCAAGGCGCCGTACGCTTCTTGACCGATCCGATACTTTAATTATATTCTATTTTAAAATTAAAACAAATTATTTGCTTAGATTTATTTTTTATTTTAAAGTGTTAAAAATCGTTTGAAATAATATTGGTTAATTCTTCATAAGCCTCTTTTGGTTTAACCTTTTTAAAGACTTTACCTTTCTTAAAAATTAAAACACTATCTTTGTTTCCACATATTCCGATATCTGAATCTCTTGCTTCACCTGGGCCATTGACAGTACAGCCCATAACAGCAACTTTAATCTTTTTATTTAAAGTATCACAAAAACTTTCAACACGTTTAGCAATATCTTCCATATCATATTCTAAACGTCCACATGTTGGGCAACTAACAAAGTCAACGCCGTCTTTTTTTAGGCCCAAACACTTTAGAATTTCTTTGGCAACCTTAATTTCTAAAACTGGATTTTCAGTCAAAGACACACGTATAGTGTTGCCGATTCCTTTCAGTAAAAGTACAGAAAGCGCAGAACTACTTTTAACAGTGCCACCAATTAAAGTACCCGCTTCAGTTACTCCGATGTGCAGTGGATATTTAAATGTTTTTGCTGCAAGTTCATAACATTCAATAGTAGTTAAAACAGAAGTAGCCTTCAAAGATAGACAAATGTCTTTAAAACCAAATTCTTCAAGCATTCCAACTTCTTTTTTCATTACTTTAATAAAGTTTTCAGCAGTTGCCGGTAAAGCATTTGGTAAGGAGCCCGAGTTTAGTCCAATTCTAATACCAATTCCTTTTACTTTGCAAGCATCAACGATTTCTTTGATGTGGTTTTTATTTACAATGTTTCCAGGATTAATTCTGATTTTATCAACACCGTTTTTAATTGCAATTAAAGCCAGACGATAGTCAAAATGAATATCTGCAACTAATGGAATATTGATTTGCTTCTTAATTTCTTTAATAGATTTTGCGTCTGTCTCGTCTAAAACTGCTATTCTAATGATTTGACAACCCACCTGTTCTAATTCTTTTATCTGTTTAACTGTGTTTTCCACATCTTTAGTTTTGGTAGTAGTCATGGATTGAATGTAGATATTGTTATTTCCACCCAATAGTAAACTACCACACTTAAACTGAGTAGTTTTATTTCTTTTTGTAATCATTTATTTTCTTTATGCAAGGTATGTGAGTTGCATTTAGGGCAGTATTTTTTAATTTCAATTCTTTTACTGCCGACCGCGACTTGATAGTTTCTCTGAAGGCATTGACTGCACATTAAATTTGTCTTTTTCATTCATTACCTCACAAGTATATCTACATAAAAAGGATACCACGCAAACATTAAATTAAAAAAACATTTGTATAACATTGACAAAGTTTCAATTATTGACTAAAATAAGATTGTATCGTATTTTAGTCAATATTTATATAGGAGGCTGTATATGCTTTATATCAAAAGAGATATAGAAGAAAAAATTATTAGTATCAATAAGCAATACGCTTGTTTATTATTGACAGGACCAAGACAAGTAGGAAAAACTACTATGTTAGAAAAACTCGAACCTATGAGAAAAAAGGTTACTCTTGACAATCTACAAGATAGAGAACTCGCTTTA
Organism: uncultured Acholeplasmataceae bacterium; assembly: GCA_963544405.1. GTDB lineage: Bacteria > Bacillota_I > Bacilli_A > Acholeplasmatales > Acholeplasmataceae > CALISC01. The sequence goes on from CAUUEZ010000009.1 coordinate 9,051, forward strand.
AAAGACCCGGCTTTATTTTTACAAATTTATAGCCCGCCTATTTTAATTGATGAAGTTCAATACGCACCTATACTTTTTAGTTATATAAAAATCGCGATTGACAATGGTGCAAAACCCGGAAGTTTTTGGCTAACTGGATCTCAATCTTTTGCGCTAATGAAACTTGCACAAGAGTCTCTTGCGGGCAGGGTTGCCATACTAAAAATGACCGGATTGACTCAAAACGAAGCGTTTAATAATGTAAAATTAAACAAGTTTGAGTTAGATTTTTCAAAACTTAATAACAAGTCCATTTTGCTTAAAAAAGCTGATATAAATGAAATATTTTCGCGTATTTTCTTTGGTGGTTTGCCTGCGATAGTTAGCAAAAAAATAACAGACAGAAAAATTTTTTTTGAAAGTTATATTGAAACTTATTTGTATAGAGATATAAAAGACGAAATCAACATAAAGGATAATTTTAAATTTAGAAATTTCATCAAAGCAGTGGCGTGTAGAATCGGACAAGAAATAAATATCCACTCAGTTGCACAGGACGTAGATATTTCTGATGATACAGCGAAAAGATGGCTATTCCTACTTGAAAAGTCACAAATTATTTATTTACTGCACCCATACTCAAACAAATTATTAAAAAGAACCATCAAAGCACCAAAACTTTATTTTTTTGACACTGGTGTAGCTTCTTATCTAACTAGTCACCATTCACCCGAAATTTTAAGAGATAGTTCCATAAGTGGTGCAATATTAGAAAACTATGTTATTAATCAAATCCAAGGTTCATATTTTAATTTAGCCGAACCTTTTAATCTTTATTATTATCGCGATAAAGAACAAAAAGAAGTTGATTTGATTTTAGATTGTGACAATTCTATGTCCGCTATTGAAATTAAAAAAACTAGTCACCCTAACACACATATGTTAAAAGGTATTTTTCAACTTAGCAAACAAAAAATTGAAATTAAAAAAACTGCAATAATTTGTTTAAGTGATAAAGTGTCAATGTTGGATGAAAACACCATAATTGTTCCTATATGGTCTATTTAGGCTATTAAGTAAATAAAATTATATTAAGTTAATCCGGCTTATATGCTTATTAGTTTTTTAACTGCTGACAGCGAGTTTATTTAAAAAAGCACACAATAGTTAAAAGAGTTTGCGACTATTTTACTAATGTTTGTTTTGAAAAGTACCAAATTTCAAAAATTTATTCTATTTAAGAACATTGCTTTCCGTAAAAAAAATTATTAAAGCACCATTCTTTATTTGTATTGTCGTTTAACTAGGTTGTTTAGTATAACAAAATAGGTGATTGAATTTTAATCACCTATTTTGTTTTTCAAAAAGAATTCTATTTCTTCTGCTAATTTTATTTTTTTAAGAATAGTGTTTTTACATATCGAAATAGATATAACTGTTTCATCTAAAAATGTAATTTCGCTTTCTTTTCCGCAATCTTTTATTTCTTTGATTGCTTTAATGTTTATCAACTGGCACTCGTATTTATTTATTTGTTTTGTTTGAATAAAACAAGTTTTTGAATTCAAATAAATAGGTGTTAGTCTGCTAAGCTTAAACTTTTTATCAACTGCTTTTTTATATCCTGAGTAATTTGTTAAATTATTTTGAAGTAGATTATCTATAAACTTTTTATTTGTGATAAAAAGTTGTTCATGAGTTTGACCTAGTTTATATACATAAAGTGAATTTTTAACATTTTTAGTATATTTATACATTAACCAATAGAACCCTTCATTTCTAGTTTAATTAGCTTGTTTAACTCAACACTATATTCCATCGGCAATTCTTTGGAAAACGGGTCAATAAAGCCCATAATGATAAGTTCAGTTGCTTTCTTTTCATCAATTCCGCGAGACGTTAAATAAAACAATTGTTCTTCGCTAATTTTAGAAACCTTTGCTTCGTGTTCTAAAAAAGAGTCTGAGTTATTAACTATGTTAATCGGAGTAGTGTCTGATTTTGAAACTTCGTCCATTAAAATAGTGTCACATTCAATGTGGGAAAAAGCAGAGTGTGCTTTTTTAGAAAAGTAAACTTTCCCACGATAATCAACAATGCCACCGTTTTTCGCAACGCTTTTTGAAACTATAGTTGAAGAAGTGTTTGGCGCTAAGTGTATCATTTTTGCGCCAGTGTCCTGGTCTTGGCCTTCACTGGCAATAGCGATAGACAAAGCCTTTCCTTTAGCGTAAGGTCCGGCTAGAATAGTTGATGGGTATTTCATGTTGATACGTGAACCCATATTGCCATCAATCCACTCCATTTCACCAAAACTCTCAACATGCGCTCTCTGGGTAACTAAGTTTAAGATGTTTTTAGACCAGTTTTGAATTGTTGTATATCTGCATTTTGCATTTGGTTTTACAAAAATTTCAACAACCGCAGCGTGCAACGAATCTTTTGAGTAAAGCGGTGCCGTGCAACCTTCAACGTAGTTTAAGTAGCTATAGTCTTCACAAATTATCAAAGTACGTTCAAATTGCCCAAAGCCACTTTCGTTCATTCTAAAATAAGACTGTAGTGGTTCTTTGATTTCTACGTTTTTCGGAACATAAATAAAAGAACCCCCGCTCCAAACAGCTGTGTTTAAAGCGGCATATTTGTTGTCGTCATATTTAATAATTTTGCCAAAATACTCTTTAAAGATTTCTGGAAACAAACGCAGACCTGTATCTGTATCTAAATAAATCACATCTTTTGCTTCAAGTTCTTTTTTAATCTTAAGATAAACCGCTTCTGACTCAAATTGAGTAGTGACCCCTGCTAAATAACTACGCTCAGCCTCAGGTATACCAATTTTTTCAAACACAGTTTTAATTTCAAGTGGAACTTCATTCCAAGAATTGGTCAACTTACTTGATTTAATATAGTATTTAAAATCTTGAAAATCAATAAAATTTAAGTCAGGACCCCACTTAGGATTGGTTAGTTCTAAAAACTTTTCAAACGCTTTTAGTCTGAGTTCAAGCATCCAATCGGGTTCTTTTTTAGATTCAGATATTTTTTTTATTATCTCTTTATTAAGCCCTTTTCCAAGATTTATTTCAGGTTTTGTCTCTATATGAAAACCAAGTTCATAGTCTTGATTTATTGCAGTATTCTTTAAGTTATCAAGAACTTCTTTATTTTTAATTTCTCTTTTTTTCATAAAGTATTTAAGATTTCTTCAAGGGCTTTCCAAGCAAGTGTTGCACATCTCACTCTTGCAGGAAACGCTTTAACTCCAGAAAAAGCAACTAGTTCGCTGTTTGTAAAATCTGCAGAAATTTCTTCTCCTTTAATAATTTTAAAATAAGTAGAAATTATTTCTTTAGCATCTTTGATTTCAGTATTCTCAATAGTTTTGCAAAGTACAGATGCCGCAGCACAAGAAATTGAACAACCTTTTGAAAGATGTCTAACTGAGGATATTTTGCTGTCATTTATCATAACTTCAATTTCTGCAACATCACCACAGCTTGAGTTTACTAATTTTAAGTATTTAGCATCTGGGTTTTTATTAAGTCCTTTATTGTAAGGATTGCTTGAGTGAAACATTATAACTTCTCTGTATAAATTATTTAGTTGGACGCTCATTTTATACTCCTTGAAAAAATTCAATTAGTTTCTTAGTGACAGAAATAAATTTACGCACATCTTTTTTATTATTATAAATCCCAAAAGACACCCTAAGGGCACTTTCTACATCTAAATTTGTAAATGCTAAACCTGAGCAATGTTGTCCTGCTCTTAGACAAATTTTTTCCTGATCGTAAAAAGTTAAAGCATCGTGTGGGTGTACACCTTTGATATTAAAAGAAATAATTCCGCTTTCAGGAACTTTAGTGTACAATTCAACTTCGCTGATTTTACTAAGTTCACTGTAAGTAAGAGCTGCGAGTTCTTTTTCGTGCTTTTCTACATTTTGCATACCAATTTCCATTAAAAACTTTAAACTTTCCTTAAAAGAAATTGCTTGACTGATTGCTGGGGTTCCTGCTTCTAAATTAGCAGGTGCAGGATTGTAAATGATTTCTTTTTCATCAATACTTTCCACCATTTGTCCACCATACTCAAAAGCATTTAGTTTTTTTAAGCTATTTAATTTACCAGCAAGTATACCAAGACCATTTGGACCATACGTTTTGTGAGCAGAAAACACTAAGAAATCACAATTTAGTGTTTGCATATCTATCTTAATTCTAGTGGCAGCCTGTGCAGCGTCAACAATTAAAATAATACCTTTGTCGCAACAAATCTTTCCAATTTCTTTAATTGGAGTGATATAACCAAAAACATTTGAAATATAGGTAAGTGAAACTACTTTGGTTTTTTCAGTTAGCGCTTTTTTAAAGTTTTCAACTGTGATTTGTTTATTTTCGTTTAGTTCTATGTATTTAATTTTAAAACCGACTTTTTTACTTTGTTCAAAAAACGGCAAAAAATTAGCATTGTGTTCTAAAGTAGATGTTAGAAACTCATCATCTTTTTGAATAAAACTATCAATAGAGTTTGCAATTAAATTAAGGCCATTAGTGCTACCTTTTGTGTAGATGATTTCTTTATCTGAGCAATTTAAAAATTCGGCAACCGTTTTTTTGCTTTCAAGATAAAGTTCAGTTGCTAAAAAGCCTTGTAAGTATGCACCCCTAAAAACATTAGTACCATTCTTTTTTAAAAAGTCAGTTTCTGCCTTAATTTGTTTGTTTAGTTTAAGGGTAGTCGCCGCACTATCTAGATAAACATAACCAGGGTTATTTTTAAAAAACGGAAAATATTTTCTTACTGACTTCATAGTTTTGCACTCAATTCTTTTAGGTAATTTTTTTGTATTTTCTCATCTGGAATAATATTGAAAAAAGGCTCAACAAACCCATTTAAGATAATTTTTTCTGCAGTGTTTTTATCAATCCCTCTTGAATTTAAATAAAATAAAGTATCGGCGTTAATGTTGCCACTGGCAGCAGAATGTCCTGCTTCTACATCAAACTCTTTAATTTCAAGAATAGGATTTAATTCCATTTTTGCGCTGTCTTTAATGAAACCTTTTAGTTTTTCAAAGTGTTTTGATTTAGCCATTTTATTTTCAATCTGACCGATGTAGTTTAGTCTAACATACGATTCTTGTGTTGCAACTGCTAAACCAGATGTATAGATCTCTGAGTTTTTTGCACGGTTAGTCGCAGTTAAATCAACATCTACAGATTTAGTTTTATTTGTTACAGTTAACAAATTAAACTGTAGTTTTGATTTAATACCTAAAGTATTTAGATTGATTTTTGTTTTTAGGTTATCAGAAACTAAAAATAAATGAATCAAAATATCTGCTTTTTCGGCTAAATTAACAATAAAATCTAGAATTCCTGTGCTTTTCAATTTAATAAAAACTGTTCCAGTTAAGTTAGCACCAAATTCTAGTTCAACAAAAGAAGCATCTATAATTTCAAGATGCTTAAACTCAAAAGGGTTGCTAAAAACAGTTTTAACTTTTTTTAAATTATTTATGCTATGCATTTAACCAAGCGTAGCCTTCTTTGTTAATTTTTTCAATTAAAGTAGCGTCCCCTGTCTTTACAATTTTGCCATTAAGCAAAACATGAACAAAGTCTGGTTTAATGTGCTTCAAAATACGCTCATAGTGAGTAACGATAATTACACCTAAATTGTTAGTTTTAACTTCTTCTAAAACCGCCTTACCGACACATTCTAGAGCGTCTACATCAAGTCCAGAATCTATCTCGTCAAGTAGTGCAAACTTAGGTTTTAAGACTTTCAATTGAATAATTTCATTACGTTTTTTCTCACCGCCTGAAAATCCAACATTTGCTTCTCTAAACACAAACTCTTTACTAAGTCCTAGTTCTTGTGTGGCTTTCTCAACTTCATTGATAAAGTCAAATAGTTTAAAGTCTTTTTGGGTTTTTTGTAGAACAACTTCTCTTAAAATATCTACATTTTTAACACCAGGTATTTCGGTAGGAGTTTGAAACGCCAAAAAAAGCCCAGAGCGACTACGCTCGTCTGTGGGCATTTCAAGTATGTTTTGTTGATTTAAATATACTTCCCCGCTTTCAACTGTATACAAGGGATGTCCCATTAAGGAAGTCAAAAGCGTAGATTTTCCAGTTCCGTTTGGTCCCATAATTACGTGCACTTCCCCACTTTTGACTTCTAGAGAAATGTTTTTAAGAATTTGTTTATCTTCAATTGAAACTGAATAATTTTTAATTTTAAGTGTGTTCATTTCATAACCTCACGATTTTTTGTTTAAAGACTCTCGTGCCTGAATTTTTAATTCCTTGGCGAATTCTTGCAAGTAAATTGTAAACCCTTTTAATTAAAAAACCCGTTTGTTTGGCGATTTCGCTTGGTTTAAGACCTTTTAAAGTAAGTGAGTAGACTAGCGCTAAATCTTTATTTTTAAACTGAATTTCGGCAACTTCTGGTTTTTCTTTTTCGTATGAATACTGTTCCATGTTGTCGCTTACCAAAAGCACATTATCAATTATTTCATGGTCTATATTGGTAATATGCTGTGCTTTTTTGTAGGCACTTTTAAGTTCTCTTGAAAGTCGTCTTAAGTAAATTAGTTCAAAAAAACGCATAAAAGTTTTGTTAAAAAGTTCTGAGTAACTTTCAATGGCAGTTTTAAGTGAAACCAATCCTAGATGCACAAGGTCCTCTAAAGATAGACTATAGATGCGTTTGCTTAAGGCTACTTTGTAGATAAAGGCTTTGTATTTGTCAAAAATGATTTTTAAACTGGTTTGGTCATAATGACACTGAACTAAATAAATGAGTTCGTAGTCATTATAGTTAATCATTTTAATCCTTTCTAGTCATTTCGTTCATCACTATCGCACCAGCAACAGATACGTTAAGTGAGTTGATTTTGCCAATCATTGGAATGGTCACAGAATCATCAGAAAGCGAAATTAAATTTTTTCTGACGCCTAGCCCTTCATTTCCAAGAATTACTGCAATTTTGTCTTCTGCTTTTAAACAAGCAACAGACTTATTTGTATTTAAAGTAGTAGCAAAGACTTTAAAATTATTTTCTTTTAGAGTTTCAATGGCTTTTGAAATACTTTTTACCATTGCAATTTGCACTTTAATCGCGGCACCTGCCGATACTTTTAAAACGGTAGGTGTTACTTTAACTTGTTCTCTACTGGAAATTGCGATTGCGTCAATCCCGAAAGCCTCAGCGCTTCTAAGTAAGGCGCCAAGGTTATGCGGGTCTTGAATTGAATCTAAGATAATTATTTTTTTAATATCTTTTGTAAGTAGTTCTGCTAACTTAAAATATTTAAAGTCGCTAGCATTGACAGCAATTCCTTGGTGATCTTTGGTGTTAGTTAATTTAAATAAACGTTCTTTTGAAACTCTTTCAATTTTTGATTTATTTTTAGTTAAAAACTCAAAAAACTTTTGGTCTGAAAACTTTTCATCTAAATAAACGTTGAAGATTGGAAAGTGATTTAAAATCATTTCTTTAACAACATTTTTACCAAAGTAAATCATTTTTTGCTGTCTTCCGGTAAGTTATTGGAATCTCTAAAGAAAACAACTGCGTTATGGATTCCTTTTTTAGTCCAAGCAACAATGTTGGTAAACAAATACATCAGTGGCCAACCGGCTTGAAGTAGAATAACTAACAACAACAACTCTTGGACATTTAATGCGTTTCCTGTGTAGTAGCCAACTTTAAAGATTGGAGCGATTGCAAAGAATTCAGACATAAATGTGACTAGCACGATGAAAATAGAAATCATTGTAGTCACCAACATTCCGCGTTTGAAGTTCATTGGCAGACAAATTTTATGCAGAGTAATTAAACAAATTGTAGTTGCACTGTAAACAATTAAGGTTGGAATAACTCTTTCATGGCCTGCTGCGGTTAAGTTTAGAGTTTTGCTTAAACTATAAATCAATACACATTCTAGAATTATCGTCAAAGCACTTGGCATAGATTTTTTAATGATACTCCATAAGAAGTTATCTTTTTTAATTTTGCTGTTGTTGTATTCAAGTGCCAAGAAAAACGAAGGAATACCAATTGCTAAACTTTCAATTGGAACTAGTTGAATTGGTTCAAGCGGATATGCTCCTCTTTGAGCAGCCGCTAGGTAAATTGCAATTAAAGAAAGCACAACTGAAAAAATTGTTTTTGTAATAAACAAAGTAGTTACTTTTTCAATGTTATTAATAACTCTACGACCTTCTGCAACAATTTTTGGCATTGATGAGAAGTTTGAATCCATCAAAACAACCTCAGCGACGTTTCTTGCAGCCTCAGAACCTTCGGCCATCGCAATTGAAGTATCGGCTTCGCGTAGTGCCAAGATGTCATTTACACCATCTCCAGTCATAGCAACAGTCTTGCCTTTTTTCTTAAGGGCTTGAACTAGCAGACGTTTTTGAGTTGGGTTAACACGGCCAAAAATAGTGTATTCAGTACAAATATTTTCAATTTCTTCGTCTTTGACGTTTTCCATTGAGATGTATTTGTTGTAGTTTTCAATTTCAACACGCTCAGCAATTCTTGAAACTGTTAGCGGATTATCACCAGAAATTACTTTAATGTCAACACCCATAGTTTTAAAAAACTTAATGGTATCAAGCGCGTCTGTTCTAATTGTATCTTCAATTACGATTAAAGAAAGTGGAGTAACGTCTTGTGGGATTCTGTCACCAAGTGGTGTTTTGGTGTAGCCAAACACCAACACACGAAAACCTTCAAGGATATATCTTTCTACGTTGTCGTTAATTTGTTTAAACTTAGATTTGATGATGTATTCAGGCGCACCTAAATAAAAAGTACCAACCTGTTCAAACTCAATTGCTGAGTATTTACGACTACTTGAAAAAGGAATGTAGGCATTGTGTTTTAATGCAAAGTTATTGCCAAAACGTTCAATTAGCGCGGTGTTTGTAGGGTTATCTGAGTTGTCTATATTTAAAAAAGCCTGAAGTAGCTGTTCATTTGAATACATAGACTCAGTTTGATTGAAGTCCATTGACATTTTTACAGACATTGAGCCATCGGTAATAGTTCCTGTTTTATCTAAACAAAGCACGTTAATACGAGCCAGAGTTTCAATACAGTATAAGTTATGCACCAAAGTGTTGTGTTTAGCAAGACGAAGAACACCTACAGACAAGGCAACAGAAGTTAGTAAGAATAGACCAGTTGGAACCATTCCGACCATCGCACCTGCTGTTTTTTCAACTGCACTTTTATAAACTGCTGAGTTGCTAAAATCTAAATGGTTTGTAGAAAAGTAAAATAAAGTAAACCCGATTGGAATAATTAAGACGGTTAAGATAGTAATTAGTAGTTTAAGTGATTTAAGGAGTTCAGATTTGTTTTTCTTAACTTTTCTAACTTGGCTAGTTAGTTTTTCAATGTATACGTTTTTACCGACTGCCACAACTTGGGCAACTCCAGCTCCAGAAACTACGAAACTTCCTGCGTAAAGTGCGGCTTTTTTGTCTTTAACGATTGAATCAGACTCACCCGTTAACAAGGCTTCGTTAACTTCAAGACCGCCGTCTGAAACCAACACGCAGTCACACGGAATTTGTCTGCCTGGTTTTAAAATAATTAAATCGTCTAAAACAATTTCTTTTGATTTAATTTCTTTTTGACTACCTTCTCTTAAAACAGTAATTGTGGGTTGTTGCAAGATGGTTAACTTTTCAATAGTTAATTTTGCTTTAATTTCTTGAACAATTCCAATTATTATGTTAATGGTAGTAACGACTAAGAATACCAAGTTTTGTGGTTTTGCGCCAACTGTAATTAACCAAACCGCAAGTGGGTACATGATTAGGTTAAATAGCGTAAAGATGTTGGTAAAGAAAATCGCAAAATAACTTTTAGAAGTCTTAGTTTTGGAGTTGTTGGCCATGCCAAGAATTCGTCTGTTTTCCGCTTCTTGGTCAGTTAAACCAGTTTCTACATTTGGGTTGTAGCGAACGATTTTAATTTCTTTTTTGCGAGGTTTTTTTGCTTTCTTTTCTTTCGGTTTAATTTCAGCGTAGCGTTGTTTTAGTTCATCTGGAATTTCGTGTAGTTCAGCGCTTTCTTCAACGATAGTTATAGTTTTTTTAATTAAGCCTTTTTTACCTTGTTTTACCTTACTTGATTTTTTTGATTTGTTGTCTAAAAGCACTTTTTCATTTTCTGTAATTTCTTTAGTAGCACTTTCTTTTAAATCAAGTGTAAGTTCTTTTTTAATCTCAGTTTTTACTTGTGTATTTTCAACTTTTTTGTTTTTTTCCATAGTGTCCTCTCAGTTAGTTAAATTAGTTCTTTTTCAGTTAGACTCACTCTAAGTTCATCTGCTTTTTTAAAGTCTCTGTCTAAACGGGCTTGTTGCCAGGTTTTATATAATTCAAACTCTGAGTCTGTAAACTCGGGTAGTTTGATTTTAAAACCTAAAATTTCTAAAACTTTGTAAACAGAGTGAATTACTGCAGCGTTAGTTGAACTGGTTTCGTTGATACTTAGTTTTTTTATGAATTGTTGTAAATCACTTAAAGCAAGTGGAGTTAAAAAACCAGCTTCCATACATTTTGAGAAGTTATCTAAGACTTCTTTGTCAAATTTCTTAAACTCAAAACCATCAACACGGTGATTAAAAGCAAGTATTCTTAATTTACGCTGTAGTTTAGTAAATACTGCTTGGTTTTCTTGAAGTAGTTCTCTTGAAAAGTTAATTGGGCTTTCAAAGTTATGAGAAAGTATTAGAAGTCTAAATCCGTTTGTTTGGCCATTTTCTATGATTTCGTTTACATTGATTACATTCCCAAGCGACTTAGACATTTTTTGATTGTCAACATTAACTCTGCCCACATGCATATAGTATTTACTTAGTTCACGTCTAGTTTCGCCAAGAAACTGAGCACGCTCATTTTCGTGGTGCGGAAACTTTAAGTCAGAACCGCCACCGTGAATTAAAAGAGTATCTTGAAATAACTCTTTATTCATTACAGCACATTCTGTGTGCCAGCCTGGTCTGCCTTCACTAAAAGGAGATTTGAATTTAATGCCTTCTTCTGTTTTTTTCCAGAGTAAGAAATCAAGCGGATCTTCTTTATCTTGGTTTACAGAAACCCTGGCACCCACTTCTAAGTCTTCGGTATTTTGATGAGAAATCGCACCGTAAGTTTTAATTGAGTTAACTCTGAAATAAACATTTCCATTTTTTTCGTAGGCTAGATTTTTGAAAATTAAGGATTGAATAAAATCAATTATGTGGTCAATGTATTTAGTAGCGTAAGGAATGATGTCAGGAAATTCGCAGTTCAAATCTGCTAGATTTTTTAAATACTCTTGACTGTATCTATGTGCAATTTCTCGTTCACTAACATTTTCTAAAATCGCCTTGTTAATGATTTTATCGTCAATATCGGTGATATTAGAAACATAGAAAACTTGGTGTCCACGATATCTTAAATAACGAACAACTGCATCAAAAAAAATAGCAGGGCGAGCATTTCCAACATGAATGTATGAGTAAACTGTCGGTCCGCATACATAAATGCTGATTTTTTTGCCTGCTCCTGGATTAAAATTATCTATTTTTTTGGTTAAAAAATTATATAATTTCAAATATTTTCTCCGTCGCTCGTTATATACATTATATAACAAGAACTTAGAAATATTCGGCTTGGGGTAAGATTTTGGTTAGTTTATTGTTTAGTTTAATTAGTTTTAAAATTATGTTTCCACCCTTAACATTTTTATAGTAATTACAAGCCAGTAAAATAAAAAAAGTTTTGTAAACCCTGCTGATTTCTGTGTCTAAAAATTCCAATAAATACTTAATAAAAACATCAGGTGCATCTTGATATAAAAGTAGTTTCTGAGCAAATTGCATCAGTTTAGATATTAAAAAGTTATCGGGAATTTTATGTTTAAGAAACTCATTTATGTTGTGAGATATAGCCTCAATTTTTCGTTCATAAATATAGTACATAGTTTCAAAAAATAGCCTTGCTAGTCTGTTTTCAAACTTTATATAACTTTTAAAAAACAAGTCTGGAATGAACACACTATGATAAATTTGCGCATACAAACCAAAGAAAGCACCAACTATTTTGTTATTGCTAAACTTACATCTTAAAATGTTTTTAACATTATTTTCAAAAGTTATTTTATCTTGAAATTTTAGATTTTTAATTAGTCTAACTGAATCTAAAATCCCAGTTAAAATTGGCGAATTTAGTGCTGAAAAATAAACTTCTAAATCGTCAATTTCATTTGTGTGAATATGCTTTTTCTCACAAAACTTAGTCAAAACTTTTAAAAGCATGAACATCGCTTCAACTCTTTTATCTTCTGCACTTGCTACCCTATTTTCAAGAACTATTGTACAATCTTTAACGTTTCCAGAGATAAACATAGTCAGCGCCGAAATCAGTTGATAAACCTCGTAGTACTTTGGAGAAAAGTCAGGTTTAGTGTAGTCACCTTTGCTTAAAATCAAAAGCGCATCAGTCAAGTTTAAGTTGCTCAAATAATAAAAACTGTTAAAAATAGTGTTGTTTAAAATGTCATGATCTTTAGGGTCTGCTAAACTTTTTTCTAATTTTTTGACTTTAACTAATGAATTGATTAACTCATCTATTTTGTCTTCAAACAAATTAAAGTTATAGATAGATATTTTGTCAGAGACAAACAGTGTCTCTATTTTTTTAATGCTTTTTTGAGTAAGTGTTGACTTGTTTCTCTCATAGCAAGAAATTGTTGAAATCGGTAATTTAGTCAGTTCACTAAACTCACTCAAGGTTTTAGAACAAAGCATTCTGCAATAGTAAAGCTGTCTTTTGTAAAAGACTGCCTTTTCATTTTCTAATTTAGTTTTTAATTTTAGTTTTCTATTGTTTAAAAACATGTCTTCATTTTACTTTATTTAATTGAGTTAAAAAATTAGATTTTCAAAAAAAATGTGCAAATTGTACATAAATATTATAAAAAAACATCAGTTTTTTGAAAATTATATTTTATGTATTAAGATTGTTAAATAAAAATATTGAGTTGTTAAGTTGGATGTTTAGTCTTTGTAAGTTAAACAAATTTTAAAAATAATCATTTAAATACACTGCTTAAAATGTTATAATTGATTTGTTTAGAGAGGTTTTAATAAATGAACAAAAAAACAATTTTAGATGTTGATTTTCAAAACAAAAAAACTATTTTAAGAGTTGATTTCAACGTACCACTAAAAAATGGAGTAATCACTGACGATAACCGTATCGTTCAGGCACTTCCAACAATTTCTTATTTACTTGAACACGGCGCTAAGTTAATTTTACTTTCACACCTTGGGCGTGTTAAAGAAGAAAAGGATATGCAAGGCAAATCTTTAGAACCAGTTGCTCGCAGATTATCTGAATTACTTGGAAAACCTGTTAAGTTTGTTGCAGACTACCGTGGTAAGGCTGTAGAAGATGCAGTTAGTCAATTAAAGTCAGGCGAAGTTGTCGTGCTTGAAAACACTCGTTTTGCAGATCTTGACAACAAAGCGGAGTCAAAAAACTCACCAGAACTTGGCAAATACTGGGCAGGACTTGGTGAAATTTTTGTAAATGATGCTTTTGGTGTGTGCCACCGTGCACAGGCTTCTAATGTCGGTATTGCAAACCACCTTCCTTGTGTTTGCGGGTTCTTGATGGAAAAAGAAATTAAATATCTTTCTGCTGCAATTCAAAATCCAAAAAGACCACTTGTGGCAATCATTGGTGGTGCGAAAGTTTCTGACAAAATTGAAGTTATTAATAATTTGCTTAAGATTTGCGACTATGTATTGGTCGCTGGCGGTATGGTTTATACTTTCGCGAAGGCTCAAGGCGGAAAAATTGGCAAAAGCATTTGTGAGCCTGACAAAACAGATTTAGCACTAGATTTACTTAAACGTGGTGCAGGCAAACTAATAGTTGGCCGTGATGTCTACACAGGTAAAGAATTTTCAAATGATACCGAAGTAAACCTGCGTTCAGTTATGGATATTCCTGAAGACGAAGAAGGTTTAGATTGTGGTGTTGAAACCCTTAAACTATTCAAACAGTATATTGATAAAGCAAACACAGTGATTTGGAATGGGCCACTTGGTGTTTTTGAACTTCCTGTGTTTTCTAATGGTACTTACAAAATCGCTGAGTATATCGCTGCCAGAGAAGGCGCGATGACAGTTGTTGGCGGTGGTGATTCTGCTGCTGCTATCGCCAAAGCAAACATGATTGAAAAATTCACACACGTTTCAACTGGTGGTGGGGCTTCACTTGAATTTTTTGAAGGTAAAACTCTGCCTGGAATTGAGTGCATTTTAGATAAGTAAAATCGTGATTAATTTAGGACAAAAAATTCATTATCTAAGAGTCAAGGCTAATTTAACTACCAAGGAACTGGCAAACGACATTGGGGTTACAAAAGGTTATATTTCCCAAATTGAAAATAACCGTACATCTCCATCACTTGAATCTTTAGAAAAAATTTTAGAAAGGCTAGACACAAACTTCCAAGATTTTTTTGGAACTACTGAACAAACTAAAGAAGAAAGTTTAGTCGAAGTTTTTTCAACCGCAAAACTTGCAGAAAGCGAAGAAGTTGACGAGAACTTGCTGTACGCTAAGTTTCCACTACTGCCCACTAACTCTAGTTTTAAAGTAGAAATTGTTGAAATTCAGCCAAACGGTCAAACCGAAATTCAAAAGCCACAAGTTGGCGAAACTTTTGGCTATGTATTAGAAGGTAGAGTCGAAGTTTTTCAAAACGAAGAAGTTACTTTAGTTGAGCGTTTTGAAACTTTTTACTTTCCTAACATTAAAGAAAACTACTTGAGAAATAAATACTCAAGACCATGTAAGGTTTTACTTGTTAAAACCCCAAGATAGAAAAGGATAGTTTTGAGATGCGAAGAAAAATAATTGCTGGTAACTGGAAAATGTATAAAACCAGAGCAGAGGCGCTTGAGTTTATTTACCAAGTTGCAGATAAAATGCCTGAAAGAACTGAAGTTGAAACTGTGGTATTTGCTCCAAGTCTATATGCTCGCTGTTTAGTTAAAAGACAAGGTAATTTAAGAATTGGTGTGCAAAATATTCATCATTTAGATGAAGGTGCGTATACTGGTGAACTTTCTTTAAAAATGGTTGAACCACTTGGCTTTGAGTATGTTTTAATTGGTCACAGTGAACGCAGAGAGTATTTTAAAGAAAGCGACCTAGATGTTAATTTGAAGTTAAAAAAAGTACTTACAAGTAATTTAACTCCTGTTGTTTGTGTTGGTGAAAACCTTTTAGTAAGGCAAAAAAACGAAGTTTATGCCTTCTTAGCAAATCAAATTAAATCAGCATTTTCAGAAGTTAGCGCAAATGATGCAAAAAAGGTAGTTATTGCGTATGAGCCTATTTGGGCAATTGGAACCGGTGAGACTGCTACTCCTGAAGTTGCAAATCAAACGATTAAAGGAATCCGCGAAGTTATTGAAAAACTTTACGGCAAGATAGTTGCTGCTGAGATAAGAATTCTTTACGGTGGTTCTGTTAAGCCAGAAAATATTAAAGAAATACTCGCAACAACAGACATAGATGGCGCGCTAATCGGTGGTGCTTCTCTGGACTCCGCTAAGTTTATCCAAATGGTAGCTGTTGCAAAACAACTTTTATAAACTTAAAAATATAACTAAAAAAAGGTCAAACTAATACACAGTTTGACCTTTTTGAATTCTTAGTAAAAAGGCTTAACTAAGCAAAAATACACAATTATTATTTAGCTTATGTTTATGTATAAATTGGCGATTTAGTTATAAAAAATGGCTTGATTAAATCAAGCCATTTTTATTTGCTTTAAATTAACTAAGCAATAATTTTAGTTACAGAACCCGCACCAACTGTGTGTCCACCTTCACGGATTGAAAACTTAGTTCCTTGTTCAAGCGCGATTGGGTGAATTAGTTCAACTGTAATTGAAGTGTTGTCACCAGGCATTACAAGTTCCACGCCTTCAGCAAGCGAAATTATACCAGTAACGTCGGTTGTACGGAAGTAAAATTGTGGACGGTAGTTAGTCATGAAAGGAGTGTGGCGTCCACCTTCTTCTTTTGAAAGTACGTAAACTTGTGCTTCAAATTTAGTGTGAGGTTTAACTGAACCTGGTTTTGCCAATACTTGTCCACGTACGATTTCTTTGCGGTCAATACCACGAAGAAGTGCACCAATGTTATCACCGGCTTGTGCTGAGTCAAGTAATTTTCTAAACATTTCAATACCAGTAACTACTGCTTTTTTAGTTTCGCGGATTCCGACGATTTCCACTTCTTCACCAAGTTTTAAAGTACCACGTTCCACACGGCCAGTCGCTACTGTACCACGTCCAGTGATAGTAAGTACGTCTTCAACTGGCATTAGGAAAGGCAGGTCAGTTTGGCGAACTGGTTCTTGGATGTACGCATCGATGTTGTCCATCAGTTCCATAATTTTGTCCATGTATTTTTGGTCGCCTTGAAGAGCCTGAAGTGCTGAACCTTTAACAAAAG
>CAUUEZ010000010.1:0-23507 GCA_963544405.1 uncultured Acholeplasmataceae bacterium
GTTTTAGAGGGGGCGGAAATTGCACATCTCTCAAACCTGTGTGCAATATCCTAAAAGCACAAATTGAGTGCTTTTCTACATAAATTATACAGTCTTGATGCAAAATAATCTACTCTAAAACATCACCATTGAAATATTTAATAACCTTAATATTTTCACTTAAAAACTTAGGTTTATCTTTTTCTAAAGACACTAAAGTAATTTCACTTTCTTCGCAAATATTTTTGATTTGATCAATTTCGTTTTCAGAAAAATACGCAAATAAAAAACTAACAAAAAGCAGTTTTACTTTTTTCACCTCTAAGACAGTCTCTAAATAATTTATAAACCTATCAAAAAGTGTTTCTTCTTTTTCTTTAAATTGTACTTTCATTAGTTTTAAAATATCTGTGTTTTCCACATCTTCAAAATAATCAAAATCAATTAAGGTAGAGGTTTTGAGTTCTTTTAACCAGGTTAAAATTGTTTCTTTTACTTTATTGAAGTTAAACATGGTTTCTGAGTTTGCGTTTTCTTTTAAAATTTTTTTATGCAACCAAGTGATTAGTTTCTTTTGATTTAAGGTAAGTGAAAACAAATCGGTTTGAAGGTCAACTTCTGAATCTAATTTCAGTTTTTTATCGCTATCAAAAAAAGTTAAGGCCTTGGTTTCTTCTTCGAACTCTTTTTTAAATAAAGAAATAAAGTTAAAAAGTTCGTTAACTTCAGGCACAAAAAGTATATTTAAAGAATTGTTTTTGAAGTTAATAAATTTATCACAACCAGTTATTTTTAAAATCATATCTCGGTATACCTCTCAAAAGTGTTGATAACATTATTTTTAGGTTCACCTAAATAATACTCAATATTATTAAACTGCTTTTCGGTTAGTTCCGCTACCTGCACAGTGCCTGCAGGTGGAAGATTTTTTCTAATTTCTGCTTTTATTGCTTTTGCGTTAGCAGGGTTTAGAGCAAGTTTTGAGTATACTGATTCTGTCATCATGATAAACCCTGAGTTTACAAGAAACTTATGCCATTTAGAATAATTTCTAAGATCGGTTTTGGTAGTTGAGTTGACATCAAACATTACAATTATTCGCATCGCTCTGATCTGCATCTAAATAAGCATTCCTTTCTAAAAGTTCAATTTTAGGGAAAACAACTTTGTTGTTCTTTAAAATATTTAAAAGTTGAGTTGTATAAACGGAAATCGCGTTGTCTAAATACCTTTCTTCTCCGTTTAATTTAATTCGTTTGGAAAGTAGTTTTCTGATTTCTTTTTTGGGAAAATCAGAATTTAAAAAAAGCATTACCAATATATCTACAACAGGTCGAAAGGGTTCCATAAAGTCAGAAGATAAATTGAAACTATTAAACGGTCCTTTGTGAAAAATGCCGAGTTGTGTAAGATAACCGTGCGACACTAACTCACGGTTAAAACAACTTAAGATCATGGCGTAGCCATAATTTAAAAGGGTATTTCGCAGTGAGTCTTGTTCTCTTGAGAAAGACTTCCCAAAAATAACAGAAAAATACTCTTTTGCTGCAATTCCTTCACGATTTGAATAATCAAATCCTTTGATTTCATCAATGTATCCTTCTAGTTTAGAATATTCGTTAAAGCCAAACATTTTCATAACTTCTGCTTGCAAACTAATTTTACTTTTAACAATTTCCTGCCAAAGCAACATTTTAGTATCTTCATTCCAAGCAAGTTGTATATTTAAAGCGGTTAATTGAGAATGAAAATTATTTAATCCCAAAACGGTTACAGCAGGATTGTGTTTTTCATCACAAATAATCACAGAAACGTTTTGCTGAATTAGTTCTAAAAGAAGTGGAGATGTCATTGAAATTCTGTTGCTTTCTAAAATTAAGCAAGAAAGTTCAGAAATCAAAACCTTGGTTTCTTTTTCACCGTCATAAATCAAAAGATATCCGCGTAGTAGTGAAAGTTTAGACGTTCTTTTAATAACAAGAGTTCTAAACATTATTTTTCGTAGACTTTGATTTTTTTAGTTTTAAAACCTGTTATAGACTCTTTAATAATAGAAAAACTATATTTAATTTCAACTGCTTTATGAAAATCACTTATAGATGTTTTATAGTTTTTATCTTTTTTCTTTTCAATATCAACACCAAGATCAAGAATTTGGCCACTGTTAGATACATTACTTTTTAATAACACAGTAATTATGTCAACCAACAATTTAACTTGTTCAAAAAAATCAAGTTCACTAAATTTAGATAAATATGCATTTGAATTAAAAATTTTATTTATCAGAAATCTCTGTTGGACAGTATTAGTTATTTTTTTATCTTCGTGTAATTTTTGCACGGTTTTATAGATTTCTTGCATCAATTTTAAGTTATTTTCTTTAGATAAAATAATGGCTATTTTAGGATCCTTTTTTGGTAAATAACTGTATTTTTTAAAAATATCGACCAACTCAGTTTCGCCGTCTTTGATTTTTTGTTCATTTTTTTCTCTTTCTTTAAAAATATCATCAAATTGTTTATCAAGCCAACGATAATACAAATAATTGGCTTTTTGTTTTATTGTTAAATTACAAACGTTGTGATAAGTACAGTTATTTCCAGTTTTACCAGCAAACCTAACTTTCACACCATCTATTTCGCAAAGTGTACCTTTTGGAATAATTGGCTTTTCTGAAATCTTTGAAAAAACAGATGCTATTTCGTTCTCAGTAGTAAATTCTTCTTTAATATAGTTATTAAATTTCTTTAAATTAAAAACTTTTTCTTGGAGACCAATATTTTTGTCATAAAATCTAGTGCAGTGATAAGTTGGCACTGGGACTATTTTTAAACTAGTTTTTTCCTTACCTTTTTTGTCTTTTGTTTTAATTTCAATTATTGTAAAAAAAGCGGTACTTGGACTGTCATAATGAGCAATTTTTTTATCCTTAAACGCTTGTTTGATAGGAATGCTTCCTTCGTCTTTTCCATAAATCGTCTCATTCCAAAAAGGACCACTGCTGTTAACTTCAGTCATTTTTGTAATCAACTGGTCTTTTGAGTTGAATATATTTTCAAAATATTTTAAGAATTTAACTTCTTGACCTTGAACTGTTAATGTTTTTTCAGGAATTGCTCGCTCTAAGATTGTAGGAACTTTCTTGTCTTTAAATTCAACAGTTCCATCAATGTGATATTTGTGTCTAGACTTGAAAATTTTTGCAAGAACATCATTCAGATATGCATCGTGTGCGTGGTGAAATTTATTTAAATTTCTAAACTTTAAGAAATCAAAAGTCTTTCTAAAGTCATCTACATAACTTGATTTAGAATAAACCGCTTCAAATTCTTTGCCTTTGAATTTATAGTCTTTTAAAAAGTTAATTAGTTCCTTGTTTACCCAATCTAAAATATTTTTCTGTCTATTTTCAAATTCAGAAACTTCATCTTTTGATAGTTCTGTTTTTCTAATTAGCCTTTCGTACTTTTCGGCAGTTATTAGTTTAGATTCTTTTAAATACTTCCAAAAATTACTCATTTTTGTTTGTATTTCAAAAGAAAGCGGATATCTATCTGCCTTTTTGCGGTTTTCATCTTTAGATGTTAAGACTTTGTTGTTATGAATTGATTCATCTGTAATCTTAGATTGTGGCCAAATATGGTCAATATCGTAGTCTTCTAAATTTCTAATATCAATAGGTTTTCCGGTATAAATGTCTTTTCCAAGTTGAGAAAAATAAAGATATAACTTATCGCCTCTTAATTCAGGGTCAACTTGCAAGTTATCAAGTTCTTCAATAAGACTTTGTTTATACTCAAGGTCTTTTAAACTTTCAATTTGTTTCCTAATTTGTTCACGTCTAGAAGTAGTTCTTTTGTTTTTATCTTTTTTGTTGTTAGTGCGAGTAAACTCAAGAGTAATATGTGAAGGTAGTTGACCATTCATAATTTCAATTATTTCGTCAATTAACTTATTCGCCTGAATTATTGGTCTTCTTGAAAGTGGTGGTACAAAACGCTCAGAAAGATATTGATTTAAAAAGTGCGGATCTGAAAAATCAAGTTCTTTCTTGGCATTTTTGTTAGCAATTATTGTCAGGTTATCATTAAGATAAATTAGTTCTTGCAGATTTAAGTTAGATTCGCGTAAATGCGAAATTACAGTTTTTGATTCACCGTCTTCGTTTTTAAGAAAAAGATTAGTTAAAAACTCAAACGAAAGTTTACCTGGTTTGTTTGATTTGACCTGCAAAAGTTTCTTTAATGCACCAATATTAACCGTATCATCTACAAAATTTTTATTAGTAAGTTCTTGGGTAAGTTTAACATCTTTATTTAACTCTAAATTTTTAAATTCTTTTATTTCATAAGTTTTGGCAAGTTTTTCAATGATTTTAAGTTTTACTTCTATGCTGTTATTACTATTTATGTTGAAATTATTGATAACTTCGTCAAAAAATATTACTTTAAGAGAATCTAAATAGTTTTCTGGTTTTTCATTTTGAAAACCAAAAATTTCTCTAAATTTACGGTGAGCAGATAAAGAAAGTGGGAGTGTGGGTTTATCTGCATTTAAATCCATGCCTTTTGAGACTTTTTTATCAAGTAGTTTCTCAATTGTCTTTAAAGTCAATTGATTTGAGTTGTTTAGTAGCAAATATTGATAAAGTTTTTCTTTGTCTTCTTGAGAAATCGGCACAACTTCTTCTCCAAAACAAAGTTTGTTTACAGTATTGTAAAAAATATAGTCTTGATAAAGCAGGGTTTCTTGCTGTATGGTTTCTTCACCAACTAAATAACTACATGTTCTTTTCATTCTGGAAATAAACTTATTGTTTGTTTCCATTTTATCTACAACTAGTTCTATATTAAAAGGAGTGACTTTTTCGTCTTCAAAACCTTCTTTTTTGACTAACCATTGGTTTTTACCTTCAACATTTGAAGAAAGCGGACCTAGATAATAATCTGCTTTAAAGGTAAGTAGGGTTTCTAAGTTATTTTTTATGCTATCAGGTAGCGTAGAAACTTCAAGAATTTTTCTAAGTTCAGCAAGATGCAGTTGATTCATCACTTCTCTGCTATATTCAAAATTAGTTGGAGTATATAGAGTATAGCCTTTTTCAACATCATCAAAAGTAGGGTTTTCAGAAATCAAATATTCTGCAAACTGTTTAAATTCAAGCCCTTTACTTTCAGCGTATGTTAAGAAACTTTCTTTTGTTTCAATGTCTTTAAAATAATTTTGAAGAATTTTATTCAGTTCTTTAATAAAACCATCTTGGTAAGCCCTTAAAGGACGTTTTTTCCCTGACTTGTATTTCCTGCCGGCTTCACTTTCTTTACCGTTACCAATAAATTTTTCGTAAATTCCATGTTTATTAAAAATATCTTTATATACATCAGTTCCTTTAAAAAGCGTTTTTAACAGATAAACTGTATTTTGATGATTTTCAAAAAGTTTAATTTTAAAGTCAGAAATAGACTTAGAATCTCCACTTATAATCTTAGACGCCTTTAATATTGAGTAATATGAAAACATTTTTTCAATAATTGAGTTTACTTCTTCGTCTTCGGTTTGTAATTCTTCAAGTTCATTCACAGAAAACTTCATCTTATCTTTATCACTGATACCAAAAAGCACATTGTAATTAATGTCGTTTCCGATGATTGCGCGGTAAATATATCCTGCTGTGTTATTTTTTGGTTTAACATTAGGGTCAGAAAAATATTTATCAATTTCATCAATAACTTCTTCTTTATTTTGAATCTCACTATCTGGATCTGCTAAGTTCAAAATTCCATCTGCAATCTCACTAATTAAACTTGTTTTTTGTTGTTCAACATTAGATAAATTTGAAAAATCAAGGTCAGCAGTAATCAAAAAGTGTCCGCGGTTTTTAAGCATATCGTGTGCAGCTAAAAATAAGAAGCGATAATATAAACTACGTGCTTTGAATTCCTCAACCTTTGCTTTGTCTGTAAGTGCATGTCTTAAATGATAAATTGTTGGAAACTCTTGAAAATAGTCTTTATCTTGGTAGTTAGATTCTCTAAATAAAATATTTGAACCTTGGTGAATTTGAGTAAGATGTAGATTTTTATAAAAATCTTTATCTTCGTTTAATACATATTCTTTAAGTACGCCTTTAAGTAAATTCAATCTCCACAGTTTTTTACCTAAAGTTCTTCTGGCAGAACGAGCACTTCTATATTTAATTGAGTCTTCAGCTTCTTTAAAAAGTCTAGCACCATACAGGCGTTTTCCTTTCCTGACGACAATTTGGTCTGCTTTCTCGCCAGAGTCCCAAACAACGGCAAAACCAATAGAGTTAGTGCCCATGTCAAGGGAAATTCCATATCTAGGTTGCTTTTTTGTGATATCGTTTTCAGAAATCACGTTGTTTAAATTTTATTTTTCGTATTCCATTTTTCTTTCCTTTCTTTAACTTTTTTGGTATCAAAAAAAAAAAAAAATGTTTTTTTGATTGAAATTAATACATAGGTATGATAACATATTTACAGCGGAATTGCACATCTAGGTTCAAATAAGATGGTCTTTGGTTCGCCAAAGATTTTTCGCACATATTAGAGCTTGTCTCATTAAAAAAGCCCTTAATGGGCTTTTTTAATTTTTGAAAGTAAATTTAAAATAAACTGAAAGGATTTAAATACAATGGACCTTATTGGAATTGCTATATTAAAAGTTGGAATTGCCTTAGTGGTAGGTTTCTTTGGCGGTAAAGTTGCACAAAAATTTAAACTGCCATCTGTCTCTGGCTACTTAATTGCTGGACTTTTCCTTGGACCTTCAATTGCTTTATTTACACCGTTTGATGGTTTTATCACTGTATCTGAAATGAGTAATTTAAACTTCATAAAGGAAATTGCACTAACTATCATTGCGTTTTCCATTGGTTCTGAGTTTGGCTTTAAAAACTTAAAGAAAATTGGAAATAAAGTAGCAATTATTACTCTGCTTGAAGTTCTAGGTGCTGTGATTTTAGTCTTTATTTTAATTTTATTTATTCCAAAACCTACAGAAATTATGCAAAACAGCGCAGGTAAATACGCATACTTGCCATTTTCAAAAGGCAATTTAGCCTTTACAATGTTGCTCTCTGCAATGGCTGCAACTACTGCACCTGCCGCAACTCTCCTTGTAATCAAACAATACAGAGCACACGGCCCTGTTACTAAAACAGTTTTACCGATTGCTGCGCTTGACGATATTTTTGGAATTATTGCGTTTGGCTTAATTTTTGCAGTTGCCAAAGTTATCTTGCCTCACACCACAGGTGGTGCTACTACAACTTCTTTGGCATTTGGTGTTGCTAAGCCATTTATTGAAGTTTTTGGCTCAATAATTGTAGGTATTTTAGTCGGAGTTACACTGGCTTTTCTTGCAAATATGTACGACAAAGAACGTGATGACATTCAAGTGCTTGGCTTTGCTTCCGTAGTAATCTGTCTAGGTCTGTCTTACTTTCTTAAAAAAATAAGCAATGGTGCTGTTGAAATTTCTCCCCTACTTGCAAACATCGCGGTTGGTGCGTCTGTTGCTAATTTAGTTAAAAAGCCACACAGGACATACAACGCAATGAACGACTTTTCAACTCCTCTATATATTTTATTCTTCACGCTTTCTGGAGCCTCGCTTGACCTTAGAATGTTTGGCCGAACTAGTCCTGTACTTTTTGCAATTATCGCTCTTTACATTATTGGCCGTTCTGTTGGAAAGTATGTCGGTGCTTCAGTTGGAGCGCGGGCTGCTAAAGCCGATCCAATGGTGCAAAAATACATTGGCTTTGCCCTACTTCCACAAGGTGGGGTGTCGCTCGGTTTAATTGTAATTGTTGCCAACTCCATGCGGGAGTTTGGCGCCACAATTGCGGCAATCATCTTAATTACCACCTTGTTTTTTGAAACTACTGGTCCTTTATTTTCTAAGTTCGCAATTTCCAGAGCTGGTGAGATTAACGGACTTGATAAGTTTAATGAAGTTACTTTTTAATTCAAAATTATTTTTTAAAAAAGGAGTAAATTATGGAAGCATTATTTATTGTTTTAAATGACACTGATCACCTTGAAGATATTATGGAGAAGTTCTTAGAACTTGGTGTAAAAGGTGCAACTGTGGTAGACAGCGATGGCATGGCTGGCTATATTGTACGTTCGCACCCTGGTATGAACTCACTTCTCTCTGGACATTTTGCTAAACTTGGCAAAAGCTACAATCCAAATAGCAAAACAATTTTTACAGTTGTCAAAGACCACGAAATGGCAGACCGAGTAGCCGGTGCGATTAAAGAAATTTTAATTAACACTGAAAAGAAAATTATTGGCTTTATGTTTACAGTTCCAGTTTCTAAAATCTACACTCTGTCTAACCACTAATTTAACAAAAAACTACCTTTTTTCTTTAGTCTTAACCTGCCTAAATTGAAAAGGTATTTTTTATTTTATATAATTAACTAACTAAAAGGAGCAAGATTTGGACTTAATTAAAGCAAATAATTTAGTAAAAACTTACGGTAAAAAAGAAACACAAGTAGATGCCTTAAAAGGCATATCTTTTTCAGTGGCAAACGGCGAAATTGTTTGTATTTTAGGAAGGTCCGGTGCAGGTAAATCAACACTACTAAATATCCTTGGCGGCATGGACACAGCAACTTCAGGTAGTCTACTTTTCAAAACCCACAACATCAGCACTTACTCAGAACGCGAACTAATTGAACACCGACGTAAAGAAATTGGCTTCGTTTTTCAGTTTTATAACCTAATTTCTAACTTAAATGTGTATGAAAACGTAGAAATTGCGCGTTTTGGTAAAAACTCATTTAACTCAAAAGAAATTCTTAAAAGTGTAGGTCTAGATAAACGCTTAAAGAACTTTCCACAACAGCTTTCGGGTGGAGAACAGCAAAGAGTGGCGATAGCCCGTGCACTTGTTAAAAATCCAGATCTTTTGCTTTGTGACGAGCCAACTGGTGCACTTGACATTAAAACTGGAATTGAAGTTTTAAAAATTATTCAAAATTTAAATAAAGAACACAAAAAAACCATAATTATCGTGACTCACAACTCAGAGATTGCAAAAATTGCAGACCATGTAATTGAACTAAAAGACGGTCAAATTTTTAAAGATTTTAAAAATCAAACTCCGTCGGCAGTTGACGAACTTAAGTGGTGATGTTTAGTATTTTAAATAAAAAAATATTAAGAACTCTGCGCAAATCAACTAAGCAGTATGTTGCGCTATTTTTAATTTTGACTTTATTTTTCGTGCTTTTCTTTGGTTTAGTTGCCTCATATCGCGACCTTAAAACCAGAGTTGAAAAAGTCTACAAAGAAAGTAACTTAACACACTCCTTGATTGCGAATACTTACCTAAAAGAAGAAGACAAAGCACGCGCTAAAAAAGCACTGGCCAATATCGGACTTAAACCAAGTGACTACGAAATGGACACCAGAGGCTCGGCTTTCTTGAACTTAAAATTAGCAACCGGCTTTACTGAGTCTGAAATCAAAAGTAGTCCTAGAGTTCGCCAACTAAAAGCAGACATTGAAAAATTCAAAAAATACGTAAACTCTGGTTTTATTGCTTCTGAATACGATGTGACTTTAACTAAAAAACCCATTTGGCAAGAGCGAATTTCTAAAAGTTATGTGGTGTACGACCACGAACGAAAAGAAATTAAAAGCCCACAGCGCGGGATTTTTATGAAAGTAGATGAGTTTAAAAAACTACCCAGAGTTGGAACTCCTTTAGAAATAGATGTACCAAAGAAATACCTTGAACTGCTGCTTGCAGAAAAAGGCTACAAGATTGACCACAACACAGGAGAAATCGTTTATAAAAATGGAGATTTAGCCTTCAAAGGCTTGGAAAGACTATACTTTGATGGTAATTTTGAAAGTATTTTAACTAACCGTTCGTATCTAAAAGACCAAACCGACCAAAACCTGCCATATCAATTTAACGAAACATTTTTGTCATACACGGCTCTACGCGGGTTTTTAAAGTCAATTGCTGAAAACAAAACTAGACTAAAAATTGTTGTGCCTATTGCAGGATACGTGTATACTGGTGAAACCATTCAAAAAAATGTCTCTCAACTTCAGGCTTTTTTAGATACCGAAACTTTATTTCACGAACTAGGTCTTCAAAAACCTAAACTAACTGGACTACTGGCTGGCATTCAGATGCTAAACGACTTTATAGTTTGCCAACAAACAGCTGAGTTTAAAAAAGAGTTTAAAGAAAATAACTTAGTTAACTTCCGTCCACTTGCTAAAAGCAAAAAAGACTACGAAACTCCTAACTACAACGGCGACTACTTTGCCCTGCTTAGACAAAACTACAAAGACGAGTTTTTCAAAGACTTATTTGCGCAAGTTGATCGCCTATACAGTTTCCCTGGAGTTAAGGAAAAACTACTTAGCAAAGAAGTTCAACAAAACAAAAAACTTTTAGTTGAACTGCTTAAAATCCCACAATTTCCAAACCAAATAAATGTGCGTTTTTTAAACTCCAAAAACCCGGAAAACACAGCCAAAGAGTTTATTTTAGAATATGAACGCTTACTTAAACAAGACAACAAAGGTGGTGGAACTTCATCTAACAGATTCTTATATGCTAAAACTGGACAAACCCTATTTACAAACAATGTAGTAAACGAAGACGTTGGTCTGACTTTCTACTCAGCCTTTATCTATCCCCTGGTTTTCTTTTTAGTTTCTCTGCTGATTTTTGTAACTACATCTTCGCAGTTAATTATTAGAGAAAGTAAAGAAATTGGCACGATGAAGGCAATTGGAATTAGTAGAAAACAAATTTTTGGCCACTACCTAAAAATTAACCTGCTATTAGTATTTAGTTCACTTGCTGTTGCTTTAATAATTTCGCCGTTTATTGTTCCACAAGTTCTAAAGACCAAATACAATTTGCTTTACAATCTGCCTAAATACCACTATATCTTTCCTTGGTTAGAAGTAATGTTGTCGTCTACCTTGGTGATTCTAATTACTAGTTTAATTCTATTTTTAGTAATTAAAGCAGAACTTAAGAAAAATCCAGTTGAATCTATGCTTGGCAACACTACTAAACCTAGCATGAAAAAAGCGAAATCCGTGAAACGCCGTTTTATGCTCGCGATTGCTTTTAGAAATATTAAAATCAATTTATTTAGATCGCTTCTAACAATAGTCGGAGTCGCTGGCTGTACAGGTCTGGTTATTGCTTCTTTTGGAATTATTGACACTATCAACAAGGGAATTGACAATGACCTTTACAGTTACTACAACAATGTAGATGCCGCAATGTTGCACCTACGTGGAAAGTCCAGAGAAGTTTTAAGTAGTCTTTCAAAACTAGAAATCAAAGGTAAAAAAGCTGTTTACTACGCGGAACCGCTTTACAACGAAAACTCTTTCGTGCAAGCAGAAAATGGCCAAACAAAGCGAGTTTCACTGCTTGGTATTTCTAAAAACTCAAAGTTTTATCACCCTCAAAACGGGGTTCGACGACTTGGCGAAAAAGAGATATCTGTTTCCAAAAGAGACGCGAGAACCTTGGGATTAAAAGTTGGCGACTACTTGTCGTTTACAATACTTGGGGAAACTTACCGTTTTAAAGTTACTGAAATTAGAGAAACCTTTTTTGTAAACGGAGTTATCTTTAACCGAGAAGACTGCGAAAACGAACTGCTTGACAGCACTAATGTAATCTACGCAAAACTTGCAGAAGGTATTACTAAAAAAGACATAACTAAGGTTCTGAACCACAACTTTATCGGCAGCGAAAGTAACTTCGGACTTGCCGAAATCAAAGACCAAGAAGCACTTGGTTATATCGGCAAAGTTATCGAAAGCAGAGAAATTCAACGAATAATTTCCAAAGTTACAGATGTGGTTTACTCATCTGCGATTACCCTTTTGAGTTTCGCGATAATTTTGGCAATTGTTGTACTTTACAACTTAGTTAGACTAAACTTTGAAGAGAGACTGAGAGAAATTGCTACTTTAAAAGTCCTTGGTTTCTTTCAACATGAAATCGCGATTTCTATCTTTATTGAAATGCTAACGCTTTCTTTAATAGGACTGACAATAGGTCTAGCACTTGGTTATCCTTTCCTTTATTTTTACCTTGGCATTAACGAAGTCTCTTACATTAACTTCATGTATAACATTGAATGGCTATCTTATGTTTTTACAATTGTTTTAATAGTGTTTGTCAACGCTGTACTTTCGTTTTATATGGCCTTTAGAGTAAAAAAAGTTCCGATGGTTGAATCGCTTAAATCCGTGGAGTAGCAAAATGAAGAGAACAATTTTAACTCGTATATTTGAATTAAATGCACTGGCTTTTTTAGTGTTGATGTCTTACTTTTTTCGCCCATTTTGGCTAATTCCTATTTATTTTATTTCAGCGCTAGCCTTGATTTATTTACAAGGTGCTATTGTAATTTTAAGCATGATATTACTGCTACCAAGTAGACCTAATATAAAAATATTTAGTTTTCTACTAACTAATTCAGTGTATTTTTTAAACCTCTATATTTTTAGACAAAAATATGTTTTTAAAGGTACACAACAAGTTGATAAAAACAAAACTTACTTATTTGTTTCTAACCACAAATCAGAACTAGATCCGTTTGGCTATTTAGAGATATATGATAAATTAACGCTGGCCTTTACGCCAAAATCAGAACTTTATAAATCTCTGATTTTAAGAAAAGTTTTTAAAATGCTAAACTGCATCAAAATCTACAGAGCAGACATTAGAAAAACTTTAGTTGAAATGAATATCGGCATTCAAAAAGCACAAGCCGGTCAATCTTTTTTAACCTATATAGAAGGCGGGATTAAAAACCGAACACTTGAAGAAATTGAAGAAGTAAAACCGGCGGCTTTAAAACTTGCCTACAAGGCGAAGGCCGAAATTATGCCTGTGGCTTCATTCGGAATGGTTCGGAAAAACAGGTTTTTTCCTTTGATTAGAAAGACTGTCTATCTTTACTTTTTAGAGCCGATTTCTTATAATTCATATTGTTTAGAGCCAACTGATGACATGGCTTTAAAATTAAAAGACCAAATTAACTTAAAGATTAAACAACATAAGGAGGAAATGTCTCATGACAATGTATGATTTGATTTTAAAAAAACGCAACAAAAGTATTTTAACTGACGAAGAACTGAATTATATAATTACTGAATACACAGCCGGTCGTGTGCCAGATTACCAAATATCTGCACTACTTATGGCGATATACTTTAACGGAATGACTCCAGAAGAAGCAACTTCATTAGCCTTAATTATGGCAAAGTCAGGTGAAATGCTTGACCTTTCTGAAATTAACGGAGTTACAGTTGATAAACACTCAACTGGTGGAGTTGGCGACAAGGTTTCTTTAGTTTTAGCGCCAATGCTAGCAGCCTGCGGTGTTAAGCTGGCCAAAATGTCTGGACGTGGACTTGGACATACAGGTGGTACTATTGATAAACTTGAGTCTATCCCTGGTTTTAAAGTAGAACTTGCACCAAGTGAGTTTATTGACCAAGTTAACAAAATTGGAGTTTCTATAATTGGTCAATCTGCCAATATCGCACCTGCTGACAAAAAACTATACGCGCTTCGCGACGTTACTGCAACAGTTGACTCAATTCCTTTAATTGCAGCGTCTATTATGTCAAAAAAACTAGCATCTGGTGCTAAATGCATTTGCCTTGACGTTAAATGCGGAAGTGGTGCTTTTATGAAAAACCAAAAAGACGCAGAGGCTTTAGCTAGTCAAATGATTTCAATTGGTAATTTAGCTGGACGCAAAATGGCGGCAGTCATTACTAATATGGACGAGCCACTTGGTCATAAAATCGGTAACTTACTTGAAGTTATGGAAGCATATGATAACTTAAACGGCAAAATCACTCCAGACTTAATGGAAGTTTGCATGACAATTGGCTCAATTTTACTACAAAATGCCAAAGGTGTATCTGAAGCAGATGCCAGAGCAGAACTAAAGGCAGCTGTTGAAAGTGGTCGCGCTAAACAAGTATTTTTAGATTTTGTTAAAGCACAACACGGAGACATTTCTGTGTTTAGTGATTTAACTAAATTACTAAAGGCTAAAAAATTTGAACTAAAAAGCCCAGAAAGCGGTTATATTGCTAAGTTTGATACAATCAAAATTGGCGACGCTGCTCGTTTACTTGGTGCCGGTAGACTTTCAAAAGAAGACGTCCTTGACATGGCAGTTGGTATTGATTTAATTAAAAAAATCGGCGCTAAAGTTGAAAAAGGTGAAACTATTGCCGTAATTTACCACAACGAAAAAGGCCTTAAAGAAGCCGCTGATACTCTGCTTAGTTCAATGACTATCTCTGAAACCAAACCAGTTGACACTGTGTTAATTGAAAAGGTACTTCGTTAATATTGTCAGAAATAAATCAAGGCAATGAACCTAATCAAAAACAAAACAATAAGCTAGACCTCCATAAATTAACTTTAACCCGCCTTTTAGTGGAAGGCTCAGCAGCGGTTGCTTTGGCAGTTGTGTTTTCAATACTGGGTAAGTTTACCTCAGCACCTTTTAAGATTTCACTATCTATGCTGCCGCTTATCTTATTTGCTTTTAGAACAGGCTCTGCCTATTCTCTGTTAGTTTCGTTTACTTACAGCATCTTTAATATGCTTTCAGATGGCGCACCTGTGCACATTGGCTCAGTTTTTCTTGACTATATTCTACCGTTTACTCTACTTGGTTCTGTGTTTTTGTTAAAAAAAGTTGTGCAAGATATTTCTTTTAAATCTTACTTAATAGTGTTTTTTGCAGTTTTGATTTTATGCGTGCAGCGATTTTTATTTCACACCTTGTCTGGTGCTCTTTACTTTGGTAGCAGCAAAAAAACTTTTAGCCAAAACCTAGTGTTTTCACTAATTTACAACGCCAAATATCTTTGGTTAACATCGCTGACTACTATTTATCTAGTAGTCGCCTTCTTCAAACCATTGATTAGTAAAGAAAAAATCATCTAGTTCTTGCTCTCCTATCATCTTATCTACACACTTTAAATAATTTAAACAGGGGGTGTCCCCTGTTTTTATTTGGTAGGCATCTTTTAAAAAAGCTGTGTAGGGAATTGATTTTCTTCCGCTTGTATACCAAGGCAAGATATACTTTAAATCCATAACATAGGTTTTTTGATAATAGACCCACTTAAAAATAATGAAGGCTGTGCCTTTATGGGTAAAGACTTGTTTGAGATGTTTGATTTGATGTGGCTGAATATTGGCAAGTGGAAACGAGGTTTTTGAGTTGGTTTCTTTGGCTTCAAAGTCTATGTAGTGTCCTTTATAAATTCCGTTATAATCGGTTGTTGAAGGGGTTTTATAGTAAGCTTCAACAATTTTTGCCCGTGACCTTTTAGGATAATTTACTCTAACTATTTGCACAGGTGTTGGTTTTTTGTAAATCAAAGCAATTTGATTATCGCGGTAGTATTCGTTTGCTGTATTGATTTCTCTTTCTAATTCCATTCCAAGTTTTCGCATCTTTTTCACCTATTTATCTAGTATATATTTAACATGTGAATATTAAATTACTTAAAACTGGTTATTGATTTATGAATTATTTAACAGTGTAATTAAACTTATATAAATGTGTTTAATTTTTAAAAAGTTACGTTTTTCCTTCAAGGATAAACGCAAAAAACATAAGTCTGAATGCTATAATTCTTGTGTTATGGCGAAAGATACGAAAAACTTAAAAATTTCAGATGCAACTGTTCAAAACTGGAAAAGATTGGATAAAAATCTAGAAGAATCTTGCTTTTTTAAAAGAGCAAACAAAACTGAGTCTAAGAAAAAAATAATACCAAAAGAGTATATGAACCTGGGTGTTGAAATTGATTTAATACTAGATGAAATTGATTTTGACAGAGCAACTGAAACAACCATAAACTCACTAATTTTAAAGTATCTTTTTGACTTAAAACTTATATACAAAACTGATAAAGGTTTTACTTCTCAAAATAAATATATCGCAGATTTTATCATTACAATTGGCAACGATTACTATCAAATTAACTTTGATTTTACCGCTTATGTTAATGTTGATTTACTTGGATATATCTATCAACTACTTAAATTTGAAGGCGATAAAAATATCGCAGGTTCTTACTATACTCCTAGAAATATCGTACATAAAATGATAGATGGGGTAGACCTTAAAGATAAAAAAATCTGTGATCCTTGCTGTGGAAGTGGTGGGTTTTTAAACGAAATTGCAAAAACTAAGTTAGTAAAACCCGAAAATATTTATGGCTACGACATAGACAAAATTGCTGTCAAAATCATGAAGTGTAATCTTTTTGTGATTTTTAAAGAAGAAGTATTTGAACCAAATATTTTTTGCGCTGATTTTTTAAAAATGTCAGACAACCTTTATTTTGATTTAATTATCACAAATCCGCCGTGGGGTGCCTATATTGAAAATCACCTAAAAGATTTTAAAGAAATTCGTTCAAAAGAGTCTTTTTCTTATTTCATTTACCAATCAATTCGAAAAACTAATAAAAAAGACGGTAGATTGTGCTTTCTTTTACCTGAGTCTTTTTTAAATGTTCGTACACACAGAGACATTAGAAAATACATTGTTGAAAATACAACGATTTTCAAGATTGAATATTTTAAAAAACCTTTTAACAATGTATTGACAGATGCGGTTTCAATAGAATTAGCATTCACTTTAAAAAACAAGATTACGATCGTAGAAAAATCAAGCGAACATAAAATCAACTACGATAGATTTGAAAAAGATAAAGACTATATTTTTTCTTTATATGACGATAAAAAAAACTTAATATTGAAAGAAATTGAAAACAGAGACTGCTTTAAGTTAACTGATTCTAAATTTGCGCTTGGCATAGTGACTGGCAACAACAAAGACCTAGTTTTGGACAGTAAAACTAAAGACTCAATGCCAATTTACACAGGTAAAGAGATAAAGAAATATATCGCCGATAAACCAAAAAAATTTATAGTTTACAATAAAGAAAAATTCCAACAAGTTGCAAGTGATGAGTTTTATTTTGCTAAAGAAAAACTAATTTATAAGTTTATCTCTAACAGAAAACTGATTTTTTCTTATGACAACAATAAAACTTTGGTCTTGAACTCTGCAAACATTTTAATTCCTATAAACGCACCACTTAACATCAAAGCACTATGTGTGCTACTTAATTCAAATGTATTAAACTTTTATTTTCGCCATAAAATAAACCAAATTAAAACTTTAAAATATGACCTGCAAAACTTGCCTATTCCAACTATTGACGCCAAAACAGAACAACTTTTTACAGATTTTATAGATGGTAAAGTTAATGATGAGTTAAAAATACAGTCTGTTATTTACAAACTCTACGGTTTTTCAGGTGAACAAATTAAAATAATTGAAAAGGATTTGAAAAATGGAAAGGCTTAAAGAAATTTTAAATCGGTTAAGGCTAAAGTCTAAAATAAAAAGTTTAAGCGACAGTGAACTTGAAAGTATTTTTAGTATTTATCCGTTTAATAAGTTTGAGTATATAATTTGTGGGCTTTTAGCAGACAAAATTATTGAGTTTGACGATTACTTAAAGATACGAAACGGCTATATTTCTAGAAATAAGTTTCTGCATCTTTTTGAAATCACTTCACCAAGGGGATTTGGCGAAATGTGGGCACAAACTCACTTAAACGAGTTAGTTCAAGAGTTTGAAAGGCCTAGTAAGAAAACAGATACAAATTACCACGGAGAATATGACTTTTTCCTACCGTTGCAAATCGGAGATGGTATAAAAGTAGAAGTGAAGGCTTCGCGAGCAGTTGACTCAAAATCAGATGAACAACTTACCATAAAAGCCTTAGCAACAGACAGTAGAAAAACTTTCAATATGAACTTTCAACAACTAAAGCCAGAGTGTACAGATGTTTTTATCTGGATTGGTGTTTGGCGAGACAAAATTAAATATTGGGTTCTTTCTTCAAGTGATGTAAAAAACAATAAATACTATTCTAAAAATCAGCATAGTAAGGGTTTAAAAGAAATTGAAGAAGGACAACTTTGGATAAATGAAAAAAATATACACGAGTTTGATGAGTTTTTGACTTCACCAGCAGACATTAAAATTATGACAGTCCTAAAGGCAAATAAAAAAATATAGGCCATTTAGTTTTACAATTACTTTAACTTACTCACCAAACTAATATCTTTATTAGTGTCTTTTATTACAATAATGATTAGTTTAGTTATTAACTAAACTCCCGGTTTTTTATGACACTTTAAAAAGAATTCCCAGTCGCATACACTATATAAAAATTTATAAAATTGCATATAAGCTTCAAAACTCAAATTCAGACCTAAATTTTGCTGAGTTTGTGTTTTTTTTGTTTTCTAATAAATAATTATTTATGTGTTCTTCTGAATAAACGACATTATGTTTTTTTAATCGGACAGTTTGACTTAAAATGATTAAATTGTCTTTTTGTATCAGACAGTTTAGTTATTTTAAGTCAAACTGTCTTCTAATGTAAGACAAAAAATTTGTCTCTTTATCATTTATCGCCTGAAATGTATATGCATAGCAGAGGAGTATTAAATGGTCATAGAGAAAAATATTTAACATCTGTTAGAGGCTTTTATGAAAGTGATTTGGTTAAAGTAATAACTGGTGTAAGAAGACGCGGTAAATCAGTTATACTTGAAACTATAATGTTTGAAATTAAGCAGAAAACAGATAACATAATTTATCTTAATTTTGAAAGAATTACTGATTTCAGTAATGCTGGTAGCGTTGAAGAACTGTTAAACTACGTAAAAACAAATAGAAAAAATGGTAAATGTTACTGCTTTTTTGATGAAATTCAAGAAATTGAAAATTGGCAGAAAGCAGTTAAAGACTTAAGACTAGATAACTGCTCTGTGTTTATAACTGGTTCTAACTCTAAATTACTTTCAAACGAATTTTTAACATTGCTCAGTGGTCGTTTCGTTTCTTTTAGAATTAGACCGTTTGTTTTTAAAGAAATTCGTGAATACACAGAAAAACACAATACTAAAATTGACATTTCAAATTACTTAATTTGGGGTGGGTTTCCCGGTAGATTTAATTTTAGTTCTTTAAAAGATACAAAGACGTATTTGAACGATTTAGAAAAAACCATAGTAGTAAATGATTTAATCAATAGATATAAGATTAAAAAAGATTTGATATTTAAGAAATTGGTTAATTATGTGCTGGTAAGCAATTCACGAATTTTTTCAATTAGGTCTATTCATAAACACATGAAGATAGATTTTCCTGACCTGGCAATGTCTACAGTTGTAAACTTTTTAAAATATTTAAAAGAAGCATACATTATAGAAGAAATTCCAAAGTATTCAACCAAAACTAAAAGAGAACTTAGATATTATGGAAAAATATATAATTGCGATGTTTCACTAAATTCAATTAAAATTGACGACAGTCGTTATGACTTTGATCATAATTTAGAAAACATTGTTTACAACGAACTAATCTATATGGGATATAATGTAAAAACTTTTGACAATCAAGGAAAAGAAATTGACTTTATCGCATCTAAAGAAGGCAAAAGTTTTTATGTACAAGTCGCCTATAGCGTTGTTGATGAAAAAGCGTATACCAGAGAAATGAGTGCTTTTTATACTTTAGATAATCGATTTCAAAAAATATTGATAACTAATGATGATTTTGATTTTTCTAGTTCAACAGTTAGACACATCAAACTAACAGATTTTTTAATGCTTAACGAATTATAGTATTGTTTTTTGTTTTAAAATTATCCTCTTCAGTGGGTGCACTTCTGAGCCTAAAAATACGCTCTTTTATTTTATAACTATATAGATTTACCTCGAATTTTATTACCAACATGATTAAGTTTATTACCAACCTATTTTCTTTAATGTAGACCTTTTCGCTGCGAGTGATATTAGTTTAGCAATAAATGTATTAGTTTGTAATATAGCCTAGCAAGGCTATATTAGCGCATACTAACTATTTAAAATAAATCAAGTTTGTTATTATTTATTACCAACTTTATTACCAACATGATTAAGTTTATTACCAACATTTACAGCAAATTTATCTTACAATTTTAATAAAAAACAACTATATAAAACAACCTGACTGGTGTAAATTGTATTTAAATAATTAAAAAGAGATGTCGCCATCTCTTTTTAATTTCTAATTTAATTTTAAATCAAAACCTTCCAATAGCCGTTTTTGTTTGCCCCTTCTCTTTGGATAATATTATATGATTTTAGAAGTTTAAGGATTCTGTCAACAGCAGTATCGCTTATTTCACAGGTTTTGGCAAGTTCAGCAATTGTGATTTTAGGATTATTTCTAATTTCAGCAAGAACCTTGATTTGTGATAAGTTTAATTTGATTTCCTCATCATTATTTTCTTCTTTGTTTACAAAATCATTAACTTTGTTGTAAGGTATAGTCACTAAAATAGAGTTGTTTGCTATCTTTATAGTGTTTTTACCATAGCTGTTTATAATTAAAGGGATGCCTCTGCCGGTTTTTTCACTAATTTTCAGTTGTAGAAAAATTTCAGAAAGTTTATCGTTAACTGGTATTGAATGGCCGTTATAAAAACCTTCTAAGGTTTGCAGAGTAGGAAGCTCACCACGCGAAAGAATTTCTATTCTATCTGAAAACGCAGTAAACATTGGTTCATTTAAATTGACCCATTTGTTGTGAAGAAAAGCATTAACAACAGCCTCTCTGAATGCATTTTCATTAAATAGCATCACTTCTTTTCGCTCCATTAGGCGATTTTCTTCATAGGCCTGTGGAATGTTTAAAATATTTCCAAAGTCCAGGACTTCCTTTAGCGAAACTAAAAGACATTTATAACCAAACTCTCTAACAGAGTGCAAGAGGCTTGCTTTGTTTTTGCCAGCAAAAACTGCAAACCTGATAGGGATATGTGAGTTGTCAGACAGTAGTTGAGCCAAAATATTGAACTTATTGTCTTTAGTCAATAGCCCTAAGTTTTCTTTAAAATTGTGCTCACTTAGTTTAATTCCTTTAAAACTATAGAAAGCAAACAATTGTTCAAAAGTTAAATCTTGATATTCAGATTCTTTTGTACAAATTGTAGGTAGTCCGAAAGTTAGAACTGAAAATAGATTTGCTTCACGTTCAGGATATTTTTTAATATTTTCTTTACTTGAACCAATTCTGATATATCTTTCGCCAGCATAAGAGGTTGGAATAATTTTAGCAGCAGGTATAACTAAAACTACTAACCTTTTTTTGTTAATTTCGATTTCATGAAAACTAAACAAAATACTTGGAGCAAGTTTGCGTGCCAAAATATGTTTGATTGGTTCTTGTTTAAATTCTGCGTTAAAGTTTATGTTTGTACCGACAATTTCCTTAGTTTGATTGTTAATACCCCAAATTAAGTATCCATATTCTTTTCCAAGAATCGCAGTACTATTAGAAAGTGATGATATATATTTTCCAACTTCGTCAACGTCAAAAGTGTTTTCTTTAAATTCAAACCACTCGCTTTCATCTTGTAATTCTATACAATCTTGAACTGTTTTTTTTATTTTTTCATCATTCATTTTATTACCAACCTTGTGTATATTTATGATATCAAAAAAAATAGTAATAAATCAAATAATAATTACAACTGCTTTTAAGTTTAATGAATAAATAAACTTACCATTATGAATTCTTAGTTTTATAAAAAGGTTTTATAAGGTAATTTTAGAATTAAATTTTCATTTGTGATAATTGTAGGAAAATTTCTTTTTTATGCGTATACTTAATCTTTTAAACAACCAATTGGAACAACAAGCACACCATCTTCTCTAATGTAGCCGTATTCAGTTCCAGTAATAACTATCTTTAAAGTTGGTGGTGGTAGTTGCATTTGTTGCTCTGTTTTATTTTTTTCAATTACAAGTCTTTCAATTTCGAGTAAATGTTTAGCCGCCTTATCTATTTCACTTGCTCCTAATTTAATTTCAATTATTGCGTATCTACCGTTTTCTAAATGAAGTACGCAATCTGCTTCAAGGCCATAACGGTCTCCATAGTAAGAAATTCTTCCATTGTGAACAGATGAATAAACTCTTAAGTCTCTAATTACTAAAGACTCAAATAAGAAGCCAAGAGTTTTAAAATCCCTGTCAAAATACTCAGGGTTAATACCAAGTGCTGCAACTGCCAATGACGGATCGCATAAATTTCTTTTGACTGAAGAGCGAATTGCAGTTTTTGAACGAATTGCTGGACACCAAGCATTAACATCATCAATAATATGCAAATTTCTAAGCGCATCTACATAATTTTCAAAAGTTTTCAAGGAAATTTCAGTGGAAGTAGTTGCATCTTTAAAAATTGTTTTACTATCAGTAAGTGTACATATATTTCTTGAATATGAACGTAAAATGTTTTCAGCAAGTACCTTATTCCTTGAAACTCCATCTATACTAGAAATATCAGAACTACATGTTTGATTAAATAAGTCTTTTGCTATTGATAATTTAGCAGATTTTTTTTCTAGCGCAAAACTCCTTGGCCAACCACCACGACAAATTGCAAATATTAAATTATCAATGTTTAAATCACTTTTACAACCTTCTCTTAAAATTTCTGGGTTATTAAATAATTCAATAAGTGAAATTGTTCCGTTAGATTCACCAGTTTCGTAAAGCGACATGGTATGCATTTTAAGTGTAGAAATACGCATTGTCCCTGTGTGTGGTGTTTTGACCACTTGAGAAGTCGAACCTGTTAAAATATACATTCCAACTTTATTTTCATCATCAATTGATTTACGAATAGCACCCCAAATTTTAGGTGCATCTTGCCACTCGTCAAATAATATCGGTTTTTCACCTTTAAGCAATTTTGAAGGAGTAGTATTTGCAACAGGTAAAATATTTTCTCTAGTGTCTTCGTCTTGAAACTCAATGATGCTTTTTGCCTTTTGTTTTGCTGTTGTGGTTTTACCACAACCTTTCGGACCTACTATCAATGCAGCTCCAAACGCCTCTAATTTTTCTTCTAACAGTTTGTCTGTGATTCTTTTTTTATATTCCATAACTCACCATAATTATTATATCATCTTTCACTTCGTTTTTTTGTGGTATTTTATTTCGTATTACTGTGCTATTTTGTTTCGCTTTATTGTGGTATTTTATTTCGTATTACTGTGCTATTTTGTTTATTTTTAATTATGTTAAAAATAAAATAATAATTCTGATTAATATGAATTTAATGTTTTGCAGTCTATATTTTAAACTTAAGCAAATTGTTGTTTATGCAAGAAAATAAAAAAAATCCACGTCAGTGGATTTATTCTTAAAATGGTAGGCCTAGCAGGATTTGAACCTACGAATGACAGAGTCAAAGTCTGTTGCCTTACCGCTTGGCTATAGGCCTGTTTCAAACACTTAATTAGTATACCCGTGTTTCGGGGTTATACAAGATTTTTTTGGAGTAAATTCTGCTATTTTTTAA
>CAUUEZ010000011.1:0-20292 GCA_963544405.1 uncultured Acholeplasmataceae bacterium
GAAAAAATGGGTTTGTTAAGTTTGAGAGATGTGCAATTTCCGCCCCCTCTAAAACTTTATTTATTAAAAATCGTAGAAATTAGCCGTTTGAGAGATGTGCAATTTCCGCCCCCTCTAAAACTACACGATAAAAAAAGTGAACGACCCAACCGTTTGAGAGATGTGCAATTTCCGCCCCCTCTAAAACTATTGAAGGTAGGAGGTGACTTCCTACTTAGTTTGAGAGATGTGCAATTTCCGCCCCCTCTAAAACTGTAAAAGAAAAAAACGAGGAGATGGTTGAGTTTGAGAGATGTGCAATTTCCGCCCCCTCTAAAACGTTGTCCATCACGGTGAATCTTCTTCCTGCGTTTGAGAGATGTGCAATTTCCGCCCCCTCTAAAACTTTGTTTATTTATTAAAAAACCAGAAATTAGTTTGAGAGATGTGCAATTTCCGCCCCCTCTAAAACGGTTCAATTATCGGCGACTACTTCGTCGAAGTTTGAGAGATGTGCAATTTCCGCTCCCTCTAAAACGTTGATGATTAGTTTGTTAAACTGTTTTTCGTTTGAGAGATGTGCAATTTCCGCCCCCTCTAAAACATTTTCATCAACTCAAAAAAAGAAAACGATGTTTGAGAGATGTGCAATTTCCGCCCCCTCTAAAACAAAGGCTTTTATTTAACTAAACAAGGACCAGTTTGAGAGATGTGCAATTTCCGCCCCCTCTAAAACAACGAACTATAAAGGTGACTTTACGTATGGGTTTAAAGATGTGCAATTACCCTAAAAACATACAGCATTACCAGTGCTGTTTTTATTTTTTTGAAGTTTGTCATAAAAATCAATTAAATAATTTTAATTTTATGACAAACGATGTTATACTTAATTCGAAAGGAAATAGATAAAAATGGATTTAGCAAAAATTGGTAAAAAAATTAAAGAACTAAGAGAATACTCTGGTTTAACTCAATCCGATGTTGCACAGTTTCTTTCTTTAGACCAAAGTATGATTGCAAAAATTGAAAAAGGCAAAAGAAATATCAGTTTATATCTTTTAGAAAAGATATCAACCTTGTTTTGTTGCTCATTAAAAGATGTGTTGAATAATAATGATTTTAAACCAAATTTAACTATTTCTTTTAGAGCAAAAGAAACTAACTCAAATGATTTAGAATCTCTTTCGGTAATCAATAAAATAGCAATTAATCAGTTTGAAATGGATGAAATTGACACGGAGAATCTACATGAATAGGCAAGAATTAAGAGACAAAGCAGAAGAGCTTAGAAAAAAACTTGGTCTAGACAACTACAGCCCTATTGATACTTTTAAACTTGTTCAAGTTATAGAAAATTTAACATTAGTATTTTATCCACTCGGGAAAAATATTAGTGGTGCGTGTTTTAAGGGAAAAAAATCTAACCTAATTGCTTTAAACTCAGACATGTCTATAGGTAGACAAAATTTTTCGTTAGCACACGAACTTTATCACCTATATTATGGAGAACCTAATAAGAGCACAGTTAGTACTACAAATGTTACTAGTAACAACTTAGAAGAAAACAAAGCAGAAGTGTTTGCCTCGTATTTTTTAATCCCGCAAATTTCTTTAAGAGAGAATATAAATAAAATTCAAAATGAAAATAAAACGATGAAAATAACAATTGCAGATGTAATCAAATTAGAACAGTATTTTGTAGTAAGCCACAAGGCTATGCTTTATAGATTAAAAGGTGAAAATTTCATAGATGAAAATAAATTAAAAGAAATGAAAGATATCGTTGTTAGCAAAGAAGCAAAAAAATTAGGTTATGACACAGCACTTTATTTTCCAAATGAAGAAAAGAAAACAACGGTGCTTGGGCACTACATTAGTTTGGCAAATAAACTACTTGATAAAGAAAAAATTTCTCAAAACAAATGTGATGAATTATTGTTGGATGCGCTTAGAGCAGATTTAGTATATGGAATTGATGAAAAACAAATACCTGAACTTGGCTAAACAAATATATTTTGACACAGATTGTTTAGCCACTTTTTTATTAGTTAGAAAAGAAGAAATTATAGAAAAATTGTTTAAAGGCAGAATAATTATTCCAAGGCAAGTATATGCAGAACTTGATAAGCCCGCTATCAGAAAAATACTAAAACTAAAACTAGATAATTTTATTAAAAATTCAAATGCTGAGATTTACGATGCTGTAATAAACTCAGATGAAGAAAGATTATACAAAGAACTAATCTGCGGTAAAGAAGGTAAGTCAATAGGTAGTGGAGAAGCAATATGCATAGCGCTTGCAAAAACCTTTAATGGTGTTTTATCTAGCAACAATTTAAAGGATATATGCCAATATATTAAAAAATATAATTTAGAGTTTGTTACTACGGGTGACATTTTAGTTTTGGCCTTAAAGGAAGAACTAATAAATGAATGCGAAGGCGAAGTGATTTGGCAGAATATGCTAAAAAACAAAAGAAAAATCGGCCCAAATACTTTTAAAGAATACTTAGAACACTACAATAGCTCAAATAAAACACACTTCCTTGTAAATGACAATCTCAGTTTTTACAATTCTTTCAAAGACAGGCCGATTTCGTTATTTTTAACTAAATAGTAAAATGGCACGCCAATTAGGTAAAGCACCACCCCTTCCCCAATCGCTACATAAATAAATGTTTCAAAAAAAGGCAGGTTTAAAATTAAATTAAGCATTATAGCAACAATAGTACTACCAATTATAGTTGGAGCAAGTAGTGAAATAAATATATTTTTCCTAAATGTATACATTAATATCAAACAAATAGCTGTGGCAAGTGTACCAAAAATTACATCCCAAATACCAAAAGGGCTAAATAAATTAGCCACAAAACACCCTAAGACTATACCTGGTGCT
Source organism: uncultured Acholeplasmataceae bacterium (assembly GCA_963544405.1). Classification (GTDB taxonomy): domain Bacteria; phylum Bacillota_I; class Bacilli_A; order Acholeplasmatales; family Acholeplasmataceae; genus CALISC01. The sequence continues at coordinate 2,876 of CAUUEZ010000011.1, forward strand.
ACTTTGAAGTTAATTAACACCATGACCATTAAAATTTCACTTATTCTAAACTGAATTTGGCCATAAGAAAAAGGTTCTAACAACACAGTTAGTACAAAATAAATAGCAGCAATTATTGCATTTATTGTCAAAAGTTGTAAGGTTTTTTTTCGTTTATTCATTTCCTGTTTTTATTTTGCTGGTGTTCTGGAATACAGCATTTTTTAACTTTTTTTAAAACTTAATTATTTACTTTTAAACTACACTCAGAGCAATATCCATAAACTGTCAGTTCATGACTTTTTGGAGTAAAGTTTTGCAGTTCTATCGCGTCTTTAATTAAGTTCAGAACTTTGCAGTCAATTTCTAACATGTTTTGGCATTTTTCACAAATCATATAGTGTGTATGTTTATCTTTTTTGACAAAAAAATACGCAGTTTTTTCAAGCATAATGTGCTCAACTAACTTGTTTTGAGTAAGAAAATCAAGAGCACGATAAATTGTGGAGATATTGATGTCAAACTCCAGAAGTTTTGCGTAAATTTGCTCAACTGACGCTGGTTTGGCAATATCTTTTAAAATATCGTAGACTAGTTTTCTTTTCTTTGTAAACTGCATAAAATTCCTTTTTTCTTACTAATTATAGCATTCTAAATACTAAACCCAGCCTTAGAGTGCTATAATTAAAAAGTATATGTAGGGGGAAATATGAATAAAAAACCACAAATTATTTTTAGCAGACCAGAAATGCTTAAACTAAATATCGCTGCTCTTGCCAAAAGAGGAGTATCTGTTAAAGACATCGCTGAAATCGCTTATCTACAACAATCTAAATACATCAAAGACATTCCATTTGAACTATGCACCGAATCTGTTGAAAAAATCCTTTCACTTAGAGACGTGTTTCACTTTGTTCAACTTGGAATTGCGATTGACATCGCTGCTGAAAAGAAATTACTAGAAGGTCCAATTCAAGATATCATTGAACAAGACCTTGGACTTTTTGGAATTGATGAGACTTTTGCGCTTGACCTTTCTGGAATGTATGGAACAATTGGTAAAACTAACTTCGGCGATATTGACGTTAACAAACACGGACTTGTTAACCGTTTAAACGAAGACGGTAAAAAAGACGGAGTTTGTCACACCTTCCTTGACGACATTGTGGGCGCGATTGCTGCTACTGCTGCCGTTCGTGTTGCGCAAATCTTAACTGAAAACACTGTACTTGCTCAACAAAAATAGTTTATCTAAACTGTTTTTGTTATAATTTCTCAACTTGGTTAAACTTAAAAAATTTAAAAATTTAATTTCCAGTAGTTTCTCTAAACTATTTGGTTTTGAAAATAATGTTGTTATTACAGACGATTTAAATGTTTTAACTAGACGCAATACTGTAATTAAGAACATTATTTTTCTATTTAACCTATTTTTATTTTTACTGATGTTAATCATTTCTGTCAGCAAGATAGGACTAGAAGGTCTGGACCCAAAAGTTGTGCAAAACCGCACAATTGTCAACTGGGCGATAACTGTGGCTACCTTTCCTTTCTTGTTTGTGTTTAACTTTTTGCTAAAAAGAATGATTCAACCTGCGAAAACCAACTCAAATCAAAACAGAGATGTAGCTATTCATAAGCAAAAAATTGCGCAGTACTTTATCATTTCTTATTTGTTTATCGCGGTTTCTCTATTTTACTTGAAAGTCAACATTAGCCCACTGTTTTTCAGAAACGGTCTGCACTACAATAAGTCTCTGGCCTTTGTAGTTTTAGAGACTTTCTCATATTCTCTTTTTTACGTAGTTTTAACGATAATTTGTCTGTATCAAGACAGAAAAGCGTTTTCCTACAGCGCAGGGTTTCTCTTTGGTATTCTGACTATCATGCATATATTTGTGACAAACCGTTTCTATGCATTTTCGTTTGCCAATTCCAAAGACCTTATAAACTCACTTGTAGACGTTATTTTAAGGTCGCTAGTCTTTATTTTGTACTCACTAGTTTTAAGGGCTTTAACTATCATTTCTGAAACCATTCAACACGACAGAATTCACGAAAAAGTGCAACGCGCTCGCCTACAAAATGAGTTTATCTCGCTGACTTCTGACTTATTTGGTGTCGTTTTAAACTCAGCCCTAACAGACACTTCTTACCTTGAGTTTTTAACTAAAATCGCCAATCGTCTGGGTGAACTAATGGGCCTTTCTACTGCTAACTTAAATACCCTTGTTACTTATTGTCAGTATTTAGATAACCAAAGTAATTTCGCGACACTGCTTAACCACGAGATTTTAAAAAGCCTACCGCAAAGTGAATTGACCGCCAAAGTTCAAAACGGAGCCGTGATTGCTAAGCGCATTCAACTTGCTAAGAAGGCTGTTGAAATCGTTAGAACTTCCTTTGAATCTGGAATTTCTAAAACTTTTATTGAAAAGCAAAATCAAATTCAAAATACCCCAATTTCCCAAATTATTTTAACCGCTGACATTTACTGTATTATGAGAATGTCTACAGCCTACAAAGTAGCGTATTCTCACAGTGAAACTATTGCTCGTTTTAAAGAAACTTTTCGCTTCTTTATTCCGGAAAACATCTTTACTCGCTTTATTGACTTTCACACTCAGTTTGAAACTCTTTATAACGAATAGGCAATAAAAATAAATATATATAAATAAAATACAACGAAGGAGATTTTAAAAATGAGTTATTACTTTACCTCAGAATCTGTTTGTGAAGGACATCCTGATAAAATTGCCGATAAAATCGCTGACTACATCCTAGACTCTGTACTTAAAAAAGACCCAAACGCCAGATGCGCGGTTGAAGTCGCTTTAACTACAAACTTTTGCTTAATTTTTGGCGAGGTTACCGCTAGTTATAAATTTGACTATGCTGAACTTGCAAAAGCGGCAATTAAAGAAATTGGCTATACTGACCCCGCACTTTTGTTTTCAGCAGAAGAAATAGAGTACTTAGTTAAAATCAAAACACAGTCTCCAGATATTGCGCTTGGAGTTGATAAAGAAGACCAAGGCGCGGGCGACCAAGGTATAATGTTTGGCTACGCAGAAGACTCAACCCCTGAGTATTTACCGCCTTGTATATACTACGCTCATAAACTATCTCGCCGACTTACCGAAGTTCGTAAACAAGGCATTGTCAAAGGCCTTAGACCAGACGGGAAAACCCAAGTTACCGCCAAATTTTCAGACAGTGGTGAACTTAAAGAAATTACCGCCATTGTAGTTTCTGCACAACATGAGCCAGACGTTGACTTAAGCGAGTTAAAAAAACAGATTAACCAACACGTAATTCAGGCAATTATTCCTGCTAGTTTAATTACTCAAAACACCCAAATTTTTATCAATGCTACTGGTCGTTTTGTAATAGGGGGACCACACGGAGACTCAGGTTTAACTGGCCGCAAAATTATTGTAGACACCTACGGCGGAACCGCACCACATGGTGGTGGAGCATTTAGCGGAAAAGACCCTTCAAAAGTAGACCGCTCGGCTTCTTATATGGCAAGATACTTAGCTAAAAATATAGTAGCCGCAGGACTTGCACACAGAGCCACTATTGAAATTTCTTACTGCATTGGTGTTGCTCAACCTACTTCTTTATTTGTCACTTTAGACGATGGTACTAACAAAGCACTTGAACAAAAATTGTTTGAGTTTATCAAGTCTAACTTTGACCTTTCGCCAAAAGGCATTATTAAAAAGTTAAACTTAAAACAGCCACTTTACTCAAAAACCGCCATCTCTGGTCATTTTGGCAATCCTGAATTTCCTTGGGAACAACTAGATTCGGTTGCGTTGTTTCAAAAACTTTTATAAGCGATTTTAAATAGTTTGCATATTTAAAATAATTAAAATATAATTAACTTACTGCCCGCTTAGCTCAGTTTGGTTAGAGCATCTGACTCTTAATCAGAGGGTCTAGGGTTCGAGTCCCTAAGCGGGTACGGGTAAAAAAGATTTTAAAAATCGCTTAAGTTCGCTTAAGCGATTTTTTTAAAGTAATTCAAATCAAAAGAGGTAAAAAATGCAAGAAACTCTTTTAAAAAAACTCGCCAACGCTAAGCATTGCCTGGTGTGTGGAAGTAGACCTACTGACTTAAACTTAAAAATATTTGAACTTAGCAACAAAACACTCTATTCTAGTTTTTTTTCAACTGAGTTTCACCAAAGTTACAGTGGAATTACCCATGGTGGCGCAATATCTGCGGTTTTAGATGAATTGGCATGCCGTGCTTACATTCCTTATTTTCCTCAAAAACTCGCAATGACCGGCAGTTTAAAAGTTAAATTTATAAAACCTGTTTTTACAAATTCTAAGTATGTTGCTTTGGCCAAAGTTTTAAAAATAAACGAAAAATACTTTTCAGCAAAATCAGTAATTTTTAACGAAAAACAAGAAAAATGCGCAGAAGCAGAAGGTATTTTTATCTTTGTAGAGCCCCAAAAAATCAATACTGTTTCTAAAAACGGACACCAAATTGGTGAGCAAAGCACAACTGAGTTTAAAGAAAAAAACAGCGATATTTTTATTTTTGACTTTTAGCGACTCTAAATTGAAAATTATTTTTGAAAGTGTTATACTTATTTGGTAGATTTTATTAAGTGGTTACCTAATAAATTCTTGCCTGTACCCATAGCTCAACTGGATAGAGCATTTGACTACGGATCAAAAGGTTGGGAGTTCGAATCTTCTTGGGTACGCCATCTAATCGGGAAGTGGCTCAGCTTGGTAGAGCGCTTGGTTTGGGACCAAGATGTCGCAGGTTCAAATCCTGTCTTCCCGACCACTCGTAGGTGTAGTTTAGTGGTAAAACTCCAGCCTTCCAAGCTGGCTATGTGGGTTCGATTCCCATCACCTGCTCCATTTTGAAACCTACTTTAAAACTCCGCAAGCGGAGTTTTTTTATTTTCTAAATTATTTAATTTCTTTTAGTAAAATCACTTCCAAAATTGATAAAAGCAAACAAATCTTGCTTTATTTGAACTTGGGCAAATGATATAATGATTATTGATGAACACAGAGACAAAATATATTTATAAAATTGAAAATCCTCATGCTTTGGTCAATATTTTTGGCGCTAGCTACAAGAACTTAAAAGCAATTTCTGACTACTTTCAAAGAGAGTTTCAAGTAAGCAATGATGCAATTGTTACCAAGGCTTTTTCTGAGCAAGAAAAAGTGATTTTTACGCAAATGTTTAACTCGCTTTTTAAAGTTGGCAGCAACATTGTACTTTCTAAAAGGGACCTGGCGTATTGTGCTAATTTAGCCGAAAAAGATGACCTTGATAATTTTGAGAAACTGTATAAAAACACCAAACCAATTGGCTATACCGCTAAGGGCAAAAAACTATTTCCCAAAACTTACTCGCAATTAGTTTACTTTGAGGCTTTAAATAAATATGATTTAGTTTTTTCAACCGGACCTGCTGGAACCGGAAAAACCTTTATAGCGGTTGCTTATGCTTTAAATGAACTTAAAGCTGAAAACGTTAAAAAAATTATAATTACTCGCCCTGTTGTTGAAGCCGGTGAAAACCTAGGGTTTTTACCTGGCGACTTAAAGGAAAAAATTGATCCTTATTTAACTCCGATTTACGATATTCTTTACGATATTTTAGGTCGCGAAAAAACTATTTCTTACATTGAAAAAGGACTAATTGAAATCGCACCACTTGCCTATATGCGTGGACGTACATTAGAAGATGCCGTTGTAATTTTAGACGAGGCTCAAAACACCACTTGTTCTCAGATGAAAATGTTTTTAACTAGACTTGGTTTTAACTCTAAAATGGCAATCACCGGCGATATTTCGCAAATTGATTTGCCTACTAAAGTTCAATCCGGCTTAGTTCAGGCTAAACAACTGCTTAGCGATATTTCAGATATCCGTTTCATTGAGTTTGAACCAATGGACGTAGTTAGACACCCATTGGTCATGAAAATAGTTGACCGCTACGAAAAAAATGCGCGTTAATATTTTTTCTGAATTAGGTACTCGCGAAATTAAAGCAGAGGTTAAACTACTTACTCACTTATTTAAAACCATAGATGACACAAAAATCCTGCAAATAATTTTAGCAGACAACGCGTATCTTCATAACCTAAACAAACAATACAGAAATATAGACAGACCAACTGACGTCATTTCTTTTCCAGATGAAGTTGACGAACAAAGTTGTGGCGACATCTTTATTTCGCTTGATAAAGCCCTTGAACAGGCAAAAGAATATGAACACTCCTATGAACGCGAACTTTGTTTTCTGGCAGTGCATGGCTATCTGCATGTCAAAGGCTATGACCACGAAACCAAAGAAGAAGAACAAGTTATGATGGATTTAACTGAAAAAATCCTTAAGTTTATTGGAATGGAAAGGAAGAAATATGACTGGCATAAGTAAAGCCCTTGACGCTATGAAAATGGCGTATTGCCCTTACTCAAATTTTCAAGTAGGCGCTGCCCTGGAACTTAAAAATGGTAAGTTTATTTTAGGTTTTAACATTGAAAATGGAGCCTACTCAATGTGCAATTGTGCAGAGCGCACAGCACTGTTTTCAGCAATGTCACAAGGATACCACAAGGCTGACTTTAAAACTCTTTTTGTGGCAGCCAAGACTAACACACCGATTTCTCCATGTGGAGCCTGCAGACAAGTAATCGCTGAACTTTGTCCAAAAGACATGAAAGTAGTTTTAACTAACACCAAAAAAGACATCAAAGAAACTACTGTTTCTGAACTTCTGCCGTTTTCTTTTGACTTAGATAATGACCGAATTTAAAGCAGGTTCGGTGTGTATTGTTGGCGCTCCCAACACCGGTAAGTCTAGTTTACTTAACAACATTTTAGGCTACCGAGCGCAAGCAGTATCTCCCAAACCTGAGACTACAAAAAAAGCACTACTTGGAGTTAAAACAACCAGCGATTATCAAATAGGGTTTGTTGACACTCCAGGGATTACTTTTAGACCTGCTACTCAACTAGAAACTTTAGTGACCAAAAAAGCCTACAGCGCAATTTACGGAAGCGATGTTTGTTATTTGCTTGTAGACCGTGTGTATTCAGATGCTTTTTTACCAGTCTTAAAAGTTTTAAAAACGGAAAAAATCCCGACAATTTTAGTGATTACCAAAGAAGATATCTTAAAGAAAAACAAAATTCTTGAAATCATTTTGTCATTTAAAGCAGTACATGAATTCGCTGAGTTTATCCCAATTTCTAACGTAACTTTAAAAAACATAGATAAACTAATTGAACTTACCTTGCCTTACTTTAAGACAAGCGAGTTAATCTATCCAGCTGACTACAACAGTTCGCAAACTTACAGTGAATACATCTTGTCGTTTGTTCATGAGCAACTGCTTAAACTATACGACAAAGAAATTCCTTATAAGGTAGCAGTTTCTCTAGAAGGCTCTCAAGAACTCGGCACAAAAACCGTGTTTTTTGTCAAAATTGTGTGTCAAAAACCTGGTCAAAAAGCAATCTTAATTGGCAAAAACGGCTCGGCTATTAACCTACTTAAAAAGAATTTAGCGATGCAAGTCAGAGAAGAACTTAAACAAAAAGTGGAGTTTGACATCGTGGTTTCAGTTAACGAAAATATTGAGAAGTTAATGCTTAAAAACTGGAAGGAAGAGTAATTTATGGAAAAAAATGAAAAACAACTTACTTTTGAAGAAATAGTTACTTACTGTAAACAACAAGGCTTTGTCTATCAAGGCAGCGAGATTTACGGTGGACTTTCTAATACTTGGGATTTCGGACCACTTGGAGCCCTGCTTAAACAAAACATTAAAGCAGCCTGGACAAAATACTTTATCCAAGCGTTTCCTCGCAACCAACTACTTAACGGGCCAATTCTTTTAAACAACTTAGTTTGGCAAGCATCTGGGCACGTCAAAAGTTTTTCAGACCCGTTAATTGAATGTAAGGCCTGCAACCAAAGATTTAGAGCAGACAAATTAGTTTTTGACTTCAACGGTTTTGATGTAGACGGCATGAAAACCAAAGAAATTGAACACTATATTGCTGAGCATAAAATTCCTTGCCAAAACTGTCAAAAAACCGAGTGGCTACCACTTCGTGCGTTTAATATGATGTTTGAAACTTACCAAGGGGTTGTTCAAGACAGCACAGACAAAATTTATTTGCGTCCTGAAAACGCTCAAAACATTTTTATTCAGTTTAAAAATGTGCTCAGAACAACTCGTGCTAAATTACCATTTGGAATTGGCCAAATCGGAAAAGCCTTCCGTAACGAAATTACACCTGGTAACTTTATTTTTAGAACTCGTGAGTTTGAACAAATGGAACTTGAGTACTTTGTAAAACCCGGCACAGAACTTGAGGTTTTTGCTTTCTTTAAAAAATACTGTATGCAGTTTTTAACAGACCTGGGAGTTAACCCCGCTGACTTAGTTTACTCAGATCACAAAAAGGAAGCCTTGGCGTTTTACTCAAACGCCACTACTGACATTCAATACCGCTTTCCGTGGGGGTTTGACGAACTTTGGGGAATTGCTTCAAGAACTGACTACGACCTTTCTCAACACCAAAAGTTTTCAGGCCAAGACATGAGTTATTTAGATCCAGACGACAACTCTCGTTTTGTACCATACTGCGTAGAGCCAAGTGTTGGGGTTGAGCGTTTGTTTTTTATGTTTATTGCCAACGCTTTAAAAGAAGAAGAGGTGGAAGCCGGAGATATTCGCCAAGTTCTTAAAATCTCTCCAATTTTAGCGCCATACAAAGCGGCAATCATTCCTTTAAACAAGTCAAAACACTTGGAACTTGCAGAATCTATTTACCGTCAAGTTGCTAAAGACTTTGACTGTTATTTAGAAGAAAGCGGTGGGTCTGTTGGAAAGAAATACCGCCGACAAGATGCAATCGGTACACCTTTTTGCATTACCGTGGACTTTGAAAGCGAAGACACTCAAACTGTGACAATTCGCGACCGCGACACAATGCAACAAGAAAGAATCAACATTAAAGATATCAATCAATATCTGCTAAATAAAATTAAACTTTAGAAAATTGCAAACAAATCAAGACAACATCTTTACTAAAATTAACTCAGAAATCAATATTTTAGAGTTAGTTCAAGAACTAGGGATAGCGGTGACTCAAACTGGCAAGAACTTCAAAGCACTTTGTCCGTTTCACAATGACAGCAATCCCTCACTTTCTATTTCTGTTGAAAAAAACATTGCCTATTGCATGTCTTGCAAAACCGGCGGTGCTCCTTTTAATTTCTATCAGAAATTCAAGAAATTAGATACAAAGGCTACGCTTGATTATTTTTCTAAAAGACTAAATTTAGGATATACATATAAACCAGACCCGCTTGAAAAAGAATACACAGCGTGCGCAGAGGCTGCTAAGTTTATGCATATGCGTTTACTTAAAACTAACTCTGGGGCTGAGTATTTGACTTATTTAACTGAAAAACGCAGATTAACTCTAGAGACCATTGAGCACTTTCAAATAGGTGTTGCGCTTAACGATAACTTAATGTCAGAAACCTTGATTAAACAAGGAATTGCTACGCAAACTTTAAAAAACACTTCGCTTATTGGCATGCACGGTGAGCGTATTTATGATTTTTTTAAAAACCGCGTGATGTTTCCGCTTAAAAACGTAAGCGGTAAAATTGTTGGGTTTTCTGGTCGTGCTTTAACTGAATCTAAAGATAACCCAAAATACATAAACTCACCAGACACTTTAGTATTTAAAAAAGAAGAAGTAATTTATCACTTGTCAGATGCACTTCAAGAAAACCCTCAAAAAGAAGTGATTTTAGTTGAAGGTTTTTTTGACGTCATTGCGCTTTTTAACGCAGAACTTAAAAATGCTTGCGCGACAATGGGAACTACTTTAACTGAAACTAACTTAATGACGCTTGTTGAAAACGCAAAAAGTATAGTTTTAATGTATGATGGTGACTTACCTGGACAAAAGGCCGCCGAAAGCGTAGCCTTTAAGTTTTTAAGGTTTCCCAAAACCAATGTTTATATAGTAAATATTCCAAATAAACAAGATCCAGATGAGTATTTTCAGACCAACGGTAAAGCCGGAATTGAGAAACTACTTAGCCAAAAACAAGATATCTTGACCTTCTTTTTTAACAAAATAGTAAGTCAAGTAGATAGTTCCGACATTACTTCTGTTATGCGTTTTAAAAATAACTTTAAAGAAGTTTTTAAATACGCAGACGAGACAGTTAAGAACTTATTTATCGCTAAAACTAAAGAAAAACTCAACATAGATTTAAGTTTAAAAGAATTCACTGAAGTCAAACCAACGCTTAAACCGGCAGTTAAACCAAAGGCTAACTCAGAAATTGAGAAACTAAGACAGGCGATGAACACTCTAGTTTTACACTGTTTAAACTCAGAAATTGAGGAACACGCTATTGCTTTAATTAAAAGAGATATCCTTAGACACTTTGAGTTTCAAAGTTACAGTATTTTACTTTTTACGATTTTAACTCACTTAATTGAAAACAAGTTATACGGCAAAAACAAAACAGCCACTCAAGTTAAGGTCTACTTTGAAACAGTAGAAGGCCTAAGGCCCGCAGAAAGACAAGAGATTTTAAAGAAAATCAACACGGCAATTGAAACAGTTGAAAATAACGAAAGCACAGAACCAGCGGCGATTACTGCAGACATTGTTAAAATTCTTACGCACATTAAAAAAATCCGTAAACTTATTGCTGCAACTACAAAAGAAGTCTCTACAACTTCAAGTAAAGTAGAAATTGACGCTTTTACTAAAGAAGCCAGCGAGATTTTAAATTAAAGAAATGAAAGAAACCAATAGACTGGAGTTTTTAGCCAGACTTGCAAAAGGTGCGAGTGTAGTTTTAGACATAGGTTGCGATCATGGATATTTTTTAAAAATCTTGTTTGATAAATATAACTTAAAAAAAGGGATAGCCGTTGACAATAAAGTCTTGCCTCTTGAAAACGCCAAACGTAATTTAAAGGGCTATAATTGCGACTTTATATTATCAAATGGTTTTGAAGAAGTTAGCGCTAATTTTGAGGTTTGTAATATCTCGGGAGTTGGAGGAATTACTGCGATTGAAATCCTTAAACTCGCAAGACCTGGAAAATACATAGTTTCTGTGCACTCAAAACTAGCAGAACTTAAGCAATTTTTAAATGAAAAAGGCTTTTGGCTACTAGACGAATACATTGTTTTTGACAAAGGCGTATACTATAATGTTCTTGTTTTAAATTTAAAAAACGAGAAACCTGAAACTACTTTTGACTGTTTTTACTCACCATTTATTTTAAATAAAGAAGGATATGAAAGTTACTTTCTTGAACTTAAAGAAAAGTGCATAAAAATCCTTAAGTTCAGACCAAATGACAAAAAAACTTTATTAGAACTTAAATACATTGACCTGTATTTGTCTAAACACCTAAAATAATTTTAATAAGAGAGGTTTTAATATGAAAAAAATATTTTTATTTATCTTAACCCTGTTAAGCGTGCTTAGTTTAAGTGCGTGCAAACTATACGACCCACGTTGGATAATTCCTGACAACAAAGAAACTCAAAGCGGCGGAGAAATTGACCAACTACAACGAAAAATTTTTGACTACTACAAACAAAACTACTACAAAGACATAGACGAACAGTTGTTTGATAGACTTAAATACGGCTCTCTTGAAAACTTTATGAGCTCAGTTTTAGACAGATATTCAAGAGTGTTTGTCAATTACCCTGAACTTTCGGGAAGCAAACCTTCACCATACGACCCAAAAGAAGAAGCGAGAGACGAAATCGGTGTTTCTTTTCAATACCAAGCGAAGTTTCCGAGATTGATTGTCAAAACTGTCTACAAGCAGTCAAGCGCTTTTGGTAAACTTTATCCAACTGACGAAATTCTTGGTGTAGTTAATTCAAAAAACAACTCAGAAAAACTATATTTTGAACAGGCTCAAGACATTAGCGCAAGAATTGCTGTTGAAATGATTAGAACTCAAACTGACGAAAACAATGGCAAAGTTAAGTTAATCGTGCAAAGCAAAGACGTAAACGATGAGCGTATTGTTGAAGTTGAAAGAAGAAAAACTTACCACCGTTCAGTGGAAGAACTAAATACAACAGATCCAAAAACCGCGGTTATTAGAATTAGTGAGTTTAAAAAAGATATTACTGGCGATGCATTTGTCGCTCTTTTAGATAAACTAGAAAAGTCTAAGTTAACTTCAAGTGACACCACTTTAATTTTAGATTTAAGAAACAATCCAGGCGGTGAACTTGGCGCTCTTGAAACAATAGTTGGCGCTCTTTTGCCAAAATCAGAAAATCCATATGCTAAGTTAGTTAATTCAAAAACTAAAGAAGAACACATCATTGAAGGTAAACTTGAAAGCAAAAAACCTTATAATATCAAAGTTTTGGTAAACCAAAACTCAGCATCTGCTGCCGAAGTTTTAGCAGCCTGCTTAAAATATGGTGGCGGCTACAAGCTATACGGAACTGAAACTTTTGGGAAAAACATCTACCAAAGTTACTATGTGCTGCAACAAGCGACTTTTTCAAAACCACAAATCACACTTTCTTGCACTCAAGGTTTTTGGCATTATTTTGACCACACACAAAACAAATGGCAAACACTTGACAAAGAAAACAACCCATTTGAAGTTGAAAAATTACCTGACGAAAATGACTATACTTTAAACGACAAACAAGACTTTTTCCTTGAGAAAGACATTAAAAAAGACACAGTTAGCCAAGATTCAAAACTCATTCAAAGATATCTATCTCTTCGCTATGCTGCCTTGCTTAAAGCAAATTCAGAGACTATGCGTACAGACGGATATATTGATGAAACCACTATTAAATACATCAAAAAATTCCAAGCAGACTCAGGCTTAACACCTTCTGAAACTGCTGACATAAACACTAGAAAAGCCCTTTATAAGGCGATGTCAACATACTACGACAACCCAGATACTGACTTTTTAGTTCAGTTTGCGAAAGCAAATTAAGGTGGACCCGGACATTGGAAATCCCGCTTATTGAACTTAAAGACATCACAAAAAGTTTTGACAACCAAATAGTTTTGCGTGGTGTCTCTCTAAACATTAACGACAACGAGTTTGTTACACTTCTTGGCCCATCTGGTTGTGGTAAAACCACTTTACTTAGAATCATTGGTGGTTTTGAAACCCCTGGTTCTGGCGATGTTTTGTTTTGTGGCAAAAGCATAGTTGATGTGCCAGCACACAAAAGACAAACTAACACCGTATTTCAAAAATACGCACTTTTTCCGCACCTTAATGTTTTTGAAAACATCGCTTTTCCGCTTAGAATTAAAAACTACCGCTTTAGATTAAAAGAAGCGATTAAAAAACTTTACCAAGAATACTTAGAAAAGTCTGAAAAAACCAAAGACAAAGCAGAGTTAAAAGAGTTAAAAAAGGCCTATAAAGCCAAAGTTTGGGCACTAAAGCATCCAAACGCCAAAATTGATTTAGAGATTAAAACACTAAAAAGAGGCGAGAAAACGGAAGACAACTTAAAGAAAATCGCCGAACTTAAAAAGAAAAGAGTAACGGCTAAGTCAATTGAAGCTGAACTTGCTAAAAAAGTTTTAAGATACTTAAAATTAGTTGGCCTACAAGGCTTTGAAAACCGTGAAGTTTCTTCACTTTCTGGTGGTCAACAACAGCGAGTTGCGATTGCTCGTGCCTTAATTAACGAACCAAAAGTCTTGCTACTGGACGAACCACTAGCGGCTCTTGACTTAAAAACTCGCCAGGAGATGCAGTATGAACTAAAAGAAATGCAGAAAAATGCAGGAATTACTTTTATTTTCGTTACTCACGACCAGGAAGAAGCGCTGACTATGTCTGACAAAATTGTTGTCATGAACAAAGGAGAAATTCAACAAATCGGAACTCCAGTTGACATTTACAATGAACCTGTTAACCGCTTTGTTGCGCGTTTTATTGGTGAATCTAATATTATACCCGCTACCATGAAAGAAGACTTTTTGGTAATTTTTGACCACAAAGAACTTGAGTGCGTAGACTCTGGATTTTCAAAAAACCAAGCAGTTGAAGTTGTACTTCGCCCAGAAGACATTGATATTGTAAAAAAAGGTACAGGTAAGTTTACAGGAGTCACAGACTCAGTAGCCTTTAAAGGTATATTTTACGAAATTGACGTGCAAACTAAAGACCGACTTTACACAATTCACACGACTGACTACGTGCCTGTTGGAAAAGAAGTTGATATAGATTTTAACCCAGAAGACATACACGTCATGGAAAAGGAACATGAATAGAAAAATTTTAGACTCAAAGAGAGTCTTTAACTTTTCTTTGTTTTTACCTTACTTAGTTTTAATAGTTTTTTTAATTGTCATTCCTTTTATATTAATGGTGCTCTATTCTTTTAAAGACAACGCTAGCACCGAGCGAATTAAGTTTACTTTTGAAAACTATACAAATATTTTTACCGACAAAACAGCATCCAAATTGATGTACTCATCAATTAAGTTATCGGCAATTGCCACGCTAATTTGCCTACTGATTGGTTATCCTTTAGCCTACTCAATTACTTTTTTAAAGAAACGCGCACAAGTTTTGTGTTTGAGTTTAATAACTGCACCAATGTGGATCAACATGTTAATTAAAGTGCTTTCTATCAAACAAGTTCTAGAAATTTTGCCTTTCAATATTTTGGGCACCAACTCAGCGATAGTTTTAGGCTTGGTATATTCTTTCTTACCTTTTATGGTCTTGCCAATTTACGCAAGTCTTTCTAAAATGGACAATTCGCTGAAAGAAGCCGCGGCTGACCTTGGGGCAAATAACTTCAAAACTTTTAAGTCAGTTGTTTTGCCTTTGAGTTTGCCAGGTGTGTTTTCAGGAATTTTGCTCGTATTTTTGCCAGCAGCAACTAGCGTCGTAATTCCAAAATACTTAGGAAACGGTCGTTATTTAATTGGCAATTTTATAGAACAGCACATCACTCAGTCTGGCCGCTTTGGCTTTGGTTCGGCTATTGCCATTGTGTTTTCGCTGATTATGATTGCGATTTTACTGCTAATTAAGGTAGCAGACCAAATTAGGTATAAGTGGAATGAAAGACAATAGAAGTTTAGTATTTAGAAAAATATTTGTCACACTGGCTATTATTTTGATATACATTCCAGTGGTTTTTGTCATAATTTTTTCGTTTAACTCAAAAAAATCACTAAAAGAACTTTCTGGTTTTTCAGTTAAGTGGTACCAGGAGTTGTTTTTACGCCCTAACTTAACGCAGGCCGTAATTTATACCATTATTATTGCCGTAATTTCTACAATCATTTCAACAATTATTGGCACACTTGCCGCGATTTCTATTGCGAATTTTTCCAAAAAACGCAAGGATGCTATTTTCTTTTTTAACAACATCCCAATAATTTCGCCAGACATTATTTTTGGGCTTTCTCTATTTTTCTTTTTTACGGCTTTTAAAATTCCGCTAGGCTTCTTTTCAATTCTGCTTGCCCACATTGCTTTTTCGGTTCCTTTTGTCTTGGCTGCAGTTTATCCCAAAATCTTAACTCTGGATAAAAACATATTAGATGCAGCCTATGACCTAGGGTGCGGCTACTTTACAGCGATTTTCAAAATTTTAGTTCCGCAAATCAAAGAAGGTATACAAGCAGGTGCCGTGATTGCCTTTACCATGTCTTTTGACGACTTTATTATTTCTTACTTTGTTTCAGGTAGTTCAAACATCCAAAACATCTCAATATATCTTTATACCTTAAAAAGAGGACTAAACCCTTCAATCAATGCACTTTCTACTTTGATTATCTTGGTAATAATGATTAAAGTGGTTTACGACTACGCAACGGCACTGATTAAAGTCAGAAAAGAACGAAAGGAAATTACACACAATGTTTAAGCCGAGATTAGTTAAATATTTAATTTCCTTTTCATTACTTTTTTTGTTTTTCTTTTTTGTTATTTATAACTTTGTGGTTAACCGCAAAAAGGTTAAACTACTAATTCCAAACGAGTTTTTTGCAGATGAGGAATTAGTTCCGCGCTTTGCTCGTCAAAACAAAAAAGGACTTGCTTTTTCTAACTTCACCAGTAATGAAGTCGCGGTACAAAAAATCTCAAACGAAGATAAGTTTGACATTTCTGTTCTTTCTGACTACGCAGCCGTACAAATGATGCAAAAAGGCTACATTCAAAAAATTGACTGGAGTAGAATAAAATATAAAAAAGAAGAGATTTTTTCACCACAAATCTACAGACTAATCAAAGACTACAACAAGCAAATTAGCACAGACCCCGAGTTTGATTTTCTGGACTACTCAATTCCTTATTTCTGGGGTTATGTTGGTCTATTTTACAACACAGCAGGCGACAACGCCGAAGAACTCAAAAAAGACATTGAAAATTTAGGTTGGGGGATATTTCAAACTAAAGAAAAATACCCAAAAATGGCTATGTACGATAGTTCCAGAGACGGTTTTATGGTCGCGCTTAAACATCTTGGCTACACAATGAATCCGCTTTTAGATACCGATAAAAACCAAAAACAAAATCAACCTGCTATTGCAGCAGCGATGGATTTTTTGAAAACCTCTATTCAAAACAACCTAGAGATGCGCTTTATTACCGACGAGATTTTTGACGCAATGGCGGATGGTACTTTTGATTTAATTAACGCGTATTCTGGAGACGCTCTAAACATCATTAAAGGCCAAGATGGTAAGGTCAATCAAGACCTTAAGTTCGCGAAACCCAAAAGTGGCACTAACTTCTTTATAGACGGTCTGCAAATTCCGAAAACCGCAAATTTAGACAACGCTTATGACTTTATTAACTTTATGCTAGATTTTGAAAACGCCAAAGACAACGCAGACGAAATTGGCTACATTTCTCCGCTTAAGTCAGTTCACAAAAAACAGTTAATGGATACTTTTGATTTAGCAGACAAAAGTTTAAATCTCCGTTTGCTAGAGGCTCAAATTGATAAGTTTTTTGAAACCGGTAAAGCCACAGATATTGAAATCAAACCTAAATACGAAAATTTATTTGAAATACTAACTGCGCAAAAAGGCGATAAAGATGAGTTATTTTTACACGAAGACAACATGAAAAAAGAAATAGATAGGCTCTGGATTTCGTTTAGAGGTTCAAATTAAAATAGTCTAAAAACTCACTTAAAATCCAACTAAATCACCATAAAATCTAAAGTTTTTAAAAAAACTTACCAAAAATACAAAATTTAGACAGATTATTTGCCAAAACACGAAAATTAAGTAACAAAATGGCTTAGCGGTGTGTTTTTTCTCTTTATTTTTCAAAAAAATATTATATAACCTGAGTTTCGGAGATATGAAATTTAAAACGGAATTATTGGCTCTGTTAAGCCG
>CAUUEZ010000012.1:0-19340 GCA_963544405.1 uncultured Acholeplasmataceae bacterium
AAAAAATAGCAGAATTTACTCCAAAAAAATCTTGTATAACCCCGAAACACGGGAAAATCTTAACCGAAATAAAAAAATTAAAGCAAGCATAGTATAATTTGCTTGAAATGTTTTTCAAAAAGGAGTAATTTATGAAAAAAACTTTAGTTGTTTTACTAACTTTTATTCTAGGTTTTCTCTTCTATTCATGTAAACCAAAAAACCCAGAAAAACCGAAACTAGTACCACCAAAAACCTACACCGTAACTTACGACAAATACATCAAGCCAACTATTGCTGGTATTGAAAAACCAGTTAGCCCACAAACTGTTTCAGAAAAAACCTTAGTTAAGTTTGAACTAGATTTAGAGGCTGCAAAAAAAGACAATCTTAAAATCGTTGGCGTTGCTTTAGATAAAAAAGAATACCAACTTTCAGATAAACTACTTAAAGACATTATGAAACTCGGCTTTGAAGTTACAGCAAATTCAACAATTGAAACTAAAACTGAGTTTATTTATCAAAGTGAATTGAAAAATCTAGAGACATACGGCGTTGAGACTAACAAACTTATTGACCAACTTCCTTATTTAGATGAGTTTAGTAAGATTGCCAAAAGAATAGATAGTCTACAAGAAGTTTGGCAAATCATTTTAAATGCTTTTAAAGTAAACGATCTTAATGAACTTAAACAAAAACTTGAAAAAGATGCGCTTACAACCATTACTGAATTTTTAAAATCAGACATTAAATTCCCAAATCACCCTGAATTAAAACCACTTGAAAAATTTATTGAAACCCTAAAACCAAATGTTTTTTATCTTGCACAAATTGCTTATGCTAAAGAAATTAAGATAGAAAACTTCATTAACTTTGCTGATTTGTCTAAACTGGGAACTAATTTAAAGGCAAATTTATTAAAAGCCTTAAGTTTCACTATGTTTGTAAGAAATCCAAACAGACCAGACACACATAAAGATGAGTTAATTAAACTAATTAACAGTGATTCTTCTAAAAAGTATTTTGATTTCCTTGATAAACTTGGAGCGCATATTTTAAGTTTCTCTCAATTAAAAGACATTGATTTTTCTAAATTTAAAGAAGTTGAAACTGCTGTGAAGGCATATCAAGCGAATTTTGCGAAAATTATTGAACTTAAAAACAAAATTTCCGCAGAGCCAGGTTTAGCTAAAAAAGTCGCTTTAGTTAATGAAATTAAAGCATTTATTTCTGCAAACCAAGCAACTGCTGGAAACCTAGCAGAAGTTCTTTCAAAACAAAAAGAGCAAACTACTAAAATTGCCGACGCTATTAAAGGTTTAGTTAAAGAACTTGCCAACTTAAGTGAAACCGAACATCAAGAATACACAAAAACTTTAAGCGAACTTCCTCATTTCTTATTAAACCTAATTTACAAATTGGGTGAAAAAAGAGCTCGTGCCTTAAAAAATCAAGCAGGTGTTATTTCTCCTGAGTATCAAGCCGAAAAATACGATAAATTCTTTTTATTCTGCAACGGTGTTTACTCAATCCTAGCGTATTCAGAAAAATCAAGCGATCCTAAAACCATACATCCATCTGCTAAACAGTTAATTGATTTGTTTTACAATGATTTTGTACATCAGTTAGTTAAAGACCACAGCAAGATTAAAAACCTAGATAAATTACTTGAAAAACAAGCAAATGGAATAACTAAGTTGAGCGAAAACCTAGATAAACTTATTGAAAATTTAAAACTAAATAAGTAATATAAAAACGCCTAATAAGGCGTTTTTATATTATTGTTTAACTTCAATTAGTTTCTCTTCAATAAACAAGTTATTAAGTTTTCTTTTAGAACTAAAAGTAGGTTTGAAGCGCCCACTTTCCCACCTAGAAATCGTAACGTAGGTAACCCCTAAAATTTTGGCAAGATCAGTTTGCGACAAAAAACGACGGTCCCTTAGTTCTTTGATTAACGCAGAGTAATTCATTTCTCCTCCTTTTTTAAACTTTAGACATACAAATTATAAAAATAATTAAAAAATGTTTTAAAAAAATTTTTCAAAAACTGTACGTTTTTAAGCACTTTTGTGATGCATTTTAGACATATATTTGAAAACCATCAAACAAATCCCCTAACTAATGGAACAACCAGTCTTTATCAAACTTAAAAAACTTTTTATTCTGTTAACTTAAACAGCGTTATATATAACATAATAGGCTGATAACGCCTTAGATGTGGTATAATTTTTTGTGTTTATTTAACCCACGGAGGACATCAATGCTGAAAAGAAAAAAATATGAAAATGCTGCTGGAAAAGTTCATCCTCTTGCATATGTTGTACTTGCATTTTTCTTAGTTTTAATCTCAATTACCATAGTTTTTATCACTCCAAGTGCTAAAACTAGATTTACCAACGAAATTCAAAAAAACTACTCTAATTTAAAATTTGGTCGTCAATTGGCAAACTCAGATAAATACACACGATACTTGCCAACTGAAAACATCTATACCCCAATTTCTCAAAAGAAACTATATTCTGTGTTAGAAAAATCAAAAACTGCTACTGAAAGCCTAGTTTTTGCCTACTACGGAACTAGAACACATAAAAATACTTTGGAAAACCTAGGACCAATTAACGAAGAGTTTACTCGTTTATTTGACGGTTACGAAAACGCACAAACTAAAGTAGAAAAAGACGAAGAGTTTGCAAAAGTTACTGGCAAAAAAATATACTTCCTTGATTTACTTAAAAAACCAGTTGAAATTGAAGACGAAAAATACTACTATCCTGACTATAAAAACTTTAAGAAAAAATACCCAGATCTGTATCAACCTAAATACAGCCAAACAATGCTAGTTTTCTACAAAGGCAAACTACTTGATTTAAGTGCTGAAGAACAACTTAAAACCACACTTGAATCACACTCAGACATCCGTCTGGAAGTTCAAAGATTCATTGAACTAATTGCTAAAAAAACTTTTAGAAAATAACTTTAAATGATTTTAAATCAATATATTAAACAAATTCAGGCAGCAGCGCCTGAGTTTGACTTAAGTGCTCTAGATATCTCTAAAAATCCTGATTTTGACTTAGCCCTGCCGCTTTTTAAACTGGCCGCCTTAACTAAGCAAAAGCCTGCCGAGATTTTTCTGGCAATTGAACAAAAAATCGCTAATTTAAATATTATTCAAGAACTCGTTTTTTTAAACGGGTTTTTAAATATTAAACTAAATCAAGATAAGTTTAAAGCAGATTTATTTAATGTTTTGGTTAAAGAAAACACAAACTACCCGGTTTTTTTGCCAAACAAGCGTAAGTATTTCATTGACTACTCAAGTCCGAATGTTGCTAAGTTTTTCTCAGTCGGCCACTTAAGGTCAACAGTAATTGGAAACTCCCTTAAACAAATCTTAAAGTGTGCAGGCGCAGAAGTGTATGGTGAAAACTACCTTGGTGACTGGGGAACTCAGTTTGGCAAGATGATTTATGCCTACGAAAACTGGCTAGACACCGCTGAATTTCAAAAAAACCCACTTGAGCATTTGCAATCTCTATATGTGCGTTTCCACAAAGAAGCCGAAAAGAACCCACTACTTGAAGACAAGGCTCGAGAAATTTTTAAAAACCTTGAAGAAAGAGACGAGAAATACCTGAAACTTTGGCGCCAATTTAGAGAAATATCTATAGCAGAATTTTTAAAAGTTTACCGCACACTCGGGGTTGAGTTTGAAAATATTTCGGGTGAATCTTTTTACAACGACAAGATGCAGCCAGTTTTAGCCAAACTTAGTGAAATGAAAGTCTTGGAAAAAGACGCAGGCGCTAAAATTGTAAGGCTAGGCGAAGACATTCCACCTGCTTTGCTGGTGCGTTCAGACGGTGCTACTCTTTACTTAACTCGTGATCTCACAGCCCTTGAATACAGAAAAAATCTACATAACTTTACAGACATTTTATTCGTAGTTGGAAATGAGCAAAAACTGCACTTTGAACAACTAAAAAGACTGACCAAAATCTACGGAATTGACACCAACATTACACACGTTGGGTTTGGGCTGGTTTTGACAAACGGTAAAAAAATGTCAACGCGCGAAGGTAAAACCAAAGGTTTAAAAGCCTTGTTAGATCTTGCGATTTTGGGTGCTAAAAATATAATTTTAGAAAAAAGACCAGAGACTAAAGAAATTGATTATCTCGCTGAAAAAATCGGAGTTGGCGCAATTATCTTCAATGACCTTAAAAACGACCGAACCTTGGACTTTGAGTTTAACTTAAACCAAGCCTTGAAGTTTGAAGGCCAAACTGGTCCTTATATCCAATATACAGTTGTTAGAATCGCTTCTATACTTGAAGGCCAAACATTAGACTTTACTAAGTTTGACTATAAATATTTAACTAAAGAGTTTTGGCCTGTGTTAAAATTAATTGATAGTTTTAAAGAAACTATTGAAAAAGCAGCCGAGACCTTAATGCCTTCTACTGTGGCTAAATACTTACTTAATTTGTGTGCTAGTTTTAATAAACTATACGCCCAAACTCACTTTATAGTTAAAGATAGTTTAGTTCAAAACGCAAACCTATGCTTCCTTTACTTCGTGAGATTAGTTTTAGAAAAAGGTTTAAAACTGCTTGGCATATGTCCGATTGACAAAATGTAAATTTTGTCAAACTGCTCGATTGGCGGAATTGGCAGACGCATACGACTCAAAATCGTACGGAGAAATCCATATCGGTTCGACCCCGATATCGAGCACCATTTAAATGATTTTTTAAAAAAAGCGCTCTTTATGTGTGCTTTTTTTATTTTTTTAAGTAATTTATACACATCTTGGAAAGTATATTTGCGAAAAACTAAAAAGGACGCAAATATGCACAAGAAAATATTTAAAAAAAGATTTACGCTGTATGTATTTTTAATTGCACTGCAAGTTATTTTGCTTATTTTTTTCACAACTTTCTTTATCTTGAGACAAAATAGTTTAAAAGTTACAAAGCAAGACAAAGAAATTAAGTTTTTTGACGTCAAAATTATGGGTGAAGTTAAGTTTCCAGGAACTTACCGTGTAATGAAAGGAACAGAACTTGCATCTGTTTTAAACTATGCAGGTGGATACACCGAAAACGCAGTCAGAGACCTAGCCGAGCAGACTAAAATTGACCGAAACCGTACTTTTTTAGTTAAAACTGACACAAAAGGTAAAATTACTAAAACTTATAATTTAAACACAGTCACCTATAGGCAACTCGTTGAAATTCCAAAAATTACTGAAGAAATTGCAACTAACATCTTAGTTAAACAAAGAACTACTCAATTTAAATCAGTTGAAGAACTACTTGAAATAAAAGGTATAGGTCCAAAAACCTTTGAACAAATTAAACCCTACTTTTTTGCAGATTAAAAATAAACTTTACTTAATTTTCCCGCTTACCGCAATTTTTTTAGTATCCTTAAAATTCCCACTTTTTTTACTGATTTTACTTCTTTATATTTACTTTGCTAGAAAAGTAATTTCGCATAAATCAGTATTTTCCGTACTTTTATTTTTTGGACTGGTTTATTTGCTAAATTACTTACTTTTTAGTTTTCCGTATCTTGGTAATTACTACTATTGTTTTCAAAAATCAGGAGATACCGCTTACTTAACAAATGGCTTTACTCGACTTGCTGTGTACGCTGAGTCAGACCTTCAGGTTGGTGATTTTATTAAAATAGATTCGCGTTTTTACTTTGCTAGAGAAGTGGATTTAAATCAGTTTTCAAAAAAAATAGCGGGGCACTACTACATTAGACACAATGCATCTAGGTTTAGTTTAAAATATTTTTATTACTCGTATTATTTGACTAAATATTTAACCCTATTTCCTGAAAACATCAAAACTTGGCTCTCAACGTTTTTGCTGGCAGACCAGGTCACAGACCTAGACACTCGCAGACTAATTTCAGGATATGGATTGACTTCAGTTATTTCTGCAAGTGGTCTTTTTACCGCATTTTTAATTGCTTTAATTAAAAAAGTCTTTAATTATTTTTCGGTAATTGAAAAAAAGCAGTTAATTTTTTTAACTGTTTTTTTATTTTGGCTGCACTTTTCCAATCCAAAAGCCAGTAGTTTTAAGTTTGCTTTTATTTACCTAATTTATTTAACTGCAAACTTAAAAAAAATTAAAATCAGTAAAATTAACGCACTTTCTTTAACTGGGCTAACTGCTTTTGTCTTAAATCCTTTTTCTGTATTTAACTACGGATTTGTTTTAACTTATCTAATTTCGTTTTTTTCAATTTTAAATAAAGTAAACTTCAAGTGGCAACAAGGTTATTTTGGAGCAAAAATTAAATCAAGCATTTATTTTTACTCAATTATTTTTCCGCTGAGCGTGAACTTAGGTGGTAAACTCAATTTAGCTACCTTGTTTTTAAGTAGTTTTATTTTACAGTTTTTAACCTATTTTTATTTTCCTCTAATTGTAATATTACTTATTTTTTATCCACTTGCATACACCTTGGAATATCCTTATAGGGCGATTTTGACATTATTTAAGCAATCTAGAGAAAACTTTTTGGAACTTAGTTTTCCTGAGTTTTCAACATACTTACTCGCACTTTATTATCTACTTTTAATTTTCCTAGTGTTTAGAAAAACCGCATATGTTTATCTAAAAAAATACATGTTTGTTTTGGCCTTAGTTTTATTTAAAACCAGGTTTCTACTTACACCTTTGCCCTATTTAAAAACTGTTCAAGAAAGCAATACAACTGCGCTAATTTTAATTTCAAATGCTAAAGCCACACTCATAAATCCTGCAAGCAAAACCCTTAGCACATTTAAGAAACTTGGATTTGTTTTTGAACCAGAAGTTATTTACACAGACTTATTCTATTTTGAAAAAGAGTTATTTACTTTAAACGAAGTTAAACCAAGTAAATTTTACTTCACGAAACTACCTAAAACTGTGCAAGATAACTACTATTTTTTGCCAAATAATTTTCAAATTGGGCAATTTGAGTTAAATTTGCTGCATACAACTAAAACATATGAACACACTAGCAACCGTGGTCCAGTTTTAGAACTAAGACACCAAAAAGTTTCGTTAGTTTTTCTAAACTTAGCAACTCACTCAAAACTTAACTTATTTTTATCCGAACACAAAGACTTAAAATCCACACATATTTTTGCAAAACCTAAAAGCGCTGCTACTGAGCCTTATTTTCAAAACAAGCTACGCTATGTTAAAAACATAGCAACTACTAAAACAGTAGATACCTATTTTTTAACTAAAAATTCAATCTTTAGATATAGCGAGCGATACATGTTTTTACAAAAACTCTAAAATCGCAACTTTATTTAAAAAACCTATCAAAAAGCAAAGAACCCACCCGATTATCTGCTAAAAATGTTATAATAAATCAGTTAAATCAAGGAGAAAAATATGAAAAAAGTCTTTTCAACTACGATCGGTGGTCGTAGCCTAAGAGTAGAGATTGGCGAAGTTGCCAAACAAGCGCAAGCCTCTGCTTTAGTTTATTATGGAGATACTTGTGTGCTGTCTACAGTTTGTTCAAAAGCAAATGAAAACCCACTACAAGATTTCTTTCCATTAATGGTAATTTACCAAGAAAAAAAATACGCTGGTGGTAAAATTCCTGGTAATTTTATGCGAAGAGAAGGCAAAGGTTCAGAATACGAAACTTTAATGTCTAGACTAATTGACAGACCAATTCGCCCACTTTTCAAAGAAGGATATAAAGACGAAGTGCAAGTTGTCAACACTGTAATGTCTTTTGACGAATCCTGCTCAGCACCGCTTACTGCTATGCTAGGTTCATCTATTGCTTTGTCTATATCTTCACTGCCTTTTGAAGGACCAATTGCTGGTGTAACTGTTGGTATGATTGATGGTCAGTTTGTAATCAATCCATCTATTGCTGATTTAGAAAAATCTAGTTTAAACTTAACAGTTGCTGGTACTAAAGACGCCATTAACATGGTAGAAGCTGGAGCAAATGAGTTAAGCGAAGAGACTATGGTTGAAGCAATTTTATTTGCGCACGCTGAAATTAAGAAAATCTGTGCATTCATTTCTTCAATTCAAGCAGAAATCGGCGAGGCTAAAAAACCAGTTGAAATCACTGTATATAACCCTAAATTAGTTGACGAACTTGAAAAAAACTATGCTAAAAAAATCAAAACAGCACTTTTGGTTTTTGACAAACAAGAACGCGACTTAGCGCTAGAGACTTTAAGAGCAGAAGTCATTGAACTTTACTCAAAACAATACGATAAATTAAATTTAGACGAAGATACTCGCAAACTTTACGATAACGAAGTATTTTTAGCATACGAAGACTTAGTTAAAATTGAGTTTAGAAAACTTATCACTGTTGACAAAATCCGTCCTGACTCAAGAAAAGTCAAAGAAATTCGCCCACTTTCATCAAGACTAGACATTTTACCAAGAGCACACGGCTCTGCCCTGTTTACTCGTGGTCAAACTCAGGCATTAGCAGTTTTAACTTTGGGCGGCGAAAAAGACAAACAAATTATTGATGACCTTGGCTTTGAAGAAGACAAGAGATTTACACTACACTACAATTTCCCTCCTTACTCAGTTGGTGAAACTGGCAGATACGGAGCACCTGGCCGCAGAGAAATCGGACACGGTACTTTAGCGCGTCGTGCAATTCTTCCAATGCTTCCATCTGAAGAAGAGTTCCCATACACTGTGCGTTTAGTTTCAGAAATTTTAGAATCAAATGGTTCGTCTTCAATGGCAACAGTTTGTGGCTCAACTTTGGCCTTAATGGCAGGTGGTGTACCTCTAAAATCACCAGTTGCAGGTATCGCAATGGGTCTAATTAAAGAAGGTAAAAACTACACAATTTTAACTGACATTCAAGGTATGGAAGACCACCTTGGTGACATGGACTTTAAAGTTGCCGGAACAAAGTCAGGTATTACTGCTTTGCAAATGGACATTAAAATTGCCGGAATTGATAAAGCCATTTTAACCGAGGCTTTAGCCGATGCTAAAGAGGCGCGTTTTGTTTTACTTGCCCACATGCAAACAACAATTGCAGAACCAAGAAAAGAAGTTGCAGACTGCGCACCCCACGTTAAAGTTCTAAACATCAACCCAGATAAAATTAAAGATGTAATTGGCAGTGGTGGAAAAGTAATTAATCAAATCATTCAAGATTGTGGAAACTGTGATATTGAAATTTCTCAAGACGGAAAAGTGGTAATTAGGCACCCCAAGGCTAAATATATCCAAATGGCTTACGACAAGGTATATAACTTAACTCGCGAAGTTGAAGTTGGCGCAGTTTACGAAGCGAAAGTTACCAGAATTGAAAAATATGGTGCTTTTGTTGAACTTTGGCCAGGTACAGAAGGTTTGATGCATATTTCTCAAATCGCACTGGAACGCATTGAAAAAGTTGAAGACGTGCTTTCACTTGGCGACCAAATTTTAGTTAAATGCATCGGAGTTGATGAAAAAGGTAGAGTTGACCTTTCTCGCAAGGAAGTTTTAAAGAAAAACAATACTAAATAGTTTTACTTAAAGTAAAAAAAATACACAGACAATCGAGCGGAAACGTTAGGAAAGTCCATGCTAGCACTGGCTGTGATGCTGGTAGTGATTGTGCCAAGGCAATAAATAACCTTGGGCAAGATAAGTATTATCTTGACGACGAAAATGTTTATTTTCATAAAGTGCCACAGAGACGAGTTGATTAAGTTCAAGTGAAACGGGTAAACTCCACAAGCTAGAAACCCAAATTTTGGTAGGGGAACCGCTTTTGTTTCAAATTAAGAAGAGACAAACGGAATGCATATGCATTAGATAAATGATTGTTTAAATACAGAACATGGCTTATTATGTATTTTTTTAAAAAAAGACTGCTGTGTAAGGAATTTAACTTTGCAGGCAGTCATTTTTATTTACTAATCTTTAAAAATATATGCACAGAACTTTTTAAAAACATAAAGAGGTGAAAAATGTTAATTTTCTTAATTTTTATAAGTTTGATAGTTTTGTTTTTGGCACTAATTTTTTCAGCATTTTTAATAAGTTCGCTAAGAAGAAAGCAATATTATGATTTTGTTGATAAACATAGTTTAGGTTTGAAGAAATTAAGAGAACTTAATTTAGAGTATCAATTTCTTAAAGTTGAAAACTTTAATTTAGAAAAAATTTATGATAACGAGCATTTCTTTGAAACGGTTGCACCTGTTGATCTTTTAATTTATGAGTTAAGATTTTTAAAAGAAAAAGTTAAAGAAAACATGCAATACGCTAAGATAAATCAGAAAAAACACGAAATCTATTTAAAAAGGGTTAAAAACGAATGTCTAGTTTTTGACTTTGACACGGCTATACCTTTTAAAAACACACAATACTTAAAACAAGTATTAAATGATTCGATATCCAAAGGAGTTAAAAAACCCGTAACTGATTTTTCTGTTTTAGTTAAAATTTACAGGTCTTTAATAAATGGACATCTAGTTAGCTATAAAAAAGATGTATTTGACAGCGAGACAATTGTTGAACTTATCGGAATGATTGAAGAAAAACGAGGAGATTATTATCTGAATCCAGAAATCTGGGACTCAATTTCCAAAGTAGAAAGAGCACGAGTTTCAAATAAAGTTAGATTTGCGATTTATGCACGCGATAACTATCGTTGTGTTAAATGCGGCGATACCGAAGACTTAGAAATTGACCATATATATCCAATTTCTAAAGGTGGAAAAAGCGATTTAAATAATTTACAAACGCTTTGTCATCACTGCAATTATCAGAAAGGCAACCGCATTTAGATAAAAGAAACTAGTTCATAATCTGTTATTTAGCGTAGTAGACAATTAAAAGAATAATAAAAACTAAAAAGTGCGTTAAAGCGATTAAGAAATTAGAAATATAGTAGAAACGCTTAATTGGTTTTTCTGTCCATCTTTGGCAGTATTCAAAATAAGTCTCTCCCAGTTTTTGTCCAGTTAAGACCGCAAAAAAAGACTTTGTTCCGTAAAAAAGCGGAGACAATATATTTTTGTTGGCCATCAAAATCACCCAGCCAATAAAGAAAACAAAAACCGTTGAAATAGTAAAGGCATTCAGCCAACTTGTAAGGCTGTAACTGCTTTGCCAGTTTAACGCTAAATAAACAATTAACACTGAAAAAATCACTTCAAAAAACAATGCAAAAAGGTAACCTGCTTCTAAGAAGGTAAAGTTTTTTTCTTTCAACTTAACGGAATAAGTTTGTTTAACTCGATTTAATTTAAGTTGGTCTACATCGTCTCGCATTTTAAAATTTCCCCAATTTTATTTAAAGCAGCCGCTGGCATACCAACTACATTTAAGTAGTCACCGCTAATTTTCTCAATTAAATTGTTTTCCTTATCCTGTATACCATATCCGCCTGCTTTATCAAAAGGTTTAGCAAGTTCTATGTATTTCTGAATTTCTGCGTCTCTGTTTTTCTTAAAATAAACGTAAGTTGCTACTTTAAACGAATAGACTTTGGTTTTGTGAATTATTGCCACTCCGCTAACTACTTTGTGCTTTTTACCATTTAACTTTTTTAACATCTCAAAGCAACGCTCAGCGGTTTCTGGTTTTCCTAAAACTTCGTTTTTTAAAACTACTATGGTATCTGTTGCCAATACTATATCATCTTGAGATAAGTTTTCTTCTTCCAGAATAGATTTTGCTTTAAAATAAGACTGTAAAGTCGCGTAACTACGCCAATTTACAGCACTAATTTTGCTTTCGTCCCAACTTGGTTTAATGGCTTTAAAATCAAAATTATGTTCAGTTAAAATTTGAATTCTACGTGGTGATTGACTGGCTAATATTAACATAATTACCTCTTGTTTTGTGAAAAACGCCTATCTTGCTTGTGTTATAATATTATATATTAAATAAAGAAATTATGAAAAAAATTTTAAATACTTTAAAAAAAATCCAAACATCTTACCCAGAAAAAACTTTTATTTTAGCAGTATCTGGTGGGGTTGATAGTATGGTTTTACTAGACGCAGCAATTAAAATAAAACTAAATAGCGTTGTGGTAAATTTCAATCACCATAAGAGAAAAGCCAGTGAAAAAGAAGCAAAATTAGTTGAGAAAACAGCTCATGTTAACAACTTAAAAGTAGTGCTTAAAGATATTAAAATTGAAAAAAATAGTAATTTCCAAAAACTAGCAAGAGACTGTAGAATAGCCTTGTTAAAAGAAATTGCTAAGGAAAACAACACAAACTTAATCGTGACTGCTCACCACTTAAATGACCTTGCTGAAACTATGCTGATGAACTTTGTCAGCCAAGGTATGTTTAAATCACTAAGTGGTTTTGACGCTAAACACGAAGACGACGGATTTATTTTTTTAAAACCTTTTAAAGAAATTAAAAAATCAGAGCTGTACGAATACGCAAAAAATCACAAACTCAATTTTTTTGAAGACGAGAGTAATTTTAAAAACAACTACACGAGAAACCAATTTAGAAACTTAGTTATTCCTGAACTAGAAAAACAAAACCCTAAACTGACAGACAGAATGTTTTTGCTTTCAGAAATTTTTCAGTCACTTGACTCAAGTCTTAAAAAAACTGCTCTTGACTTTATTCAAAACAAAGATATTTTTCCAATTCCTGAATACTTAAAACATCCTTTGCACATTAGACTATATATTTTGACAGAACTATTAAATCAAAACAAAGTCTCTTTTAATTTAAAGAAAATTACGCAAATTGATAAGTTAATTTCAAGCGCTCGTCCAAACGGTGAAATTAAATTAAGTGATACCTGGTTTTTTAAAAAAACTTATGCGGATTTTTCGCTAAAAAAACAAGCAAATTCGCCACTATTATATAAATATAATATAGATAATTTTTGTTTTAATTCAAAACACCCACAAACCAGTTCAATAAACTGTATAATTGAATACAGTACTGATGCGCTTAAACTACCTTTTTTAGTCAGAACTCAAAAGCCAGGTGACTTACTTAACTACAGTTTCGGCAAAAAATCTGTAGCCAAGTTGTTTAAAGACGCCAAAGTACCACTTTATTTTAGAAAGCAATATCCGATTCTAACAGATTCAACCGACCAAATTATCTACATCCCGAAACTATATAAAAACGACACTCTTGGGGTTGGTGAAACTCTTAAAATTGAGTTTATAGGTGAACTATGCGAAATTTACTCAAAAAAGATATCCAAAAAGTCCTAATTTCTCGTTTTAGTATCAAAAGACAAATTAAGCGAGTAGCAAAGGAAGTTTCCAAGGCTTACTTTGACAAGACTCCGCTTTTGATTGGCATTTTAAACGGTTCTGTTCCTTTTTTAACTGAGCTTTCTTTGAATTTATCTATCAACTGCGAAATTCAGTATATGTCTACAAAATCTTATTTTGGCGGCACTGAGTCAACTGGTAAAGTTCTGCTGAACTCTAGTTTGCTGCCAGATGTCAATGAACGAGATGTTTTGATAGTTGACGATATTATGGACTCAGGAATAACTCTTAACTTAATTAAAGAAACGCTTCTTAAAAACGGAGCAAAATCTGTCAAGACTGCGGTACTTTTAAACAAAATCACGAAGAGAAAAGTAGAAATTGAACCTGATTTTGCCGCTTTTAAAATCCCTGACCTTTTTATTGTTGGATTTGGTCTGGACTACAAAGAACTTTACCGTAATTTGCCCTACATTGCTTTACTGAAACCCTGTGTTTTAAGTGAGCAGAAAGGATAAGACTGATAAATGAAACCAAATAAACCAAATAAACAACCTAAAAAATTCAATTTATTTTCAAACAAAAGTTTTTGGATTAACTTAATTGTTACTGTGATTGTCGTAATTTTTGTAATTAGAATTAGCAGAAGAATTTACGATAATTTAAAAGTAAAAGTAGCATACGCTGAACTAAAAACTCAACTGGGTGCGAAAAACGTGGCACTTGGCTACGATAAGTTTGACGACTCACTTAAAAAATATTTAGAAAAACAACTAATTAAGTCAGAGCTTTCAGTAACTCACTTAAGTATTCGCGAAACCGCTGCTGGTAACTTGCACATTGACTTTAGATACCAAAAAAATGGCAAGCAAATCAGAGCCACAGTTTACGAGCGAATTGACCGCACACAGGCCAGTGAAATTAGACACATTGTCGAGTACTACAACTCAACTGACAAAAAGATACTTTACAGCAACGTTCTTGAGTCTAGTTTCAATATTTTTTCGTTTATTTTGTCGGCATTGCCTTTTGTAATTAGCGGTTTGTTTTTGTATTTAATTTACAAATCATACCAATCAATGAATCAACAAAACCTAGACATTGTCAACAGCGACGTTAAAACTGCGAAAACTAACGTGACTTTCCAAGATGTTGCTGGCTTGGATGAAGAAAAATACGAACTGCAAGAAATTGTAGATTTCTTAAAAGATCCGGCTAAATACACCAAAGTTGGCGCCAGAGTTCCAAAAGGTGTGCTTTTAGTTGGGCCCCCTGGAACTGGTAAAACTTTAATGGCTAAGGCTGTCGCAGGTGAGGCCAATGTTTCTTTCATTTCGCTTTCTGGTTCTGAGTTTGTAGAAATGTTTGTCGGAGTTGGTGCTAAACGTGTTAGAAACTTATTTGACACCGCTAAGTCTATCGCGCCTTGTATCATTTTTATTGACGAAATTGACGCAGTTGGACGCCAAAGAGGTTCAGGTATTGGTGGCGGACATGACGAACGCGAGCAAACCTTGAACCAAATTTTGGTAGAAATGGATGGGTTTTCAACAAACTCAGGAATTATAGTTTTGGCTGCTACCAACCGCTCAGATGTACTAGACCCAGCACTCCTTAGACCTGGCCGCTTTGACCGCCAGATTACGGTGTCTCTACCTGACTTAAAAGGTAGAACTAAAATTCTTGGAGTGCATTCTAGAAACAAAAATCTGGCAGCCGAGGTTAATCTTGAAGACCTGGCTCGTCGCATTCCTGGCTTTTCTGGGGCTGACATTGAAAACTTAATGAACGAGGCTGCCTTGCTTGCAGCACGCGCTAACCGAGTTGAGATTACCATTTCAGATTTAGATGAAGGTGTGGACCGCGTAATGATGGGACCGGCTAAAGTTTCTCGCAAGTATTCGGAAAATGAGAAAAAAATCGTTTCTTACCACGAAGCCGGACACGCCGTAATTGGTCTGCTTTTAGAGTCTGCAAACGAAGTTCAAAAAGTTACCATAATTCCACGTGGGGAGGCTGGTGGATACAACTTAATGATGCCAAAAGAAGAGTCTTTCTTTCAAACAAAGGAACAACTTACTGAGTCAATTACTGGATTTTTAGGAGGACGTGTGGCTGAGGAAATTAAGTTTGCCTCAGTTACAAACGGAGCACATAACGACTTTGAAAAAGCCACTCAAATCGCGCGTGCGATGGTCACACAATACGGAATGTCTGAACTTGGTTTTGTCCAATACGAAAAAGCCGGGTCTCAGGTGTTTTTAGGCCGAGACTACTTTAGTGAAAAGAATTTTTCGGATACAGTAGCACATGAAATTGACCTTGAAATTAGAAAACTTATGAATGAATGCCACACGAAGGCTAAATCCTTAATTTTGGCAAATCTACCTTTACTTGAAGCAATTGCTTATTACTTAAGAGAAGTGGAAACTCTGACTCGCGAAGACATTCACGAAATTCACGAAACCGGACACCTTGAGCGAGTAGATATGCAAAAAGGTGAGACTCCTAACTTTATAAAACTTGCCAAAGAAAACGCAAATAAACCTAAAAAAACTGCTGTCAAAAAAACTAACACAGAAAGCGAGGCTGAGTAAGCAAATGCAAGAACTTCAATTAACTGACCAAGAACAAGCAAGACGAGATAAAGTCATAAAGTTAAAGGAACTTGGAATTGACCCGTTTGGTCACGCTTTTAAAACAAACTCTAACACTAAAGAAATATTTAAAAAATATCAAGATTTTTCTGGCGATGACCTTGAAAAACTAAACAAAAAAGTCAAAATTGCCGGCCGCGTTGTTTTAAACCGTGCACAAGGCAAAGCCGGTTTTATGCACATTCAAGACCGCTTTGGCAAAATTCAGTTGTATGTCCGCAAAGACAACATCAAGGAAACTGATTTTCAGGCCTGGAAGTTAACAGATCTTGGTGACTTTGTCGGAATTGACGGAGTAATTTTTAAAACCCACACTGGCGAACTTTCGGTAAGAGTTTCTAAATACACTTACTTAACTAAAGCCTTAAAACCACTGCCTGACAAATTCCACGGTCTGCAAGACGTTGAAGAAGGTAGACGCAAACGTTATCTTGATTTAATAGTTAATCCAGAAATTAAAGCAGTCTCTTTTATGCGTCCAAAAATTATTAAAGCCTTTCGCGACTTTTTTGACAAAAAAGACTTTATAGAGGTAGACACACCTGTCTTGCACCCTACGCTTGGCGGAGCTGCGGCTCGTCCTTTTGTAACTCACCACAATGCTCTAAACATGCCTTTTTATTTAAGAATTGCCCAAGAAATTCCTTTAAAGAAACTAATTGTTGGCGGTATGGAAAAAGTCTACGAAATCGCTCGTCTGTTTAGAAACGAAGGGATGGACTCAACTCACAACCCCGAGTTTACGACTCTGGAAGTCTACGAGGCTTATGCTAACTTAGACACTATGATGGAACTTTGTGAAACTAGTTTTCGCGAAGTTGCCAAAAAAGTCCTTGGCACAACTAAAGTTCAGTTTGGTGAGTTTGAGTTGGACTTTGCAAAACCTTTTGCTCGTCTACATATGGTAGATGCCGTTAAAAAATATGCAAATGTTGACTTTTTTGAAATTAAAGACTTTGAGACCGCTAAAGCACTTGCAGATAGTTGCCACATCAAAGTTGAGCCACATTTTGAAATTGGGCATATTATAAACGCATTTTTTGAAAAATACGTAGAAGATAAACTAATTGAACCTACTTTTATCTACGGACACCCAGTTGAAATTTCACCACTGGCCAAAAAAGGACCAGACCCTCGCTTTACTCGTCGTTTTGAGGTGTTTATTGTTGGAAAAGAATACGCCAACGCCTACTCTGAGTTAAACGATCCGCTTGACCAACGTGCACGTTTTGAGGCGCAACTTAGAGAACGAGCATCTGGCAACGCCGAGGCTTGTGAACTAGACAGTGAATTTTTAGAAGCCCTAGAATACGGAATGCCACCGACTGGAGGTCTGGGTATTGGACTTGACCGCTTTATCATGTTGCTTACCAACCGCCAATCAATTCGCGACGTTATTTTGTTTCCGCACTTAAAGCGCAAAGACATTAAATCAAATAAGGAGTTTGATGATGAGAAATAAAAAAATCTTTTTTCTACTTGCTTTATTATTTAGTTTGCTTGCCCTACTTTCTACCTTGGCAGTTTTACTCTACATCGTAATTTCTCGCCAAGAATCGGTGTATTCAATTATCCCTACTTTCTTTTTCTTAGTTTTTTTAATTTCTACGCTAATTTTGTATAACCGCTTTCAGCAAAACGAAGTGCAAAATTTGCTTAGCCACTTTAAAGAACGAGATGTTTTTTCGTTTGCTGCCAAAACTTCCGTATGCAAACACGCCGCTTTTGAAATCAAGGCAGATAGAGTAGAATTAGTTACTTTAAACAAAGCAAAAGAAGAAACCGTACTTTTTACCTTTTTAAATCAAAATATCGCTAAAGTTGAGCCAAAAATGCAAAAAGGCACACCAAGACTAGTTTTCACCTTTAAAGAAAACATTTCATACCATGGCAAAGAAACTAAAGTAGTTTCACTAAAAGTTAGTGAAATTCCAACTAAAGTCAGCAAAAACGTTCGTTTCTTAACTTACCTTTCTGAACTTAACTTAAACTAAGCAAACTATTTTTTAAACCTTTTTAATTAAAATTAGTGAACACTTACTTAAACATTTTTTTAGTTATACTACTTTGCTTACTTGCCTATTTATTTGGCTCAATTCCTTTTGGCTTAATTTTTAGCAAGAAGTTTAAAAACGCAGACATAAGAACAATGTATTCTGGAAACATTGGCGCAACCAATGTTTCTAGAGTTCTTGGCTTTAAACTAGCGTTTATAGTTTTTCTTTTAGACGTTTTAAAAGGTGCGTTTTTTATAGCCTTTGTTTTAATCCTTTACTTTATTAACGCAGGCATGTTTGGGCCTTTAGTTCAAGTTAAAACTAAAGCAACATTAGTGTATATTTATCCGCTTTATGGTTTGTCTGCCGTTTTCGGACATCTTTATCCTGTCTATTTGGGCTTTCAAGGTGGCAAAGGTATCTCTTCGCTATTTGGGTTTTTACTAGTCGCTTTTCCGTTAGTTGTTTTAATTTACATCCTTACTTTTTTAACAGTTTTCTTTTTGTTTAAAAAGTTAGTGTCACTCGCTTCTTTGCTGGCTGTATTTTTTAGTTTTATCGCACTTTTGTTGTTCAGAATATTTAGCCCTAACTTAATCTACAGACAAATGTCTAGAAGTTTGCTAAGCTACTCACTTGAACTTGCAGTAGTTTTTCTGCTTTCTTGTCTAGTTATTTTGAAACACCGCATAAACATTTTTAAATTGATTAAAGGCAAAGAAAAAGGCACCAACATTTTTAGCAACCAAGTTGAAAAAATACCTGAGTAATTTTTTTTTATTTTAGCCTTATAAAGCAATAATACATAAATAGGCCAAAAGACTAATCTTAGGCAAAAAACTAGCAAGTTAGCAAAATAATTTTAAAAATATTTAAAATACGCTATAATTAAGTCGGTCTAAAAACGCCTACATAGTACAGTGGTAGTACGTAGCAATGGTAATGCTAAAACTAAAGTTCAATTCTTTATGTAGGCACCATTTTAAAAAAACTAGTTATTGCTTGTATTTTTTTAAAAATCAGGCTATACTATTTTAGTATTGGCCCGTTGGAGAAACGGTTAACTCACATGCCTTTCACGCATGCATTTATGGGTTCAAATCCCGTACGGGTCACCATTTTTAAAAATAATTTACTCAAGGTAACTTGAGTATTTTTTTTTTTTTTTTTGTAAATAAAGCTAGATATCAGAGGTGTGTTTGTGAATTTATTTGAGTTTAAAGAGACAAATTTATTTGAAATTAGAAAAAATGTTTGGTTGTCTAGACAATATTTTTATATTTTTTGCAAACAATTTGTTGGTAAAAAAGTTTCTACGCTTTATAGCAGATTTAAAGAGTGTTTTAATTCCCCAATGAAAACAAAGAAATTTGAGTATATTCTTCAATGGGATTTTAAAATAGATGATGAAACTAAACTAATTTCATATAAAACTAAAAAGTATGAAAACCACTGTACACTAGACGATCACTTATTTTTA
>CAUUEZ010000013.1:0-15722 GCA_963544405.1 uncultured Acholeplasmataceae bacterium
TTGCGTTTTCACACATTTTATACGAAATTTTGAGTACTTAATATTTAAAAAATAGTATTGAACCGACTATAATATTAAAGGGGAAACGCTTTAAAACCCCATAATAATTTTTTTGTTTTATTTCAAACAAAGAAACGAGAAGAAATAAAGCAAATACAAAATAATTCGGAATTTACAAACTTACAAATTAGTAAATTCTGTTAATTATGAAAGGATAAAAAAATGTCAAAACCTAAAAGAAATTTAAGTATCATAGGTACAACAATTTTACTGTTGTTACTAGTTTCAGTTATTTTCTTACTGTTTTTAATTTTTACTTTTCCTAAGTTATCACTTTCTGAAAGTAAAGGTTTCAATAAAAACGACATCTTCAAATTAGAAAACGGTAAATTAAGATTTGTAGTTCCTGAGAGACTTTTTGAAAAAGCAAATCAACACAGTGTTGAAATTAACCCTGATTGGTTTCAAGCCCCAAAGTATGGAAAAATTACCGAGGTTAAAGCGAAACCTGGCAAACAACTTGCTCTTAACTTTGAAGACAAAGAATTTAACAGCACAGTTTTTTCAATTGAAACTAGAAACCGTGTTGGTATTAAAAGAGAATACGACGTTATTGTTGATTACTCTAACTTCATTCGCGTATTTTTCTCGTCAACTCAAGAAAACATCACACCAAGAAAACCACTAGTAATGCCTCGCTCTAAAGTCAACACAGAGTATAAAAACATAGTTGATGAACTTACAAAAATTTCTTCTTTTTCGCCATATAACTCAGCCGGCCAAAAAGAAAGTAGAACTTTTTCATTCAAAGAAGTACTTGACTTAAAAACAGGGCAGGCTTATCACGCAAACACAGAAGATCAAATCAGATTAGTTTACGACTTTGTGTTAAAAGGCATACTAAAAGATAAAAACAAAGTCAACAATCCAGAGATCGTTGACTATATTTCAAAAACTCAAACTAAAATCACTACACTAAATCCAAATGGTATTTTAAATTTAGAAACTTCGCCATTCTTTGTCTCTGAGTTTTTAGGTTGGTACTACGTAAAAAAACAAAATGAAGTTGTAGAAGTCGGATCAGGACAAGAGATCAATGTTCCTGAACTTAAAGGTTCTGAACTTAGATTAGTTGCCAGATACAAACATTTAATTGACGACAATAAACTAAAAGAAGAATTAAACAAACAAGATTTATTTTTAGTTACTTATTTTGACGGAACCGA
This sequence comes from uncultured Acholeplasmataceae bacterium, assembly GCA_963544405.1. Classification (GTDB taxonomy): domain Bacteria; phylum Bacillota_I; class Bacilli_A; order Acholeplasmatales; family Acholeplasmataceae; genus CALISC01. The sequence continues at coordinate 1,227 of CAUUEZ010000013.1, forward strand.
AAAAGTATTTTCATATATTGCAAGAAAAGGTGAATCGCTTATCAACTACCGTCGTGCAAAATCAGGATACAGCCTAGTTGGCTGGTATACCGATCTTGGTTTTACAAAAGAGTTTGACTTTGATTTAGAACGTGCAAACAAAAACATTTCGCTTTACGCAAAATACGAAAAAGAAAATGTACAACCACAGCCAAGTCCAAATCCTAACCCTACTAAATATACAGTTAAGTTTATAACCACACCAAGTAGCGTCAAACTTAACGACCTTGAAATTGTTGAAAATCAAAAAATTAGTAAAAACTACTATTTAAACCCTGATTTAGTTACATATGTTGATAAAAATGGAGACACATATAAACTAGCAGGTTGGAAGTTAGAAGGTTCAACCGAACTATTTGACTTCGAAGCTCCAATTACTAAAAACATTACACTTGTTGCAGTATTTGAAAAGTCAAATGCCCCAAGTCCTTTTCCTAAAACTACTGAATACAAAATCAAAAGACTAAAAGAAAAACTCAACAACCAAGCGTTTGACTACGAAGAGTTTGACACCGAGACAATCACAGGTGTTCAAGCAGGCAAAGAAGTTGAGTTAACTCCAGACAAATTAGTAGCACCTCGTGGTTTTGAGTTATTCGGTGCCGCTTCTGAAGTTAAAAAAACAATTCAAGCAGACGGTTCTACTGTATTTAAACTGTACTTTAAAAGAAAAACTTTTAAAGCAACTTTTAACTACAATGGTGGTACTTTAAACGGAGAAACTAAAAAAGAAGTTCAATATAAGTTTGGGCAAACTTTAGCCGACATTGACCACCCTACCAAAACCGACCCAAGTGGCAACAAAACCTACACTTTCTTGGGTTGGCTAAACCCTCAAACCAACCAATTAGTTGACTTTGCTCAAAATAACTTAGTTGAAGAAAACTTAAACTTAGTGGCTAAATGGCAAGAAACTAATAACTTTAAGAAAGTTTATTTAAACTTAGTTTATGAAGGTCTGACAACAAATCAAGAAACTTTACATGAACTAGAACTACCAACTCAAAGAAAAATTGGCACTTCTGTTACTGCAAACGACCAAGAAATTAAAGATATCATTTCTGCATTTCTTTCAAGTCAACCACATCCTAACCATGAAACTAACTTTGACCCTGCTAAATCAATTTCTAACCTAACTGTTAAAAACAATGCAGATAAACAAATTATTAAACTTTACTATAAGGCTAAAACTTACCGTATTACTTTTAACTTAACTGAACCAGGACTAGATACAAGCACAATTGACCCAATATTAAGTCAATCACTTAATCTTAAATACACAAACAAAATTAACGCAGATATTTTGGCAAAACTGCGTGCAGTTAAAAAAACTAATACTACTGCAAATCACGACTATGTAATTGAAAAACTGCTAGTTGAAGGAACAAATTCAGAGTTTGACCCAAACATTGCATATAACTCAAACATCACACTTAAACCTATATTTAAATCAGTTAAAACCACAGCAAACATTACTTACAATATCAGAGTTCAAAAAGCAGATGGTAGCTACATTGAGTTTCCTGAGACTAGAAGCGGGAAAATTGGTTCAAATCATACTGTTTCTTACCCAAAACGGGAAGGCGGTGTGTTTGAAGACCCTGTATACAGCGTGAATAATTTGACTATAAACGCAGATGAATCTCAAAACAAAGTAACTGTTACTTTTTATCGCAAAACTTTCACAGTAACATACCAAGTTGATGGACACGCGTCTACTATTCCAAACAAAACATTTAGACATAGCGAAAAACATGGTGAAATTGACGAAAGTCAGTTTGAAGTAGATGGACTTGACATTGTTAAGTTAGAACTAGATAATAGTCAAAAAACCAAAGAAGAAATCAAAAACTTACTAGTTAAAAAAAACCATATGATCAAGGTTTATGTAGGAGAATCTACAAGACTAGTTGGTAAATATCCACAAACTAAAGTTGACAATCCAGCAGGAATTCAATTTGAGCGAGACGATGTTCGGCCACTTAAATTTAATTCTAAGAATGTAGACTACACAATAAACTTTACACGCAAATACTACAAAGACAATTTAGGTAATAGATACGAAATGTATAATGGTAATTATTATAAGTTTGAAGATGTAGAGTTTGTAAAAATCCCTAAACAAAAAACTTGGTTCACAAAAAGAATAATTGATTTTACCCCTTTCAATCTTTATATTGAAAATTACCCTGATAACGCTAAACCTGAACGTTCTATTTTTAATGCAATGGTTAAAGAAATAGGTAAAATCTTAGAAACGACTACTTATATGCCAACTTATGATAACGGTGAGTTTTCGGTAAAACCTATTTTAGATGTAAGTCGTGATATCCATCCTAAATTAAAGCGAGAATCTACAGATTATGCTAAGGCTGTTTTAAATCAGCATTCAGGACATAAACCTATTTATCGCGGTGTTAATTTAAATGCATACCCAAGTGTGCAGTATCATTCTTATTACAACAACACCAACCACCAAGGATGGTGGCTTGGTGCAAAGTATCTTAACGAACAGGGTGCTCGTCTCATGGACCGCAACGGTTACATGACCTGGGGAACTGCATTTTACGTTTTTGGCGTGGTAGTTTGCATTAGTTAGTTTTTGGAATTTTAGAAGCAAACTATACTATTAAATCATTGTAAAATTTATTTTACAAAATCAACTCAAACCTATTTAGTTCTTACTGCATGAACCAAATATAATTATTTAAAATTCAAATCAAAGACCCTTTTGGTAAAACACGCTTAAAGGGCCTTTTTGTATATTTAGACAAAAATCACTCTATATGTTTATATACAGGACTACTTTTACAATTAAAAAATGACTTTTTTTATAGGTGGGGTATAATTATGTAAGCACTTTTTGAACTACTTAATTAAAATATATTTCTCACTAAATATTTACTACATATATAAAGTCATTAAAATAACACAAACAAAAGTGAGAACTTTTCAAAAAGGAGTTTTACTTTATGAAAAAAGATTTTATTAAATACGAAGAAATAACCACTAACTTACCAGTTCCACAAAAACCCCGTCAATTCAAAGCCAAAAAGCAATTTGCACAACCTTACTCAACTAAACCCTACACTCGCCCTGTAAAAACTACTAGTGCTTTATTTGCTTTATTTTTAGGCTCAATTATCGTTGCCTTGATGGCCTTTTTGTCATTGGGACAAAAATCAAACAACATAAAACCAAAGACTAACATTAACAACGAATACATTGACAGGCCAAACGATGGCACTAAACCAATTGACGAAACTGATCACTTAAAAAACATTTTAATTGCCGCCAAAGTTTTTAGAGACCAAAGTCATTTTCAAAGCGAAACTAGCGGACAGGCTACTGCTTACTTTGGTTCTTTTGGTTCAACTACTCAAAAAATCAAGGCGATGCGCCAATATGACACTGCACACCTTGCAAATAAACGATACTCAAAAGGGACATTTGCTAGTCCTGGTCTCTATGTTTTTAGAAACGAATCACCACGTGGTGCGCAGTACTTTGTTAAAGAACTCGCTAATTTTGAAAATGGTGACTTTGCCAAACCAGTTTGGCGACAATATAAAGGTTCAGACGCTCCATTTACTGAAGCCGATTTTACTGAAAACATCTTAGGCTCTGACTTAAAAGATTTCACTCAACAAATTCTTTCAAGAAAAACCATAAAAAAAGTAGAGTTAATCAACCAAGCAAATGGCGAAATTACTTACCGTGTTAATTTTGTTGTAGACGAAGACTTAAATAAACCAAGTGGCATTGGCAAACTTGCTGCAACTGGTAAATACGCAGTTGAAGTCAGAGAGATGGCTCAAACTCCGTACTACCCAACTTTCAAGTCATTTACTTTAGACGTAACCATGAACGACCGCTGGGAAGTTTTAAAAACTGTTTCAAACGAAGAGTATAACTTAACTGTTAAAGGAATTTCCTCAGATTTTGCGGCAACCATGACGCAGACTTTTACCTACAAAAAAGAAAAAGTCCAAACTGAAGATTTCCATAACTTCTTTCACAAAGACTTTCGTAAACACGGCGAAAACGCAGAGCCTAAGCCAGACGCAACCGATCTTTTAATAGATGCTTTTTCTAAAGTTAAATCAGGTAACTTCATAGGTTCACTAAATGTTAACGGTCAAGCGCTTGACTTTACTGCAACTTTTTCAAAAGACCCCAAAATTTTAAAAATTGAGTCTAGATTATTTAATTTACACTTTGAAAACAAAAAATACACCTTTTCAATGTTTGGCCAAACCTACACAGGCGAAGCCGACACTATTGTTGAGTTAATTGGCAAACTATTTAATAAAGGTAGTTTTTTAAATCTACCTAACTTGCAAGAAATAATTGGTGAACTTAACCAAAACTTCGCCAAACCTAAAAACATCGGTGCCTACAGTGTACTTGAAACTAAAGCCAAAGGTATAACTTTAACTTTCTACATCAACAAAGACACCAAAGAATTAGTTGAGTTTAATGCCAAACAAGAGACTAACGGAAAAACTTTAGAACTTAGCTTTAAACGCGCAGAAAAACCCGCGAACCCTGAGTTTCCAGAAGACAAAACTGATTTTGATGCTGCCACTCAGCAACTTAAAAAAATCTTTAGCGATACTTTTGAGTTTAACTTATCTAAAGAAATCAACGCCAACTCAACTTTATCTGTCAACGCCTTAGTTTCGTTTAACAACAAAACATCTATCTCAGCAAGTGGTGAACTTAGCCTGACTGCTTTTGGCAAAAAATACAACATCCCTTTTGATATTGTTGAAAATAAACTAACCATGCACTTCAAATCACGTTCTTTAACTTTTGATTTAAACAAAATTGTCAAAGAGTTTTTTAATGTTGATTTAACTAAAAATAGTTTAGAGGAGTTAATTAACTTAATTGACTTTACTAATTTAGTTGAAACCGCAGAACGCTTATTTAGTTTCCTTGACTTAAAATTAGAAAAAGATAACTTAAAAGTAGAAGATGGTCGTGTTGCTTTTGACCAAAGCAAAACTGCCTTTGCTTTAACTCATAGACCTGGTACTAAACTACCTAGTCCAAAAGCACCTGTTAACGAACTAGATTTAACTGAGTTTTTACTTAAATACTTCAAAGACCCAGAATTAAACCCACGCGGTACAATTTCATTTACTTTAAACTACGCCTTAAACTCAATCACGAAAACAGACGCAGACTCAGAAATCAAAGTAGCCGTTGACTTGCTTAAAGGAAAGATTTCAATTTCTATTCCAAAACTTGGCCGTATTTACATAGATAACCGTGGAGTATACGTTGAGTTTGGGCCAAACAAACGCAAAAACGTACAATATTTTGCGCATGCTGACTTAAAAGAACTAGCACCACAAATTCGCTCAGCTCTTTCTAAATACTTACCAGGTGGTTTTGATCTAGACGAAATAATTTATCAAGTTTTGGCAAACCTAGCCGTAGATCAAGCGAGTGGCAATCTTTCTACTTCCTTTAAGTCAAAAGACGATCGTTTTGCCATGACTTTAAACTCATACCAAAACGAAACTCCTTATTTAGTGTCACCAGAAGATCAAAACGGCAAACAAATTAACCGTTTTGGCAAATCTGCCCTTGAAAAAATCCTAAAAGTTCTTGAAAGCGGTAAATTCCAGGCCAGCGTTTCTTTTGCTGACTTTAATATTCAGTTAAATCTACTATACAAAGACAACACACTTTATTTAAATGCCAAAATCATGAAAGCAGGCAAAGAACTTGCCGACATTTCTATCATTGGTAACCAAGTCTACGCTAAAGTAAGTGGCTACAATTTAAAGGCTAACATCAAAGACTTTAGTGAACTCATGCACAAGGTTTTTGAAATGTCTCGCCTAAAAGGTGAAATTGGTGGCTTTAACTTAAATAACTTTGGCATTGACTTATCTGAACTTAACCTAGACTTTGCAAACCCATTTGCAACCCTTCAAAGTATTGCTAAAACCATTGACAAAATGCCACTGGTTAAATCTTTAATTAAGTCACTTGAATTTGAGTTAAATTACCCAACCCAAGACGATGCCAAACTACTTACATTTAAACTAACTGCGTTTAACTTTAACATCACAGGTTATCTAAACACCGATCCTCAGTTTAACGCAAATATTTTTGAGATTAACGAAAACAAATATATTGACCTTCCGCTGGCAGACCTTAACTCAAAAACCGAAGTTCAACCTGGCGCTAAACTACCTCTTGACATTACTGAGGTAAACAAAATCAAAGAACGCGTGATGACTAAACCTCACAGCGTTACCGGCAGCGCCGAGATTAACGGAGTCAACTTAACAATTCACAAAGGCTATGTTTCTGTTAACAACAACTTCCAAGATGTAGAAGCAGTGCTTTACGCCGAAGCTAAGTTTAAAGATTTAGTTTATAGTTTTGAACTGTATTTTTCTAAAAACACAGTTTATTTAAAATCAGCTAAACTAAACGCTAAAGTGTCAATTGAAGAAATTGGTAGTTTAATTGCTAAAATCACAGAACTTATCAAGAGTCAAGGTGAAATTAACTTCAATAACTTCCAACTACAAAGCAGTGCAAACTCAAACATCCAAGCGCTAATTTCTAAGTTTGTAATCCAGTCGCTTACCATCGCCAAAGAAGAAATTACCTTGGCGGCTAAATTTGCAGAATACGAAGGTAAAATTTACTTCAACCGCAAAACCAAAGCAATTAACTTAACTATTTCTAACTTTAATCTACATTTAACCTTAACTCCAACTGAGTTTAGTGAGGTTAGGGAAAGAGCCGAGGCTAAAATCGCTGAGTTGCTGAAAAATCCAAATGTCTTAACCGCCAGCGATATTTTAAAAATTGCTGAACTTTACTCAACTCGCTATACCCTTGAAGATGTTAACTACTCGCTTCCAAAAGAACTTACAGAAAAATACCTTGGTAAAGACGCAAAACTAGACTTAAGCGTGAAAAACGCACAAGTTGACTTAACTTCAAAACACCTTCTTAAAGCAGACTTAGGTGTGAAGTTCACGCACCCTCAACTTGAAAGTCCAATTAACTTAAACTTTGAACTACACATTCAAGATAAGCAAATCTACCTGCTTTCAAAAGAATACCCAACTCTTAACTTAAAAGTCGCCTACAGTGAAATTTCTGCGATAATCGCGGCAATTCAAAAAGCCATTGAAAAAGCCAGTGGTATTTCTATTAGCAAAGTCAGTCTAAACAATGCAAGTCAAACTTATTTAGCGCCAAAACTAGAACTTACAAAAATCTTAGATGCCTTAAATATTTCTAAAGAAGGTCTAGACTTTGACTTAAAGAAAGCATTTGCAATTGAACAAATCACTAATGTTTCTCTGCGTTTTAAATTCCAAGAAAAAGCACTATCTCTTTCTGCAAGTCCACTTAACTTAAACTTAACTTTAAAGAAAACTGATAAAAAACTTAACTTATATCAGCCAAACGCAACAACTCAGTTTTTAGGTCGTGAGTTTTTTGAAAAAACAGCAGACCTAGTCGCTACTGGCTACGCAGTAAACGGTGAGTTTAACTTACCTTTAAACGGAGAGAATCTAAAAGCAGAAATTAAGGGTGCCCTAAACTTCACTCGCAAAACTATTTTAGACCTTGAGTTAAAACTGATTTACAAAGATATTCAACAAACCTTCCGTCTACTTTACGACAAAGAGTTTTTCTATCTGCAAAACGAAAAAGTTAACCTGAAATTAAGCCTTCAAGATATCCAAGCCCTAATTTCTGAAGGCCAAAAACTCAAAGACATGTTTTCAGGAATTACAGTAGGACTGACTCAAGACCTAATTAAAGCCGCAATTGCAGGTACTTTTGAGTTTAGTCAAAGCAGCATTATAGCTAAATTCAGAGAAGGTATACTTAAAAACTTAGAAGTCAAAGCAGATCTGACTGCGAAAGCTCTTAAAGTTAAATATGGCACTATGCTAGACTTAACTTTAACTAAACAAGAAGACGTAGAAACTAAAGATGTACCTGAAGGTATTGAGTGGCTAGACCGTTCGTTTGTTGAAAAAGTTTTTGATTTATTTTCTTCAACCTATGAACTGAAAGTCACAACGACAGATACTGCTAAGTTTAAAGGAGAGTTAAGCGGAAACGTTGACCTTAAATCTAAAGTTAACTTCGCTGGTTCTGGTAAAGTTGAGTTTAAAATTGGCGAAAAATCTTACTTCCTTGAACTTAATAACTTATACATTTCTGAGCGCACTCTTTATGCCTTGACTCAAAAACTAAACTTAAAAATACCGTTTGCCGACATCAGCCGTCTGCAGGCAGAAATTCAAAAAATATTTGCTGATTTAAAACCACTACTTGGACTTTCAAGTAAAGCAGACTTAATTAAGTACTTATCTGTCTACACAGACCTAATTGACGCACTATCTTTCTCAAAAGATAAAATCACCCTTTCTAACTTTTCAATTAGCGGAATTAAGTTATCCGCGGAAATTGACCTTACTAAAAAAGAAATCAGGTTAACTCTGCCAGATTTAGGACTACAGGCTACTTTAACTAAGTCAACAAAACAAAACACAGGCGTAGTGCCGGCAGTTCAATACGCCGACACCGATACAATTTTAAACCTACTTAAACTATACGCGCAAACCTACGAAATTGACGGCAAGGCTCAAAGCGGTGAAATGGGTGCTGACTTTTCGGGTAAACTTTCGCTTAAAGGCGAGGTTTTGGCTAAACTGGAAACTTACCTTAAATTCAAAGACAAATACCTAAAAGCCACAGTTTACTACGATAAAAAATATCTGTATTTTGAAACCGAAAAACTGAAGTTTAAACTTTCAGTTGAAGAACTTACCCAAATTATTAAAACAGCACCAGACTTACTGAAACTAGCCAATGCTGAAAACATCTTTAACCTACTTACTCAGTTTTCTTTAACTAACAGCGAACTAAATGTGGGATACGGCGATCTAAATGTTCGCGCTAACTTCCTGGACCGCAAGGTAGACATTACTTATAAAAACTTAGTTCAGGCTACTGTTACTCCAACTGATACAGAAGATTTAGGTTCAGTTCCAGAACACGAATGGAAGACTTACCAAGACATTCTTGATTTATTTGCAAATGTTGAAAAAATCAAGTCAATGCTTAAAGCCCCTCAAAAAACCTTTAACTTCGCGGGTACCTTTGAACTAAACGGCAAGGCCTTAGAAGTTTCAAAAGGCTCACTTACCATCAACTCAAAAGGCAATACCTTTGACTTAGACGTAAACTTTGAAGCAAAATACGACGGCAAAGACTACAAAGGTAGAATTACTTTCTTAAATGGCTACATTTACCTGGATATCAATGGTCTTCGCGTCAAAATTAGTCAAGAGGAATTCATTCGCTCAGGCTATCGTTTAATTGGTACTTTTGGTGGCAGCGCTGAAGCTCTGGAAAAAGCTCTTAAGTATTTCAATAACCCAGAAAACTTAAAAGAAATTCTTGGACTAAACTTAGCCTCAAGACTTACCTACTTAAACTCACCTATCTACAGCCGTTTCCAAAGAGGCCTAACTAAACCTGAAAACGCCACTGATATCTTTGAAATCTTGACCGAAATTGACTTTACTAAAACTAATGTCCGCGCTGGCGTTAAATACGGCGAAATTAGCGGTACTTTTGACCTTGAGTTTACAGACATTCGTTTTGCGAAACTACAAATCGCCAATGCTCAACTCAAGGAAAACAAAATTGAGCAGGCTGTGTTTGAACAAACCGGCTACACAGAAATCACTGCACCAAACGAAGCGGATTTCACAGAAAAAGAGTTTAAACACTTTGATACTTTTGTAGACGCTGTAATGAACACCATTGATAAGAAGCAATATCACATTAAAGGGCAAATTACTTCAAATAAAGTGTTCGGTGTAGGTTTGAATATCAAAAATGTTGACCTTAAAATGAATTTTGCTGATCCTAATGGTACTCAAATTGAACTTACATTTGATATGGATTACACTGGTGCCAAAGTTCTTGGGCAAGTACAACAAGTTAACAAAGGTAATATTTCTGTTCATTTTTACATGAAAAACGGTCGTGGATACTTAAGAACTAAAACTAAAGAAGTAACTTGGGTTGGTACTTTTTTTGCAAGTAAAAAATATGGACCTGAAGTAACTAAGTATTACGAGTTCACTGAGTCTGAAATGAAGGCTAACTTATTTGCCTATATCTTAACAATGATTTACGCAGACGACCAACTGTGGAATGGTCAAACAAAACCTACGCCAGTTAGAGGATTTAACAGGCCTAGATTAGTTAAACGCGGACCGCTTGATAATTTAGATATTGCTAAACTAGTTAAGAAAATAGTTGCGGGTAAAACAGAATCATCAAACAGTTATGATTATGAATTTACTGTTGATAAAGATATCGTAAAAGGTAAATTGCCATCGCCAATTACCATGAGTGATATTGTTATTAAACTAATCACTATGCCTGAAGGCGATAAACAGTATTTACGTAAATTTAAAGTTCAAACTGCTCTTTCAGTTCTTATTTCGTTTAATATTGTAGCTGAATTTGAAATGGTTGCAATGGGTGCAGACGTACCTGCTATTAACTTACCCGACAACATCAACGACAAATGGTAATTTAGTTTAAATTCTACTCAAAATAAAAAGGTATACACTCGTGTGTATACCTTTTTATCATTATTAAAACTTTCCTTTAAACAATTTCAACTGACAATACAGAAACATTTTAAAACAAACCATAAATGGCTAAATAAAGCCCTTTTATCTAAGTTTTGAAAACAATTCAAAGCACGAAAATGTGGTATAATTAACGAGTATTGAGGTACTAAAAATGGATATAATTAACCCAGATTTACAAACTAGTGAAGTTACTACTTCAAAGAAAAAAAGAAAACCTAAAAAACCTTATTCTAAAGCAGAACAAATCATTATTTGGATAATTATTGTTTTTTCTGCCTTGACAATTCTGTTGTCTGCTGGTTTTGGTATTTACTACGGAATTAAATACGACTACGACAATCGTCGCAAACCACTTGAAGACATCACCACTATTACTACCGGCGACTTTGAAACTATTATGGCCAAGAAAAAAGGCGTAGCCTTGTCTTCTCTTAAGTTCTCTGGCAACAACAACATAGACTTCACATCAAAACGCTACATTTATATTTTGTTTTACGACCAAAAAGAGCGTTCTTACACTAGATACTCAAAGTCTCTGCGTAAGTTAATTAAAAAACTAAAAGGTGACGTTTTGATTTTGGGTGTCAATATTCCAGATTCTGAAGAAAATAAGTTTATGGACATTGCTAACTTTCCTGACTATAAAAATCCAGACGGTTCAATTACCCACAAGGAAGACGTGAAAGTTCCAATGTTTTTCCAAAGCACACCTGAAGGCGATTTTGAAAAACAAATGCGCGCAAATAACTTCAAAGACATCTACAACATCTTAAATACACACAAGGACCCTAAAAAATAAAAACTACTTTTTAAAATCAAAGGAAATATAAATGAACGCAGAAATTATTAAACAAATCGCCGATTCACTGGCAATTAAAGAAAGTCAAGTTAAAGCAACTTTGGCTTTACTTGAAGAAGGTGGAACTATTCCTTTTATCGCCAGATACCGAAAAGAAGTCACTGGCAACCTAGACGAAGAGCAAATTAACGAGATTAACAAGGAATATGAATATCAAGTTAACTTAAAACAAAGAAAAGAAGATGTTTGTAGACTGATTGATGAAAAAGGGATGCTGACACCTGAACTTAAAGCCGAAATTGAAGCGTGCACTAAGTTAGTAGAAGTTGAAGACCTATACCGTCCATTTAAAGAAAAGAAAAAGACAAAAGCAACTGAAGCCATTAAAGCCGGCCTTGAGCCACTTGCTCAGTTTATCTTGACTTTTCCTGACACAGAGATAGAACCTGAAGCCGAGAAATACATCAATGAAACAGTTAAAACAAAAGAAGCCGCAATTCAGGGAGCGCTTTACATCATCGCTGAGCAAATTTCTGACAATGCAGAGTATCGTAAATGGATGCGAGAATACGTTTTTGCAAACGGACAACTAGTTTCTAGAAAGAAAAAAGATGCAGTTGACGAAAAGGGAGTTTACGAGATTTACTATGAGTTTCAAGAACCTTGCACTAAGGTAAAGGAATATAGAGTTCTCGCCATTAACCGTGCTGAGAAAGAAAAAGTAGTTACTGCTTCTATAGAATGCGAAAACGCAGATATCCTTGCTTATCTTGAAAAACAAGTCATTTTAAAACCCAAAAGCACCGCAACTCCACACCTTAAACTTGCAATTCAAGATAGTTTAAAACGTTTAATTTATCCTTCAATTGAAAGAGAAATCAGAGCAGAGCTGACCGAAAAAGCAGAAGACCAAGCAATTAAAGTATTTACTTTAAATGTTGAAAAACTGCTTCTACAACCACCAATTAAAGGTAAAATGGTGCTAGGTATTGACCCTGGTTTTAGAACTGGCTGCAAAATGGCAGTAATTTCGCCAACTGGTCAACTTCTGGAAGTTGGTAAACTTTTTTTCCACGATTTCTTTAAAGAAGAACAAAGAGTATCAGCCCTAAAAGATTTGCTGACTATAATTCGGAAATACGACGTAGAAATTATAGCAATTGGAAACGGAACCGCTTCTCGTGAAACTGAGGAGTTTGTGGCAAAAGTCATCACCAAGGCTAAACTAGACGTTAAGTACGTGATAGTTTCTGAAGCCGGTGCTTCTGTGTATTCTGCATCTGAGGTTGCACGCGCTGAGTTTCCAGACTTACAAGTTGAAGAGCGTTCAGCGGCTTCAATTGCCAGAAGACTACAAGACCCGCTTTCTGAACTTGTTAAAATTGACCCGAAATCCATCGGAGTTGGACAATATCAGCACGACGTTTCGCCAAAAAAACTAAACTCAGAACTTTCTTTTGTAGTAACTACTGCCGTTAACTCAGTCGGAGTTGACCTAAACACCGCGTCAACCGCTCTGCTTACTTATGTTTCTGGGCTTAACTCAAAACAAGCAAAATCTATAGTTGACGCCAGACAAAGCAAAAAAGGCTTTAAAAACCGAGAAGAACTCAAAGAAGTTGCCTACATTACTAACAAAGTATACGAACAAGCAGCTGGTTTTCTTCGCATCACAGATGGCGATGAAATTCTAGATATGACGCCAATTCATCCCGAGTCTTACTCAGTTGCCAAGGCTTTGATGAACAAGTTTAACATCCAAAAACAAGACATTGGCAAAGTTGAAATAATTGACGAAAAACTAAAAAACTTTAGTTTAACTAAAGAAGCAGAGGCGCTAAATACAGACCGCTATACTTTGGAAGATATTGTCAAATCTTTAAAACAACCTCTTAGAGACCCAAGAGACTCATTTCCGCAACCTTTGCTTAAGTCTACAATTTTAGAAATTAAGGATTTAACTATTGGCATGGAAGTTGAAGGAACTGTCAGAAACGTTGTGGACTTTGGTGCGTTTGTCGATATCGGTCTGCATGAAGACGGTTTAATTCACATCTCTAAAATGGCAAAACGCTTTATTAAACACCCGTCTGAAGTTGTACAAGTCGGCGATATCGTTAAATGCTATGTTGTCGCGATTGACGAAAAAAGAGGCAAGGTCGGCTTGGCTCTTGAAAAAGACTTAATTTAATGTAATAATTTAAAAAGTAGTTTTTCAAAAACTACTTTTTACCTGGAGTGATACTCAAGAGGCTGAAGAGGACGCACTGCTAACGCGTTAGGGCGAGAAATTGCCGCGAGGGTTCAAATCCCTCTCACTCCGCCATTTAACCTACATTTATTTACTTTTTTAATTTAAGTTAAAGGAGATAAAAATGAACATAAAGAAACTTAAAAACTTATCTTTAGTTTCACTAATTTTTGGCTTAATTACTGTGTTGTTTTCTTTTTCTGTCGTTGGAATTAGATTGTATATTGAGTTTACGTTTGTTGGTAAAACTGGGATTGGTGTTGCTATTGCTGCCCTTGCTTGGGCCAATATTTTGCTGTATGTTTCCATTGCTTACTTAGTTTGGTTTTTAGTAAATCTATCTTTATATATCTATGTTTTTGTTAAATTACATCCATATAAAGAAAACCCACATTTTGCTCTTTCAATAATTGGTTTTATTTTTCCTATTTTTCAGGTTATTGCTCTTATTTTATATATCGTTAAAATCAACAAACTAATTAAAGCACAAACTTTAAAGCCAGATAGCGACGTGCAAATTACTGAAGTTTTAAACTAATTTTAGTTTTTCTCTTGTTGTTTATCTCTGTTTAAAAATATACATTTTGAGGCTATAAAAATAGTTAAACAGTAAGTCATACACTTACTAAAAATTAAACCAAATTAACACTTAATTGACAATTTTTTGCTATCTTGATATACTAATTAAGTGTTTGAAACAGGCCTATAGCCAAGCGGTAAGGCAACAGACT
>CAUUEZ010000014.1:0-14895 GCA_963544405.1 uncultured Acholeplasmataceae bacterium
TACCGCGTTCTTTTTCCTCTGGTGCTTTGTCAATTTGGTTGTAGTCTAGTTTTTGCGCAAGACCGCGTTCACCAAGCACATAAGTGATAGCTGCGGTTAGCGTAGTTTTACCGTGGTCAACGTGGCCGATTGTACCAATGTTAACGTGTGGTTTTGAACGATCGAATTTTTGTTTTGCCATTTTATTTTCCTCCAATAATTCAATAAATATTTTATCAATTCTAAAAATAAAATTCAAAGAAAAGTGCTAAATTTTTAACTATTTTAGTCTAAAAACAAGGTTTTTTGTTTATTTTAAAAAGCATTTAACATCTAAAATAATTGATTTTAAGTGCTTTGCTTGTTTTGCTTTATAATTATATAAAGCGGAGTATTATATGAACTTAAAACAAAACAAGCCAAAACAAGATGTAAACTCTAAAACAAACAAACAAAACAACCTGATTCAAAATAATAATTTAAAGACCAAACAAAAAATTAATTTTAAAAAATTTCTATATTCAAAAACCTTTATTTTCCTAGTGTTAATTTTATTTTCACTACTTTTATTTTTGTCAGTTTCTTTTCCACTTTCTCGTCCACGTCCAACTTCTATTAAGATGCATGACAAGAAAGAAATTTCTTATAAAGAGTTTACAAGTGTATATCCAGTTGCCCAATCTGTGACCAGCAGATACGGCGATAAGCAAAAAGTCGTTTACGAGATTGATTTAGATGACTTCACTCTTTTTTTTATTCCAATTGAAAGAAAAACTTCTGGTAAAGATAAGAAAAAATACGATGAGTTTAGATTCAAATTTGCCTACTACTCTTCTACTGGTACAATTTCTGATATCAAAATTGGCTCAAGTTTATATGTCCCTTACTCTAAAAACATATCAGCATATAGCAACAGCAAAGAAGGCAACAGCGTAAATAACGTCGTTAAGGCTAGTCCAAATAACCCAAAAGAGCGTGGAATTGAACTATACGACTTCGCCTACTACTCAGGCAGCACTGTTACGCTTTCAATGAATAAAGACGACAAATATGTTACTTTTCCGTATCGCGTGAACTTTTACAACAAAATCTACATGCCGCAAATTTATCTAGACATTAAATACAAAGATTCACTTCACAGCACAATCCACGATGCTATCCCTAAAAAAATCACTTTCTCGCTAACTTACACCAACTTCCCATACAAAGCAAGTTAGTATAAGGAGTATTTATGAACGGAATTTTAAAAAAAATTACAATTATTACTTTATTTGTTGTAAATTTATTTCTACTAGTTGCCTGTGGCAAGACCTACAAAGTTACTTTACCCAAAGAAATTACTCAAGAAACCGACAAATTTGATTTAAATCATGTGCCTGCTGGCAGTAATATCAAGTTCAAAATCAACATTCGCAAACAAGACAGCGTTGTGAGATTAAACAAAATTACTTATGCAGAAAGTGGAGTTGCTAACCCTACCGAGTCTATTTTGTCAGACGAAGTTAAAGCAACTCACACTTTTTCGCTTAAAAACATCCGCCACAACACCACAATTGAACTTAAGGCTATTCAAAACTACCAAGTTACTTTACCTGACTTTTTTAATGTTGGCAAGGCTAGCGTTGACCTTCAAAAAGTGCCAAGTGGCAAGGATTTGCAACTTTACGCTAATTTAAAAGACGGTGAAGTTTTAACTAAGTTAACTGTCAACGGAGTAGACGCTTTGGCTGAGTTTGACCAAGATAAGAAAACTTTTAACTTAACAGTAGAAGCAGACACTGTAGTTGAGGCTAGTAAAATTAATGCAAAAACTACTCAATTTAAGTTAAATTACGACAAAGAAATCTTCAAGGTTTACCCAGAGAAAGACTACTACCAATTTAACGACAAAGTAGATGTAGAAATTAAACAAGAAGCAATTGCAAAAGCACCAAAAGAATATCACTCTATTGCTCAAAACAAAACTCTGCTTTACTCAACTAAAAAAACCATTGCAATTCGCGAGGCTGTAACTGAACTTACTCATTTCCATTCAAGTAACGTAGTTGAACGTAGCAATTATACAACTGAAAAAACCATTTCTTTTAACACCAAAAAAACTCCAGAACTTTCACAATTTCAAGGCAAAATTGTTGTAAAACGCACCCTAATTGAATCAACAGCAATTGAAAGCGGAGCGGGTTCTAATAGTTTTGTGTTTAAAAACCTGGGTTATAACTTTGCGCTTTATCGCTATGAGTTTACAGACAACACTACTGCCGAAGTTAGATTTATCTACAAAATCACCCCATCTATTACTAAAGTTACTTTAAAAACAGTTCAAGACAAAGCGCACTCAGATAAGTTTGAATACTCAGAAGACCCAAACACTCTTGAACCAAACTATAAAACTAAAAGTAAGTCAACTTATAAAATTCAAAACAAAACAGTTGGTACTGACAACTCTTATGTCCCTGAGTTTGACATAACTGTCAAAACTCAAGTTTGGGAAAACAATCAATTTCAAATTAAGTCAAAAAACTTGTCACTACGCGAACTTAAATCAATGTCACCTGAACTATACGGCTACCGTCTTAGTTTAAAAGATGTGACAGATGAGTCAAATAAATTTAAATTAAACGAAGATAACTACCGTTTAAATGGCTTTGGTATGCGTTTTTCTCGCAATTTAGTTGGTCGTAAAGTTGAACTTCAATTTGAAAATATCAATGACTCTAAAGAAGTTTTAAAAGAAATTGTAAACGTCCAACCAGGAGTTAATGCCTACGAAGACTTAGAACTGAGAAAATACTTTAGAATGGCCAGACAATACGACAAAGTATATCTGCAAAGAAACATCACTCCAGTAGCTCAGGCCGACCAACTTGAGTATATTGACAATAAATTTAAAGGCAGAGCAGAATACCCTGATTTAAAAGATTTAGATAAAATTGAGTCTTTAATTCCGCACGACGATAAAGTTGAGTTTGACGAAAATGGCGATGTAACCGATGAAACTAAGTATTTAGGTGGCTCTTTTTATCGTAGACTTTACAATCCTAAACTAAAACACGTTGGCTATAAACCAATTCAATTTGACGGAAATGGCTATACAATAGACGGCAAAAACATCCGCCACGCCATTACTCAAAATTCAAGCGAAGAAGGTATTAATTTAACGATTGTCAGAGCTGGAATATTTTCTGTTCGTTCATTTATAGATGTGCCTAGCATAGACAAAACTCCATCTGTTAACTACAACTCATATATTAAAAACGTCTACATTAAAGGTAACTCAAAATCACACACCATAGGTGGTGGCAATAAGAAAAAAACTCCACTTTCTTCAGGATCTATTCTTGGAGTTTCGGCGTTTAGGTCAAGACTAGACGTGGAAAACTCAGTTGTCTTAAACACATCTGCCGGCTTTAACTTCATAGCAGCAACTCATTTTGTTTCAAATACCAGAATTGACAACGCTTTTATCAACGCTATTTTGTTTGCCAATGAAAACGGATATCACGATTTTAATGAAGTAATTAAAGAAGATACAATGGCCTCACCTTCTGCGCTTTGGATTGAAAAATCCGAAATTAAACGCTGCGGTGCTGGTGGCATCTACACTCAAGACCGTGATCGTCGTAAACGACAAGACGCTGACATTAAAGCCCAGTCTGCTGAGTTTAGTCAGGTTGTAGAAGCCGTAAGCGCTCCTGAACTTACCAAGGCTCACTTAACTGCGCTTAGCGGGAAAGCAGCTCGTTTGTTTTCAGTAGACCCAACTGTGGTTGTAAAAGAAACAATAGTTGAAGCTGAAGTCAACCTATCTAACGAAATCGCACAAGCCCTTGACTTAAACCGTTTTATTGGACAAACTGTCAGCACTATTGAGCAAATTAAACAAATCTCTGGGTTTGAAATTGTTAAAAACAACAACGATAAAGCCAAAACTAAGAGTTTCTGGGCACCAATGTTTTTCACTAATTACAACCCGTTTGTACAACCTGTAAACGACCCTGAAAACCCAAACTACTTTCTTTCTCACAATCGCCCTGCTTGGGATGTGACTTTTAACTTAGCAGAACGTGAATACTCAACAGTTGATGACTTTTACTCAAGTCCAAAAGTGTCTGAGTTGTTTTCAAACATGAAGTTCACTTTCTTGACTTTAAACTTCCCTGAACTTACTAAAATCAATCAGAATTTTTCAACTATTTCAAAAATTGATAAGTTCTTAAAAGATAAACCAAACCGTGGTATGGTTGACTTTATCTCTGAGTTTTACCAGGCCTTACAACAAGGTGGAGACCCGTTTTTAAGTCAAAGCGAAAAATTTGGCTATACCAATGTCTTTAAGATAGCGCCGGTTGTTGAAAACATCTTGCCAAACGCAGGTCGTTTTGCCGGTTGCATCTACATCGGCTACCGTTTTCAATCGTAATGAACACGCAGACTAACCGTATTTTAAAATTTAATTTAACTGCACTGCCCAAAAAAGCAGACTTAGTAGTCCGTGTTTCTTTTGGCGCCTTAATTGCACTACTCGGAGCACTTATTATGCTACTTCCTAAAAGTACTGCTTTTTTAAGTTTAGTTAACCAAAACACAGCAAACCCAGCGTTTGCTGTTTATGTTTTAAATAACTTAGCAGTAGTTGCCAGACATCTTTATTTAACTTCTGTAATTTTGCTTTTAGGAAAAGTTTTAATTAAAGACTCAAAAACTAAGTTCACACCTATCTTTTATTTAGTAAACTTAGTGTTTTATCTTGCCTTTATTTTTAAAATCAGACATTTTTTTCAAGATCAAAGCGCGTATTTTAGTTTAATTGTCCCGCTAATTTTAATTGCTACCTTTTTGGCTTTCTATGTGTTGGTGCGTTCTTTTAACACGTCGTTTTTCCACTTTTCTAAAAAACATATTTTTTACGAAGTTCTTCTTTACTTAGTTGTCTTTTTGTTTTCGCTGTCTCCGCTTACCTTGCAAGTAATTTTTGGCCACATGACTTACCAAAAGTTTGTCTTTACGCGCGAGCACTTATTTATGCTACTTGCTCCGTTTGTCTTGATTTTTATTTTAACCAATATCTACATTAACCGCACGCATGAATACAAGAAGTTTCTGTTGTTTACGGTATCTCTTGCCGTAATTTACTCTGTTTACTCAGTTTTAAATAAATCAGAAATATTTACTGCTAAGTTTGCTTTTTCTCCGTTTAAATGGTTATTGCTAGCGTTGCCTTTTATTTTCTTATTTGAACTGAAACGCGTAATGTCTATATTTACTATGTTTTCAACTGGAGTTCCACTGCTTTTTGTGTTTTTCTTACAACTCAAAGAAAACGGCAGTTTCTTTAGTTTAGAAAACATGCTTGTATATTTACCGGCGCTTTACTTAATAGTACTCTCTGCGCTTGCCTACACTTTGAGGTTTTTTGAAATGCCAAGCGCAAAAGACTTAATAATTGCATTAGTATTCTTTACTTTGTTTTTTATAGTCGCCGCAGTAGTTTTAAGAATAGTAGATGGATTGTATCCCAACAATAAAACTGTGCAAGAACACGTTGACTTTTTCTACATTAATCGTCGTAATATAGTAGACCACGCTAAGTTTAAGACTTTCCTTGGTAATCTCCGCTCTAAATACAAAGCAGTTACTATCAAAGGAAAAACCGTAACTTTCCCGCTTACCTACCTGTTTATCACTTGGGCAATCTGCACAATTACCACGCTAACCGTAAGTCAAATTTTCTTGCAAATTCAAAAATCTTGTATTTCGTTTAGATTTGTTGTCCATAAACTCAAAAAAGACCGCCAGATTGGCGTTGTGAAAATTGGCAAAATTACTCCAGACCTTAAAAAGGAGCTTGATATGAAAGATAGTTTAGTTAAAGTTCAAAACTTTTCCAAAAAATACGCAAATAATGATTTTTATTCAGTAAAAGATGTTTCTTTTGAAATTTCTGGTGGTAAAATTGTTGGTTTTGTTGGACACAACGGAGCCGGTAAATCAACCTTAATTAAGTCACTGGTTGGCATTCAGACAATTACTGAAGGTACAATTTCAATTTGCGGCTACAATATTGAAAAAAATCCAACCGAAGCCAAATACTCGCTTGGATATGTTTCTGACAACCATGCGTTATACGAAGAGTTGACAGGGCGTGAATACATTACTTTTGTGGCTAAACTTTTTAACGTGCCAAAAGAAGTAATTAAAACTAAACTACTAGAACTTACTGATTTCTTTCAAATAACTTATGCAATTGACCGCCAAATTCGCACCTACTCACACGGTATGAAGCAAAAAATTTCGGTAATTTCTTCGCTAATTCATGAACCAAAAGTTTGGGTGCTTGACGAACCACTTACCGGACTTGACCCAACTTCTGCATATCAACTTAAAGAAGCGATTAAAATGCACGCTAAAAAAGGCAACATCGTGATTTTTTCTTCACACATCATTGAAGTTGTTGAAAACATTTGCGACGAAGTTGTGATTATTAAACGCGGCCAAATGGTGATTAACGAAAAAGTATCTGAACTTAAGGCCAAATACGGCAACCTTGAGCAGATGTACATTAAACTAATTGAGCAGTAAAATGACAGTTAAGTTTTACAACACTTTAAACTCGGTTCGTGAACACCCAAATCAGTTTTTGGTGTTCTGGCAACTGCTTAAGTCTGAATACGTTGATGCTTCTTTTGTCAAAATCAGAGGATCTCTTGGCAGTAAAATTGCGAAATACGCCCTAATGCTGTTTTTTGCAGGTATTTTATTTTATGTATACAACTACATGTTACCTGCTTTTTCAGTGCTAGGTGCGTCTCCCTATATCGCTCTAGTTCCAGCTATCTTTATTTTCTACACTTTAATTACCTCATTTCAGTCAATGCAGGGAATGGCAAAATCTCTTTTTCAAAACCCAAAAAACGACATTCTTTTTGCTTTTCCAATCACCAATTTAACAATTTTCCTTTCTAAAATCGTTGCTAGATATTTAATTGAATTAGTTAAAACCTTGGTGTTTTTCCTGCCTTTTTTACTTTCAATTTACTACAACAACGCAGGGGTTGAATACGGCGCGCTAGTTCCTTTTCTCGGCCGAATTTCAGTGATTTGCTTTACAATTCCGGCAGTTTCCTTGTTTTTGGGTACAATTTTTGCAGTTGTTTATTTTTACGCTTTTTCTTTCTTAAAGCGTTCAAGAATTGCCACACTTGCCGTATCTTTAATCGCAGTTTCTTTAATCTTTACTTTAGTTATTATTTTTATTGACAACATGCGAGGTCACGACCGCTATATCCGTTTTGATACTTTTCAAACTAGATGGCAAAATGTGAACTTCGCGTTTCAACGCAATTTCTTAAATAATTTATTTTTCTTTAGATATTTGTATTACTTAATTTTTAAAGTAGACGTAAGCATTGCCGCAGTTGACATTATCAGAAGACCAACAGCTGCGCATTTAGCCGTGATTTTTGGCACAGTTTTTGTGTTATTTTTAGTTTCATCACTAGTTTCTTACTTTGTGTACTTTAAACTAGCTAACCGCATCAAGATGAATTTAGCCAATAAAGAAAAGCGCTTTAACATTTTTGGAAAAAGTGGAAACACACCAACCAAAGCCTTTACTTTAAAAGAACTAATTCAGTTGTTTAGAAACTCAGATACAATCGCTAAATATATTTTTTACATCGCTACCTTGCCTTTAATTTCAATTATTTTAAACAAAACTTACTCTGCCTTTCAGTTAAATAATTTTGGCTCTAAAATGGTAATAATTTTAAACGTGCTGGTTGGTTTGATAGTTTTGACAACTTCAAATACAATTGCTTCTTCTATAATTTCTAGAGAAGGTGGAAAACTCTACATTTTAAAGACAATTCCTGGAAACACTTATAAGTTAATTTCGGCAAAAGTCGCTATCAACATCGCAATTAACTTCCTGATAGTTGCTTTAAACTTAGTTATCATGTTAGTTTATCCTTCTACTAAAAAGAACGTAGCACTACTGGTCGCAGGTATATTTTTAGTTTTTAACATTGTGCATATTCTTTATTCTGCATCTGTTGACTTAACACAGTCTGAATATCAAAAATTTGAAGAAACAGCAGACGTCGCTAAGTTGAAAAACGTTGCGTTTTCTTCAGTTGTCGGTATTGTGATGTCTTTAGTTGTCGTGATTTTACTAATTGCGTTTGGCGCAACTCCCAAAGCCCTTAGTCTACTTTTAGTGTTTGGCGCGATTGCTTTGGCATTTTCTGTGTTTACCTTTAATTTGAAAATCAAAGTTTACTTTGATGTAATGTGCGGATAGCAAAAGGAGTTTTAAATGAAAAAATTTACCTTCTTTTTAATCACTATCTTAATATTTGTTTCACTTGGTTTAGTTGCGGCTTTTGGCACAAAACCAATTCAAATTCCGAGTCAAACCCCTGTCAATAGTTTGCGTTTGTGGTATACAACTTCAAAAAAAGTAATTAAGTCTCTGCACAGACTTTCAATTGAAGATATGTATGAAAAGAAACTAAACTATTTAGACCAAATTAAAAAAATCCAGGCTAAGGCGAACTCAACAATAGACCACACCAAAACCTTGGTTGAGATGAACTTCAAAGACAACAATATCCCAATTTTAAGGTTTTTTAAAGAAGCTAACAATAAATATGTAACAGAGCAACCCATGTATACTTTTTACTTGTTTGTAGAAAACTGGCCAAACTACGCCAATTTTGAAGGCGTTACTATTGACATTAAACATAAAGACAAGCGAGTACTAAAAGACCCAAATAAGTCATATGACTTTGAGTTTAAAGACTGGCAAACTGATAAGTCTAATATTTTAACTGACAAAAACCAATACCTAAATGTTCGTGCAAACGGGTTTAACGGCATAGTTTTCTTTGAGTTTATTTTAAATAAGAATATTGAAGATTCAGCTAAGTTCGATGAGTATTCCTACAGCGTTACTTTAAAGCCACTTAAAAACTCAGCAAGCGACTTAGTTAAAAACATCTCATTTGATTTTCACAAAGCTAAAGAAAAGGAGGAAAATGATTGATGAATATCTTAAAGAAATTAACCTATTTATTTATATTGTTTCAATCCTCAGTGCTTTTAGCCGCTTGTGGTGGTGTATTTCAAAAAGTTGAGTTCAACAAAAATGAACTTACCTACTTTGGTGCTGAGCGAAATGGTAAATTAGTCACAGTTTCTGACTTTATGAAAGTTCCTAAAAATACTATTTTGCACTTTGAGTTAAACTTAAAAAACCGCGAGTTTAAAGACTTGCTTATAAACGACGTAACTTACAACAATTTAGGTGTGCACATTACTGACAACAAGTTTGAAGTCAAAGTAGATAAAGACTTAAAAATTAAACTAGTGTTTTTAGGCTATTTTTCAGTTAAACTACCAAAAGAAATTGAAGCCGTTGGCTACGTTGGCAAGCCAACTCCGCCAACTGGAGTTGATTTAAATAAAGTAGAAGCAGAATCTACCTTGCTTTTTAAAGTAAAAATCAAACCAAAAGCCCCATTTATGCTGCAGTTTAATGAACACGACCGCAGATATTACGAGGCTAATTTAAATACTTTCTTTCGCGCAAACCCAGATGATTTAGACACTTCGCTATTTGAATACAAAATTAGCGCGGATCTTGATATTAAAGTATTTTACGACGAAAAAGAAGTTAACTTTAAGATCTCAACTTCACCTTACCTGGAGTTTAAAACTCAACATGCTGATTTAAATAAAGTTCCGTATGGCGAAGAAGTTGTAGTTAGTTTAAAAGAGTCATACCGCCCGTTTTTAAAAGAGTTTAAAGTAAACGGCGTGCCTACTCAGTTTAAGTCTAACTTTGAGTATTCTTTTAAAATTGACAAAGACATCACTTTAGAAGTATTTTTAGAAGGCTTTAAAACCTACCGACTAAACTACGACCGCAACTTATTTAATCTTGCTCAAAACTACACAACTCTAGATTTACCTGAAGGTACAGAAGTATCCTTGACGCTAAAAGAGCCAAATCAAAACTCTAAATACGAAATTTCTGTCAACGGCACTCCCCACCCCGGCACTAGCGTGAACTTCAAAATGCAAAGAGACACCGTAGTTAGTGTCAAAGAAACTTCAATTGAGCAAATCGAGAATCTAGACCCTGTAGTTAAACATCGCCATCGTCCAATTCACACAACCGTTGAACTTAACTTAAAAGACCGCCTGAGAGAAATTAACACTAAATACACTAAACAAACAACAATCGACCGCCTTGAAATTAAAAACAATGAGTTTGCTTTCAAAGAACCTGGAGTTTACCGAGTTTATTACAACGAAACTAAAGACGGCAAAACCACTTTAACTCAGTATGTTTACTCAGTTTCCTATACAATTGAGAAATTTAACTTAAACGGTCAAGTCTATAAGTACGACGAAAAAAAGGAACGTAGTAAGACTTTTAAAGACTTTGACAAAAAGTACATCAAAGAAGTTGGTATGAACAACGAATATATACCAGAACTTTCGGCAAACATCCGCAGAGCTCGCTTTAGCGATGTTGAAAATAAGTTTATTACCACAATTGAAACTATGTTTGGCATTGAACAGCTGTTGTTTAGAAAAATCATTCCTACGTTTGTGCTTAAAAACAGTGAAAACAATACATTGTTAGGACAATCTCAGTACGAAATCAACGCAGGTAAAATTACTTTTAAAGACCCAGCACTTAAAGACAAAAAAATTAAAATCGAAGCCACAATTTCAGGGGTTTCTAAACTTGCAAACAACCAAACTAAAACAAACCTTTACACAGACCGCGAAGAAATTACTTTAAAAGAAGGACACAACGCCTATACTGACCTTGAACTAAGAAAGTTCGTGCGTGGTGCCAGAAAATACGCAAATGTGTTTCTGCAACGCAACATTAAAGTAGAAGACCTGCCTGGTCAATTTGAAAAAATCCCCCCAAAGCCAAACTTTACAGCCCCAGAAGATGACTTGCTGCTTGAAAAAAACCGCAAAGGTGCGCAAAATCTTGAGCACGGAGTGGATGAAAACGGCGATCCGATTGAAAGCAAGGTACAAGAAGTTGGCTCAATTTATTGGCGCTATGCTCATTTTCAACGTGGTCAGCAAAACTACCGTTCTTTAAACTTAAACGGCAACTACTTTCAAATTGATGCAAGCAATATCGCAAGGTACTATACTATAGATTTTGCTGAGCTTGGTTTTCCTGACCACACATATGGTATTTTTTCGTTTTCCACAACAGCCGACGTCACCAACACTGTTCGAAATGTTGAAATCGCCGGCAACGCTGGAGTAAGTGGTCCTGTTTTACACTTAGATAACACAAAAACAGTTCCCGCTTACTTTGGGGGAATTCACGGAGTAGTTGCAACTAAATCAAAAATAACTTTAGCAAATTCAGTCATTCGCAACCACGGATACGGAGTTCGCCAACTTGAGGCTACCGCTTCTTATTTCTTTAACACAAAAATTGAAAATAACTTCCTAGACGGAGTTCACTATATGAATGACGACGGACATTATGAAACTAGTCAAACTCCTGAGTCTGAAATGAACGAAGTCAAAGCTCTTAGTCCAGAGCAACAGAGATTGGCTTTATATAAATCTTTTGTTTATATGCAAGACAGCTATATAGGAATTAACGGAGCGCCTGGTTTTCTACTTCAAGATATGCGCAGAACTACTAAACTAGACTACAGCGCCAATGAATTTGAAAATCGTGAACTTACGCTTTTTAATACAACTCAGTCAATTCAAAGCAGAAAGCCAGGTGAGTTAGTACCTGAGTTTAAAGATGCAGACTGGATTAAGAAAACTTTTTACTTTAACTCAGATCCAAACGTTTATCTAAAAAACACAGAACTAGACACCTTAACTCCATTGAACAACGACTTTTTTAAGATTTTTGGAATTGAAAAAGTAAAGGGAATTATTAAAGATGTTTTAAATTCTCTACAGGCTAATTCCAACCAAGCAAACGGACGCAAATTTGAGTTCTTAATTGAAAAAAACGGAGCCCTGTATTTAAAAACTCCTTTCTTGCTTACAACTGGGCGACTTGATTTTCCAGAGGCAATTCCAGAACCTGGCAAACCTCTGCCAAAAACTTATCACCGTTGCCACCGCCGAGAAACTTTTGATATCACTTTTGATTTTGAGTACCGTGAGAAAAACTCACTTGGTGTATACGGAGAGACTAAAAATAAACTAATTAACACTATCCGCCCACGCTATAAATGTCCTGATTTGCCAGCAGGTAAAGAAGACTGCAGTTACTTCTACACATCAAAAAGGCTCTCTGTGTTTGCCTCAGGTAAATTCTTCATACCATCTTCTGTTGACAACAAAGAAGATCCGATAAAGAACTTAGAAGAGGTATTAAATGAACCTGGAAACAAAGAAAACCTATATCAAAAAGTACTTAAACGCTTAGTTTACGACGCTGTCGTGTCAGTTGCTAAAAAACAAAACTACGATACTTTCATTAGTTTCAGCACTCCGCTTCTTGGTCTAAACCCAAGAGCTCCTCAAAACGAAATGGGTGCTTCTTTGGTTTTTGGTTTTAACTTTAAGTAGTTTTAGTTTAAAAAAAGTTGTCTGCGTTTGCGTAGACAACTTTTTATTTTCGCTTTAGCACCACTAAAGTCTCGCATTCTGCGGTTTGTGGAAAATTTTTAAAAGGTTGAATTTTAGTAATGCTAAAGTTAGTAAGGATTTTAAGGTCGCGAATTAAAGAAGGTAAGTTACAAGAAAGGTAAATTATTTTCTTTAGTTTTACCTGATTTAGTTCAGCCATGACTGCTTGTTCTACACCTGCTTTAGGTGGGTCTAAAATTAGTGTGTCAGCAACATTTTTAACCTTTTTAAACAAAGTAGTAAAGTCGCCTTTAAGCAATTCAAGATTTTTAATTTTATTGATCTCTAAACATTTTGCTGCACAAATATTTGCGTCTTTGTTGATTTCTATAGAGTAGACTTTGTGTGCTGTTTTTGCTATGTATTGACCAATTGTAGAAATTCCTGAAAACGCGTCAATAACACAGTTTTCAGGCTCTATTTCTTTCAGTATTTCTCTATACATTTTCCCAACTATATAAGAGTTGGTTTGAAAAAAAGCAAGTCCATTTAAAAGGTAGAGAGTGTTGTCAACTTTTTGCTCAATAAACTGTTTACCTTTGGCGATATATACTTTTTCGTTTAGTATATAGTGAATAGAAATATTTGGAGTCAAAAGACTAGTTAAGTTAGTTAGTTTATCTACAGTTTCTGGGTTATTTCTTTTTAAAATGAAAGTGACTTGAATATCATTTTCTAAATTAGTCCTAAAGATTACTTTTTCTGAGTCTTTGAGCAATATTTTATTTTTATTTAGCTCAGAGTTTAACTTAAAAATTAAGTCAGTTAAAGTCTCGGGATAAAGTATATTTTTGTCTTGCGGGCAAAAAATATTACTTTTTTCAAGAAAATAGCCTAGTCTTGTATAGTTAAGGTCGTGATTTAAAATCAAGACTGCTTTGTTGCGGTAGTTTGTTTGAACTTTTGAAAATATACAGTTTTGTATTTTTGGAAAAACCAGTCCACTTCTTGCAAATGAGTTTAGAGTGATTTCTTGTTGAAAGTTAAGTTGTTCCAAAAAAGAAAGGTGAGCAAGGTTGTAGGTCCCATTGTAAGTCAGCGACACTCTTTCTTTAGATTGTTTAGTCAAGACGTTTGCTTGGTGGTCAATTTCTGCCTCAAAGAATTTCTTTTTATCAGTAATTTGAGTAAGTATACACTCTTCGCCAACTAAGAGGTTTTTAACAAAACCTACTTTGTTTTCTAACTTCACGACACCTCTGCCGTCCTTATCGTAGGCAAGGCAAACTAGTTTATACATTTTTAACCTCTGCCAGCTCAAACGCAACTAAACCATATTTTTCAATATCTTTTCGTGAGTAGTACTTACTGAGTTCTAAAAGTGCCTCGGTTTCATTTTTAAAACAATAGCTAAAGTCGCTTGTAAAATGTTTTTCTAAGGCTGTTTCCCAATTTTTATAATGATAGATTTCACCAACTTTTGCAAACAAAATATTTTTATCGTTTTTTAAACAAATTAAACTGCCTGTTTTGATTTTATTTCTTTCTGGTGTGTTTAGTCTAAACTCAAAAGTTTTGTCTTTATTTAAAATTCCTTTTTGATAAATTTCTTTGATGTTAAAAACTGGAACTGTTTTTTTAACTAAAGTTAAAAAAGTTAGCTCTCCATTTTGATTAGTTTTGATTTCTTTAAACTCAGAAAAATCAAAATCAAGGTATACATCGCCTATGTGCTCTTTATTTATTTTAGTAAGATAAACTAAGTCAGATGAATTCATAGTTTCTTCAAATAAAGTTTTTCCGCCAATTATGAAAAGGTCTTTTTCAAAAGTTTTTAAAAAGTTATTAACATCTGAAACTAATTTCGCACCTTTGATTTTTTTGGCACTTTCTTTGCTTGCGACATAAACTTCTTTAAAATGAGAAAGATCAAAATTGTAATTTTCAGTTAAAGATATGTAAGTAGATAAGCCCATTAAAACATTTTTATTTAAAGTTTTTTCTTTGAAATATTTTAAGTCTAAAGGGTAGTGCCAAGGCAATTTGTTTTCTTTGCCAATTAAATTATTTTTATCCATTGCCAAAATTGTAAAAATCATAATTTCCTCTAAATATGTTTAAATAAAGTTAATTTGTTTCCTTTAAAATGATAGCATAATAAAAACTAACAATATTGATGAACAGCCTAGTGTTAGAAATAAAAAATTATAAAATTTAATAAGTTTTTGTCTGAACAGTTTAATAGCTTTATAAAGCGATTAAACTGTTTAAAATAAAGTTAATTTTAAATTTTTTCTTAAAATATCTAAAAAAAGTTGCGTTTTCACACAT
>CAUUEZ010000015.1:0-14329 GCA_963544405.1 uncultured Acholeplasmataceae bacterium
TTATATCTTGGGATTAAAGATATTTTAATCCAATATTGCAGTATTTGAATAATTTTAGTATTTTGAGTGAAATTGTTCACTATCACTGAACAATTTTAGTGTTTTGAGTGAAATTGTTCACTATCACTGAACAATTTTAGTGTTTACAAAACCCGTTGGTCTAAATGAAAAAAGTATCTTAGTTATGTAGCTTTTTGTATTTTTCTGGCTTGTTTAACAATTCTTACAGTATGCATTACTGCTCTTTATGTGAAACATTTTATTACTTTTGTTTCACATAAATTACACAATAAAAGACTTAGCGTACAAAAATAAAAACCCCGAAAAACGGGGTCTATTTACATTTGGTGACCGCTACGGGATTCGAACCCGTGGATGTATGCGTGAGGGGCATATGAGTTAACCGTTTCTCCAAGCGGCCATTAAAAACAGGTTTTTACCTGCTTTTAATTATATCAAAAACCTGAGAAATTCTTTGTTTAATTCTGGCAGGTCCCATGATTTTTTGAATTAAATAAAAGTTTGGAGTAGATTTTTTTAAGGCCAAAGTAACTCTTAGAACTTCGGCAACGTCTGCAATCATTCCAATGTAGTTTTCAGGGTTTGCTTTGTATTCTTTTTTGTTAGCAGCGTATTTTAGTTTTGAAAATAGCGCTTTAAATGTCTCAAACCACTCAGTTTCAGATGCAAGGTTAACAATATCAGCGTTAGCCTCATATTGTTTTAAAATTTCTAAAACTTGTAGGTCGGTAAGTTTCTCTGAAAACACTAAATCTTTAGTTAAGTTAGCACAGTAAATAGTGTCGTCCATAAATCCAATTAAAGGTATAATTTCTGAAAAACTTGCGTAGTCTTTACGAGGTTTTTCAGTTTCTCTTTCAATTGAAATAATTTGTTTAAAGTATTCAGGGTTTTTTGAAATAAAGTCATAAAGCTCTTTTGAGTATACTTTAGCCCAAGCAACTGATTCTTCGTAAAACTGCTTAGTTGAAAGGTTTCCAAGGTATTCTTTTGCGAAGTATTTAACTTTTTCAATGTCAAAAAGTGCTCCGTCTAAACTAATTTTTTCAAATGATAAGTTGAAGTCAAAAATAGATTTGCCAGGGTTTTGAATTCGCCACTCTTCAAAATTAGAGTTAGCAATTGTAAGCAAATATTCAAGGAAAGCAAGTGGTGGGTATCCTCGCTCAAGAAAGTAAGAAACTGCGGCCTCTGGGTCTTTTCGCTTAGAAAGTTTACGGCGTTGCCCATTTTCATCTACTTTCATAATCACAGGTAAATGTGCGTAGTCTGGACGACTAAAGCCAAGAGTATCAAAAAGTTGCAAGTGGATAGGCAGACTACTTAGCCACTCTTCGCCTCTGGTAATCGTAGTGGTGTGCATAAAGTGGTCATCTACTAGATGCGCAAAGTGGTAAGTTGGCAAACCATCGTTTTTCATGATAACGATGTCTTGAATGTTTTCAGGAATTTCTAAATCACCGCGAATTAAATCGCGAACCTTAACCTTTTTATTTTCGTCACCAGGCGATTTAAAACGAATAACAAAATTAGCACCTGACTTGATTTTTGCAATAGCCTCTTTGTCTGTAAGAAAACGGTCTCTGGCAAACTCACCGTAATAACCAGGATTTTGTTTGTTTGCTTCTTGCACTTTTCTTAACTCGTTTAACTCGCTTTGTGTCATAAAGCAAGGATAGGCTAAGTCTTTTTTAATCATTTCAGCAATTACTGAATCGTAAATTATTTTTCGCATTGACTGGATATAAGGTGCGTATTCGCCTGACTTTAAAAAAGATTCATCTGGTTCAATGCCAAAGTCTTTAAGTTCTTTTAAAACTTGTTCACCAGTTCCAGCAATTTCTCTTTTGGTGTCAGTGTCTTCTAGTCTAACGTAAAAAACACCATCAGTTTGCTTAGCAAATCGCCAAGAAATTAGCGATGCAAATAAACTACCCGTGTGTAAAAATCCAGTTGGAGATGGAGCGAAGCGAGTAACCAATGCACCTGGTTTTAAGTTTCTTTTGGGAAACATTTTTTCAAGTTCAGCAATTGTGTACAATTTCTCGTCTTTAAATATTAATTTAACTAATTCTAATTTTTCCTGCATATTAAGTCTCCTTGCTAATTTATCAATATATTAAAAAAGAGGTATAAACCTCTTTTTTAAACTAAATTAACTTATCTAGATGCGCGTCTTGCTTTTTGACGGTTTGCACGAAGACGTGTTTTACGTTCTTCAGATGGTTTAACGTAAAATTCTTTTTTTCTAGCATCTGCGATAATTCCTGCTTTGGCAACATCGCGTTTGAAACGACGTAGTGCGTCTTCAAGAGTTTCTTTTTCTCTAACAACTATTTTAGCCAACTAAATCACCTCATTTCTGCTAAAAATACCTAATAAGTATAACACAATAGCTAAAACAAGACAATTGTTTTAATCTGTTATTTTAAAGAGTTAATTGCTGCTTTGTGGTCTGTTTGATTAAAAATAAAACTGCCTGCTACCACAATATCCGCGCCTGCTTCTTTGATTTTTTCAATGTTTGAAGAATCAACTCCGCCATCTACTTCAATTTCAAAGTTAAGTCTGTGCTTTTCGCGATATGTTTTTAGTTCCTTAATTTTGCCAAGTGCACTTTCTATAAACTTCTGTCCACCAAAACCAGGTTCAACAGACATCACAAGCACTATGTCAATTTCTTTAAGCAGTGTGTGAATTTCTGTAACTTCAGTTTTGGGTTTGATAGAAATTCCTACTCTTTTGCCAGTCTTTTTTATTTTAGCAATGGTTTTTAAAATATCGCTTTTAGCCTCAAAGTGAAAAGTGATGTTGTAGGTGTTGCATAAATTAAACTTATCAATCCAAAAGTCTGGCCAGTCAACCATTAGGTGAATGTCAAGTGGAACAGTGGTTGAGTTGTTTACCAGTTTAGTGATGTAAGGTCCAAAGGAAATGTTTGGCACAAAGTTTCCGTCCATTATGTCAATATGGAAACGGTCTGCAGTTTCAATTGATTTGAGTTCTTGTTTTAAATTCAAAAAATCAGCAGTTAAGATTGATGGGGCAACTTTCATTTTTATTTTAATCTCCTTTGTTTGATTTGAGCGTATATTTTTTGGTAGTTTGGATAACGGACACCAATAACTTTAGTTTCGTAAAGTTCAACTACCTTGCAATCTTTTGCCTGAATGTTTAAATGTAAGCATTTATTTTTAAACTTGCAATCTTGGCTAAATAAATTAAAATCAGGGTAGTATTTTTTTAACTCAGTTTCTAAAACTATTCCTGAGTTAAGTAAAGAAAATCCAGGGGTGTCGCCAATGTATCCTTGCATATACCTAAAAAGTTCTGAGTTTCTAGTTGTATGTTTACCACGGCCAAGCGCTTTTGAAGTTTCGCCAGTTTTTTGATTAATTTCAGGAATTAAGTTATTCAAAAAAGAAGACTTTCCTACTCCAGTTTGACCAGTCAGTATAGTAACTTTGTCCTTAAAAATGTCAAAGTTGTCAAAACTAAAATTGTTGTTATCAACTGTAATAACTTTTAAGTCAAGATGCTTTTCGTAGTACTGAAGGTCAGTTAATACTTTTTTAGTTTTTGTGTTGTCTATATCAATTTTTGTTAAAATCAAAATCGGTTGAATTTGTTTTTTTGCACAAATTAACAAAAAATTATCTAGCAACATAAAAGAAAATTCAGGGTCAGCGACAGAAAAAACTAAGATTAGTTGGTCAATATTGGCGCAGTCTGGTCTGATAAACTCATTTTTTCGTGGTTTGATTTTTTCAATAATATATTTACCTTGAAAATCTTTGAGTTCAACAATATCCCCGATTTTTGGAGTTTGTTTTAAAAACTGAATTTCTTTCTTTTCTGATAAATTTAAGAAATTAGTTTTAACAGAATTAGTTTTTACAAATCTGTTTTTACCAGCTACAATAGTATCAACAATTTTGTTTTCTTGGTTTAACAAGGCGACTTTATAAAATGAAGTATCTTTACGAATTACAAGCGCATTCATTTTTATGTTCATGTTTCTTCAAGACTTCTGATCTTAACTGCCCACAGGCTGCGTTAATGTCGTGACCTTGTTCTTTTCTTAAAATTGCATCCATATCTGCATTTTTAAGAACATTAAAAAAGGCTTTTTGGCGTTCTGGAGTTGAGCGTTTATATGAAACTTCTTTAACTTCGTTGTAAGGGATTAAGTTAATGTAGACGTTTCTTTGTTTAAATAATTTGACTAGTTCTTTAGCACACTCTACAGTGTCTGTCAGTTCATTGATTAAAATATACTCAATTGTAACTCGGCGATTAGTCTTTGCTAAGTAGTAATCTAGAGCCTCGATTAACTTAGCTATGGGAAAAATCGTGTTTATTTTCATAATCTGGCTTCTAAGGTCGTCAAACGGAGCGTGAAAAGAAAGCGCTAGGTTAACTTGCAGATTACGGTCAGCAAATGCTTTGATTTTTGGAACTAATCCAGATGTAGAGACAGTTATTCTGCGTTGGCCAATATTTAAACCTTTTGGGTAGTTTAAGATATCAATAAAAGTCATAACATTTGAGAAATTGTCAAAAGGTTCGCCAATTCCCATAATCACCACTGAGTTTATTTTACATTGTTTGATTTCTTGAGTTTTCATAACTTGGCCAACAATCTCAGCGGTAGTTAAATCACGCTTTTTCTTAAGTATACCGCTTGCACAAAAACTGCATCCAATTGAACATCCAACTTGTGTAGTTACGCACAGCGAAAGTCCATAGTCATGATGCATCAAAACACACTCAATTAAAGCGCCG
The DNA here is from genome assembly GCA_963544405.1 of uncultured Acholeplasmataceae bacterium. GTDB lineage: Bacteria > Bacillota_I > Bacilli_A > Acholeplasmatales > Acholeplasmataceae > CALISC01. Next base: position 4,807 of record CAUUEZ010000015.1, read on the forward strand.
TCTGCAAGAGCATATAGAAACTTTTCAGTCCCATCTTTGGATTTGTTTTGGATTACTAAGGTAGGCAAAGTTATTTCAAAGTTCTCATCCAAAAAAGAAATGAAGTCTTTTGGAAGATTTCTCATCTCTTGAAAAGACTTTTTTTCTTTTGCGTACAGCCAGTTAAAAATTTGTTCTGCTTTAAATTTTTTATATCCTTTTTCTACCAGATAATCTGTTAACTGGGCGAAATTGTAGGAATATATTTGTTCTTTCAACGTAGTGTTACCTTCAGCTCAAAAGCCAGGCGGTTTAAAATTGACTTAATGGTTTTATCAATATCTTGCATCTCAATTTGTTTTTCGGTATTTTCAAACACTAAATGAAAAGCATATGACACAAGGTTAGGAGTTTCGGGATTTTTAAAGATATCAAATAAAGTGATTTCTTTTAAGGTTTTGCGTGCAGTTTGTTTAATTAAAGTAACTATTTTTTGATAAGAAGTGTCAACACTTGCAACTAACGCCAAGTCTCTTTCAACCCTAGGGAAAGCAGAAATGCGCTCATATTTTGGAGTTTCTTTAGTTAGTTTAAGTAATTCTAAGTTTAAATTAAATACAATAGTTTTCTTTTTATTAAACTCAATTTCACCAATATATCCAATAATTTTGTCTTGATATAAAATATTTGCCTGTCTGTAAGGATGCAAGAACTCATAAGTTGAAACAGCGTAACTAGGCGAAATACAAAAATTATAAAGCAGTTTATTTAAGAGAGATTTAACTAAGTAAAAGTCAACTTTCTTGTTTTCTTCTATTAAATTAGAGTACGCAAAATTGCTGCTGATAATTGCTGCACAGTGAAGTTCTTCTGTGAACCCATTAAAAATTTTGCCAACTTCAAAGATGTTAAAATTATCAACTTTGCGGTTTAAATTGTATTGAAAACTTTTTTTAAGTCCTGCAAGCAAGTTAGTGCGCATTACTAAATGGTTTTCAGTAATTGGATTTCTAACTTTAACTTTTTCAGAAACTAAAGAAAATTCTGAATCTTCTTTTTCAGAAAGTAGAGTATAGTTAATGTTTTCCAAAAAACCAAGTGGAACTAATTCTTGTCTAATTTTTCCAGCAACTTTGAAGTTAATGTGTTGGTTTGCTACACCTAGTTGAGTAAGTGGTTTTGGTTTAATTGAGTTAAGACCACTAACTCTAATGACATTATCAATTACGTCTAACTCCGTTTCCTTTTCAAAAATATGAGGTCTTTGAGAAAGGGTATAAAAATTGTCTTTAAGAGCCTTTTTAGGTGAATATCCAAGTTTTGAAAGAGTTTCAATAACCTTTTTTTCTTTGTATGTATGCCCGCTGATTTTCTTTATTTTTTTAAAGTTAAACTCAAAAGTATGTTTTGGTAATTTAGTAATACCAGAGTATACTTGATTAGAAATTTCGGCATCTGTATATTTTTTAAGCAACTCGATTAAAAGCAAATATCCTTTTTGAAATAATTCAAATGATACACCTTTTGAAAAACGGTCTGACGCTTCTGTTTTTAAACTTAAACGCTTTTGAGTTTCAAATACAGCAGTGTTTAAAAAAATCGCATTTTCAATAATTACATCAGTTGTGTGTTCAGTGATTTTGCTGTCTTCTGAGCCAATAATTCCAGCAAGTGCAATGATTTTATTGCTGTCTTTAATAACTAAGTCTCTAGCGTTAAGTTCATATTTGTTTCCATCAAGTGCAGTAAAGGTTTCTGGTTTTGAAAGAGCCTCAACTGAAACTTTATTTCCAACAACGCACTTTGCGTCAAAAATATGGTTAGGAGTACCAAGTAGGTACATCACATAATTAGAGATATCTACAATATTGTTTTTAGGTTCAATTCCTTGTTTGATTAACTCTGCCTGAATAAACCAAGGAGACGGTTTAACCACTACTTTAGCCTGAGTAAGCGCGTAGGAAGGCGCTAAAGTATTGTCTACATTGATTTCATATTGGTTTCTAAAATCTGATTTTATACTTTCTGGAGTTTCAAAAATAAAGTTATTTCCAGTAACTGCAGAAAGGTCTTTTGCAAATCCATAGTAAGAAAGTAGGTCACCTCTGTCAGGAGTCAGTTCTAAGTTATAAACATTGTCTGCGAACATTAAAGCGCTGGCTGCGCATTCTCCTGGTTTGACAACATTAGTAAACACGTATATACCGTCTTTATATTCATTTGGAATATTTTTCAGACCAAGTTCGCTAAGAGAACAAATCATACCATTAGACTGAACGCCACGAACTTTTGCTGCTTTGATTTGAAAATTGCCAGGAAGTGTAGTGCCTACTTTGGCAACTATGACATTTTGTCCTTTAGCAATATTTTTAGCACCACAAACTATGTCTAAAACTTCAGTTCCAACATCTACTGTGGTAATGTGTAGATGATCAGAATCGGGATGGGCTTCGCATGTCAAAACATGTCCACATACTAAAGCAGGCTGAGCAAGTGAACTTATAACTTGTTCTGCCTCACAAATATAGCCAATAATTATTTTGCCAAGGTCTTGGTTTTTATTAAGTTCTATGAATTTACTTAATGTATGTTCAGATATTTTCATATGCTTTTTACCTATCTGTTAAAACTGGCGTAGAAAACGCACATCATTTTGATAAAACTCGCGAATTTCATCAATTTCGTATTTAATCATCGCTAAACGTTCAATACCAAAGCCAAATGCAAAACCTTGGACTTTTTCAGGGTCATAGCCAGCCATTTTTAAGACATTAGGGTGAACCATACCAGCACCTGCCACTTCAATAAAGCCAACTGTGCCATTTTTAAAATGGTGAAGCACATCTATTTCAACAGATGGTTTGGTGAATGGAAAATAAGAAGGGCGAATTCTTAGTTCAACTTCTCTTTCAAAAACGAATGCTAAGAAATCTTTTAAGGTTTGAATTAAATTAGCGAAGTTAACTTTTTTGCCAATTACTAAACCTTCTAGTTGCATAAACTGATGCGAATGCACAGCATCGTCGTCATCTCTACGGTATACTTTACCAGTTGAAATGATTTTAATCGGTTTACCCTGTTTTTCTAGCATTGTTCTTGCTTGAACTGGTGAGGTATGTGTGCGAAGTAGTTTATCCGCTTCAATATAAAATGTATCTTTTTCATTTCTAGCAGGATGTGATTTTGGGATGTTCATCATTTCAAAGTTATAAAGTTCAGTTTCAATTTCAGGACCTTCTACAATTTCAAAACCATGTGCTAAAAAGTGAGATTTGAAGTTTTCAATAATAGCATTTAGTGGGTGCACGGCACCGCGTAAAAACTGATGAGTGTCTAACTCAATATCGATTTTTTCACTAAACTGTTTAGTCAGTTTAACCTCTTTTTCCAAAATGGATTTTTTTGAATTACAAAGTTCTTGTAATTCAACTTTATAGGCATTAATTAGTTGACCGTATTCTTTCTTTTTTTCAGGTTCAACTGACTTTAAAGTTTGCATAATTTGTTGAAACTCAGAGTCTTTACCAAAGTATTGGCGCCAAATATCTTCAATTTCTGTAGGGTTAGCAACCAAGCTTAATTTTTCTGTTAATTTTTGTTTTAATTCTTGAAGTTTTTGCTGCATTTTTCTACCTCTATTTAATAATTATAACCTTTTTAAGGCTTTTTTTTGAAGGTAATTAGTGGTTTTCAAACAATAGTTACAAAAATAATTAAATGTTTAAAAAATAACTTTAGCGCATATAATATTATTGGTCTAAAATTATGGAAAAAAACGCAATTAAACTAGAATTTAATAAAATAATTGAGAAAGTGGCGAGAAACGCTGTGTCAAAATCTGTTAGAGAACAAATTTTGACAATGCCGTTTTTACAAAGAAATAAAGAAATTGAAAAAGAAATTTTAAAAAACACAGAAGCAACTAACGTCTTAAAAGAATTTGGTGTAATTTACTTTGCTGAAAACTATAATTGCAAAAATATTTTTTCTGGTCTTTTAAAACTAAGACCATTGAATGTTAAAGACTTACTCCAACTAAAGTTTTTCTTTGAGACTACTAAAGTTGGTTTTAATTATTTTAATCAAACTAAGTCTAACTTTAATTACACAGCACTAATTGAGTTCTTTGCTAAACTGTTTTTGCCAATCAAAGAACTAAGTAAACTAAACGAGACAATTGATGAAAATGGAGAGTTTTTAGATTCAGCATCACTTAGATTGGGTAAAATTAGAAAAGAAATAAAAACTTTAAATGAAAACTCAAAGAAACGAATTGATGAACTAAAAAAAATCTACTCGCCTTTTTTAACTGATGAACAAGTTATTTATAAATCTGGTTTTTGGTGCCTAGTGGTTTCTGTAGTCTACAAAAGAAAGATTAAAGGAAATGTAGTAGATACTAGTAACTCAGGACAGTCTATTTATATTGAACCTTCGGAAATGCAGCAGTTTAGATTTAGACTAAGTGAACAACAAAATGAAGAAGAAAAAGAGAAAGAGAAAATCTTAAAGCTACTTATGGATTTTCTTTTAATTGACTTAAATAAATATATAGAGGCTCAAAACGCACTTTTAAAACTGGACTATTACTTTGCCTGTGCTAAGTTCTTTGTTAAACAAAATTGTTGCGCTCCAGTGATTTCGAAAGACAAGTCGCTTAAACTAATTGAAGCTAGACACCCGTTAATTGACGAAAACAAAGTAGTGCCAATTGACTTTTATATTTATCCAAACAAACCTCTAACTATCATTACAGGTCCAAATACTGGTGGAAAAACGGCGTCTATGAAAACTGTTGGTTTGTTTTCACTAATGTTAAAAGTAGGTTTCTTAATACCCGCTAAAGAAGCGATTTTACCAAATTATAGTAAGGTATTTGTAGATATTGGTGATGAGCAATCTCTGGAACAAAACCTGTCAACTTTTTCTTCTCACATGGTTAGACTAATCAGTTTTATAAGCGATGCAACTCAAGATTCATTAGTGCTTTTAGACGAACCTGGCTCTGGTACAGATCCTTTAGAAGGTCAGGCTTTGGCTCTAGCTATTATTAAGCATTTACTTTTAAAAAACTGCACTTTGATACTAACCACTCACTATCCAAAAGTTAAAATGCTTCAGTATTTAGAAAACTCATCAACTACTGGAGTGTCGGTTTGTTTTGATATTGACTCGCTTTCTCCAACTTACAAATTGTCGTTTAATTCAATTGGAAAATCAAATGCAATTTTGATTGCAAAAAGACTTGGAATGAATGAAAAAGTACTAAAAGACGCCGAAGTGTATCTTTCAAATCAAGACAACAAATCAGAAGAATTGCTTACAAGTCTTGCTGCAAACATTGAAAAAAATGAACAATTAACCAAAGAACTAAAAGAAAAAGAAACACTGTTAAACAGCCTTATAACGCAAAATATGGAGATTAAAGATAAACAAGAAAAAGAGTTTAGCACAAGAGTTGAAAGCGTACTTAAAGTAGAGCGAAGGAAATGGGAAGACTCGGTCTCAGAAGTTGAAGCACTTATTAAAGAACTTAAAGATATCAAGGCTATCAATGTTAAAAAAATCTCTGAAATCAAACAAGGTATAAAAAGACCAGAAAACAAATTTGACAGTAATGTAGAACTTAGAATTGGTGATTTAGTATATGTTGAGCCAATCTTTCAAGATGGCGTTATTAGGCGAATAAAGGGTGATTTGTATTTTGTAGATATTGAAGGCAACTTACTTAAATTTAAGAAAAACGATTTAAAATTAAGGTCCATAGTTAGCCCTAAAAAGCATACAATTAAACCAACAGCTCTGAATAAAAAAACAGTCAGTGAACCTTTTTTTAGTCCTGCTAATTTTGAAATTGATCTGCGCGGAAAAAGAGCACACGAAGTTGAAACTATCTTAGCTAATGAAATTGATAAACTAATTCTTGCTAATTTCACGCAAGCCAAAATTATTCATGGATACGGAACTGGCGCTGTTAAAAATGCAGTTTATGCCTACATTAAAAAACACCCTAAGATTAAAAGCCATCGCTTCGGCGGAGAGTTTGAAGGACAAATGGGTGTCACAATTATTTATTTAAAATAACTTTTATGCAGAGAAAAAGCCTTTAAGTTTACCTTAAAGGCTTTTTTAGTTGTCTTAAGCTTGCAGAACAAAATAAAATTTTATTTATACTTCGGATTTTTGTTTTCTAAACTCAACAATTTTCAGACCAACCACAGCAACAATAAAATACTTAATTAAATTAAAAGGTAGGTAAACTGAGGCAAGTGTTTTTAAGTATTTAGAAATTGGCATTAAGTGGGTTGTATAGTAAGCTGGTTTACCTGAAATAAAGGTAGGAATAAAAAACAAGGCGTTTGCTACCAATATTAAAACGGTCGGAGTTAGTGTATAGTTTAAAACCGATATTAAGTAATGCTTTTTTTTGTTTAACTTAAAGTCTAAATATACCGCTAAAATTAACATAAGTGTACAGTAAATTGCCACAAGTTCGCCAAAAAATATAAACGGAAAGTTAGTAGCCGATGGATTGATTAGCCACCTTATTCCAGACCTTAAGATAGTCATTAAAACTACCAGGGGAACTTTAAACTCAAACATAGCATATAGTATCACTATTTCTGAAAAGTCTAGTTTAAGCGGTGGAAAAATAGGTATTTTAAAATACCCCAAAATTATACTAAGTGCCAAAAGCATTGCAAACTTAGTAAGTTCTCTGTTTTGATTTTTAGTTTGATTTTCTTTAAACATTTTCAACTTCCTTTTAAGTATTTCAAGGAAGTTAAAAATATTTTAGTTTGCTAATTTTTAAAAAATGCACATCGTATGCGCGTTTTTTTTAAAAAAAGGCAGTAAATGTAAATGACTTACATTTTAGATTAAAACAAATCCCTTCCTATCTTTCATCCGGACTTTGACCGTTGGCACAGGAAACTATCCTGTTCTGCTGCAGTTTTAAACTGCTGCTCGTGGGCTTGGACCACCAGTTAAGAATTTCACTTGACCCTGATATTTTGGTTTTATTAAATATTAAATATAGTAAGTTTTTTGAATGTTTAGGCTGTCGTCAAACTCAAAAACAAGCGGTTTGCCGGTAGGGAGCTCAACATTCATAATGTCTTCAGTTGAGACGTTGTTAATATATTTGTAAAGTGCGCGAAGAGAGTTGCCGTGAGCTGCTATAATTACTTTTTTGCCAGCAAGCAATGCTGGTTTAATATCGCTTTCCCAGTATTTAACAACACGGTCAACTGTGTCTAGTAAGTTTTCTGAAGCAGGTAGTTCTTTTGGATCTATTCCTTTTAGATTCTCGTCAAAACGAGGATGACGTGGATCGTTGAAATCTAAAGCAGGTGGACGTACTTCTGCGGAACGACGCCAAATTCTTACTTGTTCGTTTCCGTATTTTGCGGCTGTCTCTGCTTTGTTTAGACCTTGAAGCGCTCCGTAGTGGCGTTCGTTTAATAGATATGAACGTCTGATTTCAATATCAGAAAGGCCAAGTTGTTCTAAAACATAAGCGAGTGTGTTTTGTGCACGTTTTAAAGAAGAAGTGAACGCAAGGTCAAAAATAAAGCCTTTTTCTTTTAGTAAAAGACCTGCTGCTTTAGCTTCTTTTACTCCGTTTTCAGAAAGTTCAACATTTGTCCAACCAGTGAATTTATTGGCTAAATTCCATTCACTTTGACCATGTCTAATTACTACTAATTTAATCATTTTATTCCTCCGTTAGTTGTGTTTAACTTGTTAATATTATATTAAAAATTTAGATAAAAATAAAAGTTTTTTTGAATTATTTGTTGTTTTTAATGATTTCTTTTAAATATTTTTGAATTGCTTTAAAAGTGGGTTTGTGAGAAGAGGCGTGGCCTCCAAGTTCAACCACGGTTAATTTAGAACCAGGGATTGCCTCATGCACTAAATAAGCCTGTTTTAGTGGGCAGACCATGTCGTATCTGCCGTGGACTATATAGGTTGGAATGTGCGCGGCTTTGTGGATATTTGCAAGAATATAGTTGTCGTCTTTACCAAATGTTTTGTTGGTAAAAAAGAAAGCCTCCATTAAAGCAATTTGTCTCTCTGAGTTAGTGGCTTGTGTTGCCAGAAGTTTTGGTCTTTTGACCGAAAAAACCAAAGAAAGTTCATAATTTGCCCATTTAAGTGATGCTCTGTCACTAACTGTTTTGTCTGATGAAGTAATTTTTTTAAGGTACAGAGGTACTATATCTTCGACTTTTTTGGTACCTTCAATTTCTGAGATAAACTCTTTGTATTCAGGCCAATAGAAGTTTTGGGCCCCTGAATACAGCCAATCGCAGTCTTCTTGTCTTGCCAAAAATATCCCACGAATCAGCATTCCTGCAGTGTGTTCAGGGTATTTTATTGCGTAAGTTAGCGCAATAGTTGAGCCAAAACTGCCACCAAATAGCCAGATTTTCGCGAATCCGAATCGCTTGCGGATTTTTTCAATGTCATCAACAATTTCAAAAATATCGTTATCTTTGGTTTCCAAAAAAGGTTTAGAGCGACCAACTCCGCGTTGGTCAAACAAAATATAGTGAAACTTACGTGGATTAAAAAAGTACTCAGCGCTTTTTGAAAACCCGCCACCAGGTCCACCGTGGATAAAAATCAAAGGAATTCCGGTTCTAGAGCCACGTTCCTCAAAGTAAAGTTCGTGTATATCTGAAACCTTTAAGTAACCTGCAGAAAGTAATTTAGAGTGTTTGTACTTCATATTTTTTCGCTCTCCTTTTTTGTTTGTTTTTTGGTAAAAAAGGCCGAGGCCGGATAAACCTAGCCAAAGGCCTTTTTAAAAGTGTTTTTGTGTTTAAAATAAATAACTAATTTATTTACTTAAATTAAGCAATAATTTTAGTTACAGAACCCGCACCAACTGTGTGTCCACCTTCGCGGATTGAGAACTTAGTTCCTTGTTCAAGCGCGATTGGGTGAATTAGTTCAACTGTAATTGTGGTGTTGTCACCAGGCATTACAAGTTCCATACCTTCTGCAAGTGAAATAATACCAGTAACGTCAGTTGTACGGAAGTAAAATTGTGGACGGTAGTTAGTCATGAAAGGAGTGTGGCGTCCACCTTCTTCTTTTGAAAGAACGTAGACTTGTGCTTCAAATTTAGTGTGAGGTTTAACTGAACCTGGTTTTGCTAGAACTTGTCCACGTACGATTTCTTTGCGATCAATACCACGAAGAAGCGCACCAATGTTATCACCGGCTTGTGCAGAGTCAAGTAATTTTCTAAACATTTCAATACCAGTTACCACGGCTTTTTTAGTTTCGCGGATTCCGACGATTTCAACTTCTTCACCAAGTTTTAAAGTTCCACGTTCCACACGACCTGTAGCAACTGTTCCACGTCCAGTGATGGTAAGTACGTCTTCAACTGGCATTAAGAAAGGCAGGTCAGTTTGGCGAACTGGTTCTTGAATGTACGAATCGATGTTGTCCATCAATTCCATGATTTTATCCATGTATTTTTGGTCGCCTTGAAGAGCCTGAAGTGCTGAACCTTTAACAAAAG
>CAUUEZ010000016.1:0-13687 GCA_963544405.1 uncultured Acholeplasmataceae bacterium
AGTCTATTTAGTGTTATTTTGCAACTATATTAACTAATCTCTCTTTAATATAAATAACTTTGATTACGTTTAAACCACTTATCGCTCTTTGCACTCCGTCTGCGGCCAATGCTTTTTGTTTTGCTTCAACTTCAGTGATAGTTTTAGCAACCACTTCTTTGCCACGAATTTTACCATTTACTTGAAAAATTAGTTCAAATGTTGAGTTTTCAAGTTTAGAGTGATCTACTTCTGGGAAAACTTCGTTAACCAATTGAGCGTTTGAGTTTAAAAATTGCAAATTCATCTCTTCAGTAATATGAGGACAAATTGGATTTAATAACTTTAAGAAAGTTCTAAATTGCTCTGAAGAAATTGCCTGTTGCTTGTAGACCTCGTTGACAAAAATCATCATTTGTGAAATTGCGGTGTTAAAAGAAATTGTTTCATATCCTTGTTCAACTTTTAAAATGGTTTGGTTTAACACAAAGTCCAGTCCTTTGTTGTGAGAAGGTGCGATAAACTCATCCATTCGCCAAACACGGTCAAGGAAACGCTTAGCACCATCTAGCATTGTGGTAGACCAGTCTTTATCCATTTGCAGAGGACCCATAAACATCACGTATAGACGAAGTGCATCGGCTCCGTGTGTCTCAAAAATCTCGTCAGGATTTACAACATTTCCTCTAGATTTAGACATTTTTTGGCCGTTCATCAAAATCATGCCTTGGTTAAAGAGTTTTTGAAAAGGCTCAGGTTGCGAAACCAAACCTAAATCGTATAAAAACTTATGCCAAAAACGCGCGTAGAGTAGGTGACCTGTGGTGTGTTCTTTGCCACCAACATAAAAGTCTACAGGCAGCCAACTGTCAAGTAGTTTTTTGGCTTCCTTTGAGTTTAGTGGAATAACACCAGCGGCTGTTTTTAAAATATAGGCAATGTAGTACCAAGAACTGCCGGCAACTTGCGGCATGGTATTGGTGTCGTAACTGTAGACTTGTCCGTCTTTTTGAAAACTTACCCACTCAGGGCAGTTTGCAAGTGGTCCGTCGCCAGTGCCAGAAGGTCTGATTTCCTTTAGTTTAGGCAAAACTAGCGGTAGATCTTTGTCTTCAACTAAGTGTACATTTTTCTGTTCGTCAAAGTAAAGCGGAAAAGGTTCGCCCCAATAGCGTTGGCGTGAAAACACCCAGTCGCGGAGACGATAGTTAACGGTAGTTGAACCTGACTTGATTTTCTTTAAGTGTTGGTTTAAGGTTTTTTTTGCCTGTTCTATGTTTTGTCCGTCAATTAGTGGTGAGTTGACATGAACTCCATCTTTGGTGTAGGGAAGTTGGTTTTCAGGAACATCTATAATTTTTAAAATATCTAGGCCGAACTTATTTGCAAACTCAAAATCGCGATCGTCGTGTGCAGGCACGGCCATTACAGCGCCAGTTGCGTATTTGAAAAACACGTAGTCTGCTACCCATACTGGAATTATGCGTCCAGAAATTGGACATTTTGCATAAGCACCAGTGAAAACTCCTGTTTTTTCGTGTTGAGTTTCGCGGTCTAAGTCTGACTTTTGTGAGGCTAGTTTAATGTAGTTTTCAACTGCTCGCTTTTCTTCTTTAGTTGCGATTTTTAAAGCAAGTGGGTGTTCAGGCGCTAGCACTAAATAAGAAAGACCGTAAATTGTGTCAATTCTAGTGGTAAAACAAGTGATTTTTTCGTTAGTATCTAGCACTTCAAAGTCAATTAAAGTTCCTTCGCTTTTTCCGATCCAGTTGCGTTGAGCCTCTTTGACCTCTTCAGGCCAATCAACTAAATCCAGGTCTTTAATTAGTCTGTCTGCGTATTTTGTAATTTTTAAAACCCACTGTTTAAGGGTTTTTTTATACACAGGAAAGTTACCGCGTTCAGAGACCATCAGCCCGTTTTTGACAGTTATTTCGTCGTTTGCCAAAACTGTGCCGAGTTCTGGACAAAAATTCACTTCAATGTCTTTAAGTTCAGCGAGGTCGTGTTCATATAGTTTCTTAAAAATCCACTGGGTCCAGTGGTAAAACTCAGGATCATGAGTAGATATGCTTTTTTGCCAGTCAATGGCTTTACCTAGTCGGTTTAGTTGGGCTTTAAAGTTATTGATACTAATTTTAGTAATTTCTTCAGGTTGTACATTGTTTTGAATTGCAAACTGTTCAGTTGGCAGACCAAAAGCATCAAACCCCATAGTTTGCAGCACAGAAAAACCTTTGGCTCTTTTGTATCTGGCCAAAATATCGGTAGCAACATAACCCTCAACGTGTCCAACGTGGAGACCTAATGCAGTTGGATAGGGAAACATGTCTAAGATAAAGTATTTGGGTTTGACAGCACTTTCTTTGGTTTCAAAAGTTTGCTCTTGTTCCCAAATTTTTTGCCATTTTTTTTCGTATTCTAAAAAGTTATTTTGCATAGTAAAATATGGTCCTAAAAAATAGTAGATTGAGGTTAGTGTAATGTGGTTTTATGGTTATTTTGCAGACTCGGCTTTTAGTGTCTCAAAATAAGCAACTAAGTCGCCAATAGTTTTAATTTCTCTTAGTTTAGTTTCATCAACTCTAATATCATGTTTTTCTTCAAACGCTAAAACTATTTCAACAGCGTCAATTGAATCAATTGCTAAGTCTTCTTTTAGTCTGGCAGTTGGTACGATTTTTTCGTCTTCAATATTTAGATTTGTTTTAATAATGCTTTTAATTTCTTCAAACATAGGCAATTTTCCTCTTTTTAAATTTATTTATTTTGGTGCTTTTTTTGCTCAAGCGCTACTTTAATTATAGCATCAAACAAAGGATGGGAAAAAAGCGGGTTTGAACTAAACTCGGGGTGAAAAAGAGTAGATACAAAGAAAGGGTGACTTGGATTTGTGAAGGCTACTGGCGTTTCGTCTAAAGTGGCAAGTGGTAATAAGTTTGGGTTGGAAAGCGCATTGGTTGGCACCTTAAATGAACGGAAACGTTCAGTAATTTTACTTTCTCTGAAATACTTGCTAACAGGATTTGTTTTGTTTATTTTAATTTCACGACCACCAACCAGTTTTGAAGTTTCAACTTCAGTGGTTTTACCAAATTTTTCAAACATTTGCCAAAAACCTAAATTGATCAGCAAAGTCGGGATTTGTTTTTCGCTAAGTGTATGAATTAACTCACTTTGTTTTAAAGTAAACTCTTGATTGTCTTGTCCAGAGACTACTGCAAAGTCAATGTTTTTTAGAAACTCAGAGTTATCAGTACTTGAGTTATACCAAATAAAGTTTGGTTTAACTGAGTATGAGTAGCCAGAGTGTTTAATTGCCTCAGTTAGCGAAAGATAGACCTCCTTAAAGTCAGTAGTTCCAACTACTCCAACATTTAAAACGATATTCGCAGTTTCTACTTTTAAAACTAGGGAGTTCCAGGTTTTTAAGTTAAGTGGTTTTGCTTTTAGTTCAAAATGTTTTAAGATGTTTTCGTGTAGTTTACCTGCGGCCAAAAGCGGAACTACCTTGTAGACTACATCTAAATCAGGACAAGCCAGCACTGTCTCTGGTTTAACGTCGGTAAAGAAAGAAATTTTTTGAACGGTTTCAGGGTCCAACATTCTTTTTGACCTTAAAATAAGTGCGTTCGGATCAATTCCAAAACTACGCAAAGTCTTGACGCTATGTTGAGTTGGTTTGGTCTTGAGTTCTTGTGAAACCTCAAGGTAAGGAACTAGTGCTGTGTGAATGTAGTAGGTACGGCGATACCCTAAGTCAAACCTAAGTTGACGAATTGCTTCCAGATAAGCCTCAGACTCCATATCTCCAACTGTTCCGCCGATTTCGCAAATTATGATATCTGCCTGGCTTTGTTCGGCTGCTGCTTTTAATCTGTTTTTAATGGTATCAACGACATGCGGAATTACTTGAATGGTTTTGCCGCTGTATTTACCGGCCATTTCGTTTTCCAAGATTTCTCTGTAAATTTTGCCCATGGTGATACTAGAGTGCTCAGTTAAGTTAACACCGGTAAAGCGTTCGTAGTGCCCAAGATCTAAGTCTGCCTCAGTTCCGTCTGCGGCCACAAAAACCTCTCCGTGTTGAAGTGGGTCAATCATGCCAGGAAAAGTATTGATATAAGGATCCATTTTGATCATAAACACCGAAACTCCAGTGCTTTTAAGTAGTCTGGCAATAGACGCCGCGGTTACACCTTTTCCAATTCCAGAAATTACTCCACCTGTAATAAAAATAAAATTACTCATATTTTAAAAAACTCCTTTCTGTTATATTAAATAAAAAAAATAGGGATGCAAAAATTGCCTCCCTATTCGTATAGATTTTCGTAGTCGTCCATGTATTTGTTGTACTCATCTTCGTCTTGATCTGATTCATCTAAGTCCAAATCTGGGTCAACATATTTATCGTCGTCTTCGTCGCTTTCAGTTTCCAGATAATCTTCAATGTCTTCTTCAACTAAAGCGCTTTCGTCTTCTTCATCATCAAGTTCAGGAAGTGGGTTGTTGCTTGCTTGCATTTGAAGTTTTTCATCTTCCTCGTCTTCATCTTCTTCAATATCTGGTTCAGATGCCACAAACTCATCTAAATTAAAGTCAGAAAATTCAATGTCGTCTTCATCTTCATTAATTTCAATGTCTTCGTCATTGCTTTCGTTGGCAAAAAAAGTACCGTCTTTATCCCAATACTCTAAGTTATTGTCTTTTAAATCAAAAAGCCCGTCGCCAACATAAACGAAGCGACCTGATGAAATTAAGTCAAAATAAAGTTGATTTTTGAAATCTACGCTAACTTCGCCTAAATTACGAATTGCGCAAATTTTGTCAATAAGTTCGTTAAGTGAAACAGCAGAACCCTGTTCCTTAATTAAGGAGTATGCAATTTCTGATAAAGAATTTTCTTCTGTATGATTCAAGTCAGCCTCCATATAACTTAAATATTATATTATAGTCAAACCTATTTTACAAACTATAACTAAAGTCCTAAAAAATTAGGCATTTTAGCGCTAGAAAGAATGTCTTCTAGTTCTGAGTTGACTTGTTCAATGGCTTTGTTAAAGGCTACACAAATTGCGTCTTCAAGCATTTCTTTATCTTGAATAATGTCTGCGCTAATTTTGCAGTCTACGACTTTTTTTGAACCAAGTAGAGTAATTGAAACACCAGCAGACTCACCTGTAAACTCAGTTTCTTCAAGTCTCTGTTGACGCTCCATCATTTCTGCTTGTAGTTTTTGAATTTGTTTTAACATTTGCGGATTCATATTTATTGCTCCTTGTTTGCAAGTTCGCCAAATATGACGCTTGCGTCGAATTTTTTAGTTTTAACTTCTTTTAAAATTTTATCATATGCTGTGTATTTTTCAACAACAGCGCTAAAGTCATTGGGAATAAACTCAAGGTTATTTCTAAGGTAAGTGCTAATTTGCATTAACACAGTCTTCGCGTCTTGTTTAGTTAACAAAATTACTCTCGTGATTTCTGGCAAAAAGTTATTAACTTCTTTCAAAAGGACAGGATATTTGGTTGTTTTGTAGATTTCAGTGCATGCAGTTAATCCATCTGCAGCAAGTAATAGGGTATTTGGGCTGGCTAAAACTATTTCAAACTTACCAGAAAGTCCAGAGACATCTGGGTCTTCTGCAGATTTTAAGAAATCATAGTTATAGAGTTTTGTTTCTGCCTCTTCTCTAAACTTCTTTTTGGCGTTGTCAAGCAGATCTTTAAAGTCTCGTTCAGTTAGACAGAAAGGACTTTTAACTGAATCTTTGCTAATTTTTTCAGGAATAGGCGAAAAAGCTACAGGGTTACTTGCAAAAATATCACCGTGTGTTTCGGGTGTAGTTTTTACTTGTGGTTGTTCTGATGTTTTAACTGCAGGTTTTGCAGTTTCTAGGTTTGTGTTAAATACAATCGCTTCTTGTTTGTTTATGATTGAGTAAATTTTGATTAAAGCAACTGTCAGCATATTTTGCTTAGAAGTTGAGTATCTGATTTCTTTAATTAAAGTGTTTAGTTCGGTAAATATTTCTAAAACTTTTGCTTTGTTTAGTTTTTTGAAAAGGTTGGGTTCACCTGTTGAAATTTTTAGCAAAATTTGCTTGAAGTTATCAATAAAGGCGTCTATTATTGAGTTTTCGTTTTTACCTGCTTTAAGTAGCGTATCAAGTAGAGTAACAGCATCGGCTAAGTCTGCATTGTCAAGTGAGTTAATAATTTTTAAAATCTCGTTTTCGTCAACTCCACCAATGATTTTTAAAACAGTTCCCTTGTCAATTTTTTGACCAGCATAAGCCACTGCCTTGTCCAGCAAGACCAAAGCATCACGCATTGCACCTTCTGCTTTTTTGGCAAGTAGCGTTGCTGCTTCTTTTTCTAAAGCAATTTTTTCTTTTTTGGCGACTTCAATAATTTGTCCTTCAATTTCAGTCTCTGTTAAAGTCAGGAAACTAAAGTTCATACAGCGAGATTGAATGGTTTTTGGAATTTTGTGTGGTTCAGTGGTTGCCAAAATAAAGACAACGTGTTTAGGTGGTTCTTCTAAAGTTTTCAAAAGCGCGTTAAAAGCCGCGGTTGTAAGCATATGAACTTCGTCAATTATGTAGACTTTGTATTTTAAGTTTTGCGGCAAAAAGACGCATTTGTCACGAAGGTCTCTGATTTCGTCAACTCCGTTGTTGCTTGCCCCGTCTATTTCTACAATGTCTACAGTTTGTTCTTGCTCAATTGCAAGACAGTTTGCGCATTTTCCGCAAGCATCGCCTGAAGTTAGTTTTTCGCAGTTAATGGCTTTGGCAAAAATTCTGGCAATCGTGGTTTTGCCAATTCCTCTGGTGCCAGCAAAAATAAAAGAATGAGGAATGCTGCCACTTTTTAGAATTTGTCTAAGAATTTGAATGGTTACCGCTTGACCAACAACTTCTTTTAGTTTACTTGGTCGGTATTTTCGATATAAAACTTTATACATTGTTATTTATTTGCCAAGGCAAAAATGACTAAAGATGTTTTTATTTACATCGTCGTCATACACCTCGCCAAGTATCTCCTTTATAGCGTTGTAAGCGGTTTTAATGTTCATAACCACTAAGTCAGCGGTTAAGAAATCAGCAGAACTGTGGGCTTCTTTTAGTTCAGAAATTGCTTTTTCAAGTAACGTAATTTGTCTTTGGTTTGACAAAAACGCCAGGTCTCTGGTGTCTAGATCTGTTAACTTTAACTTAGTTAAAATAGCGTCTTCAAGCGGTTTTAAGTTTTCATCAAAAGTAGAGATATAGACAGCATCTTTGTCTTTTTGATTAATTCCTAAGTCTTTTTTGTTTGCAATTTTAATTAGTTTAGCGGGATCTATTTTGTTTAAAATTTCTAAGTCTTCTTTGGTTAACTTTTGGTTAGCCACAAAAACAAACAAAACTAAGTCAGCGGTTTTAATGGTATCTAGACTTTTTTGAATACCAAGATTCTCAACTAGATTTGTGCTTTTGCGGATGCCTGCGGTGTCAAGTAAGTTAAGCGCGATGTTGTTCAGCACAATTTTGCCTTCAACTATGTCGCGGGTTGTACCTTGAATGTCGGTAACTAAAGCCTTGTCTTGTTTTAAAAGGGAGTTTAAAAGTGAAGACTTCCCGACATTAGGCCTACCGACAATTGCGACCGAAATCCCAGTTTTCAGCATTGTGGTGCTTTTTGAGTTTTTTAAAAACTCATTTAAGGCTACTAAAATCGTGTTAATTCTTGATTTTAATTCAGAAGTTTCAAGGTCTACTGCTTCATCAAACTCAGGGTACTGTAGTTTAACTTCAATATCTGAAATTAACGCCAAGACTTGCTCTTTAAACTCAGTTATTTTTTTGCCTGTCTTGCTAAGTAGCGAGTTTATAGAAATTTTGGCAGCGCTCTTGGTGTCGGCTTCAATTAAGTCCATCACAGCCTCTGCTTTAACTAAATCTATGCGCCCATTTAAATAAGCACGGTAAGAAAACTCACCAGGATGTGCCATTCTGATATTTAGACTAAGTAGTCTCTCAAGCACTAAGTTAGTTACTAAAACCCCACCGTGACAGGAAATTTCAAGCATATCGTCTGCCGTAAAAGAATGAGGTTTTTTAAAAACAGCAACTATAACTTCGTCAATCGGCACGTTGTCTTTGTCTAAAATAAAGCCGTAGACTAAGGTGTTTCCAGGAACTTGAGTTAAGTCTTTGCCTTTAAAGATAGTGCTGACTTCTTTAATGCAAGTTTTTCCTGAAACTCTTATAACTGAAATCGACCCCTTACCATAAGGGGTCGCAATTGCAGTGATATTTTCAAAATCAGTGTTGTTTAAACTCATCAACGTGTCTAGTTTGCAAATCGTCTTCTTTGTTTAAAATAGCGTTGGCGTCTTCTGCTTTTATTTCTCCTTGCTTAACTTTGTGAATTAAGTTATTGCGGCAACTTACAAACGGGTTTTCTTTTGAAACCATGTCGCGAATAAAGATGTAAATGATAATAACACTCGCACCGATTACTCCAATTAACAAATAACCTGAACCTAAAATTAAACCTAAAATTGCGCAGGCCCAAATAGATGAGGCCGTTGTTAAGCCTTTGATAGACATCTTGTCTTTAATGATGACACCGGCTCCAATAAAAGAAACACCCGCGACAACTTGCGCGATGATTCTTTGACCTTCATTAGGTTGAAAAGCATTCAGTTCAAACATTAGTCTTTGAGTAATTGCAATTGAGCAACTCGCTATTCCTACTAAAAAGTAGGCAGAAACCCCGACTGCTTTGCCTAAATTACGGCGTTCAAGTCCAACGATTACCGCGTAGATCATAATAATTAAAAGCGGCAGGATAACTTTAAACAGCCAGTCGTGTCCAGTTTGCAGGGCTTGTAGATCTAGTGAACCTTTAGTAATTGCCTCGGATATCTTTGAATTTGAGTTTGCTGATTTATTGGTAGTAATGTTTAAAAGAACTTCCAGCATTGTTAGTTATTTTTCTTTAAAACTTCCACAATTCTGGCGTCAAGGGCGTCAATTACTTTTGTGTGTTGTTTCATTTTATCCAAGTGGCAGCCAGCGGCAAAATCGTGTCCACCTCCTGGAGGGAATTTGTTGCAAACTGAAGCAATTTCTACTTGGTTTGAACGAACTCTAACGCGAACTGAGTTTTCAAGTTCAATAAATAGAACCCAAACAGGGCAGCCTTCAATTCCGGCCATGGCGTTAATGGCCGCTGCTGTGTCTTCTTGAGTTAAGTTAAATTTCTTTTGAATGTCTCGAGTTGCAAGGAAGTAAACCACGCCGTTCTTTGAGCGTTTGATGTTAGAAAGTAAATGGCCTTTGTATTTAAGTTGTGCAAAAGTGGTTTTAGAAAGTTCACGGTCTACATATTCAAGGTCAGCGCCTTTAGAAACTAAGAAAGCCGCCATTTGAAAAGTAGTCTCAGTAACTCCGCGGTATCTAAATCCGCCAGAATCCGTAACTAGCCCAGCATATAGTGCTTGCGCACCTTGTTTAGTGATAAGAAGTTGATCTTTGAACTTATACAAAAAGTAAGTAATCATTTGACAAGCCGCTGGTGCTTCTTCGTGCACCCAGTTAATGTCGCCGTATTGATCCATCACAATGTGGTGGTCAATTTTAATGATTTCTTTAGCCAGTTTAAAACGTTGATCTGCAACTCGCTCTTGAGTTGCGGTGTCTACAACTATCGCTAAAGATTTTTTAATAGTTTCGTCGTCAAGAGTATCAAGTTCTCCAAGAAAACGAAGGTAAGGTGTGTGGTCACCAAGTGAGTATACTTGTTTTTTGGGAAAAGTTGTCTCAATGATGTTTTTAAGACCAAGTGATGAGCCAATGCAGTCGCCATCTGGTCTTTTATGTGAGTAGATTGTAATAATGTCGTATTCTTTGATTTTTTTTAAAATTAAACTAATGTCCATGTTTTTACTCCTTATTATTTATTTTGGTTTTGTAAAATTAGTTCGTTTAAATCTTTAATCATGGCTTTGGCCACATCAAAATTATCAAGGGTTGCGCCACACGCCAGTGCGTGTCCACCGCCGCCGTATTTTTTGGCAATATGTACAACTTCAATTTCACGGCTACGCAGTTCACAAATTACTTTGTCTTGCTCAGCGGAATAGGTGAAGTTTGCCCAAATTGGAATTTCTTTAATGCCGGCAAGTAAGTTAACCATACCGCGACTAATTGAAAAGAAATCATAAGTGCCAAGTGACTCTAAAAACTCTTTAGTGTTAAAAAAGTAAGCAACTGAACCTTCAATTTGCATGCGAGTAGCAAACTTTGCTTTAGTTTGGCGTTCTTCTAGAGTTTCTACATACAACCACTTGTAGAACTTAAGCGGGTTTGCACCCAGTGCTGTAAGTTCTGCGGCGATTTGAAATAAACGGGGAGCGTTGGTTAAATACTGAAAGCGCCCGCTGTCAGTAATTATTCCGTTTAGCAAGTAGTCAGCCGCTATTGCCGGGATTTTTAGTTTAAGTTTTTTAGCAATATCGTAAACGTAAGCAGCCGCGGCCTCGTAAGTTGGGTCTGAATAAACGTAAGCACCTGCTACATCTGATTTGTTTTCGTGGTGGTCAATGATTACCACGTCTTTGGCAAACAAATAACGGTTATCTGAAATCATGTAAGAAACTGCGACGTCTGTAATAAAAACTAGCGAGTCTTTGTAAAAACTGTCAGGAATTTCGTTCATGGCGTTTTCGTAGTCAAATTTGTTGTGGTCACCTACTACGTAGACTTCTTTTTCGGGAAAGTTTTCCTTAATTATGTGCATTAAGCCCATTTGTGAGCCAATTGCGTCCATATCTGGTTTGGAGTGTCTGTGAATAATAATGCGGTTGTGTTTTTTTAAAAGTTTTTTAATCGTTTTCATTCAATACCTCTGGCAAATATTATACTATTTTTTAAACCTGTTTTTCAAAGTGCCGAAACTATAAATAAATAAATTTCTTGCATCCCGTTAACTAAATTAACCTCGGCGTATGGGCAAAGTGTTTGGATGTACTCCTCAATTTCTCTGGCTTCTTCGTCAGACACAGCCTTGCCATAAAATAGAGTAACAACTTCGTTTTCTTTAGAAAGAATTTGAGAAAGCAGACAGCGAGTTGCGTCAAAAATATTTTCAACAGAACAAGTTATCGCACCTTCAGAAATTCCTAAATAATGGCTTTTTCTAATGTCTATACCGTTTTGTTTGGTGTCGCGAATTGCGTAAGTGATTTCACCAGTGTGGGCGCTCTGCGCGATTTCTTGCATGTTGTCAATGTTGGTCTTAAAGTCGGCAGTATGGTCAAAAACAGAAAGAGCGGCTACTCCTTGACCTAGGTTTTTTGTCTTAATTACCGCGATGTTGCGATCTTTAACTAAATTAACAGTTTGTTCTGCAGACATGATGATATTTGAGTTATTTGGAATGATAATAATGTTTTTGGCGTTGACTTTCTCAACGGCTTCAATGAAGTCTTGGGTAGACGGATTCATTGTTTGGCCACCGGCAACTATATAGTCAACTCCGTGTTCAAGTAAGTATTGGCGAACTCCGTCTCCGTTTGCAACAGCAATTAGTCCGTATTCTTTTTCAGGGGTTTTACCTGTTGGTTTTTGCGCAGCCACAGCCTCTTCGTTTTGCAGTTTCATGTTGTCGACTTTAATAGACCTAGTTTCGCCTAGTTGTTCAGCGTTTTTAAGTAAGTTAAGAGGCTGATTAGTGTGAATGTGAACTTTTAGTAGTTCTTCGTCGTGAATTACTACCATAGAGTCGCCAAAGTCTTTAATTTCTTTAATAAACTTGTCTTTAGAAAACTGCTCTGGTTTATCTAAAATCAAGACAAACTCGGTACAGAACTTAAACTTAATTTCGCCAATTACATGGTCGTAAGCCGTGCTTTGCTCTGAGTTTAAAACAAATGACTTGGTTGAGGTTTTAGTTGCTTCCTTTATAACTTTGCCGTTAATAAAGTGCACAAAACCCTCAACGATTTTAACAAAACCAGCGCCACCACTGTCTACTACATTTGCTTCTTTTAAGACAGGTAAAAGAGCAGGGGTTTTTTGCAGAGTAATTTTAGCCTGATTAAAATAAGTGGTTAGAGCATCTTCAAAAGTAATTAGTTTGCCGCGTTTTAAACGTAAGTGTTCACCAGCTTCACGAAGTACGGTTAAAATTGTTCCTTCAATTGGTTGAACTACACCGCTGTAGGCTACTTTATAGCCAGAAATTAAAGCATCAATAAGTTGAACTACTGTCAGTTCTTTGCTGTCAACTTTTCCAAGTTCTTTCGCAAATCCACGGAAAAACTGAGAAAGAATGACACCCGAGTTGCCGTGTGCAGCAACAACTAGTTCATGTGAAAACACTTTTACGATTTCTGCAACGGTTTTGTTTTGAAAATCTAAGATTTTAATCTTGTTAGCGCCTGCATTGATAGTCAGGTGCATATTAGTTCCAGTGTCGCCATCTGGAATTGGAAAGACATTTAAGTTATTAATTTCGTCAATGTGAAGCCTTAAGTTAGCAGCTCCGTTTATCAACATTTTGGTAAAAAATTCGCTTGTTATTGTTTTGTGTTCCATCAATAAACCTCAGTACCTTTATTATACCTTAAATCGCCTTATATTATATAGGGCTATTTTTGGCTAGGTGGGGTTGGCGAGATAAAATTTAGGTTAATACATTCACCTAAATCCAGAATTATGTCTTGCCCTGTTGCACAGGTGTTTTTAGTTAAGATAAAGTAAATCCAGTCAGCGATTTCTTTTGGCTCTATCCAACGGTTAAAAATATTTTGATTTGCAACCGCAGACATTGCTGTTTTGTCTTTATACAAGTCTGGCTCTAAATTGGTGTGAACTGGACCTGGACTAAGCGAGTTTACCAAAGTTTGGTATTTTTCACCAAGAGTTTTTGCAAGATGTTTGGTGTAGTTAATACGAGCCGCTTGAGCAGCAGCGTGCAAAGGTTTGCCAAACCCGTGGTGGCCAGCGGTTGAAGCGATGTTTAAAACAGCCTTCAGGTCTTTACTTTCATATTTTTTGATAATGTTAATATAGCCTTGTAGGTTGGTTTCCAAGGATTTTTGCTCATCCATTGTCCCTGCGTTGTTTAAAATATATGAGATATTTTTTAAATCAGGAAGGTTTTTAAAATCTGTTACCAACACTTTAAAGTGTTGGTAGTTTTTATCTTCAATAGTAGATGTATTTTGGTCAATTCCGTATACTAAAAAATCGTTCTTTAAAAAAATTTCAGCAGCAGCCTTGCCAATTCCACTTGAACTTCCAGTGATTAAAATTGTTTTCTTTTCCATACTTAAAGTTTAACATACTAAAAGTTTAAAATTGCGGAAAAACCCTGATTATGCTAAAATATTTGGAGAGGAGATTTATAAACATGGGAATATGCGCTATTAGCGGCAGAAAACAACTTGCCGGAAATAATCGATCACACTCTCTTCGTGCGACTCGCAGAGTCTGGAACTTAAACTTGCAACCAGTGAAATTTACTGACGAAGCAGGTCACACTCACAAAGTCATGGTTTCAGCAAGGGCTCTTCGCACTTTGAGAAAACAAGAACGATAATTAAAAGAAACATATCAAAAAAAGGAACACATCAGTGTTCCTTTTTTATTTCCATTAACGAAGTTATAATCCATATAACTATATAAAAAAACAAGATTTCCAGTTAATTT
>CAUUEZ010000017.1:0-10658 GCA_963544405.1 uncultured Acholeplasmataceae bacterium
AAATTTTTAACAATAAAAAAAACGGCTCTATTGAGCCGTTAAATTTAAAAAATAGTAGAATTTACTCCAAAAAAATCTTGTATAACCCCGAAACACGGGACTTAAAATCCAACTAAATCACCATAAAATCTAAAGTTTTTAAAAAAACTTACCAAAAATACAAAATTTAGACAGATTATTTGCCAAAACACGAAAATTAAGTAACAAAATGGCTTAGCGGTGTGTTTTTTCTCTTTATTTTTCAAAAAAATATTATATAATTATTTTGTATTTAGTAAATATTTGAAAGGGATCTGGAGCAAACACTAAATACTTACATAAATTGCTTCTAGATATAAATTAAGTATGAAAATTACTAAAGTTCAAGTTAAACTTCTTGAAGATTCACAAAAACTTCTTGCAGTTGCTTCAGTTGTGTTTGACGATGTATTCGTTGTTCACGGTGTAAAAGTTCTTGAAGGAGAGTCAGGTCTATTTATTGCTATGCCTTCTCGTAAAACCAACACTGGTGAAAACAGAGACATTGCACACCCTATTGTAAGTGAATTTAGAGCAGAATTAACAGACGCTGTATTAAAAGAATACAACGCTCAAGTTCAAGCTAAATAAGTTAATTTAATATAATTTTAAAATAAAAGTAGGGTCTACCTACTTTTATTTTTTTAAACTAAAAAACAAATAAGAAGGTTACATATGGAAACAATTATTAATGGTAAAAAAATTAAACTATTTACTCTATCTGCAAACCCAGACCTTGCAGATAAAATTTCAAAATATACAAACATTCCTTTATCTAAAGTAAATACGCTGAAGTTTCAGGACGGCGAAGTTTGTTTGTCAGCCGACGAAAGCGTGCGAGCATGCAATACTTTTATAATTCAGCCAACTTGTCGTCCGGTTAACGAAAACTTAATGGAATTATTTATTTTTGTGGACTCGCTAAAAAGAGCATCAGTTGGACCAATTTCTGTAATCATGCCATACTATGGATATTGTCGTCAAGACAGAAAAGACCAGTCTAGACTGCCAATTACTGCTAAGTTAGTGGCAAATTTACTTGAAAAATCTGGAATTGACAGACTAATTTGCATTGACCTGCACGTTGCCCAAATTCAAGGGTTCTTTGACATTCCGATTGACAACTTCTCAGCCGCTGCTGTTTTTGCTGCACACATGGACAAAAAGAAACTAAAAGATGTTATTGTTGTTTCACCTGACCACGGTGGGGCTGCGCGTGCGCGTAACTTCTCTAAACTACTTAAAAACGAAACGCCAATCGCAATTATTGACAAACGACGACCACGTGCAAACGTTGCCGAAATTTTAAACATCATCGGCGATGTTAAAGACAAAACTTGTATTCTATTTGACGACATTATAGATACTGCCGGCACCTTAGTTGCAGGTGCAGAAGCGCTTCGAAAGGCAGGTGCAAAGGAAGTATACGCGATTGCTACACACCCGATTTTTTCCGGAAGTGCCGTTGAAAAAATCAACAATTCTTGTCTAAAAGAAGTAATAGTTGCAGACACTATTCCACTGCAACAAGACGCTAAAGAGTCTGCAAAAATTGTGCAACTGACCATGAGTAAAATGCTTGGTAAAGCAATTTTAAATATCATTAACGACGTTTCTGTAACCCCTGTATTTCAAAAAATTGAAGAGTAGATGAAACTAATTGTTGGACTTGGAAATCCAGGTGCGCAGTATGAAAAAACTAGACACAACATTGGATTTCAAATACTTGATTTAATTGAAACGCAACTTCAAAAACAGTTTTCTTTTAACTCAAAATTTGAATGTTTTGAGTTAAAAGAAAAAATAAACAATGAAAACATCGTTTTTATCAAACCCACAACTTACATGAACTTATCTGGAAATGCTTTAATTAAGGTAAAAAACTACTTTAAAGTAGACACTGCAGATATTTTAGTGATAGTTGACGACATTAACCTACCACTTGGTTCAGTTAGAATAAGAGAATCTGGGTCTGCTGGTGGACACAATGGACTTAAAAGCATTGAGGCAGTACTTGGTACTACTCAGTATAAAAGAATAAAGATAGGCTGCGGTAAGCCAAATGTTGACGTTGATTTAAAAGACTATGTTCTGGCTAATTTCTCAAAGGCAGAACAAGATACTTTAACTAAAGAAGTCTATCCTGTTGCGGTTGCCGCTATTTCTGCTTTTATTTCTGGTGTTGAGTTTCACAAAATAACTTCTAAATACAATATAAATGCTTGATTTAAAACTTCTTAACTTCTTAAAAAATGCATATAAGAATGCCAGACACTCTGTATCTGAATGCATTTCTTATAATGCATTTTTTACTGTTAAAACCTATTTAAATAGCACAGGGACTGTATTTTTGGTTCTGCCGAACCTACATCAGGCCCAACTTTATTTTGACTATCTTTCCAATATCTTTGACCCAGAGCAGGTTTTGTTTTTTCCGGTAGATGAACTTATTACTCAAATTATGGCCTTTTCTTCAAAAGACTTTTTAAGTCAGCGTGTCAACACAGTTCACGCACTTTTAAAAGACCAAAGAAAAATAGTTGTAACTAATGACCTTGCTTTAACTAAAAGACTTTTTAGTTTAGATAAGTACCGTGAAAACCATGTTTTTATAAAACCAGGTATGGAGTTAAAACCAGAGACTCTGGCTGAAAAACTAATCACTTTTGGTTATCAAAAAGAGTACACTTTAAGTGCACCAGAGACTTACTCAACTCGCGGAGATATATTTGACATTTATCCGCTCGGATATACAGATCCAATTAGAATAAACTTTTCAGACGACATAGTTGAAACAATTAAAACCTTTAGTCTAGATACTCAACTTTCAAAAACTAAAGTTGAGTCACTCTCTCTTTTTCCAGCAACTGAACTGTTTTACACAGATGACGAGTTGCAACAGGCTGAGTCTAAAATTAAAGGTTACTTCAGTAATTTAAACTTGTCCCTTGAAGAAAAAGAAAAGTTAAATAAAGATATGCTTAATTTAGTTAATAGAACTGAGTTAGATTCTCTAGGTTTGTATTTAGGTTTTTTTACCGAAAGTAACAATACTATCTTTGATTTTGGTAAATCCAGTGAAGTGATATTTGTAGATAAAGAAAAATACCAAATCAACAACACTCAACGCAAAGATGATCTTGCTCAGTTTAAAACTAGTTACAACGGCAGTAATTTAATTACCAGCAATTTTTTATATGACTTTGAAAAGTCGCTTAGCAGAGCGACTTTGGAGTATACTACTAACGTCTTTTTAAGTGAAAAATATGTATTTGAACCAGATTTTTACGCGGGTAACTTTGAAAAGTTTTATATCTACAATAAAGATATTTTAAAAAAATATCAAACAGTTTTGCTCTACAAAACTGATACTGAAAAAAACCAAATTGCCGATTTTCTTTTAGAAAAAGAAATTAAGTTTTCAGATAGTTTTGAAGATAAAGAGGAAGTTAATGTTTGGTTAGTTAAAGACAGCACGCACCTTAGTTTTATAGATCCTTTTTTAAAACTTGCTGTATTTTCTTCGTATGTTTTGTTTAACTCAAACTCTAAACCCAAAGTTAGATATAAGGCTTTGCTTGGCAACGCCAAAACTATAGAAAATCCTGACGAACTTACAATAAACGAATACGTCGTGCACGTTAATTTTGGAATTGGTAAATATCTAGGTTTAACAACCAATACAATATCTGGATTTAAAAAAGACTATCTGTTGCTTGAGTACGCCAACTCAGAAAAAGTATATGTCCCGGTTTCACAAATTAACTTAGTGTTAAAATACGCAAAACCTGGTGCAGATGTTAAGTTAAGTGTGTTGGGTTCAAAAAAATGGACAGCCGCAAAATTAAAAGCATATGAAAACGCAAAGGCTGTGGCCAGTCGTTTAATTGCTCTATATGAAGCCAGACATAACTCACAAGGCGCCGAAATTAAAGGAGAGCCTGAACTTGAGCAAGAACTTGCCAAAGACTTTA
Organism: uncultured Acholeplasmataceae bacterium; assembly: GCA_963544405.1. Classification (GTDB taxonomy): domain Bacteria; phylum Bacillota_I; class Bacilli_A; order Acholeplasmatales; family Acholeplasmataceae; genus CALISC01. The sequence goes on from CAUUEZ010000017.1 coordinate 3,993, forward strand.
ACTTTCAGTTAACTAAAGACCAAGAAACCACCATTCAAGCGGTTTTTCTAGACATGGCCAAACCAGTTCCAATGGAAAGACTAATAATTGGCGACGTTGGTTTTGGCAAAACCGAGGTTGCTCTAAGAGCAGCCTATAGAGCCATAATTTCTGGCAAGCAAGTTGCCTATATTTGCCCAACCACTATACTTGCCAGCCAACAGACTGAACTTTTTAAAACCAGACTAACTAAGTTTGGGGTAAACGTCGCTGTGCTTTCCCGTTTGATTGAAAAAAACAAACAGACCAAATACATACACGGACTTAGCACGGGAATTTACGACATAGCAATTGGCACCCACCGTCTACTTTCTAAAGATATTAAATTTAAAAACTTAGGTTTACTTATAATTGACGAAGAGCAGCGCTTTGGTGCGATTGACAAAGAAAAGATTAAAGAACTTACTTTAAATGTAGATACACTTTATTTATCTGCAACTCCAATTCCCCGCACTCTTGAACAAACTCTTTCTGGCTTAAAGTCCTACTCCTTAATTGAATCTCCGCCAAACAACCGCTATCCTGTGCAAACCTACGTGCTTCCGCATGAAGACTTAATTGTCAAAGAAATCATTCAAAGAGAACTTTCTAGAGCAGGCCAAGTTTTTTACCTCTTTAACGATATTGCCAAAATTAAACAAAAACTAGAAACTTTAAAGGCACAAGTCCCAGAAGCCAAAATAGCATATGTACACAGCAAGTTAAATAAAGCTGAGATTGAAAGTATTTTAAGTGACTTTGTTGAACACAAAATAGATGTACTTTTAACCACTACTATTATTGAGGCTGGTATTGATATAGCAAATGCCAATACCTTAATTGTTGAACGCGCTGACCACTTTGGCCTGGCTCAACTTTATCAACTGAGAGGTAGAGTCGGCAGAAGCGACAAAATCGCTTATGCTTACTTTACTTACCAAAAAGGTAAAGAAATGACTGAAGACGCCAAAAAACGACTAAGCGCAATTAAGCGCTTTGTAAATCTAGGATCTGGATTTGCCATTTCTTTAGAGGACCTTTCAATTAGAGGCGGCGGCGATATTTTTGGAAAAGAACAATCTGGCTTTATTGAAAGTGTGGGTACACAAATGTATTTAAAGTTAATTTCTGAGCAGTTGACTGGTAAACCTGCGTTTGAAGAAACTGACACCAAAACTTCTTTTTACTCACAATCCATTGACAAGACCTACATAGAAAGCGAAAACTTAAGAATTGCTTATCACAAAAAAATCGCAAGACTAACTTCTTTTAAAGAAGCAGAAACCTTGCTTAGTGAGTTTAAAGATATTTTTGGTGTAGTTCCTGAATCTGAGCAAAACTATGTATTATCCGTAGTTTTAAAAAATCTAAGACAAAGACTAGGTATTTTAAATATCTCGCTTGCAAATAAAGAAGTAGGTATAGAATTTAAAGACAGCCCAAATGCTATAATGTCTAAAAAAACAGTGTTTAAGTTTTGTGTTAAAAGTCCAAATGTGCGTTTAAAGTCTACTTTAAACTCAGCATTTGTGTATTTAAAGACAGACAATTTTGCTGAGTGGACTAAAGAAACTATTTTATTTTTAGAGCACCTAGAAAAGGAGGTTGAAAATGCAGATAATTGACGGAATTAAAATCTCTGAACAAATTAAACAACAACTTAAGCAAGAAGTTAAACAAATAAAAGAACAAACTAATTTAGTGCCAGGTCTGGCAATTGTATTGGTTGGCTCAGATCCTGCTTCAAAGATTTACGTTAACAAAAAAATCAAAACAGCCACTGACCTAGGTTTTCAGGCGACTCTCTTTTCGTTTTCTGAAACTGAACCTGAAAGTAAAGTGATTACCCAAATTCAAAAATTAAATAAAGATCCTTTGTATTCAGGAATTATTGTGCAACTACCATTGCCAAAAGGTTTTGGTAAGTTTGCAATACTAGACTCAGTTGCTAAAGAAAAAGATGTAGATGGCTTTGGCTTAGTTTCACAAGGCCTACTTTTTGAAGGCAGAGCAGGGTTTTTGCCCGCTACTGCCAGAGGTGTACTTGAGTTAATTGAAAGCACTGATACCAAAATTAAAGGTAAAAATTGCGTTGTTGTTGGGCGTAGTTTAATTGTTGGGCAACCTGTTGCCAAAACCCTACAAGACAGAAATGCAACTGTTACAGTTTGCCACAGCCACACTAAAAATTTAGAGTTTTTCACTAGAAACGCAGATATTTTAGTAGTAGCTGTTGGTATTCCTAATTTTATTAAAGGCAGCATGGTTAAGGTTAACTCTTTAGTAATTGATGTTGGTATCAACAAGGTTGATGGCAAAATAGTTGGCGATGTTGAGTTTAGTTCAGTTGCTAAAGTCGCCAGCCACTTAACACCAGTACCAGGTGGAGTGGGACCACTTACTGTAGTTTCACTTCTTAAAAACACACTAGATGCGTTTAAAAAAATAAACAAACTTAAATAGACAATCAAAATAACTAAAAATATTTTTTGTGTTTAAACAAGTTTACATGACCAATCAAGGTCTAAACACTGGTTTAACTCAAAATTAACACCTTAAACCAAAAATTTTTAGCATAAGTTTAACAAAATAAGACCAAAAAGTTCATTTTTGGTCTTTTCTTTTAACTTACTCTATTGTATAATCTAACAAGTTGCAAAGTCTTTTTGTTAGGCTAAGTTACTAAAATAATTGCAACTCTTTGGAGGTTAAATGAAAGCCTATATTACTGCACAACTTGATTTTATTGATGTTGAGAGAAAAACTCAAGAACTTGAGTCTATTTTTCTGGCCAATAACCTGAAAATAATTGCCAAGTCTCCTGCTGTCAAAGTTACTCCTACTAATTTTGAACAACCTAAACACAACTTTGCTTTAGCCTATGTTTTAGAGACAATTTTAACTCCGCTTCAACTCTTTATTTTCTTAAACCAATTAAAAGGTAAAGCAGAAAACAAAGAACTTAAAAACTTATCTTGGGTTGAACTTAACTTTATTTACGCAGACGACATTATTTTTAACTTACCTACTTTTAAATTGCCAAACCCAGTTAGATTAACAGACCCTATTCACTTAAACTTAATTTGCAAAATTGAGGCTGAAAAACTAGATCCTGAAAAGAAAACTTCAATAAAAACACTGGCTGAAAAAGTTTCAAAAAAATACGTACTTGACTACCTTGAAACCAGAGCAGATTTTAATATGGGACTTGACCGCATGAATTATTTTTTAAAGAACTTAGAGTTCTTAAATCAAATTCCTTATATTCATGTAGTCGGAACTAACGGCAAAGGTAGCACTTCGCTTTACATTTCTAAAGCCCTTGAGCGAAATGGCTACAAAGTTGGCTTATTTCAGTCGCCTTATGTTAAAAGTTTAACTGACTCAATTTCAATTTCAGGCAAGGAAATCACGTTTTCAGAAATTTACCTGATTTTAAATGTCTTAATGCATTTAATCATTATTTCTGACAACAACGGTGTTGAAATTTCTCGTTTTGAACTTGAGTATCTAATTACCTTAATTCATTTTGCAAAAAACAAAATAGACTTTGCAGTCGTAGAAGCAGGGCTAGGTGGTAGAGACGACGCTACTAACGCAACTAAAAATAAACTAGCAACCGTAATTACTAGAGTAGATTTAGATCACACTAAGTTTTTAGGCAAAAACCGTCGTGTGATTTTAGAGCATAAAGCTGATGCAATTCGCGAAAACGGTTTAGCAGTTGCTTTGCCGCTAGGCAAGACACTTGAAAACTATTTGGCAGATAAATGCAAAGAACGCAATGCTAAGTTAGAAATAGTTAACTTAAAAGAAATCAATAAGGCCAATGTTGGCATCAACGTTTGTAGTTATGAGTATGCTGGCAGATTAGTTAAGTTAGAGGCTAGAGGCCGCGTGCAAATTCAAAACTCATTTTTAGCACTAAACGTATTAAAGCATTTAAATAACCGCGGAGTTATTAAAACTGATTTTGATAAAAACGTAGATGCTGTGTGTGAGACTAAATATCAAGGTAGATATGAGTTTATTAAAGAAAACGTCATGATAGACGGAGCACATAACCTAAATGCTTTTAAAGAACTTTCTCAGTTTATCCGCGATACTTTGCCACAAGGTTCATCTGTGTTGCTTTTAATGTCTTGTATGAAAGACAAAAATTACAACAAGATGGTTGAAGAAATCATTAAGATTAAAAACTTAACTGTAGTGACAACCGAAGTTACAATTAAGCCAGACAGAAGTTTAACCTCTCTTGAACTTGCTAAAGAATTTATCGCGCAAGGTGTCAGACCACTCGGTATGGTATCCATCAAGGACTTTATGGCAAAACTAGATGTTTTTGCCAAAAAATATGACCTGGTTTTAATCGCGGGTTCTCTTTACATGATTACTGAACTTAAGTTAATCTTAGAGGATTTAAAAGAAAAATTAAAAAAAGAATAAATTTTTTTCAAAACCCCTTTAAATTTGCAAAAAATTTCAATGTAAACGCTTACATTTTGAAAATATAAGTGGTAAAATATTTAAGCAAGTGTAAAGGGGTTTTATTTATGAAAAAAGCATTTGTTTTAGTTTTGGTCGTAATGTTGTCGTTCTTTTTCTATTGTTGTACAAAAGTTAACTTAAACACAATAATGAACGAAGTTAGTTTGAAGGACTACTCTAATAAAAGAGTCAACACAAACATTCAAACTAATTTAGAAGAACTTAAAAACAAATATAAAGTAGACATTAAGGTTGAGTTTAACGACAACGAAATTGCAAGTTACGAAAACTCAACGATTAAGATAAACAAAAAATCAGAAGACAGCACTTTAATTGTAAAAATTACGGTTAGTTATAAAAATCAACAACTTACTAAGTTGTTTAAGATTTTTATTGCCAAAATAGACAACATTTTACCTGAACCTTCACCAACCCCTGATCCAAACCCACCAACTCCGTCCCCAGAGCCTGAACCAAATCCAACTCCTAAAAACCAGCATCCTGTAATTAAAGCAGTTCAAGCAAAGGATAATGAAAAAGTTACCGTAATTGGCTGGATCGTAGCCTATTACTTAAACTTTGGAGTAGCTCTTCAAGACAGTACCGGCGGAATTACTTTAAAATCAGGTAAAAACGACTCAGTTAAGTTTAGTCAAATCCAAGCGCTTGTTGGTAAGTATGTTCAAGTTTCTGGAACTCGCACTGTATACAACGGTTTAGTTCAAATTTCAAAAATTACTGAAATTAAAGAAATTACAAATCCAGAAGAACCTTTTCCAACAGCCCTAGACATAACTAAACTAGACATTGCTAAACACCAGGCTAGACTACAAAGTACGCTAGTTAGCATCACTAACGCAAAGGTTAAAAGTTTTGAAAAAGATTCAAAATATGGAAACATCAATATTGTTTTTGAGTTTTTCGGCAAAACACTTGCTTTTAGATACGACAGCAGAGTAAATAAATCCAAATGGGCGGCACTGCTTGAAAACCTAAAACCAGGTAAGTCTTACGATTTAACTAACTTAGTATTTTCATTTTACAACCAACCTCAATGCTCGGTTTCAGAAAGTTTTGAGTTTAAACCACATGTTAATGAAAGCGGGAAAATCAATGTTTTCTTTGACTTAAACGGCGGAACTATTTCAGGCGGTGTTCAACCGCAAATTATTGAAGTTGGACAATCTGCAAAAAACCCAGGCAGTCCAACTAAGCAAAACTACGAATTTCTAGGTTGGTCTAAAACTGGCAGAAGTGACGATATTTTTAATTTCAATGCTAAGTTAACCGAAGACACAACACTTAAGGCTGTATATAAATACAACGGACCAGAGGAAGGCTTAGATGAAGTCAATGGTTATTATTCTTCTGTAAAAGGTTTGGATGGCGATGCGCTTCGCGCTAGACTTAAACAAATCATAGACAAACCAGCAACTTCTTATGACACAGCACTAGAAGCACTTAGAAAAGCAGACGAGTCTATTGCAAACCCTGGATATTTTTATTTAGCGTATACTGGAGACAGTCCAAGATATCAATATCTGCTAAACTCAAAAGACAACTGGAACCGTGAACACGTTGTGCCAAACTCTAAATTAAAAGAACATGGTATTGCAAAGGGTGAACTCCATAATCTGAGAGCCTGCGATATTAAAACCAACTCAAGTAGGTCTAACTATCCGTTTGTAGAAGGAAGTGGCGAAAACAAAGCAATCAACGGCAGTACCTACTATCCTGGTGACGAACACGTCGGCGATATTGCTAGAATTTGTCTGTATATGGCTCTTCGTTATGATTTTCCACTTAAAAAAGTAGGTAAACTTGAAACTTTTTTAAAATGGCATAGACAAGATCCGGTTAACGAATTTGAAAAAAGAAGAAACAATATTTTAGCTCAATATCAAAAAAACCGAAACCCTTTTATTGACAACCCTCAATTTATTGAAAAAATTTTTGGAAATGTAAAAACCACTTCTTTAAACGAAGTTATGTTTAGTCTTTACTTGCAACTAGTTAAACCAGTTTGTGTGTTTGAACAAAAATTAGATTTATAAATTAAATTTAAGTAATATAAAAAGGCCTAAAAAGGCCTTTTTATTTGAGTATTTATAATAACGAAGTTATAATCCATATAACTATATAAAAAAACAAGATTTCCAG
>CAUUEZ010000018.1:0-7977 GCA_963544405.1 uncultured Acholeplasmataceae bacterium
CTAAATATTTTTAAAAAACTTAAAAAATCGGTTTTTTCTGCAAAAAATCACACTCACACTAAAAACCACAAAAATAAAAAAACTGTTGTGTTTTTCCATTTAACACAGCAGTTTATAACAGTTCTTTGAAATTATTTTAATAGTGCTTCTTTTGCAAGTTTATCGGCTACATCATTAAAAGAAATATTTGAGTGACTTGGTACTTTTTGAAACTTAATTTCACTAAACTCAGGCTTAATGCTTAAGTAAAATTCAACATACATAAGAGAAATTTTAGAGTATGCGCGCCATTCTGAAGTTATCCAGCGAGCGAGGCCTTGGTAGTCGTGATAAATCTTGATTTTTTTAAATCCATTTTCTTTTGCCCATTTAAGCGCTTCGATTACACCAAAAACTTCCCCTGCCACATTTGCTGTTTTCAAAAACTCACGGTCGGCTCTACTGCCAGAGATATTTTGTTTTTGCCCGTTTGGCAAAATTAGGTGAACTCCGTATGAAAACTTAGCGGTTTCTTTTGAAAAACTACCGTCTGAGAACGCCACCAAATAGCCTGCTTTTATATCTTTTTTAACCACACCTTGCCAATAGTCTGTACCTTTTAAAAAACACTGAGCCTCAGCTTTGGTTAAAAAAGACTTAAATACTGGTTTTTTAAAACCAGCAATTGCTGCTTGGCATTCTGGCCAGGTCTCAAAAATCCCGGTTTTATTGCCTGTCTTTACAGCGTAGTATTTCACAAACTTATTTTAACTCAGCCTCTGCTTCTTTTTCTTTGAGTTTCTTAATTAATGTTAAAAGACTTTGGATGAAAATTGAGCCAGTTGAGTTGCCAATGATTACGATAAAAATAAATAAAGCGACTTTTGCGTAGTTATATTGGAAGCCAAACGAAAATAAAGAAAAGGAAGCAATGCAGTGGTCAAATCCAAGTAGTAAGAAAGTCCAGACAGCAAATAGTAGAGAAAGCAGACCAATTGCTTTATTTTTAGCATTGTTGAAACTATAAATTGCCGAGTGCAACAGAATTCCTGTACCAATTGCTCCAAGGAAACTTCGCCAAAGTGGAGTTTCTTTAAAATCTAGTTTTTTGGCAACCATTGTTTGAATTAAGTCTGCGTAAGTTTTTGTACTTCCTGGTACAAGTTTCGCAGGAAACACTGTGTAGTAAAAAAGAATCGTAAAAATTACCGTGCCTAAAAAATTAGTTAAAAAAACAATAAGAAGTTCAATTAAGTAATCGGGTTTTCGTTCAAAAACATAGCCAATTCTACCAGTAAAAAGTGCAGCACCTAAGGCAATGATTAAAATGATTCCCACACAAAAACCAACACCTGCGATAAAGTAAGTTGTCAGAGTTTGAATTCCACTGCCTTGAGCGTACGAAGTTAAAACTAAAAAAGTAAAAGCAGCAATAGCAACTAAAACTCCTGAAAGAAAACCTTGTAAGGCGAGTTTAGAATATTTATATAATTTTGTTTTGTTTTGCATAGTCAAAATTCCTTTATTTAAAATCTATATAAGTAATTTTACTCCATATAAAAAAAATAGGTTTAAATAAGCAAATAAAGGTAATTTTTAAAAATAAAATTATGTTTTGCAAATGTGCCTTGCAAGGCAATTTTACAGTTTTGACAAAGACTTTGTTTTTACATTAAAAAGCCTTATAAAGCGATTATAGCAAACTATATTTTATGACAATCATTTTTGGATTTTTTAAAATATCGTTTGCTTGTCTTTGCTTATTTTGGTATACTGAAAGCACTTAGAGGTGCAGATATGTTTATCACGTTTGAAGGTGGAGAAGGTAGCGGAAAATCTACTATCATTAAAAAAATCAAGGCTCTTTTTGAAGAAAGCGAAAACGAACAAAAATACTCGCTAGTTAACCAAACTACAGGTGAAATTGTTCCGCTTATTTTCACTAGAGAACCAGGCGGACTTAACATTACTTTAGCCGAAGAAATTAGAGATGTTTGCCTGCATCCAAAACACGCCACAATGCAAAGCGAAACCGAAGCACTGTTGTTTGCGGCTTCTAGGTCTGAACATGTCAAACAACTAATTGAACCTAACCGCAAAAAAGCACTAATTATTTGCGATAGATATATAGACTCTTCATACGTCTATCAAGGTGTTGCCAGAGGTCTGGGAATTGAATACATTAAGCAAATCAATAAAAGTATTTTAAACTGCTTACCTGATTTAACCTTTATTTTTATCATCAATCACGAAAACGGGCTAAACCGTGTGTCTGCTCGCAATAAAATCAATCGTCTTGATAAGGAAAGTCGTGCTTTTCACAATAAAATTGATGAAACTTACCGCGAACTCAAACAAATTTTTCCTGAACGTAAGTACATTGAAATCAACGCTGAGGCTGTGGTTGAAACGGTTTTCAGACAAGTTTTTGACAATTTAACGGAAGAACTTGCTAAGAAAAATATCAAAATCGTAAAAAATGCCTAAAAAAGAACATTTTTTTCATCTTTCGCTGCTACCTGCTGCAAAAAAAGACGCACATATTTCCTATATTCTTGGTCAGATTAAATCAATTTTAAAACAAGAAGGTATGCCAGATGCAGAACTAAACAATCTTGAGTTCAAACCATCTCGCAACCTTTTTATTTTAAACAAAGAAGAAATCAACAAAGAAGCCTTGCTTGAGTTTACTAACACCTTTAACTACACTTCTTTAAATCAATACTCTAGATTTTTTGTTTTATTTGGCGTAGATTTACTAAATACTGCTCAAGCCTCTAGTTTACTTAAGTTTCTAGAAGAACCAAAAACCTCAACATACGGCTTTTTGGTACCAGATAATCCAGATGCGGTGTTAGACACCATTAAGTCCAGAGCCTTTCCTGTAACTTATGAAAACAAAGAAAACACCAAAAAACCAGTTTCCCTTGACGAGGAAATCTACGAACTAAGTGGTGAACTTTTTAAAGACAGAACTGTAGTTTTTGAAAGCAAAGCGTTTCTTGATAATTTAAAAACACCTTTTTTAGATTTTATTTCTGTGATTTCAGACCCTGAAAAAAAATATACACTCACTTTGTCTAAATATTTTTCAGTTGAACACGAAAGAACAGCAGGCCAGGTTTTTTTAAAACTCATCCAAACTTTTTTAATGGACGCAATTAACTTTAAGTTAAAACGAAGCCTGCATTTTAAAAGCCAAGAAGAACACGTCTCTAAACTTGCCGGTTTTCATATGAATAAACTAATTAAGACATTTGATTTTGTGCAAAAACGTGCAAAAGCCTTTTATTTCCCTGCCAACGCTCGCGTGCAAATTCTTACTGCCTTGGCTGGTTTTGATGAGTTTTTAAAATGAAGATACAAACTAGTTTTGAAAATAACTTTCCTACTCTTTATATCGTGCCGACGCCAATTGGCAATTTGAAAGACATAACTCTCAGAGCCATTGAAGTTTTAAAAGAAGTAGATGCGGTGTTTTGCGAAGACACCAGAAGAACTCTCGTCTTGCTTAACCATTTTGGTATTCAAAAACCGCTTTTTAGATACGAGAAGTTTAACGAAAAAACAGCGAGTAGAAAAATTATTTTGATGTTAAAAGAAGGTAAGAACATCGCTTTAGTCTCAGACGCTGGAACTCCCGGAATTTCAGATCCACTTTTTGAAATAATTAAGTCAGTTAAAGAAGAAAACTTAATCAATATTGTGCCACTTCCTGGTCCAGTTGCTTTTGTGCCAGCATTAATTTGCTCAACTTTCCAGACAAACTCTTTTACTTTTCTTGGGTTTTTGCCAAGAAAAAAACAAGAAGCCATCAATACTTTACTTGAATACTGTGAAAGAAAAGAAACTCTAATAATTTATGAATCTCCGCATAGACTAATTAAAACCCTAGAATTTTTAAAGACTGTTTTTAAGTCTAGAGAAATTATGGTTGCGCGTGAACTGACTAAGTTACACGAGACTTTCTATTGGTTTAATTTAGCAGATGCAGATTTTGGCGAAATTCAGAATTTAGGCGAGTTTGTTATAATTATAAAAGGTAGTGATAAACCGAAATTAGAGACTAATTTATCTGCTAACACACTTTTTTTAAACTACCGTAGCCAAGGTTTTTCTGATATGGAAGCTATTAAATTAACTGCAAAAAATCTTGGTAAACCTAAGTCAGAAATTTATAAAGAGGTTAAAATCAATGAAAAAAACAAATAAGTTTTATATAACATCTGCACTTCCATATACTTCTTCATACCCTCATATTGGCAATATGTATGAGCTGATTTTAACCGATTGTATCGCTAGATTTTATAAATTAGCCGGTCGCGATGTTTACTTTCAAACTGGTACTGATGAACACGGTCTAAAAATTGCAGAAAAGGCTAGCGAGGCGAAAATGTCGCCAAAAGACTATGTTGACAAAATTGTGGCTTATATTAAAGATAACTTAAACCTGCTTAACATTGAATACGATAATTTTGTTAGAACAACTGACGACGCGCACACCAAAGCGGTTGCTAAAATCGCTGACATTATGTTTAAAAAGGGCGATATTTACTTGTCTTCATACGAAGGTCTCTACTCAAAAGCAGAAGAGGCTTATGTTAACGAAAAAGACCTGATAGATGGCCTTCTGCCTAGTGGTGAAAAACCAATTTTAATGAAAGAAGAGGCTTACTTTTTTGCTCTTTCTAAATACCAGACTAAATTAGTTAAACACATTCAAGACCATCCTCGTTTTATTATGCCAGAAAGCCGTAGAAACGAAATTTTGGCCTTTTTAAAGGAACCGCTTTTAGACCTTTGTGTGACCAGATCTTCTTTTGACTGGGGAGTAAAGGTTAATTTTGACAAAAAACACGTGCTTTATGTTTGGCTAGATGCACTTTGCAACTACATTACTGGAATTGGCTACAATCCAGATAAATCAAGCCCACAGTTTAGTGAACTTTGGCCTGCTAACGCACACATTGTCGGCAAAGACATTACTCGCTTTCACTGTGTATACTGGCCTTGCTTTTTAATGTCACTTGGCCTTGAATTACCAGAGACAGTGTTTGGACACCCTTGGGTTCTAACTCACCAAACAAAGATGTCAAAATCGCTTGGCAACACCATATACACAGATGAGTTAGTCAAAACTTTTGGTGTAGATAAAGTCCGTTTTTACTGCCTTTCAGAAATACCTTTCAAAGACGACGGTAACTTAACTTATGACTTAGTCCTTGAAAAAACCAACACGGAGTTAGTCAATACTTTGGGTAATTTAGTTAACCGCACATTTGGAATGTTGGCCAAATACTTTGACTCTAAATTCAGACCAAATTACACAAGTTTTGATAAAAACTTTACAGAAATAGATACATACATTGAAAGTCTGCCTGGTAAACTAATTGATTTATTTCAAGAATACAGAGTTGCGGAGGCTGCTAAAACTATTTTGGAACTAGCGCGCCTTGCTAATAAGTTTATTGACCTCGAAGAGCCTTGGAACTTATTTAAAAACCAAGAACACGAAAAACTAATGGCTACACTTACCACACTTTTTAAAGTTATTCGCGTCCTTTCTATTACCTTGCTGCCGTTTATTCCAGAAACTGCTAAAAAAATTCAGATGATGTTAAAAATTAGTGAAGACACACTTGAATCTGCGCTTGCGAAAACTCCTTTTAAAGAAATTGTCTTTGAAAAACCAGAAATCCTTTTTGTCAGACTAGACAAAAAAGACCTTTAATGATTTTTATGAAAACCAAAGAAAAAGCCCCTGTTTACATTGAACACACGCGTAAACAAACCCAGTTAAATGAATCTAAAAAACTTACCTTTTACAGAACTTTGAATCCTGTTGAAATTCCTTACACAGAAAAACAAGCCAAAAGACGTGAGTTTATTAAAAACATGGTTTTACCTGAAGCCAATCGTCTTTTTATGGCTGTGTTTTTCACCTTTATCTACGGAATTGGCTTGGCTTGGTTTCTAGAAGCATCATATGTTCGTATGTATACAGGTGGAGTGCCTGGAATTGGTCAGTTAATTGTTGACTTTCTGCACCACATCGCTAAAGTTAACCTCAACCCAGAGAACGCAAAAACAGTGCTTTCGCTCTTCATTATTCTTGCGAATATCCCAATCTTGTTGCTCGGTTGGTTTAAGGTTTCTAAAACCTTTGCGTTTTACTCAACAGTTTCAATTGTCTTGCAAGCAACTTGTGTTAAGTTCTTGCAAATAGATTTACTTAAAACGACTTCACCTTTAATTTTAGCGATAGCTGGTGGGATTTTTATTGGAGTTGGAACTGGTGGAACACTTAAGTACGGAGGTTCAACTGGTGGACTTGACATAATCGGACAAGTTCTGGCTTTAAATAAAGGCAAGATGTCGGTTGGAAAAATTTCAACCATTATGAACTTAACAATTATTTCGCTTGGTTGTTTTTTTGCAATGTTTGCAGATCCCACAAACTCAGTAATTAAAGGTTTTGTTGAAAACATCGGCGGACCTGATGGCAAAATCCTAAAAGGAATTGGTCAACTTAAAGCTAAACCGCAAATGCTTTATGCTCTCTACGTTTTTATCTTTACTTCAATTAGACTGCTTATATCAATGGTCGTGATGGACAAAATCCACAATTCGTATAACTTAATTGAAGCGTTGATCGTGACTACTAAAGAAACAGAACTTGCACAAACCTTAGTTAAAGAACTTAAACACGGAGTCACTTTAATTGACGCCAAAGGCGGATACAGTTTCCAAGATAAATCGGTGCTCTTGACTGTTTTTTATCAGTTTGAAGAACAAAAACTAATTAACTTAATATTTGAAATTGACCCGAAAGCCTTTATTACCTTTAAGCACATTTCTTCTTTTAAAGGTAGATTTAGAATTAAGGCGCTTGCCTAAAGATTTTTTTGAAATATTTAACCCATTTACATCTACTCAGTCTAAATGGGGTTTTAAATTAACCAACAATATAAAAAAACTCTGGTTGAACCAGAGTTTTTTTAAAGTCATATGGCGATGCAGAAGGGATTCGAACCCCCGACCGATAGCTTAGAAGGCTATTGCTCTATCCAGCTGAGCTACTGCACCAACAAATAAAATTATATAAAAATAACCCTATTTTTTCAACTATCGCTTTTAAGTTAGTTCTAAATCTTAAAATTAGTATTTTTTGATGTGGAAAAAAGCAATAATTGTGCCAGTAAGTAAGAAACCAAAACCAAGCGCAGACAGGCTAAGTGAAGAGTATACTAAAGCGTGTTGCACTAAGTCTAAAGATACTTTTTGTATTAAAAACAGGTTTAGCCCAATAAACACAAAACTAAGCGTCAAAATGTCTAGGCCCAGTCTTAAAAACGCTAAATATTTCTTTTCAGTCCCAGCCGCGTGGAATCTAACAAGTAAGGTCAAAGCAGTAGGCAGAAAGACAAGCAACTTAAAGTGTGCAAAGTTTTGGAGTTTAAAGGCCGCCAAAATTTGTTTAAGTGCGTTGTGTGTAAGGGGTTTCGTGTAGATACTTTGGATAAAAAAGCCCGAAAACTCAGAGTTTTCAAATTGACTTTCTACACCTTTTGGTGTGGGCATTTTAAAATCAAAGTAAAAACTTAAAATGACAACTGCACTAATAGCAACAGCTGCACACACTCCAGTGATTTTTAAAACAACACTTCTAGTTGAACCTAAAACCAAGAAACAAAGCGCGACTAAAAACACAAAAATAAAAGAGTAGTAAACGGACGCATTTGAAATTGATTTAAACTTTTTAAAAAAACCAGTTTTAGCGAAACTAAAAACTTCGCCAAGCGAAGAAGTTAAGGCAAGCAAAAAATAAGTGGTGGTAAAAATAATTAAAATATAGGCAATAAATCTAAAAACAATTCTTGCTTTACTTGCTTCATTTTCAACTAAATACCCTTTAAGCATACACATCTCCTTTTGGTTTTTTTAAAAAAACAATGTCCGTTAACTATGATAACACTTTTAAGGCAAAGTTATTTTTAA
>CAUUEZ010000019.1:0-7786 GCA_963544405.1 uncultured Acholeplasmataceae bacterium
ACTGGAAATCTTGTTTTTTTATATAGTTATATGGATTATAACTTCGTTAATTGATTTATTTAGCTTCTTCTTTCTTAACTGGTTTTTTCTCTGTGTAGGCAAGTCCGGCAATTGAAGTAGAGATTAGCAACACACAAACACCTAAATAGTACCAAGCAACATATGTTTGCATGAACACGAGTGATTTAGTTAATGCTTTCAAGTTTGCTTTGCCTGCAAAGTTATTAAATGCTTTAAAAGCAAACGGCAACATTGCTAACATAAAGACAAATAAAGTAAACGCCAACAGCGAACTATCTACTCTTGGTTTGCGGATAGCAGCAACTAAGAAGAACACAAACAAGCAACCAAGATAAACATTTAACAGTTGAGGAAGAATTTTATTTGCATTTGCAACTCCTTCAAAATAAAGAAGTTTTTTCATAGTTCCATTTGCATTTACAAATAGTTTTGCATTAAATAGACCCCCAAAAAACGGAGAAGTCACGTTATTTGGAAAACCAGGCAAACCCATATGTAAGTTAATAGCTAAATAAAAAGCATCAACTGCAAACAACACGGTCAATAGACTAATTAATACTTTTCCAGCAGTAGATTTACATAGTGATACTACAGTCAAGCCTAAAATTAGTGAAAAAAATGGAAAAATTATTGAAAATAGAACACCCATGTCCAAATGAAGTGCTATAAACATTTTTTCAATGCTTGGCGCGATTTTAATCAAACCAGGAACTGGTGAGTAAATTAAAAACACAGAAACTAGCAGAGTTGCCACTAAAAGTAAGGCAAACATAGTTTTTCTAAAAGCAACAGATTCTGACTTAGTTTTATTTTTTTGAATTTTTTTATTGTAATTGTAGAAATCCTCGTCTACACGGGCATTTTTTTGTTGAAAAAAATAAGGTCTCTCTTTATACATATGTCTCTCCTAAGAACATTTTTATTATATCACGAGCCCAGGAATCTCTATTTTTTAAATATATAAATATCCCGATTAGACTAAACTCAGTGTTTAGTTTTTTTAAAAAATAAAATTAAAATCAAAATTAGACAAAAATCAACGAAATTATGCTATATTTTATACAAATTGCACGTTGGTGCGTTTGTATATTTCTAGTGCCTATTTTTAATCTTTTGAAATAGGTGGAATGTATTAACATCAACGGAAGGAAACGAAAGAGGTGAATTTATATGGCTGTTGTAACAGTTAAGCAATTATTAGAAGCAGGTGCCCACTTCGGACACACTACAAAAAGATGGAATCCGTTAATGAAACCATACATCTTTGGTCGTAAAAACGGCATTTATGTATTGGATTTAAACAAAACAGCGGAGAAGTTAGAAGATGCTTACAAGGCTCTTTTACAAATAATTAAAGAAGGTGGGCAAATTATTTTTGTCGGTACCAAAAAACAAGCGCAAGACGCTGTCAAAGAAGCAGCAGACCGCACAGGTCAATACTTTGTGGCAGAGCGTTGGTTAGGTGGTACTTTAACTAACTTTAAAACAATTAAAAATAGAATCAAGTATCTAAATGAACTGATTGAAAAAAGAGAAGCAGGCGAGTTTGAACAACTTTCTAAAAAACAACAAGCAGAAAACGCGCACATTATTGCTAAACTTGAAAAAAACCTAGACGGAATTCGCACAATGAAAAGAGTGCCAGACGCTTTATTTGTAGTTGACCCTTCAAAAGAGTTTAACGCAGTGCGTGAGGCTAAAAAAGTTGGAATTCCTGTGTTTGCAATTGTAGACACTAACTCAGATCCACGCGGAATTGACTACGTAATTCCTGCAAACGACGATGCTACTCGTTCAGTTCAATTGATTATCAATGTTTTGACCAACGCTGTAGTTGAAGGACAAGGCGGCGTAGTTGAAGCAATTGAATCTCAAGACGACATTCAATTTACTTTAGATTCAGTAGAAATTCCTAGTCGAGATGAACGTAAATACGACTCACGTTTTGAACGTCCTGCTCGTAAACCTAAGTTCAATCGAGAACGTCAAGAACAAAAACAAGCAGAAAAATCTGCACAATCTGAAGAAAAAGTAGCAAAACCAACTGTAAAATCAGAAAAACCTGTTAAAACTACAAAAGTTGAAAAAACAGTAGAAAAAGCAGCAAAACCTGAAGTTAAACCACAAGAAACCAAGACAGAAGAAAAGGTTTTAGAAAAACCTGCTAAAAAAACTACTAAAAAGGTAGAAGAAAAAGAAGTTAAGGCAGAAACCAAAGTAGAAGAAAAGGTTTCAGAAAAAACCGCTAAAAAAACCACTACTAAAAAAGTAGCAGATGACAAACCTGCTTCTGAAAAATCAGAAAAACCGGCGAAAAAACCTGCAACTAAAAAAACCACTGCTAAAGTTGAAAAAGCTACAAGCAGCACTGGAACTAAAAAAGTTTCAAATGAAATTGAAGGTTCAACTTCAACTACTTTATCTGTTTTTGAACTTGAAACTAAAACTCTTGCTGATTTAAAAAACCTAGCAAAAGCCCTTGGCCTAAAAGGTTACTCAGCACTAAAAAAAGTTGATTTAATTCAACTGATTTTAAACCGATAATTTAAATCAACGAAACAAAGGGATTGCTAGTAACTGGTATATCCCTTTATTTTGAAATCAATAACTAACTTAAAAAAACCAAACTGCAATTATTTAGGAGGAATTATTATGGTAACTGCAAACGATGTAAAAATCTTGAGAGAAAAAACTGGCGCTGGTATGCTGGACTGCAAAAAAGCCCTTGAACAAACTAACGGAGATATTGAAAAAGCCGTTGACTTTTTAAGAGAAAAAGGCTTGGCAAAAGCACAGTCAAAACAAGGCAGAACTGCCGCAGACGGTCTAGCTCGTATCTTTATTGAAAAAGACCTAGCCTTAATTTTGGAAATCAACTCTGAAACTGATTTTGTTGCCAAAAACGAACACTTTTTAGAACTAATTGAAAAAGTAGGTGCTGTTTTAGTTAAACACCCTGTCTCTTCAGTTGAAGAAGCACTTGAAGTTAAAGAAAACGGACAAACTATTTCTGAGATGCTTTTAGCGCTAACTGCTAAAATTGGCGAAAAAATTACGCTTCGTCGTCTAGCTTACTCAAAAGCAGGTTCAAACCAAACATTTGGTACATACCTACACCAAGGCGGTAAAATTGCTGCTTTAACTTTAGTTGAAAACGCAACTTTTGAAATTGCGAAAGACGTAGCTATGCAAGCCGCTGCTATGAAACCACAATATCTAAACCCAGAAAGCGTACCCGCTGAAGTGCTTGAACGAGAAAAAACTGTACTTACTCAACAGGCCTTAAATGAAGGTACTAAACCTGAGTTTGTAGAAAGAAAAATTGCTGGTCGTATCCGCAAGTACTTTGAAGAAGTTTGCTTAACTGAACAGGCTTTCTTTAAAAACCCATCTGAAAAAGTTAGTCAATATTTAGCAAAAACTAACTCTAAACTAATTAACTACATTTGCTTCAGAGTCGGCGAAGGTATTGAAAAGAAATGCCAAAGTTTTGCCGATGAAGTTGCAGAACAACTAAAAAAATAAGGTATTACCCACCTTTTTAAAACTAACTAAAGTAAAAAAAATGTATAAGTCAATTCTTTTAAAAATTAGCGGAGAGGCTTTAAAAGACCCAAGCGGACACATTCTTTCACCGAGTATGCTTACAGACATTGCCAAAGAAATTAAGCAATGTGTGGACCTGGGAATTTCGGTTTCAGTAGTTGTTGGCGCTGGCAACATTTGGCGTGGTGCGATTGCTGAAAAACTCGGAATGGCCAGAGTTCAAGCAGACTACATGGGAATGCTTGGCACCGTTATTAACTCCCTGGCTCTCCAAGAAGCACTTGGCAAAATTGGTCAAAGTGCGGTTGTCCTTTCTCACCTTGAAGTTAAGAAAATCACGGAGCCTTTTGTGCAAACTAAAGCGCTTGAACATTTGGCTAAAAAACGCGTGGTGATTTCGGCAGGAGGAACCGGTCAACCTTTCTTTTCAACCGACACTGCTGCTGCTTTAGTTGCCTCTTCACTAGGTGCTGACTGTATTTTAATGGCTAAAAATGGAGTTGACGGAGTGTATTCAGCAGACCCTAAACTAAACAAGTCAGCCGTGCTTTTCGATGAATTGACCTACAGCCAAATCATTGAGAAAAACTTAAAAGTAGTTGACAAAACAGCCGCTGCACTTTGCCTTGAAAACAAAATCTCAACGCTAGTTTTTAATATGAGCAAAAAAGGTAACATCGTCAAGGCAGCAACTGGTGTAAAAATCGGTACTTTAGTTAAATAACTTTAAAAAAACACTAAACAAACGTTAAAGGAGTTTTAAATGGTAGAACTAGATGAACTGCTTTTAGAAGCAGAAGATAAAATGCAAAAAACGATTGCGCATTTTGAGTCTGACTTAACACAAATTAGAACAGGTCGCGCAAATCCAAAAATTCTTGACAAAATCCAAATCGCTTACTACGGAGTGCCAACTCCTTTAGCCCAAGTTTCGCAAATCACAGTAGTTGAGGGTACACAACTTTTTGTCAAACCTTACGACAAGTCTTTACTTAAAGACATAGAACACGCAATTTTAGCCGAAAACCTTGACATGCCTGTCAATACAGATGGCGTGGGCGTTAGAATAATTTTTCCCAAACTGACTGAAGACCGCCGCAAAACTTTGGCCAAAGAAGTTGAAAAGGCTAAAGAAAACGCCAAAGTATTTATTCGCAATGCCAGACGAGATTTAAATGACTTAGTTAAAAAAGCCAAATATCCTGAAGACCTTGAAAAACAAGGACTAGACGAAGCACAAAAATTAACCGATAAGTACACCGCTAAAATTGACGAAATCACCCAAGTTAAAACAAAAGAGGTAATGTCTATATGAAAAAAACCACTAAACGCGTGCGTGCAAACAGAAGACCACGTTCCCTTTCTTTAATTTCAATCATTTTAATTCTTTTTCCGTTTACAGGGATTCTTTCGCTTGAACGCCTAATTTACGCCAAAGACAAACTACCTGGCATCATTCGCTTTGTTTTAGGTTTATTTATTTTTATCGGCTTTTTTCTGTGGATCGCCGACATTGTGCTATTAATTCTTAGACGCTATAGACGCGAGGCTGTTATTTAATGCAATTAACTAAGTTGGCTAAGTTTTTGATTTTATGTCCTTTGACCAATATTTTTGGGCTTGACCGTTTTTACTTAAAAGAACATAAGTCAGGTTTAATTAGACTAGGAATTTTCTATATTGGAATTTTTTACTATCTATTTGACTTAGTTAAGTATATTCAAAAAAAGTACTCGCCTAACCTAAACAGTTATTTAAAACAAGATTTAAAGCCAGGCAATTTATTTTTAGTGCTTTGCCCTTTAACTTCTTTACTGGGCCTTGACCGCTTTGTATATGGATATAAAACAGCCGGTGCTATAAGGCTGCTTTCTGGTCTGCTTTTAGTTGGCTATGTTTTTCACTTAGCAGACCTGATACTTTTGTTTGTAGGTAAATACAACGCCAACGAACTGTTTTAGTTAACTATGCCAAATATTTTAAAAAGAGCCATCACTGGCTTTTTTATTTTAGGGATATATCTGCCACTTTTAATTTTAAGTCCTGCTTTTTTGGGCTTTTTTTTGCTAAACTTAGTGCTCGCGCAAATCGCTGTTTTTGAACTCGCGCGCGTTTTTAACTTAAATCAAAATAAAGTAAAACTCACAGTTCTCCATGTCTTGGTATTGATTTTACAAGTTGCAACTTCAGCAATTGCTTTCCAAAGAAGTTATTTACCGCAAACTGAACTAAGTGAACTGAACTTAAGTATCTATCTGCTTTCTTTAGTTTTAACGCTAGTTTTAG
Source organism: uncultured Acholeplasmataceae bacterium (assembly GCA_963544405.1). Classification (GTDB taxonomy): domain Bacteria; phylum Bacillota_I; class Bacilli_A; order Acholeplasmatales; family Acholeplasmataceae; genus CALISC01. The sequence goes on from CAUUEZ010000019.1 coordinate 5,854, forward strand.
TCAACGTCACAATTGCTATTCTTTATTTTCAGGAAAAACAACTGCTTGCGCAAAGTTATTTTTTAGTTAACTTTCTTGCCCTTTCTTTCGGGGGGATGGTTTTCCTTCGCAACCATCATTTGCTTTTTGCATTGTTTCCCTTGATTGTCACTGTCTTAACCGATACCTTTGCGTATCTTGGCGGAATTACTTTTGGTAGACACAAAATGAGTAAAATCAGCCCCAAAAAATCATGGGAAGGTTTTTTTATTGGCACTGTGTTTGCAGCGGTTCTTACAAGTGTTGTCTATTTTCTTTTACTTCGTTTTTACTACACAAGTGTTAGTTTTTTTGGACTAACTAAACAAAGTCATCCTGCTTACTTTATATTACTTTTTTTAGTTGCGTTTTTGTTTGCAGCAATTGCACAAGGTGGAGACTTAATTTTTTCTGCGTTTAAGCGCAGTGCAAATGTCAAAGACTACTCTAATATTTTGCCTGGACACGGTGGTGTTTTAGACAGAGTTGACGCACTTTCTGTAACTACTTTTTTGACCTTTTTGATTTTTTTAATATACACAGTCTTAGTTGTATTTCTTTTAAAATAAGGAGCGTACTTTGTCAAAAAAATCAATTTTACTGCTTGGAGCCTTAGGTTCTGTAGGCCAAAAAGCGCTAGACATTTTGCTAACCGAAGAAACCCCTTATCGCCTTGTTGCCGTCACTTTGTCTAAAGACAACGAAAAAAATCAAAAATACTTTGAAAAATACCAAAATAAAGTCAAAATCTGCATACTTCAAAATAAACGTTTTTTAAAAACTTACAAAGCAGCGTACCCAGAAATTACCTTCTTAGTTGGCAAAAGAAATATTGAAAAGCTAATTTACTCAAATAAAGTCAAGGCTGTTTTTAACGCAGTCTCTCAATCTTTTGGCTTAATTTACTCATACTGGGCTTTGATGGCCAAAAAAACTTTAATTTTAGCCAACAAAGAAAGCCTCGTAATGGCTGGCTCTATTTTAACTAGAATCGCGAAAAGCAAGCAAGTTAAAATTATTCCTGTGGATTCTGAGCACAACGCGCTTTTTTGTCTAAAAAACCATTTTGGTAAACTAGAAAGTATCGGAATCACCGCAAGTGGTGGTGCTTTTTTCAGCAAATCAAGAGCCAAGTTAAAACAAATTGGCAAAGCAACTGCGTTAGTTCATCCAACCTGGCAAATGGGCACCAAAATTACTGTCGACTCACAAACTATGGTTAATAAAACTTTTGAGATAATTGAAGCGATGTACCTATTTGACTTTCCTTTGAAAGAAATTAAAGTGCTTCGCCAAAAAGACTCAAAAATCCATGCTTTTTGCACGGCAAACCGACGCACTTACTTTCTTTATTCTGAAAACGATATGCATCATGCAATTAAAAACGCACTGCTTTGGCCAGCTATCTATAATTATTTTGAAATTAAAGACACGCTAACCGAAGTAGTTGAAGAAATTCCTAAGGGTCGTTTTTTGGTATATGACAAGTTGCCAAGCGAGTTTGACCCTGAGTTTTTTGGCACTACTTTTTCAATTCTTGACGACATCGCCATTGCTAAGTTTTTAAACGGTTTTCTTTCTTTTGCAGAAATTGATGAATTTATCTTAAAAAACATTTATTTAAAGGATTTTTCAAAGCGATTTAACTTAGGAAATATCTTAAAATTAAGCAAAAAAATTCAAAATAAATTTAAGTTTTAAAAAAATTTTCCAACCAATGCTTTTTTTTGACATATATATTTAAAAGTGTTAAACTTAATAAGGTTGTTTGAAATAAACAGCTCTTTGAAAACTAAATAAGACAAATACACCAATTCTTTTACAAGAATAAAACTAATTAGAGTCAATTTAAACTCTTGACAATCAATGGAGAGTTTGATCCTGGCTCAGGATTAACGCTGGCGGTACGTCTAAT
>CAUUEZ010000020.1:0-5516 GCA_963544405.1 uncultured Acholeplasmataceae bacterium
AATAGACTGCAAAAGCAGTCTATTTTTATTTTAATTCCGTTTTACTTTGCGTTTTTTGTATATTTTACATAATTATTACTTTGCGTTTTTTGTATATTTTACATAATTATTACTTTGCGTTTTTTGTATATCACAAAAAAACAAACGTTTGCTTTATAAGAGTATTTTATAATAAAATAACTAAAACACTCTGCGTTTTTTGTATATTTTACATAATTATTACTTTGCGTTTTTTGTATATTTTATCTAAATATTACTCTGCGTTTTTTGCATAAGTATTTTGCCTTTTAGCATAAATGCCTTATAATATACGCGAAAGGTGGAAAAAGATGATTTTTAGAAGAAAAATACACGATAAATTACTTAAATGGAAAAACGAAAGTCAGGGTAAAACAGCTCTGTTGATTGAAGGTGCCCGCAGAATTGGTAAATCAACTGCTGTAGTTGAATTTGCAAAAGTCAATTACAAGAGTTATATTTTGATAGACTTTGCCAATGAAGACGAGCAAATCAAAAACCTATTTTTTAACAACTTAAACGATTTAGACAGTTTTTTTATGTATCTTTCTTTGCATAAAAAAACTAAACTTTATGAAAGAAACACACTAATAATTTTTGATGAAGTTCAAAAATTCCCCAAAGCCCGAGAAGCCATTAAATATTTAGTTAAAGATGGCAGATATGACTACATAGAAACGGGTTCTTTAATTTCTATTAAAGAAAATGTCAAAGGCATCTTGTTGCCTTCAGAAGAACGAAAAATTAGTATGCACCCTATGGACTTTGAAGAGTTTACCTGGGCAATTGGAAACGACCAAATAGTCCCTTTTATTAAAAACGCATTTACTCAAATGAAACCAATAGACAAACATATACACGAACTTTTAATGGAAACCTTTAGACTCTATATAGTTTTAGGCGGAATGCCTAAAGTTATTTCTACTTTTTTAAAAGAAAATAAACTGTTTAAAAGTTGTTTAGACGATAAAACCGATATTTTGGAAACTTATCGTGGTGACATTTTTAAAATAGAGCGAACTTACAGAGAAAAGTTGTTAAATGTTTTTGACCAAATTCCTAGTTTTTTGGCGCAATACGAGAAACGGATTAAATTTACTCAGCAAGGCAGCGCAGCTAGAAGCAAGAACTACGAAGATGCTTTTGCCTGGTTAAAAGACTCAAAAATTTGCAATATTTGTCCAGCGGTAACAGTTCCTAATATCGGTCTTGCTTTATCTGAGTCAAGTAGCTACTTAAAATGCTACATGGGAGACACAGGTCTACTTTTGGCCAAAACTTTTTCAGATAAAGAAAGTGAAAAAACTCAAATTTACCTTGATTTACTAAACGACAAACTATCTATTAACAAGGGCATGTTTTTTGAAAATATAGTCGCCCAGATTTTAACTGCAAACGGACACAAACTTTATTTTTATAGTCATTATTCAAAAGAAAAAAAGAGAAACGACATTGAAGTTGATTTTATAATCACAACTAATGAACATTTTGGCAAAATCACCGCAATAGAAGTTAAATCTGCCAAAAATTACCAAACCACATCGCTAAATAAATTTAAAGAAAAATTTAAATCTAGAGTTGACAAGTGTTATATTATTCATCCCAAAAACTTGTATGTTCGCGAAGATGGAGTAATTTGTATACCTGCTTATATGGCGATCTGTCTTTAAGATTAGTTTTGCTAAAATAACCCAATTAACACAAAACTCAGTAACATCTTATAAAAAAATGAAACAAGACATCTTGTTTCATTTGAATGTACTTATGGTGGAGGTAAGGAGATTTGAACTCCTGTCTTTAAAGGTCTAACCTTAACCGTCTACATGCTTAGTTTATTTAGATATTTAGTTAAAATCAGCAAAACAAACAAACTAGAAATTAACTTTGAGTTTAAGTAATATCTAGTTGAAACTCAAAAATATCCTAGATATTCTGCATATATAAGGAAAACAATTTTTTAAAAAACTGCAGAAGTTCTTTAAAAATGCTATACGCGATTTAAATTAAGCGTATAAAAGAGTTTGTTGTGCTCTTGGCACGAATAATGGTTTTGCGTTTATAAAACCTCGCGTTTTTACGTGCGCAACCACGGCATGCAAGTTAATTTCAAACACGTTAAATCGAATCCGAAATACCCCCGTCAAATTTAGTTTACTCGCAATTTAATTTTTTTTCAACTTGTTAGAGTTTTCAAATGTTTTTATTTGAAAAAAAAATGGCAATAAGGTAAACTTAAATACGTTGGGAAAACCCAATATTTTTTTAAAAAAGTTATTAAAACACGGAGAACCGTGTAAAAAAGGAGGAAATATGCCAACTATTCAACAATTAGTTGTCAAAGGTAGACAAAGAAAAAACTCTAAAACTAAAGCACCAGCCCTAGGCTACGGCTTTAATGCCTTAGAGAAACAAAATTCTTACTACGCATCTCCACAAAAACGTGGAGTTTGTGTCAAAGTTAGTACAATGACACCCAAAAAACCCAACTCAGCACTTCGTAAATACGCTCGTGTTCGTTTAAGCAATGGAACCGAAGTTACTGCGTATATTCCAGGAGTTGGACACACGCTGCAAGACCACAGTGTGGTTCTAATCAGAGGTGGACGTGTAAAAGACTTACCAGGTGTGCGCTACCACATTATTCGTGGTACTCTAGATACAGCCGGTGTTCAAAACCGTGCTCAGGCTAGATCTAAATACGGCGCTAAACGTCCAAAAAAATAGAGAAAGGAGAAATTGAATAATGCCAAGAAAAGGTTATATTCCTAAAAGAGATGTTCTTCCTGATCCAATTTACAACTCTAAGTTAGTTACAAAAGCCATTAACACTATCATGCTTGACGGAAAAAGAGGAACTGCTCAATCTATTTTATACAATGCATTTAAACGTATTGAAAAAGAAACTGGCCAAGACGGACTTGTAGTTTTTAAAGAAGCGCTTAACAATGTAATGCCTGTCCTTGAAACTCGTTCTCGTCGTATTGGCGGTCAAAACTACCAAGTACCAGTGGAAGTTAAACCAGATAGACGCCAAGCACTTGGTCTTCGTTGGTTAATTACTTACTCTCGTTTAAGAAAAGAAAAAACCATGGAAGAACGTTTTGCGAAAGAAATCCTAGACGCTCGCCAAGGTTTTGGTCAATCTGTTAAGAAAAAAGACGACACTCACAAAATGGCAGAGGCTAACAAAGCATTTGCTCACTATAGATGGTAGTTTAAGATGCCTAGAAAAACTTCTTTAAAAGAAACTAGAAACATCGGTATCATGGCACACATTGATGCCGGAAAAACTACGACTACTGAGCGTATTCTTTACCACACTCACCGTATCCATAAACTAGGCGAAACCCATGAAGGTGCCTCTCAAATGGACTGGATGGAGCAAGAAAAGGAACGCGGTATCACAATTACTTCAGCCGCTACTACTGCCTACTGGCGTGAACACCGTCTAAATATCATAGACACCCCAGGCCACGTGGACTTTACCGTTGAAGTTTCTCGATCTCTTCGTGTACTTGATGGCGCGGTTACAGTGCTGGATGCTCAATCTGGTGTGGAGCCACAGACCGAAACTGTTTGGCGACAAGCTACTGACTACCTAGTTCCGCGTATTGTTTTTGTCAACAAAATGGACAAGGTTGGTGCGAACTTTGAAAACGCAATTGCCACAATCCACGATCGTCTGGCCGCAAATGCCGAAGCCGTTCAATGGCCAATTGGTGCAGAAACTGAGTTTAAAGGAATTATTGACTTAATTACTCGTAAAGCCTACATCTACGACGAAGGTATGGACGAGGTTACTAAGGAAATTGAAATCCCTGCCGAGTACAAAGAAATTGTTGAAACTAAACGTCAACTACTTATTGAAACCGTTGCTGATTTTGATGAAGAGTTGATGGAAAAATACCTAGAAGGTGAAGAAGTACCGGTTGAACTTATCAAAAGAGCAATCCGTAAAGGAACACTTGCAGTTAAGTTCTTCCCTGCATTTTGTGGTTCTGCTTTTAAAAACAAAGGTGTTAAATTAGTCCTAGACGGAGTTATTGACTACCTACCTTCTCCACTTGACATTGCTGCGGTTAAAGGTATGGACGAAAACGAAAACGAAGTTTTGCGCTCAGCATCAGACGACGAACCTTTTACAGCGCTGGCTTTTAAAGTCATGACAGACCCTTATTCTGGTCGTCTTACTTTCTTTAGAGTTTATTCAGGTACAGTTAAGGCAGGTTCTTACGTTAAAAATACCACTAAAGGTGAGCGTGAACGTTTTGGTCGCTTGCTTTTAATGCATGCCAACGACCGCGAAGAAATTGACGAGGCTTTTGCTGGAGACATTTGTGCCGTAGTCGGTCTTAAAAACACCACAACTGGCGACACTTTGGCAACAGAAAAAGACACACTAATCCTTGAGTCTATGAAATTCCCAGAGCCAGTTATTAACGTGGCAATTGAGCCGAAAACTAAAAATGACCAAGATAAAATGGCAATAGCCTTGCAAAAACTAGCCGAAGAAGACCCAACTTTCCGTACTTACACAGACTACGAAACTGGCCAAACCATTATTGCTGGTATGGGTGAACTACACTTAGACGTCATAGTTGACCGTATGCGCCGTGAGTTTAAAGTAGAAGCAAACGTTGCGCAACCTCAAGTTTCATATAGAGAAACCATTACTAAGGCTGCCGACATTGAGGCTAAGTTTATCCGCCAATCTGGTGGACGTGGACAATACGGACACGTAGTTATTAACTTTGAACCAAACCCAGGCAAAGGCTTTGAGTTTGTAGACAAAATCGTGGGTGGTGTAATTCCAAAAGAATATATTCCCGCAGTTATCAAAGGTCTTGAAGAAGCCCTTCCAAACGGAATTATTGCAGGATATCCAATTATGGACGTGAAGGCCACTCTGCACTATGGTTCTTACCACGAAGTGGACTCATCTGAAATGGCGTTCAAAGCAGCCGCAACAATTGCAGTTCGCGAACTTGCTGAAAAAGGTGGAGCAACCATCCTTGAGCCAATTATGGCCGTTGACGTTGTAACACCTGCTGAGTACGTCGGAAACATTGTTGGTGACTTAACTTCTCGCCGTGGTAAAATTGACAGTCAAGAAAACCGCGGAAACGCAATTTGCGTAAAATGCTTTGTCCCACTTGCTCAAATGTTTGGCTACGCAACTGCACTTCGTTCAAACTCACAAGGTCGTGCAAACTTCATTATGCAATTTGACCACTACGAACAAACCCCTAAATCTATTACTGATGAAATCGTTAAAAAACGACAAACTAAATAATTTTGCTAAGGAGGATATTATTTTATGGCAAAACAAAAATTCGATCGTTCAAAACCGCATGTTAACATTGGTACAATTGGCCACGTTGACCACGGTAAAACTACTCTAACCGCTGCTATCACTTATGTGCTTGGTGAATGCGGTCTTGCACAAAAACTAGACTACAACCAAATTGACAAAGCACCAGAGGAAAAAGAACGCGGTA
>CAUUEZ010000021.1:0-4253 GCA_963544405.1 uncultured Acholeplasmataceae bacterium
AAGAAATCTGGTGGTGATGGCAAAGTGGAAACACCTGTTTACATCCCGAACACAGAAGTTAAGCACTTTTACGCCGACGATAGCGCGACTGCGTAAAAATAGGGAGCTGCCAGTTTCTTTCTTTATTTTAAATTATCACCCACGCCTACTTAGCTCAGTTGGTTAGAGCGTCTGACTGTTAATCAGAAGGTCCCAGGTTCGAGACCTGGAGTGGGCGCCACTTTAAAACTGAGTTTGCATCTGCTTAAAAAAGTAGGTGCTTTTTTTATAAAGAAAGGAAATTTAATTTATGAAAATCCTGGCAATCATAGACGCACAAACTGACTTTATTAACGGCACACTCGCAGTTGGTCTTGACCCCTGGCAAAAAGCCAAGGCAGAAATTCTTAAACTAAGTCAAACAAATAACTACGAATGGGTAATATTTACTCGCGATTGGCATCCTTCAAAACATTGCTCATTTAAAGAACAAGGCGGACCATGGCCTGCGCATTGCGTACAAAAGTCAAAAGGTGCCGAAATAGACCACGAACTGCTTAAACTGATATCAACAATTCCAAACAGTTTAATTATTTCAAAAGGACAAGACATTAACCAAGAAGAGTACGGTGTTGACCTGCTTTTAAATTTCAAAGAAATTAATGAAAATACGACTGTAGATGTTGTTGGACTTTGCTTTGACTACTGTGTTGCTGAGTGCGCACGAATTACTAAAGAAAAACACCCTGAAGTAAGTGTAAAAATCTTGAAAGCAGCAACGGTTGCTATAGACAAATCAGCAAAACCTGAAGTAGGCCTTGTTGAAATAGTTGAGTAAATATTTAAAACCCCTCTTAAATAAAGAGGGGTTTTACTTTAGTAGTCAAGCGGATGCTTTTGGCAAAGTGCAAGAATTTTGTTTTGAACATCACTAATAACATTTGGATTAGTGTAATTGGTTAAAATTCTGTCAATCAATTGAACGATTTCCTTAAAATCATTTTCTTTAAAGCCACGGGTAGTTAAAGCGGCTGAACCTAGTCTGATTCCAGATGTATACTTAGGGGATTCTGTGTCAAAAGGAATTGAGTTTTTATTAACAGTAATATGTCCTTTTTCCAAAATTTCTTGAGCGGCCAGTCCAGTTAAACCTGTTTTTTGTTTAACATCGATTAAAACTATATGGTTATCAGTGCCACCAGAAATTACTCTGTAGCCGAGGTGAGCAAATTCCGCCGCCATTATTTTTGCATTTTTTATGTATTGTTGAACATATTGTTTAAAACTTGGTGTTAATGCTTCTTTAAAACACACTGCTTTTCCAGCAATCACGTGCATTAAAGGACCACCTTGAACCCCTGGGAAAACAGCCTTGTTAACTTTTTTTGCGATATTTTCGTCGTTAGTTAAAATCAAGCCACCACGAGGTCCTCTAAGAGTTTTGTGGGTTGTTGTCGTTACAACATCTGCATACTTAAGTGCATCTGAATGCAAACCAACTGCAACTTGTGCAGAAATGTGGGCGATATCTGCCATTAAGTAAGAGCCGACTTTATCGGCAATTTTGCGAAAGCGTTTAAAGTCAATTTCGCGGCTGTAAGCAGATGCTCCGCATACAATTAGTTTAGGTTTAACTGCAAGTGTTTGTTTTTCAATTTCTTGGTAATTTAACTCTTCTGTGTTTTTGTCTAAGTCATAAGAAAAGCATTTGTAAAACTGGCCAGAAAAAGAAAGTGAGTAGCCGTGGGTAAGATGTCCACCTGAATTTAAACCCATACCAAGTATTGTGTCACCTGGTTCTAAGAGAGCAAGATAAACAGCAGCATTTGCTTGACTGCCTGAGTGCGGTTGAACATTGGCAAACCTGCAATTAAACAGTTTCTTTGCCCGTTCAATGGCGAGTGCCTCAATTTCGTCAACAAACTCACAACCACCATAGTAGCGAGCAGAAGGATATCCTTCTGCATATTTATTAGTTAAAATAGAACCAACCGCACTAAGTACATCTTTAGAAACATAGTTTTCAGAAGCAATTAGTTCGAGTCCGTCTTTTTGCCGCAACATTTCTTTTTCAATAATTTCTTTAATTTTTGTGTCTAACATAAACACCTGCTTTCTATTTATAAATACACCCCGCTTGAAGCGGGGTGATTAGTAAACTGTTTAGATTAAAAGAGATAATTATTCAGTTTCAATAACTGCTAAATTACCTTCATTGCGGCGATAAATTACGCAAACTTTGTTGTTTTCTACATTTTTAAAGATGTAGAAAGAGTGGTCTAGAGTTTCCATTTTAAAAATCGCTTCATCTACGCTAATTGGTTCAAGTACGATTGATTTAACTCTAACGATGTCATCGCCATATTGTCCAGGATTTGCCATTTGGTCAGCGATTTTGCTGTTTTCTTCTTTGATGCCACGATTTTTATTTTTAGAAAAACGCAAAGCAAACTTATCTTTTTGTTTAGTTAATTGACGAAGTAGTTTATCAACTGCTAGGTCAATTGCTGCATAAATATCTTTTTGTTCAACTTCAGCACGCATAGTAATTTTTGGTAGAGTTAAAGTAATTTCTACTTTTTGCATATCGTTGTAAACTTTGCAGACAACTCTTACTTTTACATCGTCTTCAGGAATTAGTTTTAAAACCTTTTCAAGTTTTTTCTCTGAGTATTTTTCAATACTTTCACTTGGAATAAATCCGTTTTTACCTTGTACTTTAATGTTCATTATTTGTTCCTACCTTTCTTAAACTGAGAATAATGACATCGGTTTTAAAAACTTTTTTCAAAACCTTATCTACATTTATATTATACTCTAACAAGAAGAAAATGGGAATGGCTGTCTTGATTTTTTGTGTAAAAATTGGCGCAAAAAATTGCAGGTAGATGTCTTCAGGTATTTCTGGATTGTAGTGCTCAAAATAATATAAATTACACACAGAGTTTTGTGCTGTTGGAAAAGTTTCATGCACTAAAGAAAAGTCGTTTGACCTTACACAAGTTTTGCAAAAAATATTTCTATTCAACTTAAAAAAGGTAAAAAAGTTTATTTCGTTTTCAATTTCTTCTAAACATAATAAGCACTTCATATTAACGTCAATATAGTTAACATGAAATGTTAAAAATACTTAAATAAACAATAAAATTTATAAATTATTTAAAGCCCAAAGTATACCAATTGCCGCGCTTTCTGTAGTTAAAATATTTTCGCCAAGTGAAACTATTTGACAATTTGAAAGGCTTTGGAAATACTTACGCTCACTTATGTCAATTCCGCCCTCAGGACCAATAATTAGCAAGATGTTTTTGTCTTTAAAGTTTTTAAATTCAATTTTTTTATCGTAGTTTGTTTCTTCGTCTGCCAGCAGCACCAAGTCGTATTTAGTAAAATGAATATCAGTTAAAGCACTAAGTACTCTGATTTCTGGAATCTCAAAGCGCTTCGCGATTTCTGCAGCTTCTTTTGCTATAGTTTCTGCTCTGTTTAAGTTAAGAGGTTTAAGTTTTCTTTCACTCCTGTGAAAGGGGGCAAACATAATTTTTCTTGCACCATATAAAGTTAGGTGTTTAACGGCAAACTCACATTTTTTGGGAATAGTTAAACCTTGTACAACATCAACTTTAAAAACTTTGTTTTGTGTTAACTGTTTTTGTTTGATAAAAACAGGTTCTTTTTCGTGGTAAGAAACAACACCTAAAAAACACAAATTATTTGCACAAACCTCAATTTGTGTGCCTTCTCGTAGTCTGAGCACATTTTTAATTTGATGTTTTATTTCTGGGTCAAACTCCCAGTTTTTGGTAAAAAAACGGTGCATTTTAAAATAAAAAAAGGTTTACTTAGAAACCTTTTGTAATTAGTACACGACTAACGATGATGAATATTACAAATAAAACTGAAAACACAGCCATTGTAATGTTTAAAACAGCCTCAAGTCCTCGTGCTTTTTTATTTTTAAATAATTCTGATTTATCTCCAGAAAAAGCATCTTGCAAATCATCTTTAGATTGTTGCAGCAATACATTTGCAACCATTAAGATAGATAATATAAAAACTAGCCAATCACTCCAAAGCATTTGTGTACCTCATTTAACTCTTAAATTATAGCACGGACTCGCGTTTTTAGGCCGATATTTAAGCTATTCAAAAAATATTTAAAGAGTTTTTAAATTTGGGTAAAAACGCCTTTAAAACAGCGCTTACCTACCCAAAATCTTCCCGTGTTTCGAGGTTATACAAGATTTTTTTGGAGTAAATTCTGCTATTTTTTA
>CAUUEZ010000022.1:0-3326 GCA_963544405.1 uncultured Acholeplasmataceae bacterium
AAAAATAGCAGAATTTACTCCAAAAAAATCTTGTATAACCCCGAAACACGGGAATACCAAACAAAGCACAGCTAATTTGTTGCTTTTATTGTTTTAACTAAAATTAAAACTGACTTAATTTTATTTATACTAAAGGAGAATTAAAATGAACAGAAAAATCGCATTCTTGTTTCTAGGCGCTTTAAATCTAATACTCGCATTTACTTTGGGTTCTTGTACAAATCCGTTTAAAGAACCCGGTAAAGTTGAAGTTACTGATATGCTTGGAACTAAAGTTTACGTTAAGAAAAACCCGAGTAAGGTAGCCTGTATTTCTAGAACCACCTATGACTTGCTTGTAGCCTATGGACTTGGCGACAAAATAGATGGAGCCTATAAAGGAACTCTTAACAACAAATGGTTAAAACACATTTACCCAAACTCAAAAAATCACTATGTTTATGGCTACAAAAATAGTTTTGAACTTTTTTTAGAACGCAAAGTTGATTTAGTGTTTGTACCAGAGAAATATATAGCAGATGAATTAAATCAGCGCGGAATTCCTGCGGTTTGTGTTTCACTTTACGCAAAGCCTAACTTTGAAAAATATGTCGCGTTCTTTTCTAGACTAATTAGACAAATTTGGGACAGCGAAGAAGTTAAAGAAAAATCAAGCAAGTGGGAAAACGAAGTTGAAGCAATGATTTCTAAAATCAAGACTACACTTGAAAAAAGTAAAGTTTCAAAACAAAAACTTTACTATGTTCGCGGCGATAAACCAAATGGTGTTGGCTACACAGACAATGCAGGTTCTTTTTCAGAATACGCATATTCTGTTTTAGGTTTTGAATATCTCGGCAGTAAAATTACAACTAACCGTCCGTCTGATGAAGAGATTTTAAACTACAATCCAGATGTCGTAGTTTTCGGTGGCATTTATCAACACACCAACTTACTTAAAATTGCACAGGCTCCTTTCAATGAGTTAAAGGCTGTTAAAAACGGTCGCTTGTATAAAATTCCGATTGGCGTGACTGCGTTTGAACAACTTTCTGCAATGACACCTATATTTTTTGCCCATCAAGCAATGCTCTTGCATCCAGATTTATTTGCCTTTGACATCACTGGCAGGTTAACAAAATCAATAAAAGAATATTTTGGCTACTCACTAAGTGCACAAGACGCTTTAGCAATGCTGGCAGGTCTTGGTCCAAACTTAGAACCACTTGTCTAAATGAATGAAAAAATTTAGAATCGCACTACCTTTAACTCTGCTAACAATGGTGTTGGTTTTTATAATTGCTTTAATGGTTGGCAGATACAACATTGGTTTTAGTAGTTTCTTTAAAGCGGTTTTCACTAAAGACACAGCATACTCTATACAAAGAACCATAATTTTTAAACTAAGACTACCTAGAACCACAATGGCTATACTAGCGGGTATTGGCCTTTCTGTCTCTGGTTTGCTTTATCAAGAGATTTTTCAAAATAAGTTAGTTTCACCAGACTTACTTGGAGTGTCAGCGGGTTCTTCAGTTGGAGCAGCAGGCGCTATACTGCTTGGACTTGGTCCAGTTTTCATTTCTATGTTTTCATTTTCTCTAGGTTTACTTACTGTGTTTTTAACCCTGCTTATCGCTAGGTTGTTTAAAAACGGATCTCCGACTATTTTGTTAATATCAGGAATATTAGTAGGCGGACTAATGTCGGCAGTTTTGGCTTTTTTAAAATATTTTGCAGACCCACAAACTACCCTGGCTTCAATTGTCTACTGGGAAATGGGTAGTTTCGGAAATGCCTTGTATTCGCAAGTTTTAATAATGGGTATAGTAGTTTTAGTTTGTGTGTTAGTTTTACTTTTAATCGCCTGGCGAATTAACATTGTTGCTCTCGGTGAAACCGAGGCCAAAACAAAAGGAATTAACTACCAAGTTTATAAACACGGCATTATAATTATTGCTACTTTGCTTACAGCAATCTCTGTTTGCTTTTCTGGTAAAATCGCCTGGGTAGGCCTTGTTGTACCACACATCACTAGACTATTTATTGGTATAAACACCAAATACTCAATTCCACTTTCCATAACTATTGGTGCTACTTTTATGATAGTTTGTGACATTATCTCTCGTTCTTTTACAGACTCAGAAGTTCCTTTGAGTGCAACAACTTCACTACTCAGCACACTAATTGTGGTTTTTATTTTAGTTTTCAATAGGTTTAGACAAAAAAATGAATATTAAAATTAGTAATTTATCTTTTAAATACAAGAAACAAGAAATCAAAGAAACGGTTTCTAATGTAGATTTGTTTTTCAAAGAAGGTACGATTAACGTAGTTTTGGGTTTAAACGGTTCCGGTAAAACTACTTTACTTAAACTCCTTGCTGGACTACTTCAACCAATTAGTGGAAATATTTATTATGGAGAAAAAGATTTAAAATCCATAAAAATAGCAGAAAGAAGTAAGATATTTTCATATGTTCCTCAACACATTAACCTATTTTCAGATGTTAAGATTTCTGACTATCTTTCCTTTAGTTTGGTAAACAAACTTGCGTTTTACAAATCACCAAATGAGATCCTGATTAAAAGAGTTAAAGGAATTGCAAAGGAACTCGGAATTGAGAAGTTATTAAATAAATGTCTTGGTGAGATTAGCGGTGGTGAAAAACAAAAGGTGTTAATCACTGCTGCTTTAGTTCAAGACACACCAGTTATTATTCTAGATGAGCCCACTTCTGCGCTTGATTTAAAAAATCAAAATATGGTTTTAAGCATGTTAAAGAAAATTAAAGAAACAGGTAAAACCATCTTGCTCTCCATTCACAATCCAAACCACGCATTATTTTTAGATGCTAATGTTTCGTTAATCCAGGAGGGAAAAATTGTGGAAACTGGTACTGCTAAAGAAATAATTAAAATTGAGAAGTTAAGAAAAATCTATGGTTCTGATTTGTGTAAATCAAGCGAACTTCAATACGAAGAAATTAGTTTTAAATAAAATTAGATAAAGATGTAGGTATATTTGTAGTCATATAATTATTACAATACATTTACCTTTTTAAATTAGAAAATCCAGTAGAAGAGTGATTCTACTGGATTTTTATTTTAAGATATTAGGTAAAATATGCTACCTATTCTATGTTTCATTTTTAAAAATCTTTTAACTTAATGAACTGTTCAAGTTTTAAAAAATAAAGTGCCGTTAGTAATTAAAATCTTTTGTATGTTGTTGTCACTATTATTAAAATCTCTTAATTTTCTTTCACAAAACATTGTATACTGCAAAATATGATACCTATTTAGTTTGATTATATCTTGGGATTAAAGATATTTTAATCCAATATT